>CABHOP010000001.1 GCA_902168085.1 uncultured Bacteroides sp.
AAACCCAGGAAAGCCCTTGGCACCTACAAAATATAACAATTCAAAAAGCAGTATTCAATTAATTGATACCTATGCGGTGTTTCAATATCAGGATGACCCCTTCCTGAAAATAATTACTGATACTGCATCTGTAATGCCTGTAGTTGCGGTAAAACAAAGTGATGTAGAACCGAGGCCAGTAAAACTTCCTGAATACTATGGTGTGATCCGCCGGAACACAGTCAATACGGCAATTCTAAAGATAAATGACAATTACCTATTCTTACGTGAAAAAGAAACGTATAATGATATTGTCATCAAAAGAGTATCAGAAGAGGCACTTAATATAACAGTCGCTGGGAAAAGTTATAAGATAAAAAGACAAAAGCCGCTATAATTGAAAACCCGTTTCTTATCTGGATTTACGCTGATAGAAATGCTTATAGCGCTAATACTAAGTGCGGTAATAGTTGTGCTGATATACCAGGCAGTATTGCTTCTAGATAAACAATGGCAGTCATATTCCACCATGCAATCTAAAATGACTAGTATTTTATCGCTGAGAAATGCGCTAAGTACAGATGCAAGTAAATGTGTTTATATAAAGTATGATCTTTTTGAAAAAAAGTTGTCATTTCATGGGCACGAGGACTCAGTTGAGTATATACTTGATTCAAATGTGACAAGGAATTATAATAGTAACAGCATAATATTTGATGTTAATGTGCAAGGGGTTAACGTAAACAAAATGATGATAAATGATAACGAATACAGGACTAAAAATGTTAGTCTACTACTGGATACAACAAATTATCATTTAATTTTTTTTGAAAAATATTACAGTACAGAAGAATTGATTTTATCATATTGATTGTGCGATGGACCTAAAAACAATAAAGAATAGCAAAGCACAGAAGACTTTGCCTGAATCAATCGTAGATAGGATATTTTCAATTGGAAATATTGAGCTTAAGTTTTTCAAGAGAATAAGCGATACCTTAAAAGAGCGATTTTTTTCCGAAGTAGGTTTATTGTTAAATTCCGGAGTAGATCTACAGACAGTATTAAATCTGTCAAAAACTACTGATGGTAACGACAAGCTTAAATCCATTTATTCCATACTATATGAAAAGCTATCGATAGGTGTAAGCTTATCTAAAGCAATGGAAGAGGCGAAGCAATTCAATAATTTTGATACATACAGTATACTAATTGGTGAAAATACCGGAGCGTTGCCTGAGGTCTTTAGTAAGCTATCAAAGTATTACTCTAAAAAAAATACCCAGAGAAGAAAAACGCTTAATGCACTTAGTTATCCTATAATTATATTGGCAACGACATTACTTGCTGTTTTTTTTATGCTAAAATTTGTTGTTCCGATGTTTGCCTCTACTCTAACGCAGTTTGGTGGAGAATTACCTGAACTTACCAAGTTAATAGTAGCAGCATCCGAAAGAATTGGTCCAATTGCACTTTTTACAATTATTACAATAGCTTTATTTTTCTATTGGTTTAGAGTCAATAAGGACAATGTAAGAGTAAAAAAGTTTGTTTCCAGCCTTGTACTTCGCATTCCTTACGTTGGTAATGTCATTAAAACTACGTATCTCTTGCAATTTGTACAAGGTATGGAACTCCTATTGTCTGCCAGAATACCATTGGTAGACTGTTTGCATCTTATTAGGCAGATGATTGATTTCTATCCATTACAAGTAGCGATAGATAAGACAAAGGATGACATTGTTAATGGGGCTTCTTTTTATCAAGGCATGGCTAAGCATAAATTGTTCGATAGCTCGGTAGTTACGCTTATCAGGATAGGTGAGGAAGTTAATCAACTAGATAACATTTTTTTGCAATTAGGAAATAGGTACCAGGCTGATATGGAATACAAGTCGAATCTTTTGATAACAATACTGGAGCCTTTAATGATACTATTCCTGGCGGTAATTATTGGTACAATATTGATCGCATTGTATTTACCAATGTTTAAAATCGGTACAATTGTCAGTTGATAGAATCAAATACTTGAAGCGCAGTTCTCTGGAAGTGGGTAACAATTATTTTTACGACATTGTTATTGGTTAATATTTTCATGCGTGATTGAATCAGGCATAGTATCTTCCCCACTTTTAACTAGTATCCTTCTTTTTCAAAGATTAGTCTATGCAGTAAGCTCTATAATCAGAATTCTTTGCTTACTCAACAAGGGGAAATAAAAAAACGTTTATTAGTAGCAACGGGTAATACCAATCTGGGATTCTATGGCAATTAGTAAAGACAATTAACCATCCATAATTTCGCAGTAAATAGGTGTAGTTTTATAGAGAATTTGTTCCCTATTTGTACCTCGAAACCCTGAAAACCTTATCAGTATTGAAAAATTACTTTTTGTATCGGGAAATAAATATTTAGAATGAAGAAGATTGTATTCCTTTCCACAGCCTTATTATATAGCAGTATAGCATTTACACAAAATACCAATGAACTGAAGTATAACCTGAGCACTGATGGTAAGCGCTATGTAAAAGCAACTTTCCTCAATCAGTTATGGGCGCGGTGGAATCAAAGTAATCCCGGCACTACTGTATTGGGCAGGCCGGAAGATAATACTTTTGATATAGGCCTGAGGCGTACCCGCATGCAGCTATACGGGCAAATAACAGACCGTGTATTTTTCTATACACAGTTTGGTATGAACAATTTTAACTTCCTTTCGCAGAATGCCGGCAACCGGAAACTACAAGCTTTCTTTCACGATGCATTGGGCGAGTTCAGTGTTTTCAAACATTCCAATGCATTGAAACTGGGAGGTGGGCTTACAATTGTCAATGGCCTTAGCCGGTTTTCTCAACCCAGTATCAGTACCATCATGACGACCGATGTCCCTGTCTTCTTGCAGGCAACGGTTGACCAGACAGATGAGTTTGCCCGTAAGCTCAGCCTGTATGCGCGCGGGCAGGTAGGCAAAGTAGATTACCGTGTGGCAGTTTCAGACCCATTCCCCATACAGACGAACGGGCAAACACCGCCTGCCATAAACACCGATGCAACATTTGCGGGCTATGGCCATTACAAACAATATCAAGGTTTTGTTGCATACAATTTTTTAGATACAGAACCGCATACTACACCTTATATGGCAGGTACCTACCTGGGTGAAAAGAAAGTATTGAACCTGGAAGCAGGCATCATGTATCAAAACGATGCTACGTGGCGATTGAATGGCGCGGACACAGTATATGATGATATGCTACTATGGTCGGCAGCTGTATATGCAGATATGCCGCTTATGAAAAACAAATATGCTATATCAGCTTATGTGGGTTACTACGGTACTGACTACGGTACAAACTACATCCGCAACAATGGTATCATGAACCCGGCAAACGGTAATACAGATGCTACCATATTCAACGGTGCGGGCAATGCTTACCCAATGTTCGGCACAGGCAATAGCATATATGCGCAGCTGGGCATTCGTATGCCCGAACGCATGTTGGGCGACCTCGGCACTTTAATGCCATATGTTTCGTATCGCTGGTCCGATTATGAAAAGCTAAACGATCCTTTCAATATTTATAATGCCGGTGTCAACTGGCTTATCAATAAGCACCAGGCCAAAATATCGCTGAACTACGAAATGCGTCCGGTATTCAGGCGTCAGCCCAATGGCGATATTAATAATACATCACAGGCCAGCTCTGTCTGGTTGCAATACCAGGTAAGTCTATAGTATTGCATGTCAATACCTTTATAGAGGCCGCTGCTAGTTTTAAAGCCTGCAGCGGCTTTTTTTAAGTAGCATCAGGCTATAACTATGTGCAACATAATTTACCTTCGCCGCACGTATGCGTTACATATACTGTTCCCTTTTCATTTTGCTATCATTCAGCCTTGCATTGCAGGCGCAGCCCGTTAAAAGAGAGTTCAGGGCGGCATGGATAGCTACCGTATCCAATATCGACTGGCCTTCCAAACCCGGTCTTCCCGCTGTGCAGCAGCAACAGGAATTCATCAGCAGGCTCAACCAGTTGCAGAAGCTGGGTTGTAATGCCGTTATCGTACAGGTACGCCCTGCATCCGATGCGTTGTATGCTTCCGAGTATGAACCCTGGAGCCGTTTTCTTACGGGCAGGCAAGGGCAGCCACCTTTTCCGTATTACGATCCGCTGAAGTTTATGATAGAAGAAGCCCACAAACGCAATATGGAGCTTCACGCATGGTTCAATCCCTTCCGTGCACTCACAGATAGCAAAACAAACCCTAACCCTGCCAGCCACGTTACACGCAAACACCCTGACTGGATCATTTCTTACGGCGGTAAATCATATATAGATCCGGGTATTCCGCATGCGCGCGAATATGTTATCAATATCATTATGGATGTGGTGAAGCGTTATGATATAGATGGCATCCATCTTGATGATTATTTTTATCCGTACCGCATAGCCGGCAAAGAATTTGGCGATGCACGCAGCTTCGCACGCTATGGTAGCGGGTTTACAAAAGATGACTGGCGCCGCAATAATGTAAGCACATTCGTATCTGTACTGCATACCAATATCAAGCAGGAAAAGAGCCATGTGAAATTCGGTATCAGTCCTTTCGGTGTGTGGCGCAACGCCTCTAAAGATCCCGAAGGCTCTAATACGCGTGGTGGGCAAACCTGTTATGATGACCTGTATTCCGACGTATTGCTATGGATGCGCCGCGGCTGGCTCGACTACCTGCTGCCGCAGCTATATTGGGAACATGGGCACCGCGCAGCTGCTTTCGATATTCTGCTACCATGGTGGGAAAAACATAGCTACGGACGCCACATGTATTACGGATTGGGTGTATACAGGATGGCAGAAGCTGCAAAGGGGCCATGGATAGGTACAAATGAATTGCTATGGCAGATACGTGATATACGCAGAACAGCACAGCATAGCAGCCATGTATTCTACAGCACCGCCAGCTTCGATAAGATAATACCCGCTATGGCCGATAGCGTGGCTCATTACAATATGTATTATGCCCTGCCGCCGGTTATGGCTTGGCTAGATAGCATACCTCCTGTTGCCCCCCTGGCATTGAAGGCCATACCATCTTCACAGGGTACCTTGTTGCAATGGCAGCATGCGGACAAAGAAAAAGTACGCTATGCTGTGTACCGTTTCCCTAATGGGGAACCCGTAAATACCAACAGGGCCGACCGGATGATCCGTATCACACAGGCGACTGAACTGCTGGATGAAGATGCGAATAAGTATAAGAAAACAACCTATGTAGTCACCGCGCTCGACCGTTTATGGAATGAAAGCAAGCCATCACCCCCGGCAGAAACGAAGTGATGAATTGGACTGATAATTAATAGTATAAGGTATTAGCAATTTTAAATTCGTTTTTTGTATCTTCATCACCCGTAAAAATGCCATTCAATGAAATCAGCTTGGTTTAAAAGTACACTGCTGACAGCAGTGGTTTCAATAGCACTGTTTGCTTGTAAGGATGATAATAAGCCGACACCTTCTACCCCGCCTGCAGTGGGTGGTAAAGGAGGTATGGCTACCATGCGTGTGATAGCCGATGCCAATGGCATTAAAGTAGATAGCGGAAAGGTGTATATTAAATACGATGCCGTAGTGATACCGGCTAATAATCAATATGATGATTCTGCTAAGATTATAAAGGTAGATGGCACACCTATGGCCATATTTACCGAGCTGAAAGAAGGTAACTACTTCCTGTATATAAAGGGCTGGGATATCATCCGCTCTCAAACAATTTGGGGTAATATGGCATATACTTTACCGGTATCTGCCAAAACAGGGTTGGTATATGTAACCATCCCGGTACGCCCCACACAACAATAAGCCAATAATAAAATACTATACTACTCGCTTAACGCCTTGAATATCAAGGCGTTTTTGCATGTTGATAACATGTGCATTTTTACAGTGTGTTAACATTGGTTACTATTGGCTGGAACGATATTTTGTTAACTTTGGTATAAATAGGTTGCTATGTTTGATGACGATTATTTTGACGATGAAGGTGGCTCGATGGACGAACTGTTGCAACGTTACGAGCTCGTAAAGAATGGCGAAGGTATTGGAATGATGGATGAGGATGATTTTGAGCGCATTATTGAATATTATTTCCAAAGCAGTAATGAAGAACAAGCGTTGCTTGCCTGCGATATAGCCCGCACATATTATCCCTTTTCTTCTTCTGTCTTATTGCTGAGGGCCGAAATTTTGACACAGGCTCAGAAATACGGACAGGCATTGAAAACGCTCGATGAATTGGAGCAGTACGACCAGAAAAGTCTCGATGCTACTTTATTGCGTTCAGATATTTTGCTGAGCCAGTTCAAATATGACCAGGCCGCTGCATGGTTGGAACAACGCACGGATGAATTTGAAGGTAAAGAGAAAATAGAGCTTTTGCTAGAACTGTCGGATGTATATGACGAATGCGAAGAATTTGATGCGGTATTCGATACGCTGAAGCGCATTATTAAGATAGACCGCCGAAATGAAGAAGCCCTGCAAAAAATTTGTTTCTGGGCCGATTTCACTAAGCGACTGGAAGAAAGCGCCACACTCCATACCCAGCTTACAGAGGAAGACCCGTATAATGCACTGGCATGGTTTAACCTCGGCGCAGCTTACCAGGGGCTGAAGCTGTATGAGAAAGCCATTGATGCGTATGAATATTGCGTAGCTATCGATGAAAAATTCGAGTTTGCATATCGCAATATGGCAGATGCATTCATGCGCCTGAAGTGGTACGAAAAAGCGATAGAAGTACTGGAGAAACACCTGGAAATAGCCAAAGCAGAAGATGTAATCTTTGAGGCCATGGGGTATTGCTGGGAAAAACAAAAGAACTTCCAGCGCGCCCGTCATTTCTACAGGCAGGCTTCGCAGTTGAGCCCGCAGGATGATACCATTTTCTTTAAAATAGGAGAAACCTACGCAAGAGAAAAACAATGGGATAAGGCTGTGAAATCATATTCGGTAGCGTTGCATCTGGATAAAGACAATGCGTCGTACTGCATGGCTATCGGCAATTGCCTGATGGAAATGGACGCACATAGCGAAGCGCTGGTGTGCTACCTGAACGCAGTGCGCCTGAAACCGGGCAATAAAACCACCTGGATAGCATTGCTGAAAGGGCTGTATGTTTCCGGGTACTTTGATGAAGCGCTGACACAACTGGAAGTTGCCCGCGAGCATTGCGGCGATAAGCCCGACTTCAGGTATTACCACGCCGCAATATTGTTTGAACTGGGTAAGTCTAAAGAAGCCATGCTGCAACTGGAAAAAGCTTTAAAAGCAGCACCAAGGCGTACCAAGGTGTTCACAGAATTGAACCCCGAATACATGAGGCGCACATCTGTGACAGACCTGATAGCCAAGTACAAAAAGAAATAGATGTTTAAAATAAAGGGAGCTGAAAGGCTCCCTTTATTTTTTAGCAATACGTACCCGTTTTATATCTATCAGGTTCATAGGGTTGGCACTGAAACCTGAAATACGGTTTTGTGTAAAATGCAGCAGCCTGTCGTAGTATAGCGGTATAACGGGCGCATAGCTCATCACCAGGCTATCCATGCGTTGGTACATTTGCCACCTGGCCGTGTCCGGCAGGTTCAGGCTTTCGGCATACCATTTATTGAAGGTACTGTTGTTAAACCTGGTATAGTTGGGCGGTGCCGGAAAATCACCGTTGAAGAAAACAAGGTAAGTTTCCGCATCCGGATAGTCGGCTATCCACTGTGCACGAAACATAGGTACTTCAGAGCGCGACATCTGTTGTTTCAGGAAATTAGGTTGTATGATTTCTACATTCAGGCGTATGCCCACTTCTTGTAGCTGCGTGGCAATGAAGTTGATAATATCACTCCAGTTATCGGGTGTTAATATAGTAATGGGCGGCAGTCCTTTTCCATTAGGGTAGCCTGCCTTCGCCAGCAACTCCAATGCTTTGGCGGGGTTGTACCTGAAACCATACCTGCCACTGCTATCGAAAGCCGGCATACCTGCCGGTATAAAGCCCGATGTGGCTGGCATTACCACGCCATTGCGAAAGTAAGTAGCTATCTTTTGCCTGTCTATAGCATAATTGATGGCTTGCCTTACCAAAGGGTTCAACACCGGTGAGCCTTTTACGTGCTTATTATTACTATCTGTCAGGAAGCCGATGTATTCCATATTCAGATAGGTTTGCTTCGTCATATGGAAGCGGTTGCTGAACTCCTTTTTCAGCTCCCCGTTTTTAGATAGCACCAGGTCTTTGAACGAACCATCGATATTATTTACAAAATCTACCTTCCCTTGCAGGAACAGCAGAAATTCTGTGGCCTTGCTATCTACAAACGTAGCCTGCACCGCAGAAAGATAGGGTAGTTGATTCCCTGCACTATCTCGTTCCCAGTAGTGTGGGTTGCGGTGCAGTACCAATACACTCCCTTCGTCCCAGTATTTAAATTGAAACGGCCCTGTACCACATGGGTGCGAGCGGAAGTCCTTGCCCCACTTTTCTACTACTTCATGCGGCACCACACTGCAATAAGGCATGCTCAATATTTCGGGCAGCGGGCGAAAGGGGGCTTTCAGGCGAATGAGCAGGGTGGTATCGTCTATAGCAGTAAAGGGTTCATTGTCTGCTACGCGGTCGTTAAATATCCAGGCACCGGGCGATGCTACCTTTGGGTCTATAATACGATTAAAACTATATACCACATCTGCTGCTGTCATCACTCTGCCTTTACCACCGGGAAACTCCCGGGCATCATGAAAATAAACATCGTTGCGGAGGTAAAAGCGGTACTCCAGGCCATCCGCACTCACCTCCCATCTTTTAGCCAGGCTGGGTGCCAGGTGCAGGTTGTTATCAGTTTCCACCAGGGTATTATATATCATATGGTCGCTCCACATGGTATACAGGTCTTTAGCAAAGGCCGGGTCTATAGATTCCAACGTACCACTGGAAAAGTTGAGGTAGAAAGTGTTATCCCTGCTTTCTTTTACATTACTGTTACAGGCGCTGAACATAGCCATGCCTGCTATCAGTAGCAACTTGCATATGACCTGCCGGTTGTTAAAAAAGCGAGATAACCCCATGTTAGCTGCAAAATAAACTGAAATGCGCATTAATTTTGACGAAACGACCGGCATATGGCAACAAAGCTTTCAGTAAACATCAATAAAATAGCTACCCTGCGTAATAGCCGCGGTGGTGATAATCCCAGCGTTCTGAAAGCTGCTATTGATTGCCAGCGCTTTGGTGCAGATGGCATTACGGTGCATCCCCGCCCCGACGAGCGCCATATCCGCTACAGCGATGTGCGTGAAATAAAACCGATTATTACGACAGAGTTTAATATTGAAGGCAATCCGCTGGAAGACAAGTTCGTTGACTTGGTATTAGAAACGCTGCCTACGCAGGTAACGCTCGTTCCCGATGATCCGGGCCAGTTGACTTCCAATCACGGATGGGATACGATAGGGAAGGCCGATTACCTGAAGCGTATTATTGCTGTATTTAAAAATGCAGGGATACGGGTTTCCATCTTTGTAGACCCTGTTGCCGAACTGGTGACTGCTGCAGCAGACACAGGTACAGATAGAGTAGAGCTGTATACGGAAGCCTATGCGAAACAATATCATATAAATAAGGACGCAGCTATATTCGACTATATAAAAGCGGCGAATGCCGCTGCTGCAAAAGGGTTGGGCCTTAACGCAGGCCACGACCTCGACTTACATAATCTTAAATTCTTTGCATCTTCCATTCCAAACCTTGAGGAAGTATCTATTGGCCATGCATTGATATCGGATGCTATTTATTATGGGCTGGAAAACACTATTCAGTTGTATAAAAGGCAATTGTTATAGATTACTAACAGTTTTTCAACAATTTTTAGATTGACGCTATTTTGCTTATCTGTTGATATGCAAACGTTTAGCCTGTTGTCTAATTTTCAGGTTATTAAAATATCAACTTTTCCACATTTGATGTCAAATCCTCACAGCTTATCCACAATTTGATTACATTTGCACCATTGCAATATATACACGTGTCCCTGAGAGAGCTAAATGACCGTATGTATTGCATGAGAGATTTCTAACTAATATATGTAACTTATGAACAGGTACCTATACGCATTATTGTGTATAAGCCTTGGATTTTTATTACCAGCTGTTGCCAAAGCCCAGGCACCAGTTGCTGGTTTTACGTCCAATATCACTTCAGGTTGTGCCCCCATCCTGGTTAACTTTACTGATAATAGTACGAACTCCCCTACCTCTTGGTATTGGGACCTTGGTAACGGTACCACTTCTACTATACAAAATCCTTCCACCACGTATATCACAGCCGGTTCTTATACTGTATCGCTGACGGTTACCAATGCAAGCGGTACGAATACCCGCACGGTTACCAACTACATTACGGTGGCTGCCAGTCCCTTAGTAGCATTCACTGCCGACTCTACGCCATCCTGCACCTTACCACGTACTATCAGCTTTACCAATAATTCGGTTCCCGGTGGTTCCGGTACTACCACCTACCTATGGGATTTTGGCGATGGTAATACCTCAACAGCAGCCAACCCGTCGCACACCTATACAGCTACGGGCAACTATACAGTTACGTTGCTGGTTACAAATGGCAATGGTTGCTCACGCTCTTTGTCTAAAACCAACTATATACGCATAGGCACTAAACCGATATCCGGTTTCAGCGCCAGCAACAGGTTTGGCTGCACGCCCCCGCTTACTACCAACTTTACCAGTACTTCCATAGGCGCTACGTCCTACTACTGGAACTTTGGTGACGGCAACAGCTCAACGGCTCAAAATCCATCGCATACTTATACTACTACAGGTAGCTTCAGGGTATATCATGTAGCTACCAATAGCTTAGGTTGCACAGATACCATCGGGCAGAACGATTTTGTGAGTATAGGCCGGCCCACAGCAGCATTCACTGTCGCCAGCACCGTGTGTGCAGGTAACACACTTAGTTTTACGAATACTTCTACCCCTTCGGGTTCGCTAACCTATTCATGGGATTTTGGTGATGCCACCGGCTCAAGTGCACCAAGTCCTTCCAAAACATACACTGTTGCAGGCACCTATACGGTACGCCTGATAGCTTCAAACGGTACCTGCTATGATACCGCTTATCGCACAGTTACAGTAAATGCCCGCCCGACAGCGCAGTTTACTGCTTCACCCACATCAGGTTGCGCAGTACCATTTACTACTGCTTTCTCTAATACATCTACCGGTGCTACCGCTTATGCATGGACTTTTGGTGACGGCAATACATCTACCGCTACCAGCCCGTCGAATACCTATACCAACCTGGGCACATACAATGTAAGGCTGATAGCTACCAATGCAGCAGGCTGTGCCGATACGCTACGTCGTAATAATTATATCAGCATTCAGGCACCTACCGCTACTATAACTACCGGTGCATATAACGGTTGCATACCCGCAACTATCAACTTTACTGCTAATGTTACTACCAGTATCCCTGTTAGCAATTACAGCTGGAATTTTGGTGATGGCAGCAGTACGGTAAGCTGTGCTACCTGTTCTACACAATCGCATACTTATACGGTAGCCGGTACTTATACGGTAACACTCACATATACCACAGGTACAGGGTGTACTTATACAAGAACCACTACGGTAAGTGTAAATACAAAACCAACTGCGGGCTTTACGGCTTCGCCTGTAAGCCTGTGCCCTGAAACACCGGTAGCATTTACCAATACTTCTACGGGTGCCGGCTCTTATGTATGGTACTTTGGTGATGGCAATACATCAGCAGCTACCAATCCTACCTATACGGCTTATGAACATGGCACCTATACGGTAACGCTGGTTGCCAATAATAATGGTTGCCGCGATACATTCACACGCAGCAATTACATTACGGTTTATCCCCCAAGGGCCAATTTCACAGTTGCATACAATTGTAATAACCGCCGTCAAATCACAGTAACGGACGCTTCCATAGGTGCTTCTACTTCTTACTGGGATTTTGGTGATGGTACTACATCTACACAAAACGGCGGCAGTATAACACATACCTATGCTGCTTATGGCACTTACACCATCACACTGGGTGTGTACAACAGTACTTATGGCTGTACGGATACATTGAGGCGCACGGTAAACCTGCAACCCCTGGATGCAAACTTTTCTGCCCTCGATACTACTTTGTGTAAGAATACACCTACTACGTTTATCGCTACGGCAAGCTCCATAATCGCCACCTACAATTGGGATTTTGGAAGTGGTTCCAATACTTCAACTTCAAATGTCGCATCTGAATATTTTAGTACTGGTGGCATTTATACAGTCAGGCTGATAGTAACGGATGTAAATGGTTGCCGTGATACAATGACCCGCTCTAACTATATAAAGGTAGGCGCGCCGAATGTAAGCTTCACAGGCACCCCTACTACCGGTTGCTTGCCCATTACTGTAAACTTTACAGATAACAGTACGGCAACGGGTGGCTTCAGTATCGCCAATCGTACATGGAGTTTCGGCACCGGCAGCCCAACATCTACTACAAGCACCACAATATCTAACACATATACAACCGCAGGTACGTATTCTGTAAAGCTGGTAATTACCGATGATAACGGTTGTAAAGATTCGCTGACACGCAATTCTTATGTTGTAGCCAGCAAACCTGTGGCGCAATTCACAACCAATGATACCAATATTTGCATCGGGCAGAATCTAAGCGTCAATAACACATCTACAGGCAATACCATTACAAGTGTATGGCATTGGGGCGATGCCACCACATCTACGGGGGCTAATCCTACGCATGCATACACAGCAAGCGGCAACTACACTATCAAACTGGTAGTGACCGATATGTACGGCTGTAAAGATTCGGTTACCAAAAACGCTATGATACAAGTAAATAAACCTGTTGTAGCGTTTTCGTTAAGCGATACGGCTGCTAACTGCCCGCCATTGGCCGTTACTATGACCAATGCTTCTACAGGTGCAGTTTCCTACAACTGGACTTTTGGTAACAATAGTTATTCTTCTATAACAAATCCGTCTACGCTTTATACCTATCCGGGTATCTATTCTGTAAAACTGGTTGCAACCAGTTCTGCAGGTTGTAAGGATTCGCTTACTAAAACAGTAAGGGTAGATGGCCCTACGGGTACATTCAGCTATTCGCCGGTTACAGGGTGTAATCCGCTGACGGTAACCTTTACCGCTACCAGCAATAATGCTACATCCTATATATGGGATATGAGCAACGGCTTTACGCAAACCACATCTAATACATCTTACTCTTATACATATACCCAAAGCGGTATGTATGTGCCCAAACTGATATTAAGTGACGGTGCATCTTGTCTGGTGCCCATACAGGGTCTGGATACGGTTAAGGTAGATTACATGGATGCTGACTTCAGCTTTACGCCGAATAACTTATGTAATTCAGGTATGGTAAACTTTACGGATACGGTGTATAATACATTGAGTGCTTTAAGTACACGCAGCTGGAACTTCGGTGACGGTAATACCAGTAGCGCTCATAACCCTTCGCATACGTACACGGCACCCGGTACTTATTCAGTAAGACTGATAATGACCAATACCCGTGGTTGTAGCGATACTATTACTAAAACAGTAACGATACATGCCAATCCTGCTGTAAGCGGTGGCCCGTCACAAGCTATTTGCGCCGGAAGTACCACGCCTGTAACGCTGAGCGTAACAGGGGCTTCTACCTATGTATGGTCTCCTGCTGCAGGCTTGTCTTGCAGCACTTGTGCCAATCCTACTGTATTGCCAACAGCTACTACTACATATATAGTAACCGGTACCGATACCAATGGTTGTACGGATACAGGTAAGGTGGTAGTTACAGTTAATCCGCTGCCAACAGTTGCGGCAGGTAACGATGTGACTATTTGCAATGGTGTATCTGCAACCTTAGGTGCTACAGGTGCTACCAGTTATGTATGGACACCCGCAGGCACGCTTTCCTGCAGCACATGTGCTGCACCGGTAGCCAATCCTACTGCAACAACTACATATATAGTAACCGGTACAGACGCCAATGGCTGTACCGATACCGGTGCAGTAACGGTAAATGTGAGCAACCTGCCAACGGTGAGTGCAGGTAGCAACGTTACCATATGTGCCGGCAGCAGCACTACGCTGAATGCAACAGGTGCTACTTCATATACATGGAGCCCTGCAACAGGGTTGTCTTGTACAGGCTGCGCCAGCCCAGTGGCTTCACCGACAACAACAACTACTTACACAGTTACAGGCTCAGGTACTGCAGGCTGTTCCAATACAGCAACGGTTACAGTGACGGTTAACCCACGCCCTACCGTAGGTGCCGGTGCCAATCGCGCAATCTGTATAGGCAGCAGCACTACGCTGAATGCAACCGGCGCTGCCTCATATACGTGGACGCCTGCAACCGGCTTATCATGTACTTCATGTGCCAGTCCGGTAGCTACCCCAACTACTACTACAACTTATACCGTAACAGGCCAGGATGCTAACGGCTGTACCAATACTGCAACAGTCACAGTCACAGTAAATCCTTTACCTAATGTAACAGCCACAGGCGGTACATCCATATGTGCCGGCAGCAGCACTACCATTAATGGTAACGGCGCTGCTACCTATGTGTGGACACCTGCAACAGGTTTATCGTGCACTTCATGTACCAGCCCGGTAGCTACGCCCACCGGCACCACTACTTATATAGTAACGGGTACCGATGCCAATGGTTGTATAGATACCGGCAGGATAACGGTAAACGTTAATACCAAGCCTACAGTAAGCGCAGGTACACAAAAATCTATCTGTATCGGTGCATCTACAACACTCACCGCTACAGGTGCGGCTACTTATGTATGGACACCTGCAACAGGCTTGTCTTGTACAACCTGTGCATCACCCACTGCCAACCCTGCAACCACCACTACCTATACAGTAGTAGGTACCGCAGCTAATGGCTGTACGGATACCGACCAGGTACAGGTAATTGTGAATCCGTTGCCTGCGGTAAATGCAGGTACGGACAAAACCATATGTGCCGGTTCAAGTACCTTCCTGAGTGCGAACGGCGCTGCTACTTATGTGTGGACGCCAGCAACAGGTTTATCTTGCACCACTTGTGCCGTTCCGGCTGCATCGCCGGCCAACACTACTAACTATATTCTTATAGGCACCGATGTTAATGGCTGTGTAAATACGGATACCGTTAAAGTAACGGTGAACCCGATCCCTGACATTATTGTCAGCAGTTCAGCATCTGTAGTATGTAGCGGCGATAATGTACAGTTGAATGTTAGCGGTGCAAATACATATCAGTGGACGCCTATTCTTGGGTTATCATGCAATACCTGCAGCAACCCACTAGCTACACCTCCGGCTACCATTACTTATTATGTAGTAGGTAATAGTAACGGTTGTACGGATACAGAGAAAGTAACGATCACTGTAAGGCCTATACCCAATATCAGTGCAGGCCCCGATAAGATTATATGTGAAGGAAATAGCGATACGCTGACTGCTACAGGCGGTGTAAGCTACCAGTGGGCACCGGCATCCAGCCTTAGTTGCAGCAACTGTGCTACAACCGTAGCCAGCCCGCTTACAACTACTACCTACACCGTAACAGGTACAGATGGTGATGGTTGTAAAGCTACAGATAACGTAACCGTAACGGTCAACCCGTCTCCTGATATCAATGCCGGAGAAGACAAAAAATTGTGTAGTGGCTCTTCGGTACAATTGAATGCTACAGGTGGCGTTAGCTATGTATGGAAGCCGGGCACATCTTTATCATGTACAAATTGTCCTGATCCTGTAGCTAATCCTGTCAACACTATTACATATACGGTAATAGGCAGCGATGCCATTGGCTGCAGCGATTCCGACGAGGTGACCATAACCGTAATAGATAAAGAAGCATTGGTAATAGGCCCCGGCGATAGTATATGTAAGGGTGAAAGCACAATGCTTTCTGCAAGTGGTGCATCTTCTTACCTGTGGATACCATCTGCCGGCCTGAGTGACCCCACATCGCCCAACCCTACAGCTACGCCTGAAGCCACTACCACCTACAGGCTGGTGGCTAAACAAGGTGATTGCTTTACAGATACGGCTTCCGTAACCATCCTGGTACACGACTTGCCAAAGGTTGACCTTGGCCCGGACAGGAACATCAGCGGTGGTAGTACCATAGAGCTGATAGCAGAAGGCAATGAAATTGTAAAATATGAATGGACGCCGGCCAACCTCGTAAGTTGCCAGGATTGTAAGATAGTCAGTACAGCACCTAATAAAACAACGGTTTATACGGTATTGGTGAGCAATGAATTTGGTTGCATGGCAAAAGATGAAGTAACAGTCTATGTTAGTTGTGATAAGAGCCAGGTATTTGTTGCCAATACATTCACACCGAATGGTGATGGTGTAAATGATACGTTCTTCCCGCAGGGTAAAGGACTGAGCAGCGTTAAGAGCTTTAGGGTATATAACAGGTGGGGCGAACTGATGTTTTCAAGAGAAGATATGCCACTAAATAATCCTATGGCAGGATGGGATGGTACTTATAAGAGTGTACAATTAAAACCCGATGTGTTTGTATATATAATCAATGCATTTTGTGAATCTGGGGAACCTATAGAGATGAAGGGAGACATCTCTCTGGTGCGATAAGAATATATGTAACTACTAAAAAGATTTTATGAAAAAACGCATTTACATTGGTAGCCTGGTGTCGGCAGCGGCACTGGCTTTGTGTGCCGGTACGGCAACCGCGCAGGATATTCACTTCTCACAATTCTATGAGAATGCTATCCTTCGCAACCCCGCGCTGACGGGTATCTTCAGCGGCGATTATAAAGCAGGGGTCAACTATCGTACGCAATGGAGCAATATCTCTGTGCCGTTCCAAACGATACTGGCTTCGGCAGAAACCCGCATAGCCGTAAATGGCGCGGGAGATTATGTTAGCTTCGGTGTTACGGGCACGTATGATAAGGCCGGTAGTATCAGCTTCAATAGCATGAATGTTTATCCCGCCATCAATTACAATAAGGCTATGGCCGATGGCCACCGTTCTTATTTATCTGTTGGCTTTACTGCCGGGTACATCCAGCGATCTTTCGATATGTCGAAGGCCACGTTCAGTACACAGTATGTAAATGGCAACTATAATAGTGGGATGGCCAGCGGAGAAAACATTCAGAATGTATCTATGCAGGCATATGACTTAGGCGCAGGTATCAGCTTCAATAGTAGCATGGGTGCTGCCCGCAATATCAACTATTATATAGGTGCAGCTGCTTATCACATCACCAAGCCAAAGCAAACCTTTGCAGGCGATCAGGACCTGATGCGCCTGGATATGAAGTGGAGTGCCAATGCAGGTGTAAAGGGCAATATAAATGAGCAGTATGCAGTAACAGGACACTTCAATTATACCAGCCAAGGCCCTTATCGCGAGATAATGGCAGGTGGTTTGGTTAGCTGGAGAAATCGTACAGAATCATCAACAATTTTTGCAGTTTATGCCGGCGCTTTTGTACGTTTGCAAGACGCTATCATACCCACTTTTAAAGTTGACTATAATCAATACTCTGTCACCTTATCATACGACGTAAATACATCCGGCCTGAAACCTGCCAGCAATGGTGCAGGAGGCTACGAAATATCATTATTCGCCCGCGGCAGGTACAAGCAACGCCAGAACAATGGCTACCAGACAGCTTGTCCGCGCTTTGAGCAAATGCTCGATGCCGGCGAAGTAGGATTTTAGAGTTACATATAGGGGATAGAAAAAAGCGAATGGTGTCTACCATTCGCTTTGCCTTTTTATAGTGTATCGTTATTACTATGGGTTGTATACAAATTTGAACCCGATACCATGTATCGTTTGCAGTTCTACGCCTTCCTCGCCTTTTATGAACTTACGCACTTTAGTGATGAATACATCCATACTGCGCCCCAGGAAGTAGTCTTCTTTACCCCATACGTTCAGCAATATTTCATCACGTTTCAACACACGGTTAGCATTTTGCACCAGGTATTTTATCAGGTCGGCCTCGCGCTGTGTTAGCTGGTGAGATACCTTATCATTTTTCAATGTAAGGTTGTTATAGTCAAATTCCAGGGAACCCAGTTTCACGTCAGATGGTGCTTCTTCCACTTTCTTACGTGTACGTTTCAGGAATACTTCCAGGCGCAGCAATAGCTCCTGCATGTTAAACGGTTTGGTGATATAATCATCCGCACCGCTTCTGAAACCTGCTATCTTGTCGTCATCCATGTTTTTAGATGTAAGCAGCAGTATAGGTATGGCTTCGTTCTTCTGGCGTATCTGGTTGGCCAGGTGCATGCCATCTTTTTTAGGCAGCATTACATCCAGCAGGCACACATCAAAATTGTGTTTCATGAATTGTTGCCAGGCAGTTTCCGCATCCGGGCAATGTACCACTTCATATCCGTTGTTCGACAAGCTGTCCTTAACTACGTAACTCAAAGTTGGGTCGTCCTCTACCAGTAATATCTTGGCTTTTTCGGGCATAAATAACTGTAAACTTTTCAGTTAGAAAAATCTGTACCATAAAAGTAATAGATTTTTCTTTATATCCTTAATAATAGTATTTAATATAATGGATGGCCTTATTGTAATAGTTAATAGGTGTTTGAATGAAACTATATATCATCAATCTCTATCTCCTCAGCCGGTCTTACCAATTCATATTTACGTGCAAAATTGCACCAGTAGCAATCTTCTTTGCCACAACCATTGTCAAACTCATGGTTCATGATAGCAGCATAGGCATCTTTCAGTTGTTTGCGTACTATATCTTCCTCTTGCTCAAACAACGGTATATAGATGCGTTTGTATTCGTTGGTCTTAGAGCCACGTTCCAGGTAGTCAAACATGCCTTCTTTTACTTTCCAGTTCCTGTCCTGGTAGTTTTCTATCAGCAGTTTATAAAAGAGCATCTGCCTCCAGTAGTCCCCGCCTAATGGTTCTTTTTCATTAGGTGCCGCTGTATATTGCGATGATGACCTGTCCGGGTCGCCACTTTTATAATCTACTACCGTGCAGCTATCTCCGTCCAGTTCTATCTTATCTATCTTGCCCGTTACCGGTACGCCATCCAGTATATAGCGTGGTATCTTGAATTCTATTTCTACATTGGTGGCAAAGGTTTGAATGTACTTTTCATAATAGGCGGTCAGCACATTTTTACCCTGCTCCATACGGCGATCGTATTGCAGTGGGGTAAATGATTCCGACTCCTTATACATCTCAAAACCAAAAGTATTCAGTACCTCTTCAATTGAAGGGAATACACCTTTATGCTCTTTCATCTGTTTGAACATACGTTCCAGCGTATTATGTATGGCGCTACCAAATGCCAGCGCATCACTTTTGAGATAGGGTACCCTCAGTATGCTTTCATAGTAAAAAGAAACCGGGCAGCGCAGGTATTTCGACAATGTAGTGTAGCTCATGGTAAACTGTGCCAGCACTTGTTCTATCCACTGATAGTTGGCCAGCTCAATGCGTACAGCAGGCACTGGCACCATCGCCCATTCCATATGCTGCACCAATGCCTGCTCCGGTACCGACCAGTCTATCCGTTCTTCCGGCGTGCTTATCTCATCTATAAATACAGAGTGCTCTATAGATTTCCCTGCATTATCCGCAATGGCATAAGATACCTGCAAGTGTTTTTTAGCCCTTGTAAGCGCTACATAAAATAACCTGCGCGCAACTTCTATCTTGTATGATTTCTCTGCATCATCGGCTGTATTGGTAATGGTATCCGGCATTTTATATTCATTGCCACCACCACGTTTTTCCTCCCAGTAGTTTTTAGTAGCACCCACCAGGAACACATACTCAAACTCATGTCCTTTAGCACCATGAGCCGTATAAAAATGCACCCCATTTTCATTTTGCACTACACGCTGCACAGGTACGCTGATATTTTCGTCCTGCATCTTTTCTATCATGCGCAATAATTCGCCGGGGTTTATTTTAGCATTGCGGCTATGCACTTCCTTCACAAAATCGAAAAAGGTATGCAGCACTTGTATGTCCCACACACTATCCTTATGTTGCAGCAGGTGTGCTACCATGCCACTTTCATAAATGATCTTTTCAACCAATAAAGGCAATGGCAGGGACAACTGCTGTTGCAACCAGTTATCCAGGTTGCGGCCCAGCCTGCTCAGGGGTTTGGCCGATGGCAGGTGCAAAGCGGCTACTACCAGTTCATTGCTCAATGCCAGCCGCCAGTAGTTCTTACCATTCGATTTATTGGCTTGCATGTACAATGCCAGCTGCGCTATATCGGTAGGCGATATGCCATAATATGGCGCATGCATTATCTCAAATAAGATAGCTTCTGCACTGAATGGCTGTGTACGCTCTGCATCCAGCCAGCGCAGCACATTTATCACCTGCTGCACCAGTGGCAACTGCAATACATCGACCGGCTTCTTTACAGAGTAAGGGATACCCTTTCGCTCCATCAGGGCAATGATATTATCGGCCTGTTTATGCTGCGCATATAGAATGGCCACCTCATTCAGTTTCACACCTTGCTTTTGCAGTGCTTCTATCTGCATTACAATGTCTGCCTCTTCCTGTAGTATGTTATTATACACCTTTATGACAGGCTTTACCAGGTCGTTGCCATTGGCAAAGCGCGGATGCGCCGCAACTATATTCTTATCCAGGTTAAGGCCATCCAATTGGTTTATCAACCTTTGATAGTTGTTCTCAATAGTAGCTGTAGCCTTATCCAGTATTGCCTGCGATGACCGGTAGTTTTCAGGCAATACAATTATCTTGATGGTTTCTTTATAGCGCTCGTAAAACTCTATGATATTACGGATGCGTGCACCCTGGAATTCATAGATGCTTTGATCATCATCGCCTACTACAAATATGTTCGGGTCTTCCCAAAACGAGGTAAGCTGCTGCAACAGTTCATTCTGCGAACCGTTCGTATCCTGGAATTCATCTACCAGTATAAACTGGTGACGCTCCTGGTAGCTTTGCAGTAGTGCAGGATTGTTTTTGAATGCCTGCAGTACCCATATGATCATATCATTGAAATCATACCGCCCCCGTCCGCGCATCTTCTCCGTATATACATCAAACAGCTTTGCAGCGGCACGTGTTGTTTCTACGCGCTTCACTTCTTCATCTATCTGCGCCTGTTTCAGGTCGCCCTTGCTATAGCCCTTGCCATTCTTTTTGTAGATGTATGCTTCACGATTGGGCAGGTCGGCTATATAAGTATCTATAGCGTTCGATATGTCGTCAGCCGTCAGGTTCTCACGCTTCATCATATCAAACAGGCGGTTCAGCCTGCCTGCATCATAATATATATTACCACTCAGCTTGCGCATGATGTGGCCCGATGGCAATTCCTCCAGCAATTCATACAGCAGCTCTGTACGTTCCAGGTCTGTTATCGGTTGCAGGCTGCGCAGGCTGAAGTATTCACTGTTATTCTGAATAACATTGTTACAAAAGGCATGGAAGGTGCTGATGTTTACCCTATGTGCTGCTACCCCTATTATCTGCACCAGGCGTCGGCGCATGGCATTGGTAGCTTCATCGGTATAGGTAAGGCATAGTATCTCGTGCGGCTGCACCTGTGCCTCGCTACGCAGCAGATTGGCTATACGCATAGACAGCACTTCGGTTTTCCCCGTACCCGGACCGGCTATTACCATTACAGGTCCGTATATTTCATCTACGGCCTGTTTCTGGCGCTCATTCAGGTTATTATATCGTTTTAAAAACAGGTCTTCGTTCGTTATCATACTGCTGCATGAAGTTAGCAAAGCTCTGGCTATTATTAACGTCGGGCATCCTTACATTTGTGTATTCAATACAGTTTTCCATGTCAGCGAAAAGATACGTTACCGCCCTGTGTTTAATATGCCTTGCTGTGGTTTCCTATGCACAGAATAATGCTAATAACTCCGCTTATGAAAAATATAAAGACCTGCCTGCTTTCAATATATTGATGCCGGATAGCAGTACTATATTTAATACCGGTATGATAAAGGAAGGACGGTATTCCATCCTCATGTTTTTTAGTCCCGATTGCGATCACTGCCACGCAGCCACAGATTCCTTACTGCGCCATATGGATGTGCTGAAAAGTGTGCAGATATGCATGTTCAGCCCTGCTACGCTATCAGCCATATCAGAGTTTTATACTAAGAAAGAGCTGAAGAAGTATAAAAACATACTGGCGGGTAAAGATTACGATATGTTCTTTGTAAAGTTCTTTAATATCTCATCTCTGCCGGCTGTGGTGGTGTATGATAAGAAGAAGAAGTTTCTCAACATGTACCAGGGTACTATACATATGGATAACTTTCTGAGCAATTTTAAATAAAGAATGGGGCTGAATAAGCCCCATTCTTTATTATGCTTCTTCGCCTTGCTGGCTATTATTATTTGGTTTGTCTTCCCGTGCCTTAGCTTCTGTTTCCTGCAGTTGTTTTCTGGCCTCTGCCAGTTTCTCCAGTTTATGTTTTATCTTATTCTCGGTCTGGCTTATCAGTTTTTCAAGATGCGCGCGTAGCTCCACCTCTTTGTGGCCGGGCGTTATATTCTGGATGCCATCTTTAAAGTCGGCCAGCCTTTCTTCCTCGTCTTTCAACTCATCTTCCAGCTTTCTTACAAAATCTTTGTTTTGCTGCAGGCGCTGGTGCTTATGCTTTTCAAATTGCTGCTTGCGGTGCTCGCGGTTAGCATCTTTACGCTCAAAGAATTTTTTGCGGGCCGTGCTGAATTTCTCCCAGATATCATTGTTATGCTCGCGCGGCACGGGGCCTATCTTTTTCCACTCTTCCATCAGTTCCATCAGCTCATCAGTTGCTTCACGCCATTGATTTGAGTGTTGCAGCGCCTCTGCACGCCTTACAAGGGCCAGCTTTTGCGCGTAGTTATCCTGCAGGCTTACTTTTACGGTTTCAGAGTGCTGCTTCTTAGCCTGGAAGAAATGCTCCTTGGCACCGATGAAGGCATTCCACTGTTCGTCTGCCTTGTCGGCAGGCACACGGCCTATTTTCTTCCACTCTTCCATCAGTTCTGTAAATGCCTGTGCCGTAGGGCCCCATTCCGTACTATCCCTTAAAGCAGCAGCTTTTTCTACCAATGCCTGTTTGGCAATGTAGTTGGCCTCCTGCTCTGTTTGTATGGTATCAAAGTGGCCTTTCTTACGGTCGAAGAATACATTCTTCGCTGTAATGAAGCGGTGCCACAGTTCTTCGTTCTTATCGTGTAGCGTACGGCCGGTCTTCTTCCATTCCTCCATCAGGTTATGAAAGCCTTCGGTTGTTTCTTTCCAGCTTTCAGATTGCGCCAGTTTTTCTGCTTTATCTACCAGTTCCATTTTCAGGTCCAGGTTTTGAAGCAGCTCCTTGTTTACATCTTCCTGGTTCTGGCGTTTGCGGTCGTAAAACTTATTCTTGGCGGCTTCTATCCGGTTCCACAGTTCATCGTTGCGCTGCTTATCTGTATGCCCCACATGTTTCCACTGGTCGGCTATATCTTTAAATGCCTGCGTGGTTTCTTTCCAGTTATCACTGTCTGCCAGGGCTTCTGCCTGTTCGGCTATTTTCAGTTTGGCCTGGTAGTTCTGTTCGCCCAGCTTATTCAGTTCAGCATCATAGCCGGCCAATTGTTTCTCTATCGTATCGATAGCACCTACTGCAGCGGTATGCTGCATGTAGTCTTTCATACGTTCTATCTTACCTATCAGTTTCAGCTTATCTTCCGCAGCATCCCATTCCGTTTGCAACTCCTTCCAGCGTGTTTCTACCTCGGCATATTTATCCTTCAATGCCTTTAGTGTGATATCCGGGTTATCGGCGCTGAGCGTACTTACCGTTCGCTCTTTAAAGCTGCCGGTTGCGTTTTGCAATAACTGACCGCTTTCATCTACGCGGTAGTTTTCTTTGCCGGGAAAGGATACGGTTTCCCACCATGTAGCCAGTGTAGTTTGTGGCGTGCTTTCCTGAGTCGTGATCTCTTCCATTTGAAAAATGATAGTAGCTGTATGAAAATTTGTCTGTTTATATCATGTTCTACCTGGCACCGAATACTTTCTTCAGCAAGTCTGTAACACGCGATGCAGGGTTGGTACGTATTTTATTCTCTTCATCGGCTATGGTTACAAACATGCCATTTAATGCGCGCTCGGTGACATAAGCTGTAAGATCGGGATTTATTTTATTCGTTGTTGTAGGCAGCCTGTTATATAAAGTGAATATCTGAGTCCAGTATTTAGTAGCGTCTACCTTGCGCAATGAATTTTCTATTACCGGGCGGAAAGCATCTGTTAGTGACTGCGTGGTCTTCGTTTTCAGGTAATTGGTAGCGGCACCCTGCCCGCCGCGGACGATGGATACACCGTCTTGGATGGTCATGCTGGTGATGGCATTAACGAATATCGGCACCGCTTTGCCCGCCGCATCTTCTGCTGCGCGGTTCATGGCGAGTATGGCCTGGTCTACCTGCTTGCCCATACCTACAGAACGTAGTGCACTTTCTACTTTCCTGGCTTCGGGCGGCATTACTATTTTTATCAGCTGGTTTCCAAAGAAGCCGTTTACGGTATTCAGTTTGCCCGATGCATTCTTTGTGCCTATCTCTAAAGCCTGGCGCAGTGCAGATACTGCTTCACTATTGCTGATATTATTGAGCGAACTACCATTGGTACTGGTGCTGCCACCATTTACAATAGTTTTGCCTTTATTCAGCAGGTCGCCAAATGTTTGTGCGTTAGCCTGCATGCCTGCCATAAGGAAGACACCACCGGCTATTATCAGTTTTCCCGTCTTTTTCATATGCATCTTATTCATCATTATCCTTTACCAAATATACCAAATAACCTTAATTAACTCCTAGGGTGTGCCTTCGCCATTGCTACTGTCGTCGGTTTTCAGGTTCTCACGTTCTTTGGCACTATTAGGTTTCACATCCTGGTTGCCACGGCGGCGGCCATTGCCTGAATTTCTGCCTTTCACCTCAGATTTACCAAAACGATATGTGAAACTTATGTTACCAATGCGCGTTTCCCTGTCGCGGTAAGTAGTTTGGGTATAACCAGGGTAATCGTATACCGTAGTGTATTTGCGGGTGTTGAAGATGTCGGACACGTTCAGTACCAGCGTTGCTTTATTGTTCAGCAGGTTTTTGCGCAGGGCTACATCCAGCCAGTACACTTCTTCCAGCGTACCCTGTGCCGCTACTTTCGGTGCTTCGTAATTACCGTTTACTTGTAAAGAGAAGCCTGCAGGCAATTTCAGGTTGGTGGTCACTTTACTAAACCAGCTAAAGCCGCTATTGTTAAGTACCGGGTCGATATTAGCGCCACGCACTTCATTCTGGAAGAAGTTGAAGCTCAGTGTTGCATCCCATATGGGCAGTATCTGTGTTTTGCCAATCAGCTCCAGGCCGTAGGTAATCCCTTTATTCAGGTTTTGCGGCTGGGTAAAGGTGGTACCATCGCTATAGAAGCGGCGGTAGCGTTCTATCATATTCTCGGTATACTGATAGTAGGCGCTGGCTATGAAATTATGCCCGCCCTTGAAGTTCTTGCTATAGTTCAGCTCTACGTTATTAATAAACTCAGGCTCCAGGTCGGGATTACCCATACTGGTATCCTGAGGGTTTGAAAGGTCTACATATGGCATCAGTTGCATGAAATGCGGGCGATTGATGCGGCGTGTATAACTGAGGAATATGCTCTGGCTTTCTGCTATTTTGTAAGACACGAATGCAGAAGGAAAGAGGTTCAGGAACTCATTGGTGTAGGTCTTACCCATCAGGTTGAGTGCCGTGCCCTCATAATAAGAGTATTCCAAACGCAAGCCGCCCTGGTAGCTCCATTTACCCACCTGGTCTGAATAGTTGAGGTATCCGGCATGGGTTTGCTGCGTATAGTTATAGTTATTAAGCAAGGTATAGTCTACCCGTGCCCCGTTACCGGAATCGATAGTGGCATTGTTGGTGCTTTCAAACCACAGCAGTTGTGACTTGTAACCCGCGTCCAGTTTGCCATTTTTCGTAATGAATGGCGTCGTGAAATCGGCCTGCAGGTTCAGGCTGGTGTTACTGCCACTGCCGGGTGCTTTCTGGTATATGGTACTGCGCCTTTGCGAGCCATCGCCATTCAGTATATAGGTTTCATATTCCTGGGTACGATCTACCCACGTCTTGGCAAATGTAGCATCGGCAGTCAGTTCCTGCTTAGGTTTGGCAAACTTGTGCTTATAGTTCAGCGCTGTAGAGGTAGATATTGGGCCGCCCACATTATAAGAACTGCGACGCTGTGTAGAATCTATGATTTCAGGCGATGCATATACATTGTAGTTAGAAAAGCCATTGCCGCCCCATTCCATCTTATTGATGTTCTGGGTCAGCATCAGCGTATTGCGGTCGTTGAAGGTATATTCGGCACCAATGGAATTAAAGAAACCATTGAACTCACGAATGCTTTCTTCCTCGCTTTTGAAATAGCCGTAGTTGCCCTCATTCACGCGCTCATTGGTGGTACGGTTGTACCTGCGGTTGAGGCGGAAGCTGCTGTTGAGGAATACATTCCACTTGTTATTCTTCATATTCAGGTTCAGGCTACCATTATACTTATCGCGCGTACCTGCACCCAGCGATACAGAACCATTCAACCCAACCTTCTTATCGCGCTTGGTAATGATATTGAGGATACCCGTCATGCCCTGCGCATCGTATTTGGCAGAGGGGTTCGTAATTACCTCTACACTCTGTATACTGGCTGCCGGCAGGCTTTGCAGTGCAGAAGCCGCATCGCCACCCAACAAAGTAGCCGGTTTGCCATCTATCAATATGGTCACATTATCCTTTCCGCGCAGGCTGACACCACCATCGGCATCAACCGAAACAGACGGAACATTTTGTAACACATCTGTAGCGCTACCGCCCGTAGCTGTGATATTCTTATCTACGTTAAAGACCTTCTTGTCCACACTCATTTCCATCATTGCCTTTTCGCCTGTGATTTCTACCTCTTGCAGCGCCTGTGCCGTAACACTTGCTTTTACACGGCCCAGTTTTTTATCAGGTGCATCGGCAGTGATGTTGATGCCACCGATAGTACGGGTTTGAATACCAATACCGCTGATACGTATCATAAAGCTACCCGTGCCGGTGGGCTCTATGGTAAAAGAGCCGTCATCGCCTGTAAGCCCACCGTTCACTACCGATGAGTCGGCACGAAGGAGGGTAACGGTAGCATAGCTAACGGGTTTGTTTTGAGCATCTACCAGCGTGCCTGTGAGGCGGCCGGTTTGCTGCATTGGTGCAGCCGCGTTTTGAGATTGAGATTGTGCAAGTGTGTCAGTAAATCCTAAGCTAAGAGCAAGGGCCAGAAATGGTACAAGTGGAGCAAATCGCATTGTCTATTATATATTAAGGCAAATTTGACTGAAATAATCGACAATGGTTTAACATTATAAAAATAAAATATTGTTAATACAGCTATGATTTTGATTTGTTGTGTTTTGTTGTGAAAATCGCAGTTTTGATTTTTGCAGTGCTAATGACAGCTGACAATCAATAGCTATTATAATAACAATCTTTCTATTTGTTGTGTTTTGTTGCTATTTGTTTACCCGCGGAATAAAGAACTTGCCAGACGAACTAACAAGACAAATTTACAATAAAATACATTAATTATAAAGCTTATTTCGGTGCAGCGGATGAATGTTATATTTTTACTGCTTATGATACCGTTGCATACTGTTAAGAGAACCATTCTATTATTTATGGCATGCGTTGCATGCCTGCAGGTTACAGTTCATGCCCAAAACGAAAAGCGCTGGCTTAAAAGGCAAATAACCACCTTATCTGGTGGCAGCATGCATGGCAGGGGCTATGTATTTAAAGGTGGCGAGAAAGCAGCCGCCTACATCAGGCGACAGCTAATGGAATTCGGTGTGCAGCCGTTTAATAAGGACACTACCTACTACCAGCCGTATTTCATGTCTATCAACACCTTTCCTAATGATGTGCTGCTGAAGATAAATAAGGAAGTGCTGGTGCCGGGCGCAGATTTCCTGGCACATGCCGCCAGCAGCAGTTATATAACAGATGGGAGCATCAGGCTGAAACGTATAGACCTGAAAAACGTAAAAGATTCGGCAGCATGGGCGAAAGTGAAACAGACATTCACCCCGGATAAAGGTTATTACCTGAACAATGCCGATACCGTGACGAAATACCTGAAATTTTCCATCCGCTCTTTTGCCAAAGAGTTTCCCAAGGGATTATTTATAGTACCCAAACATGGCAAAATGATATGGACGGCCTGCACGGAAGCCGTACCCGGAACTATCATCACCGTAGAAGATACTGTAGCGCCGAAAAGGCCCAGGAAGGCAGCCGTGCGTATAGAAGCCAAATTCAACCCCTCGTTTAAAAACCAGAATGTGCTGGGTTATGTGCCCGGTACTACCTACCCGGATAGCTTCATAGTCTTCAGCGCGCACTATGACCACCTAGGGCAGATGGGGAGCCGTACCGTTTTCCCCGGTGCACATGATAATGCCAGCGGCACAGCAATGACATTATACCTGGCCAGTTATTTTGCAGAGCATCCGCAACCTTATTCTGTAGCATTCATGTTCTTTAGCGGGGAAGAGGCCGGCCTTCTGGGCTCTAAACATTATGTGAAGAACCCGGTGTTTCCGCTAGGCAGCATCCGCTTTTTAGTGAACCTGGATATGACGGGCGATGCGAGTAATGGTATTACCATGGTGAATGGAGAAGCGAACCCAACAGAGCATACACTGATGGATAAAATAAACGGGCAAAAGAGCTATGTACCTAAAATAAACAAACGTGAGCAGACACAAAACAGTGACCACTGGCCGTTTTGCGAGCAGGGCGTAAAAGGGGTATTCATTTATGCCAATGGAGACGGCAGCAACCCGTATTACCACGATGTATTTGACAAGGCCAATGCCTTATCGTTAAAGAATGTGGACGGGTTGGCAAAACTGCTGATAGACTTTACAACAGAGCTGGCGAAAGGGAAATAATTTACCCCTTTTTATACCACCACTGTTTACGATATATAATTATACATTTATACCACACAAAAAATCCATTTGTAATGAAACAATACCTGGCAGCGGTAGGGCTATCAGCCTGCTTGTTATTTTCCTGCAAAGATGGCGGCAACAACCAAGGCAGTGCCGCGCAGCAGGAAGCGCAAAAATTCATTGACGGCTATACAGAGCAGTATGTAAAGCTGTATACCAACAGCAGTGAAGCGCAATGGAAATCGAACACGGAGATAGTAGAGGGCGACTCTACCAATACCCTGAACGCACAAAAGGCCGATGAAGCCATGGCCGCCTTTACAGGTAGTAAAGAAAATATAGAGCAGGCGCGTAAATATATGGACCAGAAAGACCAGCTGACCGAAATACAGGTGAAGCAACTGGAACTGATACTGTATGCTGCTGCTAACAACCCGCAAACCGTTGCCGACCTGGTGAAGCAACGTATACAGGCTGAAAATGCGCAGACACGCCAACTGTACGGCTATCAATACACCCTGGATGGTAAAAAAATAAGCACCAACCAGTTGGACGATATACTGAAGAAAGAAACCAATGTAAACAAGCGCCTGATGGCATGGGAAGCTAGTAAGGAGATAGGCAAAAACCTGAAAGGTGGGCTGGTGAACCTGCGCAACTATCGTAACCAAACGGTGCAGGCGCTGGGCTACCACGACTACTTTACCTACCAGGTGAGCGACTATGGCATGAAGGCAGATGAAATGATGCAGACGATGGATAAGCTGATGAACGAGCTATACCCGCTGTATCGTGAGCTGCACACGTGGATGCGCTATGAACTGGCGGCACGCTACGCGGTAAGTGCAGTGCCTGATTACCTGCCGGCACACTGGCTACCTAACCGCTGGGGACAGGATTGGAGCTCAGTAGTAGAAGTAAAAGGCATCAACTTGGATAGCGTACTGGCTACCAAAAATGCAGAATGGATAACGAAAGAAGGCGAGAAACTGTACACCAGCATTGGCTTTCCGGCGCTGCCGCAAACCTTCTGGGAAAAATCGAGCCTGTACCCTTACCGGGCAGATAGCAATGTGAAGAAGAACAACCACGCATCGGCATGGCATATGGACCTGAATAAAGATGTGCGCAGCCTGATGAGTGTAGAACCCAACAGTGAGTGGTGGGAAACGGCCAACCACGAGCTGGGCCATATTTACTACTACATTACCTATACCAATAAAGATGTACCGCCGCTGCTGCGTGGCGGTGCCAACCGTGCTTACCATGAGGCTATTGGCAGCATGATGGGTATGGCAGCGATGCAAAAACCCTACCTGGTAGGCCGTGGGCTGATAGATGGCAATGTAAAGACAGACAGCATACAATCGCTGCTGAAAGAAGCGCTGAACTCGGTAGTGTTTATCTTCTTCTCATCGGGCACGATGAGCAATTTTGAAAAAGCGATGTATGTAGATAGCCTCTCGCCCGACCAGTTTAACGCTAAGTGGTGGGAACTGGCGAAAAAATACCAAGGCATCGTGCCGCCATCTACCCGCGGCGAGGAGTACTGCGACGCGGCTACTAAGACACATATCAATGATGACCCGGCGCAGTATTATGACTATGCGCTTTCTTACGTGATACTGTACCAGCTGCACAACCACATAGCTAAAAACATACTGAAGCAAGACCCGCGTGCTACCAACTATTATGGCCAAACGGGCATCGGTGATTTCCTGAAAAAGATAACCTACCCCGGCGCATCGAAAGACTGGCGCGTAGTGCTGAAAGAAAGCACGGGCGATGAGCTGAATGCCAAAGCCATGCTAGAATATTTTCAACCGCTGGTAAGCTGGCTGCAGGAGCAGAATAAAGGCAGGAAGTATACGCTGCCGCAAACCTTGTAGAAGCCCCTCCCGGCCTCCCCCAAGGGGAGGTGACAGGTGAATAAATACACTTTCAAATCCCTTGCAGTAAGCAAGGGATTTTTTATTACAGGTATCTATATCTTTGCAGCCCAAAATCTTTAAAACAAATAACGATGCGCGTAGCTGTAGTAGGTGCAACAGGCCTGGTAGGTAGTACCATGTTGCAAATCCTTGAGGAGAGGAACTTCCCTTTAACTGAACTGATACCGGTGGCTTCTGAGAAGTCGGTAGGTATGAAGGTAAAGTATAAGGGTAAGGAATACAGCGTGGTCAATGTCGAAACAGCTATCAGCATGATGCCGCAACTGGCTATATTCTCTGCAGGTGGCAGCATATCGCTGGAACTGGCACCGAAATTTGCCGCGGTGGGCTGCTATGTAGTAGATAACTCATCGGCATGGCGTATGGACCCTACCAAAAAACTGGTAGTGCCCGAAGTGAATGGCAATGTACTGACCAAAGAAGACCTGATAATAGCCAACCCCAACTGCAGCACCATACAAATGGTGATGGTGTTGAAACCCCTGCACGATAAATACCGCATTAAACGTGTAGTGGTAAGCACTTACCAAAGCGTGAGCGGTACGGGCCAGAAAGCGGTAAAAGAAATGGAAGACCAGCGTGCGGGCGGCGATGGCTTTGGTGTATACCCGCACCGGATAGACATGAACGTGCTGCCGCATATAGATGTGTTTCAGGACAACGGCTATACCAAAGAGGAAATGAAAATGGTGCAGGAAACCTGCAAGATATTGGGTGACGACAGCGTGAAGGTAACCGCTACCACCGTGCGCGTACCTGTAACAGGTGGCCATAGCGAGAGCGTAAACATAGAGTTTGAGAACGACTTTGAAGAGAACGATGTACGCGAGATACTGAGCAATATGCCCGGCGTAGTGGTAATAGACAATCCTAAAGCGAATGCCTACCCCATGCCGCTGGATGCAGCGGGTAAAGATGAAGTATTTGTAGGCCGCATCCGCCGCGATTATACGCAACCGAATACATTGAACTGCTGGATAGTAGCCGATAACCTGCGCAAGGGTGCTGCTACTAACGCGGTACAAATAGCAAAATATCTTCATAATCAAGGTTGGCTGTAAACGGCACCTTTTTTAGTCATGGAAATGTAAATAGTTGGATTTCAATAATCTGATAGGGAGTGCAGGCGTACCTTTGCTATGTTAAAATACTCTTATAGATGAAATTGAAATCTTTACTACTGTTTCCGGCTGTTGCATTAAGCTTACAGGCAAGTGCCCAAACCTGGGTAGCCGACTCTGTACAAATGGGCCCCGGTTATGGCAATGACGTTTATTACAGCCTGAAAAATGATTCCATTGGTGCTGCTGTAAATACAAACTGGCATTTAGGTTTTGAGATGATACCGGCTTATGGCAGCGTAGCTATCATTGCGAATCATGTGCAGGGTGCAGTAAAGGTATATTCGCTACACAAAACTGCCAGCAGTTTCAATACATTGACATTTCCTGCTGATACCTTGACGAGAACCCCGCTGACCAATACCGATACCAGCTGGGACTGGGGTGCTTTAAATATGAATACATCGGGTGTTGTATTTGATTATGGTTGGGGTAAATATAACCCTACAACACATTATGTAGAAGGCGATTCATTGTATATGCTGAGTGTAGGTAACGGGCCAGCAACCAAGTACTATAAAATGCTGGTAAACCTTTATCATAGTACCCCGACCACTGATATCTATTATGCATTCCGTATAGCAGAGCTGGATGGTAGTAATGAATACCTGGATACGGTAAGAAGAACGGGCTATGAGAATAAGAACTTTGCTTACTTCAATATCACTACCAATAGCATTTTTAACCGCGAACCGGACAGTAAAACATGGGATATACTGTTTACAAGGTATATGGAGTACGTAACCCCTCCGGGAGGTGGTGCAAAAGTACCGTATCCTGTTTCAGGTGTATTGTCTAACATTGGGGTAACGGTAGCAGAAGCACGCAAGATGAACCCGGATACGGTGACATACGGATGGCGTACTTATAATAGAAGCATAAACGAAATAGGTTCTGACTGGAAAGTGTTTAACAATACTACCTTTCAATATGAATATGATACAGTGAGCTATTTTGTGAAAGCAATTGACGCTGCAATTTATCAGATCAAGTTTACCTCTTTTTCAAGCAGCACAGGTGAGTTCGTATTTGCAAAACGCATGGTTGCTTTCCCTGCAAGCGTAGGCCAGGTATCGAACTATATAGCACGCCACAGCATAGTGCCGAACCCTGCGAGCAATGAAGCGAGCCTGTTGCTGGAATCGAACGAAGCAGTAGCTACTGCAAGGTTTATGGTAACAGACATCACCGGTAAAGTGATGGTAAATACCACGACTGCACTGAACAAAGGCCTGAACGCACTGCAGGTGAATACAAGCAACTATACAGCAGGTACTTACTTTGTAGCCATCAGCAATGGCGCATGGACGGTAACTGAGAAGCTGGTAGTGCAGCATTAATCAATAAAATGAAAAGCGGAGTTTGATTTATATGGAAAAAGTTCAGCTGCCCGCAATTAGGGTAGCTGAACTTTTTTAACAAAGACCTTGAGTATGTATCGCAGTATTTTACAAGTTGCCATTTTAGTATTGTTGAGTGTATGTGCCCAGGCACAAACGCTGCGCTTTACGGTGCTTGAAAAGGAAAGCAGGCAACCCGTAGAGTTGGTGTATGTGAATGTATATGAATTGCCGAATAATGCTATTCAAAATACTGTACAAACAGATGTAATGGGGCTGGCTGAATTGCCATTAAATAAATATCCCTGCAAAATAGAAATCGTATCACAAGGATATGAGCGGTATGAAAAGGAGTTTATTTCAGCTCCGCTGAATACATCGATAACTATTGTTCTTGGTAAAAAATACAGTTTGCTGGATGAAGTAGTAGTAACAGGTGTGAGCGAGCCGGTGAGAATGAAAGATGCACTGTCATCTTATAAAGTGATAACACGTGCGATGATAGATGCGCAAGGCGCCGTAACACTGAATGAAGCCTTGAAGAACCAACTGAACATGACAGTAGGTAACGATGGTATACTGGGGTCTACACTGCGTATGCAGAATATGGGTGGCGAGAAGATAAAAGTGCTGATAGATGGTATGCCTGTAAATGGCAGGGAAAATGGCAACATCAACCTGGCGCAGATAAACATGAATAATGTAGAACGCATAGAGGTAATACAAGGCCCTATGAGCGTGGTATATGGAACAGATGCTTTGGGAGGTGTGATAAATGTAATAACAAAAAAGGAGCACAAAAAAATAGGTGGGCGTATTAATACCTACTATGAAAGTGTGGGCAGGTATAATGTGGATGGTGCATTTACATATAAACTGAAAGAAAAACATCAGTTTACTTTGGGTGGTGGCAGAAACTTTTTCCAGGGATACCAGTCTTTGGATACGCCTATGACTGCTAACGGGCAAACAGCGCGTATAGAGCGTTCTTATTACTTTAAACCCAACGAGCAGTATATAGCTAACCTGGCATATGGGTATAGTGCAAAATCAGGCTTCAAGCTTAATGTTGCTTCCGACTTCTTGAAGGAAAAAGTAATAAACAAAGGAGGAATGCATGTATTTAATGCCTTTGAAGCAGAGGCCTTTGATGAATATTATTATACTACAAGATCGATAAACAGGCTGTCTGCAGAAGGTAAGGTAGGTAAAACGGGCAAATGGCAAAGCCAGAATAGTTATGCTGTTTATTACCGCATAAAGACCAAATGGAATACAGACCTCGTAACAATGAACCGTGAGCTTACAGAAGGGAAAGGTGACCAGGATACGTCTTTATTTCAAACATATACCTTCAGGGGGAACTATAGCAATAAATGGGGCAGGTTAAGCTATACAGCAGGTTATGATGTTAACCTGGATTTTGCCAGAAGCCTTAAGATTCAACATGGTGATCTTAAAATGATACAGGATTATGCACTATTTGGTAATGCATCGTACGGATTGATAAAAGATAAATTAACATTGCAAGGTGGTTTGCGTGCAGCCTATAATACAACGTATCGTCCACCTGTCATTCCAAGCGTTAACCTGTTATATACACCCATTAGCCGCTTGCAGCTAAGAGCATCTTACTCTAAAGGTTACAGAGCACCGGGACTGAAGGAAATGTATTTAAGCTTCATTGATAATAATCACGAGATTCTCGGCAATATAAACCTGAGGCCGGAAGAAAGTAATCATGGACAACTTTCAGCGTCCTATCAGTTCTATGAAAAGGGATCTGACTATTTGCAACTGGTAGCAACAGGCTTTTATAACGATGTGAAAAATGGCATTGTACTAGTGCCTACAAGGCCATGGGATAGTACCAGTATTGAATATGCGTATAAGAATTTTTCACATCAATCCAATGCTATCGGTAACCTGCAATTAGACGGAAGATTATACGGATTGCATTTTGTACTGGGCTATGCATACAATTATACTTTTGAAGAAAAGGGTAATTATAAAGCATTTGGTGCTATTGAGCTAAACGGCTCATTGCAATATGCGGTTCCTAAAACAGGTATTAACCTAAATCTGTTCTATAAATACACAGGTTCTCAACCGGCTTTAATAACCAATATTGAGGGTACTGTAACCTATACCGGTAATCAAAAAGCTTTTGGCATATGCGATGCATCTATAGAGAAAAAGTTTGTAAATAATAAACTCCAGATAATAGCCGGCATCAAAAATGTAATGGATGTGCGCAACAGAAGGGTTACCGGCATACCTATGTCGAATGGTGCACATGGTAACGGGTCTACAGGCTTCTTTATTCCCCGTAGCTTTTTTACATCCTTGCACCTGATTATAGACTAATTACTACAGAAAAGCATAAATACCCGACCTTTGCGGGGTATGAAGAACCTTGCCTCGCTGAATAAGTATTTCGTCAAGTATAAATGGCGGTTGCTTTTAGGCTTATTGTTCGTTTCTATATCCAACCTTTTTGCTGTAGTATCG
>CABHOP010000002.1 GCA_902168085.1 uncultured Bacteroides sp.
TTTCAAGCAGAAGACGGCATACGAGATTCGCCTTAGTCTCGTGGGCTCGGAGATGTGTATAAGAGACAGGCCTAATATTGTGTAGTCTTTTAAAATGTTATTCATAGTATGGGCGATATAAACTTAAGTATAAAAACTTGTACTAAGCAAAGAGAGTATGAGCGTTTGGCGGAAAGGGTTCGTCTGATCGAAACTCTATACAAAGTTTACGATAGTGCTGCCGCTTGGACAGGAATTGCATCTGAAATATTAGCCGGTAAATATATTGCCGTAAAGCCTATACACAGAAATGTAGGTACGCCGACTCATTTATACTTACAGGTCGAAGAACCGCAAATTGCCGATTTAAGAGATGAGCTTCGGGAGTTACAGGATAATATCAGAGAGAACCCGTGCGTAAATACCCTTCTCCAAATAAGAAAAATTATAGGTAAAATAAGAGAGCTGTTAAATAGATGGCTGGCCTCGAGTAAAAAACTACTTGCTATTTTAAAGCTTGAGCTTAAGCAGGTCTTTTGCACTATAGACATACGTGGGAACTTACGTAAAGTTGTTAGATTTCATTTTAAAAATATGAGTGATTGCTCAGGTAGCGATAACAATACTTCTTTCACCTCTATCAGAAGTAATGTTAATCTTTTAATTCTACCGAACAATGCAACAAGAATATATCAACAGTTTAGACAAGGCAATAAATGGTAAAGCACTGTCGAAACAAGAGAGGGAAACTCTAAAAAAACTGAAAGAACAATTATTAACTGCGCAGGATAATGAGCAGATTTTACAAACGCTAATGGCAATAGTTCGCCTTATAGGCATCGCCTCAAATTTTACAGATTTTCTAGAATGAATATCGGACAAGCCATAAAGGCAGCAAGGAAGAAAGCGGGGCTCACACAAATAGAGCTGGCAGAGCAAATAAATATCGCACAAACATCTTTATCCCAGATAGAGGTGGGTGCAGTAAAGCCAAGTGCTAAAACTGTACAGGCTATTTGTGAAGCCCTGCATATTTCCGAAGCATTGCTATATATACTTAGCATAGATGAAAATGACGTACCTAAAGGAAGAGAGGATATTTACGAAATGCTATTCCCGACTGTAAGAGACATGGCTATGCGTATATTAGACAAAAGCCAGGATAAAAAATAACCCCCACACCCGTCATTGCGAGGAGGCACGACGAAGCAACCTCGCGCTAACACCTGTTACGTAATACACATTATTCAACAACCCTCATACCTCGAGGTTGCTTCGCTATCGCTCGCAATGACGCGGGTTGTGCAACGCATTTACCTCCTCCTTTATCCTCCTCCAAAAGGAGGACACTCAATGTCCCCCTCGGCGAGGGGGTGCAGGGGGAGGCTACTCGTAGCGGCTTGTGTTGTCGTGAGGTTGCTTCGCTATCACTCGCAATGACGCGGGTTGTGTTATCTCGGGTTGCTTCGCTATCACTCGCAATGACGCGAAGGTGTTGCATAATAATAAGGCGCACCATGCGATGCGCCCTGATAGAGAAAAGGAGTTTAGTCGAATAATCTAAAATCTTGCTACAATCATTTTTGCAGCCAGGTTCATCACCTGCGATTGGTCTTTTTGTGATAATGCAGCTACCATAGGGTCTTTTGCCATAGCCGGTTGCAGCAGCTTCAGCCGCACGGCGCATAGCCTGGTTCCCAAAAGGTTGCCGATAACGGGCATTTTAAATACGATGGCTACTACCTTATTCGCGCATTCAATCATCTTCGCTGTTTCCATAGTATGTAAGGTAGGCTTTAAAAGCATCACCCCGCAATATATTATGCTGAAGCAGCACGGCCTGCCAAAAACAGTAAAGCCTGCATATTGTATGCAGGGCTTCATATAAACTTAGATTTTTTTACTAACTAAACTACATGCCGGGCGCTATGCCCGTTACCGAAATAGTGGCTTACTTTGAAGTGGCCGGTTGTGTGGGTTGCTTCTCGTCTTGCCTTTTTGTTTCATCTTCCGTATCAGTATCCCTATTGGTGTTGGTGTTACTGTTTTGGTTGATGTTTTGTTGTTGGTTTGCAGTGTCATTGGTTTTCTGCTCGCCCTGAGCATTTTGGTTTGTATCCAAACCTTGCTTCTGTTGTTCCATAATATAAGTTTGCCCAATAGTTAGCATTCTTGTGCCGTTAAAAATAAAAGCCTGAAAAAGAATGTAACGGGCTTGTAATGAGTTCATACGCTTTAAAACCGTATATGGGAACCTGGGGGTATTGCGATAGCGGGAACGGGATATATCCCCATTTGGGCAATGGTGTACGATTTGTGCTTTTCTTAACGCAATAAAAGCTATCTTCACTATGTTATAGTTTCACAAGTCAAGACGCGATATTTCATTCCTCTGGCCAATGCCCATCTCCCTATTTGGTGCGGTGCCTTTTATAATGTACTTCCTTTCTTGAGTTTATTTTTTTTAACCCCCCCTTTCAACAAAGGACAGGTATGTTTATTATCATTTTCTTCGTGACCATATGGTATGTGTCACTCTTTGCGCAAACGTTCTTTCACCATCGCTATGCATCGCACGGTGCTTTTACGATGAGCAAGGGCTGGGAGCGTTTCTTCTTCGTCTTTACCTACATAGCACAGGGGCCGCATTATATGAGCCCGCATGCCTATGCCATTATGCACCGCCTGCACCATGCGCATACCGATACGGAGCTGGACCCGCACTCGCCCGCTTTTTCCAGCAACATAGTGAGTATGATGCTGCGCACGCGCCGTTATTATAATGACATTATACATGGCCGTATGGCGGTAGATGATCGCTATCGTAAAAACCTGCCCAGCTGGCGCCGCTTTGATATGTGGGCCAATTCTACGGTATCGCGCCTGTTGTGGACGGCTGCATATGTAACGCTGTTCGTATTGTTTGCCACCAGTGCATGGCAATACCTGCTGCTGCCTATACTGCTGAGCATGGGTGCTTTTCATGGTGCGCTTATCAATTGGTTTGCGCATAAGTATGGTTATATCAACTTTAAGCTGAGAAATACATCGCGCAATTTGTTTTTTATAGATGTGCTGATGCTGGGCGAATCGTATCATAACAATCACCACAAGCGCCCTGCGTCTGTAAACTTTGGCAAGCGCTGGCACGAGATAGACCCTGTGTACCCCATCATCCGCCTGATGGCATGGATGGGCATCATAAAGCTGCCAAAGCTGGCTGCTGTGCCGGTGGAAGCAGATGCGCATCACCATCACCCGCATACACACTAAAACATATGCTTACGATAGCGATAGTAGTAATTGTATGCCGCTACCTGCGCAAGCGTGGGGTAGAGGTAACGTGGAGCCGGGGCTTTGTAAGGCTGCGGCGTGTGAGTAGTGTGGTAAAATAAAAACCGGATTGGCAAATATTAAGATTACCTTTAATGAAAATGAGTCGTATGACAGATGTAAATGTGCTGCACAGGAAGATAAGAGAAATGAGTAAGATGATGGCTAATCCCCGTCCGCAACTGATGGTAAGGGATATAGCCAGCGAACTGAATGTGAGCAGCGACCAATTGATGCCCACACTGGTAGAATTAAAAGACCTGCGCCTGATACAATTCAACGAGCCGGGGCTATCTACCATCAAACTAACCCTGCTGGGCTGTACCGTACAGCGCTAATGGCCGGCCATTGGCTATTTTCATATAGCAGCCGTGTTGCTGGTAATGTTTAGTATGATAGCGCCCGGGCAGTATGCTGCAACGGGTGTATGGTATCTGTGTGCCGTGGTAATAAGCCTGGTAAGCGGGGGCTTGCTGCATTGCTATAGTGTGGTAAGTACGGTGCAAGGCGCAGAAGGGAACAAAGAAGACGCAGGCAAATGTATGGCGGCTAATAAGCCACCATACATGTACTCGCTTATCGCTGACGCTTATTGTTGTTATTGTTTTGCTGCGATTTTTGTTTGCGTGCGTCTGTCAGAAATTTATTTTCCTTCTCCGGCCGCGGGCGTGCTTCGGCTACTTCCAGGTAGTTTCCCATGAAGTTTTGATTATTCAGTTCTGCTATAGCCTTTTGCGCATCTTTGGGGTCATCCATTTCTACAAAACCAAATCCTTTGGTATGCCCTGTTTCGATATCCATAATAATATTGACGCTAATAATGCTGCCAAATTTTTTGAACAGGTCTCTTACTTGTGCTTCCGACATATGCGGATGCAGGTTTCCGATATAAATATTCATAAGTATCGTTTTTTGATAAAAAAATGAAAGACCGCCTTGTGCGGTCTTACTGTATGCCACCGTTTTATTATCTCTTTTGAGCAAATAAGAGGGTAGGCTGGTTTTTTTAAAGTTTAGTAACGGCTGTTGAAGCGTTTGTTTGAAAAGCTATCCCTGCGGTCTGCCTGGGGGCGTGCTTCATTTATCACCATACTTTTCTGGTGCAGGCTGGTATTATTCAGTTTCTCAACAGCCCTTTCGCCATCCGGCCTGTTTTCCATCTCTACAAAAGCAAAACCACGTGGGCGTTTGGTGTAATTGTCCATAATGATTTTGGTTGTTTTCACCGGGCCGAATTCTATAAAAAGATGTTCCAGTTCTTTTTCTGTTGCCTCAGTGCTGAGGTTTCCTACGAAAATGTTCATAAAATGTATTTATAAGATAAATAATAATGGCGTAGTGTGAAAGCGAAGCCTGAAGAGAAGTAGAGGGGAAATAAATACAGATCAGAATAAGCGAGCAAAAAGCCAAGTATAGTGCAATATATAACTGTTTTTTATGTTTACCAAAAATATTTTGCTCTGTTTATTTTTTGGCATAAATGTCAGGTACGTTATAGACGTTGCAGAAAAGATAAGTTAGCCCATATGTTATCTTTTGTAGTGTATGTTGGTACAATCTTTTAATTATCAGGAATTAATATTAAATTGATATGGTATCACGCAGAAGGGACAACCTATCTGTATTTTTATTAATAACTTCGCGCAAAATTTACATCAGCTATGAATTGGAACCCCACAGGCATTGTAGAGGAATTGACTTCTACCACCCAAAAAATGGCCAAAGGCTATGAGACTTTACAACAAATAGACGATGTACAGGTGGCTACCACACCCAAAGACCTGGTGTGGGAAAGCGGCCACGTAAAGATGTATCACTACAGGCGCGATACACCGGCAAAGGCTAAGATACCCGTACTGATATCTTTTGCTATGCTGAACCGCCACGATGTGCTGGACCTGCAGCCCGACCGCAGCCTGGTAAAAAAACTGCTGGAAGAAGGGCTGGATATTTACATCATGGACTGGGGATACCCTACCAAGGCCGACCGCTACGAGACGATGGAAGATTATATAGACGGCTATATGAACGATGCGGTAGACTTTGTGCGCAAGACGAACAAGGTAAAGAAGATACACAAAATGGGTATTTGCCAGGGTGGCACCTTCAGCATGATATATGCCAGCCTGTACCCCGAAAAACTGCAAAGCCTGACTACATACGTTGCCCCTTACGATTTCAGCACCAATAGCTGCATGCTGTATCGCTGGACGAAGCATATAGACGTGGATGCCATGGTAGATAGTATAGGCACCATACCGGGCGAAATGATAGACAGCGCCTTTGGCTACCTGAAGCCCAGCATGAACATCAGCAAGTACCTGGGCGTGATGGATAGCCTGGAAGATAAAGCCAAGATGGAAAACTTCCTGCGCATGGAAAAATGGAAGGCAGACCTGCCGGCCATACCGGGCGAAATGTATCGTAAGTACATCAAAGACCTCTTCCGCGATAATAAGCTGATAAAAGGCGAAATGACACTGGGTGGCCGCAAGATAGACCTGAAGAATATGACCGTACCTTTCCTGAACGTATATGCTACCGATGATGCCATCATCCCTAACGAGAGCACGCTGCCTATTATGGATGCGATAGGTGCGAAGGATAAGAAAGATTACCCTTTCCCCGGCGGGCATATTGGTGTATTTGTAGGTGGCCGCAGCCAGAAAGAGCTGGCACCTACGGTGGCTAAGTGGGTTACGGAACGTAGTTAGTTGATTAGTTGATGTGATAATAAGTTGACTTAAGTATACCTTTGTTGCGCCTCGTGTTTGCGGGGCGCAATTCTTTTTTACAGGCAAGCATTGACATACGATATACATAAAGTGCAGCTATCCAACGGGTGTGAGGTGGCTTATATAGACGAGGGTAGCGGTGCGCAAACGATACTGTTTGTACACGGGCTGGCTACCTATGCACGTAGCTGGAAGTACCAGATAGAAGGGCTGAAAGATAAGTACCGCTGCATAGCTATAGACCTGCCGGGCAATGGTAAGTCGGACAGGGGGGATTATCCTTATGGTATCAATTTCTTTGCAGGCTGTGTGTACGATTTCATACAAAAATTGCGATTAACGAATGTTGTCCTCGCAGGGCACTCTATGGGTGGGCAGGTAGTGCTGAACCTGCTGATAAACCTGCCATCGGCGGCAGAGAAACTGATACTCTTTGCACCTGCGGGCTTTGAAACCTTTAATGGTATAGAGCGGTCGCTATACCAATCATCCATCAGCTTTCTCGATATGTTCTCTACCGAAGAGAATAGTTTGCGTAGAACCATCAGGAGTAGTTTTTATCAATATCCGCCGCAGGTAGATGAAATGATAGAAGAGCTGGTGGGGCTGATGAAGGTACATTCTATAAGACAATACAGGGCTATGATAGAAGCCTGCGTAGCCGGTATGCTGCACGAGCCTGTTTTCGACCAACTGCATTTGATACAACAACCCACACTTGTAATGTATGGCGAACGCGATGCCCTGATACCCAACCGCCTGATACACCCCGTAAATACCCGCGCCATAGGCGAAGCAGGCGTAGCACGTATGCCCTATGCTACACTACAGATGATACCCCGTTGCGGCCACTTCCTGCAACTGGAGAAAGCAAGTGTGGTGAATGGATTGGTGCGGGAGTTTTTGGGGTAGTGTATTCCTCTTCACGTCAACGCCACTCGCGTCATTGCGAGCGATAGCGAAGCAACCTCACGAAATAAGGATAACGTTGTTTGGGATACTAATAGATGTTAAGTTTGTAGTCATAAATCTTAATCAATTATCACTATGGGCGACATGATTTTTGCTTTTGCTATCATTTTAATAATTGCCATTCTTTTATTTTTTATACTGAGAGCAGTAAACCTATGGTACTGGCG
>CABHOP010000003.1 GCA_902168085.1 uncultured Bacteroides sp.
CCAAGCGTTTTCCCGATGCCAAACTGGCAAAAGACTTTAGCAAGAAGATAAATGCCATGATGGGTGCTATAAATCAACCGGCACAGGAAGGCGGGCCGGCTATTGGCACAAGCGCCCCTGAAATAACCCTGCCTACACCTGATGGCAAGGAAGTTTCCCTTTCTTCATTGAAAGGGAAATATGTACTGGTTGATTTCTGGGCTTCGTGGTGTGGCCCTTGCCGCCGCGAAAACCCCAATGTAGTTGCTGCGTTCAATAAATTCAAAGGCAAAAACTTTACGATACTTGGCGTATCGCTGGACAGTGATAAAGATAAATGGCTGCAAGCGATTGCTAAAGATGGCCTTACATGGCAGCACATCAGCGACTTGCAGGGTTGGGAATCGATTGCCGCCCGCAATTATGGCGTAAATTCTATTCCTGCAAATTTCCTGCTGGACCCCGACGGAAAGGTGATAGCACGCGACCTGCGTGGCGAAGACCTGGAAGCACAGCTGGCCGCTATATTGAAATAAGAAGTTTATACAATTCTATAAAAAAGGACGGGCGCATTTTGATGATGCGCCCGTCCTTTTATGTTATGAGTTGTCGGCTTATGATTTAGCCTTTTCGCTGATTACCGGCCTTACATCTGTTACCAATACAGATTTCGGTTTCCCCTTTTGGGTATAATGGATATCAAAACCAAGGCTTAGCAATATCAGGTTTACCTTATACCCTGCATATGGCTTAAAGGTTATACCCGATGGCGTGGTTTCTGTAAAATCAGTATTCATAAAGTTGGTTGGGTAGTATTGCAGCTTCAGCGTTATGCCCGGGTCCATAGACACCCCTGCAAATACATAAGGCAGCACCAATGGGGTACGGTCGCTAAACCATTCATTGAATTTCTCTTTATCGCCACGTTTAATAAAAGCTTTTTCACGATAGTTGAATGGTATATCTACGCCGCCGCCGATAAAGCCAAACTTGCGCTTTTTGAGGTTGCCGATTTTAATACCCAACGGCGCACCTATGGTATACACCCTTCTTTTTATAGTGCTGTCACCAATTTTATCAATGAATCCTATGTTTTTGATGCCCAGGCCGGTGTAAAGGCCGATGTACTTATTAAAGTCGTAATTGAAATTTACCCCGAAGTTGAAAATGTAAGTAAACCTCAGTGTAGAAAGCTCGTTATCCTTTCCCGGGCGGGTAACAAGCGCAGAAGAGAATATAGCACCATCCAGGGCGCTGCTCATATAGAATTTAGAAGGCTTGTAAGGCTTTGTTTCCATCCCTTCGGGTGCTTCTGGTACATCCTTTTCTTTCTGGTCTTCCTGTGCTGAAACGGCCGTTGTTTGTAGAAACAATCCTGCTGTTAATAATCCTGCATATAAATAGCGAAAAGCCATAATCTAAAATATTTATGTAAAGATATATAAAGGCCATGCACTGCAAAAATTACAGTTTTTTTGGTTTGGCATAGGTATTGACACTGTATCTTTACTATCCGTTTCTTTCCGCAACGGAAATAATGTCATAAGGTACGCAGATGAATCAAACCAAGTCAATGTTAGACATGCTAATGAACCAAACGGAGCAAGAAGTAGAATTTATGCCTATCGTTCCATTGGGTGAGGATGAAATGGATGACCAGGAGAAAGACAATCTTCCGTTGGAAATACCCGTAATAGCTTTACGCAACACGGTTTTATTTCCCAATGTTGTATTGCCGATAACCGTTGCCCGCGAAAAGTCGGTTAAAGCTATAACAGAAGCCCAGAAGAATGGCAAATGGATAGGCGTAGTTGCCCAGAAAGATGGCAGCAACGACGACCCTATGCCCGAAGATATATACCAGATAGGTACCCTGGCCAAAATAGTAAAACAGATAAAGATGCCGGATGGTAATACGACCATCTTTATCATGGGGCGTATGCGCTTTAAAATAGAAGCTTATACACAGATAGACCCATACTACACAGCACAGATAAAATACCTGGAGGATGTATTTCCGCAAAACGATGCAGCATTTGAAGCGCTGGTATCTTCCATCAAAGACCAGTCGGAGCAGATAGCACAGCAATCGCCCAATGTACCGAATGAAACCAGCATCGTGCTGCGTAATATAGAGCACCAGTCTTTCCTGGTACACTTTGTAGCATCCAACCTTACAGCGAAGCTTACCGAAAAGCAGGCTCTGCTGGAAGAGAATGATGTGAAGCTGCGTGCAGAAAGATTATTGCAGCTACTACAGGCAGAACTGCAATTGCTGGAGCTGAAGAATGAAATAACCAACAAGACACGCGCTGATATAGATAAGCAACAACGCGAATACTTCCTGCAACAGCAGATGAAGTCGATACGCGAAGAGCTGGGTGGCGACCCGAATGAGCGTGAGATACAGGATTTGCAAAAGCGTGCCGAAGGCATTAAATGGCCGGCACCTACCCAGGAGCTTTTCCAAAAAAACATAGAGAAGCTGCAGCGTATGCACCCCTCTACGCCCGACTATTCGGTGATATATAATCACCTGGACCTGATGCTGGACCTGCCGTGGGATAGCTTTACAGAAGATAGCTACGACCTGAAGAAAGCACAGAAGATACTGGATGTGGACCACTACGGTATGCACAAGATAAAAGACCGCATACTGGAATACCTGGCCGTACTGAAACTGAAGGGCGACCTGAAATCGCCTATCCTGTGTTTCGTAGGCCCTCCGGGTATCGGTAAAACATCGCTGGGCCGTAGCATTGCCAGCGCCGTGAACCGTAAGTATGTGCGCCTGAGCCTTGGCGGCCTGCATGATGAAAGCGAGCTGCGCGGCCATCGTAAAACATATATTGGTGCCATGCCCGGCCGTATCATACAGTCTTTGCGAAAAGTAAAATCATCGAACCCCGTTTTCATACTGGATGAGATTGATAAAATAGGTAAAGACTTTCGTGGAGACCCAAGCTCTGCATTGCTGGAGATACTGGACCCCGAGCAAAACAATACCTTTTACGATAACTACCTGGAGCTGGAATACGACCTTTCAAAAGTCCTGTTCATAGCCACCGCCAATAGCCTGGGTGATATACAACCCGCCCTGCGCGACAGGCTGGAGATCATACAGCTTACCGGCTATTCCATGGAAGAAAAAACGGAAATAGCCAAGCGCCACCTGATACCAAAACAAAAAGAACTGCACGGCCTTACAAAAGTAAATCTTCGTTTTACAGATAAGGTCATCAACAAGATAATACAGGAGTACACACGGGAATCGGGCGTGCGTGAACTGGACCGTGTATTTGCGGCCATAATGCGCTCAGTAGCCAGGCAGGTAGCTATGGAAGAAAAAGTAGCCCCCAGCGTAAGTGCCGAACAGGTAGAACGTGTATTGGGCAAACCTAAGTTCAGTAAGGATATTTATACAAAAGGCAACCCTCCCGGTGTAGCGGTAGGCCTGGCTTGGACTTATGTAGGTGGCGATATACTGTTTATAGAAACCATTTTATCAAGGGGCAAAGGCGGCTTCAGCATAACAGGTAACCTGGGTACGGTGATGAAGGAAAGTGCCAGCACGGCTCTTTCTTACCTGAAAGCACATGCTGCGGAATACAATATACCGCTTGAAAAATTTGACGAGCACAATATACACATACATGTGCCGGAAGGTGCAGTGCCTAAAGATGGCCCCAGTGCCGGCATCACTATGCTTACAGCACTGGCATCTGCCTTTACAGGCCGCAAGGTAAAACCATTCATGGCTATGACCGGCGAGATAACGCTGCGCGGACAAGTATTGCCCGTGGGTGGTATCAAAGAAAAAATACTGGCAGCTAAACGCGCAGGCATTAAAGATGTGATACTGTGTGTGGAGAACCAGAAAGATGTAGAAGAGATAAATAAAGAATACATCAAGGGCGTTAAGTTTCACTACGTAAGGAATATGACAGAAGTATTGGAATTCGCTTTGATGAAGAAATAAGCTCACCGATTTTTTAAAAAAGCCGCTGCGATTTGCAGTGGCTTTTTTATTATTTCAATTAAAAATTTGGACATTACGTTTCATAACGTATATTTACGTTATGAAACGTAATAAATCATTACAGACACTTACCAAAGCCGAAGAAGAAGTAATGCACATCATCTGGCAATTGGATAAATGCCTGGTGCGTGATATTATAGAACACCTTGGCGACCCGGATATACCGCATAGTACCGTTTCATCTGTAGTGCGCATACTGGAAAAGAAAGGTTTTGTAGACCATAAAGCTTATGGCAAAACCTATGAGTACTTTCCCATCGTTACCAAAGAAGCGTATGCGCAGCATGGCGTACAAAGCCTGATGGAAAAATACTTTGGCGGCTCACCTAAAAAACTGGTAAGCTTCCTGGTACAAAGCGAAGACCTGAATTTGAAAGAACTGAATGACATGCTCAAAAAATTAGATAACGCTGCTAAAAAGAAATAGCCATGCTATACTACCTTTTAAATGCTACAGCCATCTGGCTCATTTGTCTTATCGCTTTCGATGCCTTCCTGCGCAGGGAATCATATCACAGCTACAACAGGTTTTACCTGTTGGGCACCTTTGCTTTGGGCTTGCTTATGCCCTTGTATGAATGGCGCGGTGATTCTATTGTTTACAGCACCGGTATCAGCCGCCCGGTTGTAGAGGGCGCAGCTACTGTAAAAAGCAACATTGTAAGCACTACGGATAACCCTGTAGCAATGAATTGGCAGCAATGGCTAATCCTACTATACATCGCAGGTGTAGCCGTCAGCATGTTCCTGTTAGCAAAAGAAATAGCTACACTGGTACGTATGTACCGAAGGGGCGATAAATCGAAAGATGGTGTATGGAGCATCATAGAAACCGGCAAGGCGCACAGCCCTTTCTCTGCCTTCCGCATGGTGTTCATCAGCAGCAAGAAGGACTATAGCGAAGAACAATTAAAAATGATACTGCACCATGAAGAGCAGCATGGCCATGCCATGCATTTTATTGACTTAATGTATATGCAGCTAGCCAAAGTGGTATTCTGGTTTCACCCCTTGGTATATGTGTACTATAACAGGCTGCTGACTGTACATGAATACCAGGCAGATGCTGCGGTAGACCAAGACCCGAAAACCTACGGACAATTCCTTATAGAACAAACTATGCTTGGCACAGCCCCTGCCCTTTCACATTCCTTCAATCGTTCACCCATAAAAAAACGTATCCTTATGCTTACCAGGAACTCCTCTGCTTTATCTAAAAGCAAAATGCTATTGGCACTACCCATTACACTTGTATGTGTATTGTGCTTTTCCAAAAATGCTTTTTCAGATGATAAACGTGTAAAAAAAGGCAACACGATCACTTACAATGGCAATGTGTTTGAGCTGTCTAAAGAGGAGAACGACACCACTATTGTAGTTGACCCGACGAATGGTGAAGAAACAATGAAAATCACTGTACGTGAACCACGACCTATTAAAATAAATGGCAAACACATCTATAGCGATTACGGAACAGATGCAAATGGTTTTACTACCATCACCCCAGATATAAACTCTATTGGAACACTTAACAGCACATCTTTAAAACAGTATTTGCTAAACAACATGAAAGACGTTATTGCTAAACTAAAAGATGGCACCTACTATTTAGATCTTAACTATGTGATATTAAACGAAACCGGCGCTGTTGTTTACTATGGATATAGTGATTTGAGATACAGACCTTTCCGTACTTCCACACAAGCCTCTAATTCAAACCAATCTGAAGTTATCGATGAGAAGCTGAAAAACGAGTTCTTTAAAAAACTCATTCAACTCATGAAATCTGTACCTAAAACAAAACCCGCTACTGTCAACGGTAAGCCTGTAAACTATTTAATTCTCGGACATGCATTTTATGACGGTTTCAATGTACAAGATGGCAAGATAACGATGTAAAGAAGCGTATATAGCACAAAAGCCCCGCAGTTGCGGGGCTTTTTATTTGAAGTGTATTAAGCTTAGTTCTTCACCGGCAAGTAGCTATACTTCTTAGCATACTCTATCATCTGCTGGTAAAAGCTTTCAGGGTATTCTACTTTCACATCGGTTATCTTGTCTCCATCCACTACAGGTACCAGGCGTGGTTGTATAAAGCCACGGTAAGGTTTCACATTCAGTTTGGCATAGCGCTCCAGTATTTCCTTGTGCAGTACAGGGTCTACTTTCACACCATATGTTTCCACCAGCGCCTTACCTGCAGCATAGTCGCCTTCCGATTTTATGCGTTGTATCTCCTTCAGCAGTTGGCCAAACAGATCACGCAGTTTTTCATAATCGTTTACGCGTACATAAGTTTTGCCATCTTTCTTTACAAACTCTACCACGTTGTCTTTCTTACCTTTTTCATAAGCCCAGCGTGCATTCAGTGCACGGTTGCGCATATGTGCTTCTTCCAGTTGTTCTCCCGGTTTCAGGCGTGTCAGCTGTGTCATCAAGCCATTCATCATATAGCTGTCATATTCAGCCATACCAACTTCTTTGCTCGGTGCTACGCCTATCTCCGTCAGTTTAGGATCTATAGCATAGTACAGGCCCACCAGGTCAGCACGCGCCTCTTCCAGGCAAGATGCATAGTTTTTCAGCGTCTTATCCGTTGTCTCCACACCGGGGTTTATCTGGCCGGATGCGTGGCCTATACACTCGTGCATATCTGTATGCAGGGCAGATGCCAGGTTGCCGTATTTACGGGCACGGGCTTTCACCGTATCATTCACTGCAAACTCATCCAGCACACCACCTTTCGCACTGGCTACATTGTATGAGTGTATGATATTGCTCAGCGATACCGATTTTGAGCCATGCTCTTTGCGTATCCAGTCGGCATTGGGCAGGTTCACGCCTATCGGCGTGCTTGGGGCCGCATCACCACTTTCTACTATCACCGTGATGGCTTTAGCCGTAATACCCTTTACACTTTTCTTTTTATGCTCGGGCATCAGTGGTGAGTTATCTTCAAACCATTGCGCCTGGTCAGCTATCGCCTTAATGCGCTTGGTAGCTTCCATATCCTTCATAGATACTACACTTTCAAAGCTACCTTTCTTGCCTATCGCATCCAGGTACACTTCTATAAAACCGTTCACTACATCTATACGAGAGTTTACATCATTAGCCCATGCTATGCTGTACTCATCAAATGTTTTCAGGTCGCCTGTACGATAGTATTGTATCAGCAGTTGCAGCGCTTTCTTTTGCTGGTCGTTTTCAGCAACGGTTACTGCTTTCTCCAGCCAGCCTACTATCTTTTCGATAGATGCACTGTACATGCCGCCTACTTTCCATGTTTTCTCTACTATCTGGCCATTCTCTTTCATCAGCTTGCTATTCAGGCCCCACGATGGTGCATTGCCTTTTGTATCAAACTGTGAATAGAAGGTTTCTACTTCTTTTTGTGTTACACCTTCGTAGAAGTTGTTGGAAGAGTTCACCACGTTGTCTACATTCGGACGCAGGTCTACCACTTTAGGTTCTACCTTAGGGTCGTAGATAAGCGGTTTGATGCGTGTCAGGAATGCCTCTACCGTTTCGCCCTGTTCTTTCGGCAGCAGCGATTGGTCGCTGTTCTTTACCAGTTCCGCAAAGTATTCATACTTGCATTCCGGCAGGAACTTCTCATTGCTATAGTGATGGTGGTTGCCGCTGCTAAACCAGAAACGGCCACAGTATTCTTCAAACTTCTTCCAGTCTGCACCGTCTTTGCTACCATTGTAGGTAGTATATACGGCTTCCAGCGTTTTGCGCAACAGTATACCGTATTTACTCTTCTGGTCATAAATGATATCGCGGCCGCAAAGTGCTGCTTCATACAGGTAGTACGACAGTTGCTTTTGCTGCAGGCTCAGGCCATCCCAGCCCGGCACCTGGTAGCGCAGCACTTGTATATCGGCAAATGCTTCTGCCTCTACATTAAAATTGGTATCGTATGCTGCTACAGGTGCTGCCGCACTATCGGCTGTTTTATCGCCTGTGGCAGCATTGTTGTTACATGCCGTAACAAACACTTGTGCTCCTATCATTGCCATAACAGGTAGTTTCCACTTTTTCATTTTTCTATAAAGGGATTTTTATAACGCTTAAAAATACGGGTTTACGGGCATACGGC
>CABHOP010000004.1 GCA_902168085.1 uncultured Bacteroides sp.
GGCATAACTGGTGCGGGTGAAGTAGTACCTGTATAAGTAAAGTTAGTAGCGTTTGTTTTAACGGTTACAGCGAAGTTTTTGTTAGAACGTACCTTCAGGCCTTGCTCGCTTGAAGTAACACCGTTAGCATAATCATTAACTGTATTGAAAGCCAGGTTAACGGCAGCACCTGTAGCGCTGTTGTTACCTGTAAAGGTCAGCTCGATAGCATTGCTCAGGTTCAGGTTCACGGTTTGCGTAGCAGTGCTGGAAGCGTTTTGAGCGTTAGCGGCGAAATATGCAGAGATCAGGGCAGCGATAGCGAATACTTTTTTCATAATCTTGGTTGTTTGTTTTGTTTGTTTAAAGTTTGTTTGTGTTTGTTCGTTTGATGATGCAAATATGGCCCTATGGCAGGCTGATAGCCAAACTTTAAAGGCAGGTTAACCGGTTGTTAGGAACTGGTTTGCAAACGCTTAACAAATGGCAGGAGTATGAGGAAAAAGTGTGGGTGAATACGTAAACACGACTATCCATCCCCGGATTACAGGTAGCAAGGAGCAACTAAGAATGGGAAAATATTAGTCTGCTATGGCTTCTTTCACCTTGAAGGTAAAATTGCGCTGCGAGATATAGCTGAATACAGCCACCAATGCGGTGGTAAGTATTTTAGACGGTGTAGGGTACCAACCCAGCCCGTCTACAAACAGCTTCAGGAAGAAGTAGTTGAGCACAATGCACATGCTTACCAGCACTGCATAACGAAACAGCTGCACGCGGCCCTGCAGGTTGCTATGCGGGAAAACAATGTATTTAGACAAGGCAAAGCCCAAAGGGAAACTAATGGAAAATGACATGATAAAAGCGGCAATGTGCGGCGCTATATGCATACCCAGCACATCTACCGTGCTGTTTTTATCCAATATATAGTTGTAACTGACGAAATAAAGCAGGATATCAAAAACCGTATTAGAGCCACCACATGCCAGGTACCTGAAAGTGTGTTGTGGTATCCACCTTTCAAAGGGTTTATGAAAAAAGTCTATGAAGTTGAGTATAATATCCCTTGTAGTACGTAGCACTCCTGAATGTTAAAGCGACAAAAATAAGGTTATTTCCCGACGCAGGTTGTTAAATATTATTTTTTACCACTTGATGACCTGCAATTTGTGGAAAAACTGTTTCTCTTTATCACCTACGGCGCGCAGCATGTCTCCCAGCTCGTCAAAAGAAACCAGGTCATTCTTACGGTCTTTCATCAGTCGGGCAGCGCTGTAGGCAAAGTTTCGCCAGTCGTCGCCTATGGCTGTTAGTTCTTTTGCATATTGCTGCAAATCATCGCGTTGCAGCAGCTGGCCAGCTTCCTGCAAAAAGGCAGCATAGAGGAAACGGAAACCAGCACCCCCGGTGCCTATTTCTTCCTGCATGCGTATGACATTACCCAGGTACAGGCTAGCCTTGCGGGGAGTCAGCTTTTGCGGATATTTCGTGATTTTTTTAGCCAGCAGGCCTATGGCTTTGTTGCCAAACCATGGCAGGGGCGGGGACAGCATAAAAAAGCAGGTTTGCTTGATGCCTGCTTGTATGGCCTTTTCATACTGCACCTGTGATGGGGCAGATTTGATGTAATACATAAATCCTTTAGGTTCCGGCGTGCCTTTGGCAAAACGAGCCTTTGCCAGGTCTTCCGGGGCTATACGGGTAGTGGTTTCTACCACCGGGTCGCTGACGAGGTATTCATTGCCTTCTTTGCCATATACTACCAGGTTGTGGGCATTGAAGTGGAAGCGGAATGCCTCCGGCAGGTAAGGCAGGTAATATACGCTGCTGAGCATACCAGCGGGCTTGCCTGCAGCCAGTACATCATCAAGCGCCTGCATAGCCTTTTCAGGCGTAGAAAATTTCTGCGTATGAATATCTATATGCAGCCTTTCGGTAACCCGCTTGAAGATAGCGCCCGGCCAGGTACGGAATGTAGTGCCCGGTGTGCCGCTCACCTTTAGAAAAGGGATGTGGGCAAAGAAGATACCCGCCCCGATGCCAAAAGCCATTGGTTCACTAATGTTTATACCCTGGTGACGGAGCAGGTTGGCCGTAACACCGCTTTCGCAGTGGGCGTGCTGGCTATGAGAAAAGTGGAGCGTACTCATTGTATGCTTAGTGTATAAGGGGTGTCTGCGTTGAAAGATTATTTGCCGAACTGGGTGAGTGCTGTAACCGGTATATTGAATATCTCAGCGTACTTCTGCAGCATAACATCGCTGAGCTTTGCAAAACCGGAAGGTTTCATGTGGCGCTTTACCTGCCACTGCCATTTGCCTGCATATTTAGCCAGCAGGGCCACATCCATCAGGCACTTTTGCATATAGTAGGCTATGGGGCTTAGCTGCCCGCTGCGCACCAATTGCTCAGTGGCGGCCAGTTCCTCGTCCACAGCATCCCAGGCTTGTTTGGTAGCAAAATTATCGGGTTCCCAACCGGCAGAATTAACGCTGGTATATTTACCATCGTCACCTACGGCATACATTACCTTGGTTATCTTGTCCCCCTCCCTGAAATCTTTGGGGTCTTGCGGCACTTCATTTACCTTCATTTGAAGCCTCTGTTTTTCAGTGCGGTGAAGTTAGTATAAAAAAGCATTATGCGGGTAGCGCCTGCAGCATTACTTCCATTTTACTGCCGCGGGAGCCTTTTATAAGTATGGATGCATGTTGCGGGGCATTGGCTTTTATAGCTGCCGCCGCTTCTGTAGATGTCTGATAATGCCTGTACTTGTGCTCAATGCCATCAAATTCTTTACCTACCAGTATCACATCGCTCCATTCATATAGCTGTACTAATGCCACCAGCTCGGCATGTTCTGCGGCCTCGTCTGTGCCCATTTCCTTCATGCCACCCAGCCACAGGGTTTTATTGGGCAATTGGGCAGCGGCAAAATTGATAATAGCGGCACGCATGCTGGTAGGGTTGGCATTGTAGGCATCAAGGATGATCTTATTAGTGCCCTGCTGCAGCCATTGAGAGCGGCTGTTATCAGGGTTGTAGGTTTCGATGGCAACCTTTATATCACTTAAAGGCACGCCGAAATGTAAACCCACAGCTATGGCTGCCATGATGTTGGGGAAATTATATTCGCCCACCAGGAGGCTTTTGATGAGGGTGGTATTGCCTTCGTATTGCAGGTTGATATGCAGGAATACGCCCTCCATTTCCGGGGTGCCTTGATATTGTGCATCGGCAGTGCTGCCGTAAGTGATCTGTTTATCAATACCGGCACTCATTTCGGCCAGGTAATCGAGGTCGGTATTGCGGAAGATAGTGCCGCCCATAGTGCGGATATAGTCGTACAATTCGCCCTTGCCTTTGCGCACACCTTCAATGCCTCCAAAGCCTTCTATATGTGCTTTTCCTGCATTGTTTATCAACCCGTGGGTGGGTAGGGCTATGCGGCAATAGCTTTCTATTTCCTTCTGATGGTTAGCGCCCATTTCTATCACTGCCATCTGTGCATCGTCCTTTATTCTCAGCAGGGTGAGCGGTACGCCTATATGGTTGTTCAGGTTGCCTTCAGTAGCATATGTTTTATACTTGCGGCTCAGTACAGCAGTAACTAGTTCTTTAGTGGTGGTTTTACCGTTACTGCCCGTTATGGCAATGAACGGGATATCGAACTGCATGCGGTGATAGGTTGCCAAACGTTGGAGCGTAGTCAAAACATCATCTACCAGTATGCATTTGTCATTTACTACGTAGGCCGCTTCATCTACAACGGCATAAGCTGCGCCGGCATCCAGTGCCTGCTGTGCAAAGGTGTTGCCATTAAAATTGGGGCCTTTCAGTGCAAAATAGATATCTCCTTTTTTTAGTTTGCGGGTATCTGTTTGTACGGAAGGGTATTGCTTGTAAATATCGTAGAGTGTGCTAATTTCCACTGCTTTAAATGCTTTTATAACCTGCATAAAAATAACAAACCCCTCCGGAAGAAGGGGTTTGTTTATTGAAAAGAATTCTCTGATTATTTGCGAGGCGGACGACCACCTTTACCAAAGTAGTTACCTGCTTTTTCGTCGTTGCGGCCGTTAGGGCTGCCCAGGCGATCCATTACCAGGCGGAAACCTACTGTAGAGCTTGATTGCTTAGCCTGCATGAAACGGCGTGTGCCTGGAGACATGTAGTAAGCACGGTCGGCCCAAGAGCCACCTTTGTAAACTTTAGCGTCGTTGTTTACCAGTGTGTTTGTACCGTAGTTGTATACGAACTGAGAAGCACTGTCACCATCGTTATAGTTGCGCAGGTCACTCACGTTGCCATCATATATTTCTTTAGCCAGCATTTCTTCGTTTGTAATAGGACGGCGAGGAATGTGACCCAGGCTGTCTTTTTCTTCCAGTGAATTATCTTCAGTCAGGCGTTTCTGAGTAGTGTACTCATTACCGCGGAACGGACGGAAGTCATTCAGGTCGCTTGTGTAAGGACGGTAAGTATCCAGTACCCACTCGCTCACGTTACCGGCCATATTGTACAGGCCATAAGCGTTAGGCTGGTAAGAGAAAACAGGAGCAGGGATATCTGCGTTATCATTCAGGCCACCGGCAACACCCATCGCATCGCCACGTCCGCGTTTGAAGTTGCCCAGGAACTGACCTTGATATGAGTTACGGAAACCATAGCGTTTTGTTTCAGCATCACCCCAAGGGTAAACATTGCGGTCTGTGATAACTTCTTCACCACGGCGACGGCTTGTTTCGCGTTCAGGGTTGTTACCTATGTTAGCCACCGCTGCATATTCCCACTCAGCTTCTGTTGGGAGGCGGTAGTTTGGCAGCAGATAACCATCTGAATAACGCAGGTTGCGTTTGCCGGCACCCTGTGGATCCAGGTCGCGTTTGCGGTTCCTGCCCGGCGTACCTTCGTACTGGCCGGTAGTGTAAGTTTCGCTATCGAAGATGTCTTCGTTCACCTGAGTCGGGTTCTTTTTCAGGAAGCCGTTTTTGATCAGGATATATTCGTTCACACGATCGCTGCGCCATTTGGCAAACTCATTTGCCTGGTACCAGTTTATACCTACTACAGGGTAGTAGTTGTAAGCTGCATGGCGGAAATAGTTTTCAACCAGCGGTTCGTTGTAAGATAATGCTTTGCGCCATACTGTACTATCGGGCAATGCTTTAGCGATAACATCCGGATAGTCAGAACCGTAGGTACGGTACATCCAATAGATATATTCGCGGTAGTGTATGTTTGCCACTTCGGTTTCATCCATATAGAAAGAAGAAACAGAAACGGTGCGTGGGATATTATTACGCTCCATGGTCAAATCCTCTTCGGTTTGTCCCATAGTAAATCGGCCACCTTCGATAAATGTAAGACCAGGGCCGGTTTGCTGGCCTGGGTAGTTGGCAACATCAAAGCCACCTAAGCGTGGATCGTTGTAATCCCAACCGGTAACCTGTGATACGCCAACATTCTTTTTCGAAGAGCACGCCGTCAGAAGGGTAGCTGTCCCGATGCAAAGCATGCTCACGCCGATGAGAGTTCTTTTCATAATCAGAGAAAAATATTTGCTACGAAATTGGTTGAACAATTTGTTAAAAGTGTTACAATGTTAGAGCATTCTTTTCATAATGTCAAGTGTTCAAACCTTATAATCTAAAAAATCTCCAATTTATTGGCGGTGCTGCAATTGGTAATAATCCATTAAGTTTTACGTTACTATTACAATAGCCTTGCTGCGCGGGTGAGTATATGGCTCATATATACTAACTTTGAAGAGGTTGCGGGCAGCCACATATAATAATATTATTAGATGAAAAAAACAATATTGACCCTTTCTTTGGCAGCACTTGGATACATGGGGGCCTACGCCGCTTATGAAGAACAGGTTAAAGTAGCCAAAGATGAAATTTTCAACGGCTATGTTGTAAAGAAAATATGGCTGGAAAACTATGAAATACCACAGGTTACCATATCAGGCATCAGTTATAAAGATGGCGTAGCGCTGCCCGTAGAAGCATTGCCATCAGACCCGCAACGCTTTGATATAGTACTGGGTAAAGAACGCAAGCGCCCTTTTGCGCTGGTGCGCGTACCGGCTTTTCATGCAGAAGGTGAAAAAGTGCAGCAACTGGCCTCTTTTACCCTGCAGGTGACCGAAAAAGCAGTAGCCCGTACTAATAATGCAGCAGCTAAAACAACAGCTGATAATTCGCCACTGGCTACAGGTACTTGGTATAAAATTGCCGTGAGCCAAACCGGCCTGCATAAAATAGATTACAACCTGATAAGTAAACTGGGTGGAGGTGGCAGCATCAGCAGTGACAATATCCGTGTGTTTGGCGACGGGGGTAATATGCTGCCGGAAGATAACAGCGTGGCCCGCAAGAGCAACCTTACAGAAAATGCCATATGGGTAAATGATGGCGGCGATGGCGTTTTCAATGAAGGCGACTATGTCATCTTCTACGCTAAAGGCCCTACCGGCTGGACGGCAGATATGACCAATAAAGTATTTGCACATACCAAGAACCTGTATGAAGACAAAGGGTATTACTTCCTGAACTTTGATGTAGCCGCGAGTAAACGTGTAAATGCTGTAGAAAGTGATGCTAACCCTAACGTGACAGTCACTGCATACAACGATTATGCACTGTATGAAAATGACATCAACAACCCGCTGCAATATGGTAAAACATGGTGGGGCGAAGACTTTGGTACGCAAGGTAGCAAGGTGAGCAATCGCAGCTTTGATATAGACCTGGGTAGTGTGCAGGGCGATGCCAGCTTTAGAACAGTGATGGGTTGCCGTTCGGCAGGGTATAGCCAGTTTACCATAGCGCACAACGGCCAAACCGTAGGCACCTATTCATTGGGCCCTATGAGCACAGATGACTATGGCTCGCCAATGACCACCGAAGATGCTAAATGGAACAGCAGCGGCATCAGCGGAAACCAGAACATAAAGCTGACCTTTCAACCGGGTGCAGGCGATGGTACGGGCTACCTTGATTATATAGAAGTGAACATGCGAAAATCGCTGGCTTTTGGCGACAATGCCATCACCTTCCGCGATATAAACAGTGTGAGTGCTTCAAACATTGCCAGCTACCAATTGGCAAATGCTGATGGGAATACACAAGTATGGGATGTGACCGACCCATGGGAACCTGTGCGCATTAACGGAACATTGAACGGCAGTACATATACTTTTTCGCGAAAGGCAGATATGCTGCATGAATTTGCAGCTTTCAAAAGTACAGACTTACCGGTGCCAGAAGCGGCAGGTAAAGTAGATAACCAAAACCTGCATGGCGAAGAATTGACAGATTACATCATCGTAACGCACCCTAACTTTTTACCGGCAGCAGAAGAGCTGGCCAATTTCCACAGGCAGCGTAGCAATATGAAGGTGCTGGTAACCACACCTCAAAAAATATATAACGAGTTTTCATCGGGCAGGCAGGATATATCAGGTATCCGTGATTTTGTACGGATGTTTTATGACCGTGCAGGAACAGATACGGCACAAATGCCTAAATACCTGCTGCTATTTGGCGATGCATCTTATGACTATAAAGACAGGGTAAGCAACAATACCAATTTTGTACCCACCTTTGAATCGGCACAATCTTTAAATAATCTTGGTAATTATTGTGGTGATGATTTCTTTGGTTTCCTGGATGATAACGAGAATATTGAAAAAACAGGTATAGCCAATACACTGGATGTAGGCGTGGGCCGCCTGCCTGTAAAATCGCTGGAAGAGGCGAATAACTTTGTAAACAAAGTGAAACATTATAAGAGCCCGGCATCATTGGGTGCATGGCGACTGTCAGCAACCATCATAGCCGATAATGAAGATGGTGCCGGCCCGCATATGGAAGATGGCGAGATAATGGATGCCACCGTGCAGACGAACAGCAATATCTATAATGCTACCAAAGTGTATCAGGATGCGATACCCATGGTATCTACACCGGGTGGTACACGCGCGCCGGAGGCCAATAAAATGATTAATGACCAGGTATTTAAAGGTACCCTGCTGCTGAACTATAGCGGCCACGGTAACACGGAAGTACTATCGCACGAGCGTATCATAACACAAGACGACTGGAATAGCTGGAAGAATTTTGATAAGATGCCATTCTCTGTAACCGCTACCTGCGACTTTGGCCAGTTTGACCAACCGCAATATGTATCGGCAGGAGAGCAGATAGTGCTGAAAAAGGATGGCGGAGTGATAAGCGCCGTAACTACGGTGAAGCTGGTGTACCAAAGCCCGAACCGCATACTGAACAGAGATTACCTGGATGCACAGTTTCAGCATATTAATGGCAAATGGAACACCTTTGGCGATGCCTTCCGTATAGGTAAGAATAAAACTTACAGTAAAGCCTCGACCGCAGAGGGGGATATCCTCAACTTCCGTAAGTTCTCTTTATTTGGCGACCCCGCACTGGAGCCTAACTTCCCTGAATATTTTATTTATACAGAGAACGTGATACAAGGTGCTACCAATAAACAAGTAGATACCATCAATGCACTGGGTGAATATATAGTGAATGGCTATGTGGGCGATATAAATGGAAACATACTTGGCGATTTTAACGGCCGGGCAGATATTATCATCTTTGACAAGCCACGCACGCTGAAAACCCTTACCAATATCAACAAGAGCTTTACCGTGCGTAACAATATCATCTATAAGGGTAAGGCCACAGTAACGAATGGCAAATTCTCTGTAGCCTTCATTGCCCCTAAGGATATTAATTATGATTTTGGCAAAGGCAAAGTGAGCTACTATGCAGAGAATGGTAAGACAGATGCCGCAGGTGCTGATTTTAATTATACGGTAGGTGGTTTTTCAGATTATCCCGTTACGGACAACAACCCGCCAAAGGTAAGGCCATTTATAGAAGACAGCCTCTTTCGCAATGGGGGGCTTACAGGGCCTAATACGCTACTGTATGCCATACTGGAAGATGAAACAGGCATCAATGTATCGGGCAATGCTGTGGGGCATGACCTGACTGCTGTGCTGGATGGCAAGGTGCAGGAAGCCTTTATTCTGAATGATTATTACGAAACTGAGCCGAATACGTACAAGCGTGGCTATGTAAACTTCCCTATGACAGGGTTGGCAGAAGGCCGTCACCGCCTGGTAGTGAAAGCATGGGACGTAAACAATAACTCAGGAGAGGGTGTTGTAGACTTTGAAGTGGCTAACGGCCAGATGATGAAAGTGCAACAACTAATGAACTACCCGAACCCTTTTCACGATGTGACGCACTTTGTATTTGAGCACAACCACCCGGATGAATATATGTGGGCTGAAATAAACATATATAACACAGCCGGCGTGCTGGTGCGCACCATCAGGCAGAATTTTTACCCCAGCAGCAGCCGTAGCAAAGAAATAACCTGGGACGGCACAGATAATAACGGGGCTAAAATAGCTTCCGGCGTGTATATTTATAGAATGAGTATCACGACAGATGCCGGAACCAAAGATTCGGCATACCAAAAACTTGTGTTTATACGTTAATTTTCAGAACACAAAGCGTATATTGCTTGTCCGATTGTATAACAGAGGATACAATTTGATAGCAATCATAAATTAAAATACCTTTGCAAAGCTTTAAAATAAATTATAATAGAATGGCAAAACGTTTTGCTTTAGCAGGATTAACTGTAGCAGCAGCCCTTACTTCTTTCACCACATTTGCACAAAAACCCAACCTGAACGGTACTACCAATACTGTTACTACTGCCGTGCCTTTTCTGCGTATATCTCCGGATGCCCGTGCAGGCGCAATGGGTGATGTAGGTATTGCAACATCTCCGGATGCCAATGCACAACACTGGAATGTGGCAAAACTGCCATTTGCTGAGAAGAAATATGGTGTATCTGCAACCTATACTCCATGGCTAAAAGATATAGTGCCTGATATATTCCTGGCTTACCTTTCCGGTTATGCTAAGTTTGGTGAGAAAGTACCGCAAACGATCAGTGCATCACTTCGCTATTTTTCACTGGGTGAAATAAACTATACGGACGTAAACGCGCAGCCTTTAGGTACCGGCCGTCCTAACGAGTTTGCTTTCGACCTGGGTTATGGCCGTAAGCTGTCTGAAAACCTTTCTACAGGCCTTAGCTTCCGTTATATACACTCTGCCATCGCTTCGGGCCTGGCATCCGGTAGCAACGTAGATTATAAACCGGGTAATGCATTTGGTGCCGACCTGGGTATCTACTATACCAAAACAAAAGAGATAGACGAATTTCGCAACTCAAACATCAGCCTGGGTGCTGTGCTGAGCAATATCGGTTCTAAAATAGCTTACAGTTCTACCCGCAGGGATTTCATCCCAATGAACCTTGGTTTGGGTGGCGCGTATACTTACAAAGCGGATGAGTATAACAAAATCACCTTTGCATTAGACATCAACAAACTGCTGGTGCCTACACCACAGGATAGCTTTGATAATGCAAGGAATCAAACGGTGCGTTACATTCCTGAAAAATCTGTAGTATCGGGCCTGTTCGGTTCATTTGGCGATGCGCCGGGTGGTTTCAGCGAAGAGCTGAAGGAGTATCAAATATCACTGGGTGCTGAATACTGGTATCAAAACCAATTTGCAGTACGTGCAGGTTATTTCTACGAGAACAAAGACAAAGGTGACCGCCGCTACTTTACTTGTGGCCTTGGTGTACGCTACCAGGTTTTCAACCTGAACTTTGCTTACCTGGTGCCTTCAGGCAGTGGTATCAACCGCAACCCGCTTTCAAACACATTCCGCTTCTCGCTGATGTTTGAATTTGATGGTAAAAAGAAAGAAAGTGAAGCGCCATAGTAGCATAGCTTCTTCATAAAAAATTAAAGCGCGTTTCATGACGCGCTTTTTTATTGTCTTTATATATACTCGCTTAGTTCCAGCCACCGTAGTTCTTTTTCTTCCAGCAGTTGTGTTACTTCTGTAATACGGTTGGTAAGCTTTTGCAATTCTTCGTAAGGCAGTGTACCGGTGCTCATCTTTTCGGTTATTTCAGCCTTCTCTTTTTCCAATGCGGGTAGTTCTTTTTCCAGTTGTTCAAACTCGCGCTTCTCGTTGAAGGAAAGTTTCTTCTTGTCTTTAGGTTTACCGGTAGGTGCTTCTGCAGTGCTATTCTGTGCTACCGGTTCCGGGGCACTAACCTGCTGCTTTTTCTTTTGCTCTTCTTCCTTTTCCCAGATGCGGTAGTGAGAGTAGTTGCCGGGAAAATCGCGCACCACGCCATCGCCCTCAAATACAAACAGGTGGTCTACCAGCCTATCCATAAAATACCTGTCGTGCGATACAATGAGCAGGCAGCCCTGGTATTCGCTTAAAAAGTTTTCAAGAACGGAAAGGGTGGGCAGGTCCAGGTCATTTGTAGGTTCATCGAGTATCAGGAAGTTGGGATTGCGAAAGAGTACAGATAACAATTGCAGGCGTTTCTTTTCGCCACCACTCAGCTTGCTGAGGTAGGTGTATTGCTGTTCGGGCGGGAACAGGAATAGCTGCAGGAATTGGGCTGCGCTTAACGAACTACCATTGGCCAGCGGGAAATTTTCGGCTATGCGCTTTACAAACTCTATAACACGCATGTCTTCTTTTATCTCCAGTCCTTGTTGAGAAAAGTTGCCAAAGATGACCGTATCGCCGATGTTTATCTTACCGCTATCACCAGGTTCGTGGCCCTGCAGCATTTGCAGGAAGGTTGATTTCCCGGCCCCATTCTTACCTACCACACCTATACGGTCGCCCTTTTTAAAAGTGTAGTCAAAGCCTTTCAGTATTACCTTGTCGCCAAAGCTTTTGTATACTTTTTTCAGCTCTGCTATTTTACCGCCCAGGCGGTTCATTTTCATTTGCAGTTCCAGCGTATTGTCTTCTATGCGTTGTTTGGCGCGTGTTTCCACATCGTAAAAATTATCGATACGGCTGCGCGATTTGGTAGTGCGTGCTTTGGGTTGCTTGCGCATCCACTCCAGCTCTTTGCGGTATTCGTTTTTAGCTTTATCAATACTGGCCTGCTGGCTTTCTATACGTGCCGCCTTCTTTTCTATATAGTTTTCGTAATCGCCTTTGTATTCAAATAAAGTAGAGCCATCCAGTTCCCATACCTCATCGCACACACTATCCAGGAAATAACGATCGTGGGTCACGAGCAGCAGGGTTACATTTTCCTGGTTCAGGTAATGTTCCAGCCACTCTACCATACCCACATCCAGGTGGTTGGTAGGTTCGTCCATTATCAGCAGCACGTGCTTATGCTCAAAACCTATATCTATCAGCGTTTGTGCAAGTGCCACCCGTTTGCGTTGGCCGCCGGAAAGTGTATTGACGGGTTGCTGCAAATGGTGGATATTCAGTTTGCCCAATATCTGTTTCACCTTGGCCTCAAAATCCCAGGCATTCAGCTCATCCAGCTTTGCCAGTGCTTCCGATAAAGCAACGGGGTCCTTTTCTTCTGCATCCACAATACGCTCATACTCGCGCAGGGCTTCAGCTACCGGGTGCTTGTAGTGAAATATATTATCCAGTACAGATAAGGCTTCATTAAACTTAGGCTCCTGCTCAAAAAGTGCTACCGTGACATCTTTATGTATCCATACGGTGCCGTCATCAGGCTGGTCCTGCCCCGCCAGTATCTTTAGCAGGGTAGATTTACCACTGCCGTTTTTGGCTACCAGGGCTATTTTATCGCCCTCGTTGATATGAAAAGAAATATTGCTGAATAATGGTTTTACTCCAAAAGACTTGCTGATGCCCTCTGCTGAAACGTAATGCATAGGCGGCAAAATTAAGCGCAAAGCGGCTAACAGCGCTTTATTATTTTATGGTTGCTTTAAAGGCATGGTATTTTGACTTATCACGGAAAAAAAGTATTTTTCATATATTCTCAAACGAATCCCATCCTTGATATGATAATAGGCGTATTGAAAGAACAGGCTCCCGAAACAAGAGTATCGCTGGTGCCTGAAGTGGTAGCTGCATTGGTGAAGATGAAGGCGGAAGTATGGATAGAAAGCGGTGCCGGAGATCAAGCGTTTTTTGATGATAACAGCTATATATCGGCCGGTGCACAAATAAAAAGCCGGTCAGATATTGCCACCGAAGCCACGTTGCTGTTGACCATGCATGGAGACAACGTACCTGATAAACTGAATAGCAACGCTGTAATACTGGGTGTTTATCAGCCACTATACAATGCAGGACAAATGCAGCAATGGGCTACGAAAGGCTATACCGTATTCAGTATGGATACCATACCACGTACTACACGTGCACAAGCCATGGATGTATTGAGCTCTCAGGCGAACATTGCTGGCTATAAAGCAGTGCTGCTGGCAGCATATCAATACAGCCGTTACTTTCCCATGTTCATGACAGCGGCAGGTAGCATACCGCCTGCTAAAGTTTTGATACTGGGCGCCGGTGTGGCGGGGCTACAGGCCATTGCCACTGCCAAGCGTCTGGGCGCGGTGGTGGAGGTATTTGATACCCGTCCAGCGGTGAAAGAAGAAGTAATGAGCCTTGGTGCCAAATTTGTAGAAGTAGAGGGCGCTGCCGATGCATCGAAAGCCGGTGGATATGCGGTAGAACAAAGTGCCGAGTTTCAGCAAAGGCAGAAGGATAAGATACATGAGCATGCGAAGAAGGCGGATATCATCATTACTACGGCACAGATACCGGGAAGGAAGGCCCCCATACTGATAACAAGGGAAATGATAGAAGACATGCGTGCAGGCTCTGTGATAATAGATATAGCAGCTGTAACGGGCGGTAATACCGACCTGACACGTAATAACGAAACCGTGCTGTACAAAGGCGTGACCATAGTAGGTAATTCTGCACTGCCGGCTACAGCGCCATCTGATGCCAGTAAAGTATATGGCAAAAACGTGCTCAATTTCCTGAAACTTGTGATAGATAAAGATGGTAGCCTGCACCTGGACTTTAACGATGACCTTGTAAAGGGTACCTGCATAGTACACGCAGGCAGTATTACTAATGAACGTGTGCAATCAATGATAACTCCGCAAACCGCAAATGCTTAATACATGAATTTCATAACACAACTATTTACTGACCCGGCTACATACCGCCTGCTGACAATCGTGGTATTGTCGGTATTCCTGGGTATTGAAGTGATATCGCGTGTGCCATCGGTACTGCACACCCCGCTGATGAGTGGCGCCAATGCCATACATGGCGTGGTAATCATCGGTGCCATCATAGTAATGGGCCAAGCACCTGCGGATGATTACCTCGCGCTGATATTAGGCTTCCTGGCTGTGATACTTGGTACACTGAATGTAGTGGGGGGCTTTGTGGTGACCGACAGGATGCTGGAAATGTTTGACAAAAAGAAAAAGAAGCGATCGTAAGAAAGTGGTTGCGTGCAGCAACAAGATATTAAAAGCAATTGCCTTTTCAAAAAAAACCAGATGACCAACATAATATTACCGCTTAGTTACCTGATAGGTTCCATTACATTTATACTGGGTTTAAAAATGCTGTCGCACCCTGATAGTGCACGTAGGGGAAACCTTGTAGCCGCAGCGGGCATGACGATAGCCATACTGGCCACCATATTCCTGTATACAGACGAAGCCGGTAATCGGCTGGGTAATTACGGATGGATATTTGGCGGGCTGATAATAGGCAGCATTGTGGGGACACTTGCTGCCAAGAAAGTACAGATGACTGCCATGCCTGAAATGGTGAGCCTCTTTAATGGTATGGGCGGTGCCTGTGCCATGCTGATATCGATTATCGAGTTCAAACACCATACGACTGGTATTTCGCCGGAACTGTATGAGGAAGCAGGGACGACGATATTTACCATTATACCGGGTACGCTGTTCATCACTATTATATTGGGCATGGTGATAGGTAGCGTGTCATTTGCAGGTAGCATCATAGCCTGGGGTAAGCTGAATGGTAAGATCAAAGATTTTTCTTTCAATGGGCAGCACATCATCAACCTGCTGCTGTTGGGTGTCATTACTGTGTTGACGATATACATTGTAGCGGCGAGGCCCGCTATAACCATAACGTTATTTTACACGGTGCTTGCCTTGTCGCTGGTGTATGGCATATTGTTTGTCTTTCCCATAGGCGGGGCGGATATGCCGGTGGTGATATCGTTGCTCAATTCTTTTACCGGTGTGGCAGCAGCTTTTGGCGGCTTCCTGTACAACAACCCTGTAATGCTGACGGGTGGCATATTGGTAGGTTCTGCAGGTACGATACTTACTATATTGATGTGCAAAGCCATGAACCGTTCGCTGAAAAATGTATTGATAGGTTCGTTTGGCGGTAAAAAAGTTAGTAGTGGCGCCAGTGGTACAAAAGAACAGGGCAACTACAAAGAAATATCTCTGAATGATACCGCTGTGCTGATGGCCTATGCGCAGAAGGTGATGATCATACCCGGTTATGGCCTGGCCGTTGCCCAGGCACAGCACGCCTGCCACGAACTGGAGAAACTGCTGAATGATAAAGGTGTGGAAGTATTCTATGGTATTCACCCTGTAGCGGGGCGTATGCCGGGGCACATGAACGTGTTGCTGGCAGAAGCCGATGTGCCATATGAAAAACTGCTGGAAATGGAAGATGCCAACGACCAGATGGGGTCTGTAAATGTGGTGATGATACTGGGTGCTAACGACGTAGTGAATCCTGCTGCTAAAGATGACCCGGGCAGCCCGATATATGGAATGCCGATATTGGAAGTAGAAAAAGCAGAGCATGTGATTGTGAACAAACGAAGCATGAAGCCGGGGTATGCTGGTATTGAAAATGAACTATTCTTCCGCCCCAAAACATCTATGCTGTTTGGTGATGCAAAGAAAGTGCTGCAGGACCTGGTAAGCGAGCTGAAACAAATGTGACGAACCGATTGAAATAAAATTTATAGCCTCCCCGTTAAAGGGAGGCTTTTATCTTTGCAGCATGCGCCATAGCTATTTTGTTACTGCATTTGCAGTATTATCCCTGTTCTTTGTTGTTTCCTACACGGCCTGCATAAAAGATAAATGCGGCACCGTGATATGTGATAATGGAGGCGTATGCGTGCAGGGGAAATGTGCCTGTCCTACAGGATATGAAGGCGATTTCTGCCAAAGGCAATGGAATGAAAAATTTGAAGGCAACTGGAATGCAAGCGATTCTATGAACCGCGTAGGAACCCGTATTAATTATCCCGTAGTGATAGATGGCGGTGCAACTAAAGACAGTTTTTATGTATATGGTTTTATGGATACGGTAGATGCCTTATTGTGCACACGCACCGCGCCGCTGAAATTTAGTTTTCAGGCTGATAGGAAGGTGGATAGCTTTGTAACGATAAAGAGCGGCAATGGCGTGGTAGATAGCCTTACAGGCGACATTACCGGTATCTACAGCATACAGAAAAAGCTGGCAACTAAAGACACTTTTATGACCGTGTACTTTAGCTGGAAGCGATAGGATGTTTTATTTTTGTAAAAAGCACACACCCTAATGATGAACCGTTTCAGAAGACTGGCATTGACTACGTTTTTAACCACAATGGCCCTTTTTACTTCGGTGGTTTATGTGGCCTGTAATAAAGAATCAAAATCTGCTGTGCCCGATAGCTGTGCAAATGTTACCTGTAAAAACGGTGGCGACTGTGTGCAGGGGAAATGTATGTGTTTGAATGGATTTGAAGAAAGCGACTGTGGTAAACGTTCTATTGAAAGAATGATAGGTAAATGGAAAGTAGAAGAAACTACGGTAGGCAGCAGTGCCATGCCTAACCGTGGTACCAAGCGACTATATACTATGACCATTGCAGAAATAGCAGGCAGCAATGTGAGCTTTACTGTATCCAACTTTATGGACAAAGGTACCGGCGATATTAAAGGTGATATAGGGCTGAGCTACAACCTAATTACAAAAACATACGAAAGAGATGTACCTACCGCATACGTCATAAAAGATAATCAAACGGTTGCGGGTACGTATATCACCATCCTTTCCGGTTCAGGAGAGGTGGATCAGTTTGGGTATACACTCAATGGCAGATACTACACGGTGTATCCTACCGATACTGCTACGGTGCGGGACACTATTAACTTCATTGCCTCATATATAAACTAAAGAATTGTGAGGCTTTGCGTTGAAATTGCCTGAAAAAAATTTGCAAAAATCATTTTGTTGTCTACTTTTGCAATCCCGTTTCTGACGGATAGTTCTTTCTCAATGCAATAAATTAAGCCGCTTTAGCTCAGCTGGTAGAGCAACTGATTTGTAATCAGTAGGTCGCTGGTTCGATTCCGGCAAGCGGCTCTTTTTATTTTTTATGAAATAGGCCGGGCAGATACCCAAGCGGCCAACGGGGGCAGACTGTAAATCTGCTGTCTTACGACTTCGGAGGTTCGAATCCTTCTCTGCCCACTTTACATTGTTTTGCTCTTTAGCAATTTGTGCGATGTGTAAGTAAAACAAGCGGGAGTAGCTCAGTCGGTAGAGCGACAGTCTTCCAAACTGTAGGTCGCGGGTTCGAATCTCGTCTCCCGCTCTTATCAAAGCTGTTGTAGCTCAGTGGTAGAGCACTTCCTTGGTAAGGAAGAGGTCGGCAGTTCAATCCTGCTCAACAGCTCTCATCTTTTTTCGTTTCCTTTTATTTTATTGTTTCTATATGTTTGCCGCATATGCAGGCAATTCGTCGTTTTCTATTGCGCGAACATAATTTAGTGTTCCTGTTTTGCATGGCCGTTATGACCGGGCCTGCTATTGCTATTCTATTCGCTTTCGATTTATCTCAAACCAAAGACTGCTATACCTATTTGGGCTTAGCTCAATTTGACTTTGATCAGAGCCCTGTGCGCAGATTCAGGGTAATCATTCCATTTGCAGCTGCGGCACTCAACAAAGTATTCGGCGGTATCTTTTCAAAACTTGCCCCATCTTATTTCAGGGGAGACTTTGGCTTACCATTCAGTTTTTTTGTGATAAACATTTCCCTGATGTCTTACTACGGGGTATTAATATATAGGTATTGTAAGGCATATGGGTTGCCAACTGTCATATCTATACTTGGTTTGCTGGTGATGCTTACCTGCAGATACACCTCTTATACAGCAGCTTTGCCAATGGTTGATTCATTGTTTTGCGTAGTAGTGGCAATGGTATTGCTGGGTATTAAGGAGCAGCATGCAGCCATGTTGATTACAGCTATTTTTTTAGGCCCTTTTGCAAAAGAAGCATTCATTTTTATAGCGCCGCTAATCTTTTTCTACAGCCATATAGATAAACGCAAACTGATAGCATATTTTCTGCTTTCAGGAATATTGGTGTTTACATATCGGTATGTATATGAGCGATATGCGCCGGCGCAAGTAGTGGACGGGCTCCGTGCAGACCTATATCATTTTTACCTGATACCCACATATGCAAAGACGCTTTTGAGTGGGATGGGATTGTATAAAATGGCATCCAACCTCTTTGTGTGGCTGGCCGTACCTGTTGCAGCTTATGTGTTTATTCCCGGCTATTTGAAAGCGGCGGCAAAACGGGTAGAAGGTATATGGCTGTGGTTTATGGCATCGGTGGTTTTGCAGATGGTTTTATCGGGTTCGCTGGAGCGGATGTTTTACATATCTATGCCTGTTTTGTGCCTTTGGGTAGCGGCTACGGCTAATGAATTGAAAAAACAATATGCGGGAAGGGAAAAATAAATTTATTTGAATCAAAAATAACTTATATTTGCACACTTTTTAGGAAAAAACTACTCAAATTTTTTAAACAAGAATAACAATGGCAAAAGAGACCTTTAAGCGGGAAAAACCCCACGTAAACATTGGTACCATTGGCCACGTGGACCATGGTAAGACTACACTGACTGCGGCAATAACTACCATACTGGCAAACAAAGGTTTGGCAGAGAAAAGGGGTTATGATGAGATTGATGCTGCTCCTGAAGAAAAAGAGCGTGGTATCACCATCAACACAGCTCACGTAGAATACCAGACAGCTAACCGCCACTATGCGCACGTTGACTGTCCAGGCCACGCTGACTATGTGAAGAACATGATTACCGGTGCTGCCCAAATGGACGGTGCTATCCTGGTGGTTGCGGCTACAGACGGTCCTATGCCACAAACGAAAGAGCACATTCTGCTGGCACGCCAGGTAGGTGTACCTCGTATCGTAGTATTTATGAACAAAGTTGACCTGGTTGACGATCCTGAGATTCTGGACCTGGTTGAAATGGAAATCCGTGAACTGCTGAGCAAATACGAATATGATGGTGATAACACACCAATCATCAAAGGTTCTGCTACAGGTGCACTGGCTGGTGAAGAAAAATGGGTTGCTGCAGTTGACGAACTGATGGCTGCAGTTGACGAATACATTCCGCTGCCTCCTCGTCCAATCGATCAGGCATTCCTGATGTCTGTAGAAGACGTATTTACGATCACTGGTCGTGGTACAGTTGCTACAGGTCGTATCGAGCGCGGTATCATCAAAGTTGGTGACAACGTTGAGATCGTAGGTTTCAATGAGTCTCCGCTGACTTCTACTTGTACCGGTGTTGAGATGTTCAAAAAACTTCTTGACCAAGGTCAGGCAGGTGACAACGCTGGTCTGCTGCTGCGTGGTATTGAGAAAAAAGATATCCGTCGTGGTATGGTTATCTGCGCTCCTAAGAGCATCACTCCACACACAGAATTCAAAGGCGAAGTTTACGTACTGAGCAAAGAAGAAGGTGGCCGTCACACTCCATTCTTCAACAAATACCGTCCTCAGTTCTATTTCCGTACTACAGACGTTACAGGTGAGTGCAAACTGCCTGATGGTGTAGAAATGGTAATGCCTGGCGATAACGTTAACCTGCACGTACAACTGATCGCTCCGATAGCGATGGAAAAAGGTCTGAAATTCGCGATCCGCGAAGGTGGCCGTACAGTTGGTGCCGGTCAGGTAACTGAAATCATCAAATAATAACGCGCAGGATCACCTGCTGTTAATAAGCTTAATAGCCATCGGTTTTCCGGTGGCTATTTTGTTGTTTAAAGAATATCGGATATTTGTTTGTCTATGAACACGATAACATACCTGAATACGGCAGCCACAGGATTGGTAGACGCAGCTGTAAGACAAGCCGGAGTGGCGCTGTATGAAGCGTTTGAGCAAAACGCTAGTACCCGTGCGGAAAAGTGGCGGTTTGAAGAAGAAAGTGCTATACGGGAAACGATAGCCGCTTTTGTAGGTGCCGATGCAAAAAACATTGCCATGCTGCCCAATTTTTCATGGGGAATGAATGGTATTGTGCAGTCGCTGAAAGGGAAAGTGAAAAGAGTGCTGCTATACCGTGGTGATTATCCTTCGCTATTAGAGCCTTTCAAGCTCAATGATTTTGATATAACATGGATAGATGCTGCAGATGGGTTTACGATGCCTGTGGATGAAATAAAAAGGCTTATTGCGGCAAGAAGTATTGATATAGTTGCCATCAGCCATGTGCAATGGACATCAGGTTATCGCCTTGAGCTGAACGAGATAGGGGCTTTGTGTAAAGCACACGGGATAGTATTTATTGTAGATGCTACGCAAAGCTTAGGCGCAATGCCGATAAATGTACCAGAAACCCAAGCTGATGTATTTATAGCCAGCAACTACAAATGGATGAATGCGGGTTTCGGTACCGGTATCATGCATGTTACAGATGATTTTCTGGCTACATACCCACCTGTAGTGGGTGGGAATAACAGCTATGCAATGGTGGATGGTAAATGGCAGTATGCACCATCTGCACGCAGCTATGAGCCGGGGCACCCTAATATGTTTGGGCTGAATATCATGAAAGCTGCGATAGAGCACAAGAATAGAACAGGCATGCCGCAAATATGGGCACATAATATGCGGCTTACCCAACTGCTGCTGGAAGAGCTGAAACATCTTCCGGTTACATTGATAGGAGGTTATGATATGGCCAACAGGACATCTATCGTGTTTGTGAAAGATGAAAACGGATTGGGCGATTGGCTGAAACAGCACAATATAGTGGTGACGCACCGGGATGGTAACCTGCGCATCAGTATGCACTTTTATAACACGGAAAAGGATATAGAGGTGCTGGTAGATTGCCTGCGGAAATGGCAGTAAAAGTGTATGTGAGGCTGCTTTGTAGGCAGCAGTTGTTATATTTTGCGAGATTTAAAGAAGAAGTGTTTTTTTACCAAAAGTATTTTCATACATTTGCTATCCCAATCAGGAAGTCAAAAGACACTCTTTTGGCTTTTTAGTTTGTGCAAACCAGTGGGAGATAACTTGTTATTTTCCGTCTTTGAAAAATACGGGCATAGTTCAACGGTAGAATAGAGGTCTCCAAAACCTTAGATCGTGGTTCGAATCCGCGTGCCCGTGCTACTTTAATTAGCTGATACCCTAATCAGCTGATTAGCTAATTTTAATTATTATGGCCAAATTTGGAAGCTATATACAGGAAGCATACGATGAGTTGGTACATAAAGTGACCTGGCCATCGTGGGAAGAACTGCAACAAACTACGATCATCGTATTGGTTGCACTTATTATTACAACATTGGTGATATTCGGTATGGATTTCGCATCTGAAAAGATATTGACCATGTTGTATGACATTTTAGGCAAGTAAAGTATAACGAAGCAACATGTCAGAGGCAACAGTAAACCAGGAAACAAAGTGGTATGTATTGCGCGTAATCAGTGGCAAGGAGAAAAAAGCCAAGGAATACGTAGATAAGGAAATAAAGATAAATGGCTGGAGTAATGCCATATTCCAGGTGCTATGCCCCGTAGAAAAAGTTTTTAAAGTTCAGGCAGGTAAAAAAGTACTGCGTGAAAAAATATTGTACCCCGGTTACCTGATGCTGGAAGCAGCAGATGGCAAACTGAATGATGACATGATACAAACCATCAAGAATGTATCGGGTGTTATTCACTTCCTGGGTAAAGACAATCCTACATCGCTGCGCAAATCTGAAGTAAACAAGATGTTTGGTAAGATGGACGAAGTGAGCGAACAGGGTATAGGCTATGCAGAACCTTACATTGTAGGCGAAACTGTACGCATCACAGATGGTCCTTTCAACGATTTCAACGGTACGATAGAAGAAGTAAACGAAGAGAAGAAGAAACTGAAAGTAGTTGTAAAGATATTTGGCCGTGCTACACCGGTAGAGCTGAACTACATGCAGGTAGAGAAAATAGCATAATCAAACACATTGCATATATGAAATCAGCCATTAGCATTGCTAATGGCTGATTTGTTTTTAATTACTTCTTCTGCTAAACGCTCTGAGCGTATTCGGCTACCGAACCATGTATGACCCGTCTCAGGTCGGCAGTAAGTTCCTCTACATTCACTTCGTTCTTATCGCGTACACGTTTAATAAGATAAACAGCGGCAGTCATCAATGTTTGGTTGATCATCTGCATGTTGTTTACAAGATTGCCAACATAATCATAGGAGTCTCGTGTGCTGGCTTTTAAATGTTTTTTCACCACAAGCCTTGACATACGGGTGAAAACGGCTAATGCTCTTTCCTGAGGATTCATTAGTAAAGTGTTTTAATAGTTATAGTTCAGATTGCGTTTCCCTTATATGATGCAAATATGCATTGCATGGACGCTAAAGACAAATTTTATATGTGTTGTTAACGAGTGCTTTGCAACCCATTAACAAACGCTTAACACAATTAAAATGATGGGTTTAAGCGCAGGCATCAATCCTTTTTGCGGATATTGATCTGGCGCTTACGTTGTTTAATGTCGAAATAAATGGTCTTGGTATTGTTATTCACCAAATCGGCAGGCTGGGAAAACTGTGTAGGCCTGAAGTTGTCGTCAAAAGCCAGCGGGCTTAATGTAATGATGTAGTTACCACTGGGCAGGTTGAAGTAGAACTCTCCATTTTCATCTGTAAGCGTAGCATATTTGATGGTATCTGCGTTCTCCACCGTTTCGGCGGTGACCTTAATGTTATTCAGCTTGAAGCTAAGGTTGGAATTGGAGTCGATAGTAAGGTTCAGTTTGCCTTGCAATATCTTACTTATTTTATACGGTACATATAATGTCTGGTTGCCTTTTACCGTAACAAACTGTGTAGGCCCCAAACTGGGCACCCAGCCGCGTATCTTGCTGCTATAGCCAAAGTCGGCCTTGTATTCGCCTTTGTCTATGTTTTTGAATAGGATGCTGCCATCCTTATCCGTAATAAAGAGATTATTGCCCAAAGAAAGCATCTGGCCTGCAATGGACTCTTCATCATTGTTCTTCATGCCATCATTATTGGCATCTTTAAACAATACTATCTTAAGTGCATAATACTTGCGGGCCACTACAAAGGGTGCATGCAAACGAACACGCAGGGATGCACTGATGTATGGTGTCATTTCCAATTGCTTCACCGGGATGATGCCAATCATATTGAAGTCGAAGCCAAGCTTAGGATTCGCATAGATGACATTGGCCAGTATGTTTGAAGTTTCAATATCGCCCGGTTTTGTTTTGTTGTAGTTGAGTTGTGAACGGATGTTGAGCGTGCGTTTGAAAAGACTGACTTCTGCAAATGGGCTGATGACAATGCGCTCGTAAGCCTGTGGGGCCTTGATGTAAGAAATGTATTCGTGGTAATAGTACGGGCCATTATCGTAGCGGAATGAAGCGCCTATCCAGCGGTATTGGATATTGCCCTGGTTACTGTTGATAGTAACTGCGGTAGTAGTTTCCTGGCCCGGTATTACACCTTCCCCGTAATAAGAGTTTAATGTAATAGATAGCCTTTTGAAGAATAGTACCGATGCATTCAGGTTGAGGTATGAGAAACGGTACCTGGCAAAATTTCCTGTATCGCTTTGTACCTGCAATTGCTTGCCCGCCGATAATACGATACTGGCCCCATTCATTCCAAAACCTGTGCGCACACCGTAGTTTTCGGTTTCCAGGTTGAAGACATCGGAAAACAAAGTAGTATCCTGGTAGAAGTTTTGCCGGCGCAGGTTGTATTCATAAAAGCCACCGGTAAATACTTTTTTGTAAATAAGCCGGGCGTCATGGTTCTGCATGCGCTGGCCTTTGAAGATGCCGGGGTAAGAATTACTGTTGTATAATACAGAAGACGACACGGCCGACCATTTGCTGGCCCATTGCAGGTTGTAACCTGCCGATGTACCCCATAGCTTATCTTTGGCATTGCCGGCCAGTTTCTGAAAAGTTTGTTCCATACCCACGCCACCTGAAAGTATCAGCTTACCTTGCTCGGCAAAGCGCCATTCTCCATTCTGCTTTACCAGGTAGCTATTTAGTTGGCGTTCATTATCAAAGTTGGCAGTGGCGCCCCCTGCTATCCGGATATTTTCCCGCAGCCCGCCATATTCATAATTGATACCCCCAAGTTTACTGTCGCCGGTGCGGCTCTTCAGCAAACCATAGGCATCCAGCCTATCGCGTTGTTTCCATTTATGGCCTATTTTGGCACCATAGCCATCCATGTAAAAGTCAGTTAGCTCATTGATGTTGCCGGCAGTGCCGTACCATTTATGCCCATTATATTCGGCACGCACAATACTATTATCAATAGCCTGGCCTTTAGATAGTGTTTTACTGCGCAGGTCGATGGCTATTTTGTCTTGTGGTGTAAGATCTACAGAACCATGCAGCGCGCCGTAGTATTGCACGTTATCTTCCCCCTGGTAAGTAGCACCGGCTTCCAGTTGCAATGGCATATCGAGGTAAGCAGACGAGTGCTCTTTAAGTACGCTGCCTATTTTAGAAACTACCTGTGCCAGGTTCATCGTTTCGCCGTTTTCTACGCTTACCTGCACTTTTATCTCTTCCTTCTTCAGCATACTCCACTGCCGCTCTGTAATGTGCAGGGGAATATAGAAAGTAGAGTCTTTACCGGGTGGAAGTAATAAGGACTGCTGATAATCGAGCTGCAGGAAAGTATTTTGAAACTTAACCGTATAGTTATTGGGGGTATTGCCCATATTGCGCAGCACCACGGGAAACCTGATATTCTTTTCATACCCTGCCATCACATAGTTACCATTGGGTAGGGTGGCTTTGAACTTGGTAAATTCTTTTACCCGTACCCTGAACGTATCTACCAGTTTTTCAAGCCCATCGTTGAGGCGGTATTCTATACGTACCGTTTGCCATACTGCAGTGCGCGATTTAGTGGGTACCAACCGGATAGGGATACTGGTATTGCCATTTTCATCAAGGCTTACGGTTACCAGACTTTGAGTTACCATTTCCCACCCTTCGGGGGCGGTAACATTTACTATGACGCTTATTTTATTATTGGTAAGGTTGGTGATATTGATGGTATTGTAAAGAAAATCCCTGTTACCGGCTGCTACCAGGGTATCATTGAGCAAGGCAGTTTTATAAATTGTTTTGCTAAGCTGTGCATTGGCTACCGTAGTTAGCAGTAGCAAAAACATAGCAAAAACGAATGCAGTTGTTGTTTGATATTTAGGGAGTCCTCTCATGATGCATTGCACAGTATATATGCAGGCAGCGTCTTATCGATGGTAAATATAATGAATGGCGGGCAGCTAATACTGATAAAAAGGAGCCTTACGGGGCTCCTTTACCAAAACTATGCACTATGAAAAACCAATTTAAATTATTGTTGTGTAGCTGTGTACACTACATCTACTGTGTAGGTACCGGCAGGGTAAGCAAAACCCGGAGTAGCTTCGTACTTCACTGCGAAAGTCTGGTTGCCACCTTTGCTGCCATTTGTTATCAGGTTTTTAGCCGTGCTGCTCAGGTCAGCATAGGCAGAAGCAGAATATGGAGTAGCAATGGTACCACCTGTACCGTTTGCAGACACCATTACACCCAGCACACCGGCTATAGGCATTACAGGGGCAGGTGAAGTAGTACCTGTATAAGTAAAGTTGGCAGCGTTTGTTTTTACCGCTACTGTAAAGTTTTTATTAGAACGTACTTTCAAACCTTGCTCGCTTGAAGTAACACCGTTAGCATAATCATTAACTGTATTGAAAGCCAGGTTTACCGCAGCACCTGTAGCACTGTTGTTGCCTGTGAAGGTGATTTCGATAGCATTGCTCAGGTTCAGGTTAACTGTTTGTGTAGCTGAAGATGAAGCGTTTTGAGCGTTAGCAGCGAAAGATGCAGAAATCAGGGCGGCGATTGTGAATACTTTTTTCATTTTGTTTGTTGTTTGTTTGAGATTGTTTCGTTGTTTGATGATGCAAAGATGCATCGCCGCATCACCCAAGACAAATTTTGAGCCCCCGTTAACCCGCGCTTTGCAATCGGTTAACAGGCGGTTAACAATTAAGGTATCCTATATAGAGGGAAATATTAGCGTGTACTACGCTGTGGCGACATGCGGGCACGTATACCGTGCTGGCGGTATAATAGTACGGTGCGTTTGATGTAATTGAGGAAAGTATACTCGGTCATGCTGCGCAATTGCTCGTAAGTAGGGCGAAACAGTTGCTTGTATTGTATGAGGCTATCGCCTGTAAGGCCCGTGAGCGAAGCGATGAGTTTATCGTTGAAGGTATAGTCGATGAACTTTTGCTGCTGGTACATGCTATATTCATCCTGAAAGGCCCATATCTGCTGGTTCTTTTTGCTCATAGCGCTGAAGGGGTGGCGTATCACATCGAGCCCCGTAAGGCGCGGGTGTTCCAGCTCCCGTTTATAGAGCAGTGCATATTTCAGGCTATCGGTTTTATAATCGGGCGAGGCATTATTCTCGAAATTAGGTACGCCGGGGGTATAACGTTCCATACCTACCTTAAAGTAGTTGGGCAATTTGCCCTGCGGCACACGGATACGTATCACTTTATAACCGCCTTTTTTAAACTCTACCAACTGTCCCGCAGCTACAGCAATAGAGAACTTGCCATCTTTATCGCTGTTATCAGCCGTTTCAGAATAGACATTACTTACTACTACATCTTCCAGCGGTTTATTATCTGTGATGTCCATTATCTGACCTTGCATGGTTTGTCCGTATGCCACTACTTGCATAAACATAACGAGCAAACCCACAGCCGGCGAGATACGAGTAAGTAATCCACACATAATCAGGTTTAAAGATACAAGTTCGGTGAGCATCAATTTGTTAAAAAACATACAAAGGCGTTGCCGTATCTTTGCTGCGCCTATGTACGGTATAATACGAAAGATACTTTTCAAAATAGATCCTGAGGCGGTACACTATATGGTGATGCGCCGCCTGGCACAAGGGTATGCCATAGCCCCCATTAGAAAATGGATGCGTGCCGCATTTAGTGTAAAGCATAAAAGCCTGGAACGTACCCTATGGGGTATTACTTTTCCGAACCCGGTAGGCCTTGCCGCAGGGTTTGATAAGGATGCGCGCTATACAGATGCGCTGGCATGCCTGGGTTTTGGATTTGTAGAGATAGGTACAGTGACGCCGCGCCCCCAGCCGGGCAATCCGAAGCCGCGCCTGTTTCGCCTGCCACAGGATAAGGCACTGATAAACAGGATGGGCTTTAATAACGGAGGTTCTTCTGCAGCAGCAGAGCGCCTGAGGCATAGAAAAGAAAAGCTGATAATAGGCGGCAACATTGGCAAGAATAAAGACACGCCCAATGAAAATGCCTTATCCGACTACGAGATATGTTTTAAAGACCTGTATGATACGGTAGACTATTTTGTGGTAAATGTAAGCAGCCCCAATACCCCCGGCCTGCGCGAACTGCAGGATAAAGAGCCGCTGATGCGTATACTGAACCGCCTGATGGAACTGAATAAGGAGATGGGCGCCCCCAAGCCATTGCTGCTAAAGATAGCGCCGGACCTTACAGATAGCCAGTTGGACGATATCATTGATATTGTGGGCCTTACCGGTATACAAGGCCTGGTAGCTACCAATACTACTATAGACAGGAGCGGGCTCACCACCGAAAAGGCCCAGGTAGAGGCCATAGGGGCAGGAGGTGTAAGCGGCATGCCGGTACAGAAACGGGCTACTGAAGTAATAAAATACATACATACCAAAAGCAACGGCAAAATACCTGTAATAGCTGTAGGTGGTATTTTCACCGCGGCAGATGCTAAAGAAAAGCTGGATGCCGGTGCGGTACTGGTGCAGGTATATACCGGTTTCATTTATGAAGGGCCTGCTACCGCAGCTAATATCTGCAAAGGCTTGATAAACGCATAATATTCCTAACCATTACACTATATGACTGAACTATTTTCGGTAGACGGCCTTATTAGCCTTTTAACGTTGACGGTACTTGAGGTGATACTGGGTATCGACAATGTGATCTTCGTATCTATCATTATGGGCAGGCTGCCCAAGGAAAAACAACTGACTGCACGCAGGTTCTGGATGTTTGGGGGCATAGGTGTGCGTGTGGTGCTGCTGCTGTGCCTTAGCTGGCTGGTGCAGCAAAAAGGCAAGCCTGTGTTTACGGTATTTGATAAAGGGTTTGACCTGGCCAGCCTTGTGATGCTGGCAGGTGGCCTGTTCCTACTCTGGAAAACAGTAAAAGAGATACACCATAAACTGGAAGGCGATGAAGAAACACCACAAGTGAAAACCGGTGCCAGCGGTGGTTTTGCCGGGGCTATAGGTGAAATACTGCTGGTAGATATGGTATTCTCTTTCGATAGTATGATAACGGCAGTGGGTATAGCCAAGCATGTGGAAGTGATGATAGTGGCCGTATGTATCGCAATGTTCGTCATGTTCCTGTTCAGCCACCGTATAGCCAGCTTCATACACAAGCACCCTACGCTTAAAATGCTGGCATTATCCTTCCTGGTGCTGGTAGGCGTGGTACTGATAATAGAAGGGTGGGATAGCGAACGCGCCCATGATATGCACCTGAAGAACTATGTATATTTTGCCATGGTATTCTCCTTTGCCGTAGAGCTGCTGAATATGCGCATGCGCAAAAGATCAACAAAACCACCTGTGGAACTAAACGAACCTGACCCGGATAAAATGCCGGCTGATATGTAATCAAGAGCGGCTAGGCCGCTCTTCTTGTTTGTAAAAAGGTTGTAAAACAAGTTGTAACCTATTGTATAGATTCATAAGGGAATTACCTTCGTTGTACGATATAACCTTAAACTAACTATTATGAGATTACTTATTTCCTTATCCGTACTCTTTACATTGTGCATTGGTTTAAATGTAAAAGCGCAGAGCTACATGCTTAAAACACTTACCCATCAAATCAATTTGTCAGATTCTGCCAGTTTGATGGATTCAACAGTTTACTAATATAAAAGTGGGCAGGGGGCTATTTTATCAATTGAGAATTTTAACGGACTGTTTGATGAATACCATTATAATGGTACACAGAAGGCCATTCATGGGCTTACCTATGATAGCGCTCATCGTTTCATAGTAATAGATTCTTCAAAAAATGTTAGCGTGACCTGGACACGCAGGTTTCTACAAAAAATGGATAGCCTTAATAATATAACCTCATTCCAGTGGTATTATTATCATTACACCAATCAATGGTGGGGGGTACCTGCGGATACCTATAGTTACAATGGCAATAAGTTAATTGCTGACAAAGATAGCCGCTATGTATATGATACAGCAGGCAGATTGGATTCTATTATTACAGGTAATTATTTTACGAAATACACTTATAATAGCGATGGCTCTATAGCTAGCATCTGGGATCAGCGCTTTGGTAAATACACTTATAACTATACTGCCGGGGGAGAACTGATATCTGAGTTACATCAAATGTATGACCCCGGTGTTGCTAACTGGATAGACAGGTATAACAAAGTATATACTTACAGCTCTTCAGGCGACTTTTTTAGTACTACTTTATTGAAGTATGATACATCGGGTACATGGGTCAATGACATTAAAAGAGACTATTGGTTTAATAAAGACGGAAAGGACAGCTTACGTATCTATAACAGGTGGATAGCTAGTAAGTGGGATACCGCTACAAGGTACAGGTATGCATATATATCCCCAGACCTGCTATCTTCAGTAATAATAGATAAGTGGAACCCAGGTACGCAAAATTGGGAAGTGAGTGCTGATACCTTTAGCTCATTCGGCGGACATATATTCCGGTTTCAATACGAGGCTTTTTTCCCTACTTCAGTAAAGTCAATGGACGTAGCAGCCGCGGAAATGAAAATGTATCCAATACCTGCTACTGATATATTGAATATTGAAACATCCTTCAATGAAAATGCACAAATAGCAGCCTGTATTTTCAGTACCGATGGAAGGCTTTTAAGGAAATGGACGTATAAACAAGCGCCACATCATAAATGTACAATCCCGGTAGCCGATCTTGGGCAAGGCAATTATGTACTGACCTTGAGTGACGGTAAGCAACCTGTATCGAGAATATTTTCAAAATACTGATGGTAGAAAGCCCATCCTTAGATATTAAAGCCTGCAAAGCAGGCTTTAATTGTTATATTTAGTGATGAAATTTTATTATATGTATAGAGTTCTATTGTTGCTGCTGTTGCTTTGGGGCAATAATGCTTATTCCCAAACAAAGACCATTGAAAAAAATGCCACCGAAAAAGATAAAATGAAGCTTTACCCCAATCCCGCAAAAACCTATACAAACATATATGTGGATTGGGAAACGGCCCGCAGCTTTTCCATTACTATTTACGATATCGCCTACGCTACCCAGCTAAGTGAGTGGAAGATACCGGTCCGGAAAAGTTATCAGTATAGCCTGGATGTATCGAAATTACCGGATGGCAAGTATGTTATAAGCGTTATCAGTGACAAAAGAAGTTTGTCAGACACTTTGACCGTCATGCATTAGTGCTTTGCGGTTAAAGAATTGTCATGGATTTTATAACAATTGTAAACGGCTTGTCAAAATATTGTCATAGGGTGGTCGCATTAGGAAAAAATCGTTAGATTTAGGTTAGATAAATTTTAATTGTGTTTGCATTTAGTTCACATTAATCGCCAGCATTATGAAAAATAAATACTTATTGTTATCATATCTTTTGCTGTGCGCAACACCTATAATAGCAGCAGAAGGCAGTTCAAATATGACATCGGGTGTAGTGATACCCGGTAGTTTTCCTCATTTCAACCCCCAGGTTGGCAAGACATCGGGAGTGGCTAAATTGAATTTTCGCCTGTATGCCAGAACTAATACATTACATAATGGTTCTGCGTTTGTTCCGGTCGATTCCACGCACTATTATTTTGGTGCAGGGCGTGGCGGGGTACTGAATTACGATATACCCGCCAGCGATGAGTCTATCTATTATGATGAGAGTTATACATACTATTACAACAATGTAATGGCTGCATATGGTAATAAGCTATATCGCAAACAAACATTTAATTCTAATGATAATGTAACATCACTAACATATGCTACATGGCGTACCAGCACAGGTTTATGGAAAGATTCTGCAAGGTACCTGTACGATTACCTGCCGGGCAGCAGCAAAATAGATGTTACCTATTTTCAACTGGCAGGTGCGGGAGGTATGTGGAACCCTCACGATCAATCTACCCTTACCTATAACGGTAATAATGTAGTGTCTATCAGCTCACTTTCATACAGTGCCACTTTTGTGTACGATGCGAATAATAATATCGTTTCGGTGGAAGATAAAGTTTCGGATCATGGCAGCGGCACCCAATATAATAATGAGCGTAAAAGCTATACATACGAGAATGGTGATGTGGCTACCTATACTTTAGAGAAATGGGATGCCAACACATCGGCCTGGGCAAAAAATAAGCGCTGGGAATATACCTATAATGCTAAACTGCTGGTATCGGCTATAGAATATAACTGGAATGGTAGTAGCTGGGAGCAATATGATAAAATATTATACACCTACAACAATGCCAATAACAAAACATCTGAAACCAAACAGGTTTGGAATGGCAGCATTTTTGTAAATGAAAGCCGTGAGATATGGGCTTATAATGACTTTGGCCTGCTGAAAAGCATTACTACCGAAGATTGGCAAAGCAATGCATGGGTAAATAAGGCAGGTAATACAGAGGTGCGTTATTATTACGAATACTATAGCCCCACCAAAGTAGGTGAAACAACGCTGAATACTGCATCCCTAAGCATGTACCCTGTGCCAGCTGTAAATACGGTAAACATTAAGCTGGATATGGGTGCAAGTGCTTCTGTAGCATTTGCTATATCAGATATGTATGGCAGGGTAGTAAAACAGTGGAATGAATCCAATACATCGTTTTACCAGGGACAGGTAGATGTTTCTTCTTTGGCCGCGGGTAACTATATGCTTACTGTAAATGATGGCAAAGAGACACTGTCTCAGAAATTTACGGTTGCTAAATAATTTATTAAATCCATTCTTACATCCCGTCCTTTAAAGGGCGGGATTTTTTTTGCATCGTTTTTGGGCGGGCTTTTATTATTTTTATTACAAATAGCATCTGCATGAGGGTATTTCTTCTAATGTTGCTGATAAGTGTTACCTGCACCCGCGCAATGGCACAAGATGGTGAAGATGAGCCATTGGCTGCACGTGTGCTGGCATTGGATACGAGCGTTGATATCGCCAAACGTTTTTGTGAAGCCATCGGTAGCATGGCAAAGGACTATACGCTTGCCTTTGTAGATAATGAAGTACGCTACACGGTAAGGTATGTGTATAAGAATACCAAAGGCGAATCATTAAGAATAGACTATCGTTTTTCGACAGAAATGGATTCAGCTACTAATAAAAAGCGTACGGTAGTGAATTATCAGAAGATAAGTGGAGAACTGGGGGTAATGACTACCATTTACAATTTTCTATTCAGTGCCAGCCTTACACCTGAAAGGGTGATGACATACAGCACGGAAGGCAGCCCCGTAAGCTTTAGGGATAAAACGTATGAATATACTTTTATGCCGGATGATTATGAGCCCGGCTACTGGGTACTCACGTTTCATTAGTGTTCAACATGTGGTTATTATTATATTTTGTGTTGTAAATAATTGATTATCAGATATAAATTCATGATTGCTTGAATATTAACGAAATACCTTACAAATAATGCTTTATTTTGCAGGGATACAAATGTAAATTACAGCTGAAAAGCTGCTAATCATAAAGTTATTGGGGCTAGCCCCCTTATATTGTTTGTTTTGTTTGATAAAAGAATGCCACCATTTTTGGTGGCTTCTCTATTTATATCCTATCCGTTTTTGTTTTACTTAGGCAGGGGAAAAATGCCGATTGTTAGTTTAGGTGGTGCCATGTCATAACGTATCACTTTATCCGGGCCGCTTACAGTAGCATTTTGAAACAGCCATGGGTACAGCGCAGCAGGCGGTGCATCTGTATCCACTTCCCATTTATCTGTATTTGCCTTAGATGCTTCTCTGTCGAAAGGCAGACCTATTGCCGGGGTGGTAGCAGGGCTATCTATAGCATACAACAATGTTTTTCTTCTATGCTCATTATCTACATGCGTAAAGCACACACGTGCCTCGCGCCCGCGGGTGGTAAAGCGGTAAGCAAAAGCATCGTTTTTCATTAACCACCCCGCCACAGTGTGTATATTGGCTTTGGCCAGCTTGCCTTTTATGGTAATCTTTGCAGGTGTAACCTTAGGCACAAAGTTGATGCCATTTACTTCACCTTCGCCATTTGCATAAATAATAAAAGGGTCGGATATCGTCACTTCTGCACCGACATTGTTGTATTGACGCGTTAGCAATTCACAAATGATGGAAAATTCTGCCCGGCCGCCCGGTACGATAGCCTGTACAATAATTTGTGCTCCATTCTGCAAATCTTTTACTTTAGTATCCGGCAAGAATTTTTGTAAAGAGCTGAATGGTAATTTAAAAGTACGGAATAAGCGCCCGTGAGGCTCCAGCTGCCCCAGTAATAATCCCGAGGGGGCTTTCTCATCAAAGTCGCCATTTTTATAGTACGCACCGCCTATAAAGCTCATGCCCATCATATCTCCCAATGTAGAAGGGTACATATAGTCGCCACTGTCTTCTAATGCGTTATACGCAATTTCGTCGCCATGCATAGACATGATAGTGCGCACATGGTATTGATATCGTTCTTTTTTAGCATCGGGTTTTATCTTTTCAAGCACCGTCAGCTTGTCCATAAAGCTGGCAGTAGTTATGATTTCCATCGTGCCGTTTTTAGGGGCATATTCCTTTTTCCATTCTTCTTCAAAAGAATGGTTGTAGCGCGTAATGGCATAACTGCCGTTTTTGCCACCCCCGGCAAATAATATCAGGCCATCGGGCATGCCCGGAAATATCCGTAAAGTATTGGTAAACGATGCCGGAGATACATTTTCCTCTTTTTTCGTTGCTTTAATTTCCCCGTTCCTTTCCAGTGCCATGATGGTGCGTGTTTTGGCTACGGGGTCGCCTAAAACGAATAAAAGGCCATGGTCTGCCATTGCAGATGCAAGCACTATAGTCGATTTGCTCACATCCAATGCAATAGTGTTTTGCGGATGGGCTTCGCGGCCTAAAATATGTATGTGCAGCTTCGCGGTCTTTGCCTTATTATCATCGTGGCCGGTTATATAATACGTATAATTACTTGACCCGTGCCTGCCCGATTGCACACCGCCGAAGCTGTAACTTGAAACACTATCTATAATAATTTCCTGCGCTTTGCTATCGGATATATAAAGGGCTATAAAGAAAACCAGGATAAAAAATTTGCGCATATTAACGTACGAGTTTTTGGGAAACGAATATATGAAATTGAAGATAAGGTAAAGGCCCCCGGCAATAAATTGCATTTATTTTAAGTAATATTTATAAAACAACTCCTGTCTCTTATACACATCTCCGAGCCCACGAGACTAAGGCGAATCTCGTATGCCG
>CABHOP010000005.1 GCA_902168085.1 uncultured Bacteroides sp.
GAACTGTTTGTTACCCTTTCGTTATTTCCCTCTCGGTAAGGGAGCGCAAAGATAGTAACTCTTTTCAATTCAGCAAAGTTTTTTTGAGATTTTTTATTTTCTCATAAACGAGCAAGACGCATTCAATACCACCTCTCAAACCCGCTGCCATCCCGCCTTTTGCCTCTCTTCAATACCTTAAGAACTTACCCTCGTTTTCGTTGGGAGTGCAAAGGTAAGAAACCTTTTCATTCCTCCAAAACTTTTATCAGATTTTTTATTTCCTGATAAACGCTTTGTTTAACTGAGCGCACCATTAAAGTATTACTGAATTGTGCTTCAAAAACCGCTTTAAGAACTACCCGTTATTTCCAAACGGGCTGCAAAGATACGCAGGGTTTTCATTCCTCCAAACATTATCTCCAATCTTTTTATTCATCATACAATATTACCTTTATTAAAGCCTTGCAACAAGCTCTATTTAGGCTATATTTGATTACTAACACAACTATAATGAAACACATCTTTACCGGCCTTGCGGCTGCTACCCTACTCTTGTCATTGCACAGCTGCAATATGAAAGAAATGACACCAAACGATACCAACAATGAAAAACTGAAAGAAACGGTCTTCAAAAACTACCCAACTGTCAACTACATTGGCGTAAAGGTGAATGAAGACCGGGAGAATATCATGGTAACGCTGGGCGATAAAGAACTGTTTGGCGCCGACGCAGCAAAGCAACAGCAGGTAGCCGATGAGATAGGCCAAACAGTAGCACCGCTATACGAGCCTAATAACTACCTGAAGAAAGGCACGGTGAAATTTGTAGCTATCGAAACAGAAATACCTGCCGATAATGAGCCTGGTAAAGAATACGATATGCATTTACCGCCTTCTAAATAATGTTTAGCCCAACCATTGTTATATTAGCTCATTAAAACTCATTTTTTGAAAACCGATAACAACACAACTTCAATACCTCAGAACAGGTTATTGTTAGTCTCTTTCTTTGAAGGTTCTTGCGTGATGGTGGCCGAACTGGCCGGCGGCAAAATGCTGGCTCCCTACTACGGCACTTCTCTATATGTATGGGCATCTACACTGGCGCTAACATTGGGCGGCCTTACGGCAGGCTACTATATTGGCGGCGAGCTTAGCAAGCGCGACCTGGACAAAAGGCAAAAGACACTGTTCTTTACCCTGGCCATAGCATCTGCACTTGTTATCGTAATGCCTATGCTGGCAAAATTCATTATGCAGCGCACGCTGGATATGAGTTTCCTTACCGGTGTCATCGTATCCCAGCTATTCTTCCTCATGCCGCCCATACTGGGCATGGGCATGGTAAGCCCGATGCTCATCAGCCTGATTGCTGAAAAGAATGATTCCGGAAAGGCTGCGGGGTTGGTATATGCTATATCTACTTTGGGGGGCGTTATCGCTACCCTGCTTACCGGCTTCTGGCTGGTGCCGCTGGTAGGTATTACTATGCCGTGTATTGTAATGGGCAGCCTGCTGTTCCTGCTTACGGTATTGATACTGCGGCCTAAGCAAAAGCTGGCACTGGGGGTATTGTTGCTACTGCTGATACCCAGTTTTTTTTTCTTCAATAACAGTCAAAAGCCCGAAACCGATAAGTACAAAATACTGTACCATAATGAAGGGATGCTGGGACAGGTAAAGGTGGTAGACTTCAGCTACACTACCCGCGGGCAGATAAAGAAAGACCTGGATACCCGCGTGATGCTGGTAAACCACAACTGGCAAACATGGATAGATAAAGCAAATCCTGATTTCAGCTTTCTGTACTATACCTACTTTACCAATGCCGTGATATCCAGCCTGCCAAAGGGCAGCAAGGCCCTGCTGATAGGCCTGGGTGGTGGCACTGTCGCCAGGCAGATGGAACACTACGATGTAGATTATGATGCAGTAGAAATAGATGGCAGGCTGCCTATGCTGGCAGAAAAGTACTTCGGGCTGAAACATGCCGTGGCTAATACAGTTGTAGATGATGGCAGGCATTACATCAATGTATGCAAAAAGCGCTATGACCTCATCATCATTGATGCTTTGCTGGGCGAAAACATACCATCGCACCTGTTAAGTGTAGAATGTTTTACGAAGCTGCAAGACCTGCTGACAAACAACGGTAAGATATTCGTTGAGTTTGATGGCATCAGCGATGCGGATAATGGCACAGCACAAAAGCTGCTTTACAACACCATACAAAAAGCAGGCTATAACTGTCGCATCTTCTCATCCTTCCCCGGCAAAACCAATTTCGACTTTATGTATGTAGCCACCAAGGGAAAGGAAAACAGCTACGATACAGCACAGATAAAGACAGACTTTTACTTCCCGTTAGTAGGCCAGTTGAATACTTTTGAGATAACACACCTGATAGATAAGAGCAAAGTGGTGAGCAGCATAGCTATGCAGCATAACGCTACCCCGCTGGATATTGATGTGAAAGGGATTATAACTGATGATAACCCTTTACTGGACTTTTACCTGAAAGACCGCATGGTAGCCTTCAGGCAGGAATACCTGGGCGAATACAATCACGAGTTTATTGAAGACGGCATGTCCTTCTTCCGCTAAGCATTGCGTTGCAGCAACTCCAGTTTATTCTTCCACGGATCTAAAAAAGACATACGCTGAAAGCCCGGAATGGGGCTTTCTTCTTTTATGGTAATATTGTTTGCTGCCAGGTGCTTTCTTACCGCATCCAGGCTCTCTACTTCAAATGAAGGGAAACGTTTGGTGGGATACATTTCAGGCTCAATACCCAGATGCAGTTCGCTCTCGCCTACTCTATACCATATGCCCGGTATCTGTCTAGGCTTCTCTATCTCCTGCAAGCCCAGCATATCGGTATAAAAACGGCGCGCTTCTGCTTCAAACCCTACGGGAATGCATATCTGTACATGATGAAGCCTTTTGATATTGATAGATGACATAAGCGGGTGTTGTATAGCTGTAAGTTACTACCTGCTTTTCACATTTGGTTCATCTGCAAGGGGTTTTACAATGCCTTGTTGATAAAGTTCGTTCAGCAATACCTGCAGCTCTTGTGTGCGTTGTGTACCTACCAATACCCTTTTGCCATTATGCATCACCAGTTGCAGCCCTTTATCGCCCGATACATTGTAGGCCTTACCACGCTTACGGCTCATACGGTATCCCCAGCCGCCATACTCCAGTAGCGGGTTATATTTACGAATGCCGGCTTCTGCCACATCCGCCCAGGGTATGCTGAGGTCTTTAAGCAAAAACGGTTTAAAGCTTAGCAATATACGCGTATCGTCAACTTCTGTTTTCAGCTTCAGATTGACAAACAGAAGCAATACTGACAGTGGAACTATTACAGATAGCAGGATAATGAAGATCTTATCCCTACTATCGGAAACAGTAAACGTTACGACAATACCTGTAAGGGTTCCTGCCAAAGTACTTGGCAATATAACCCACAGCCATTGTTTGAATTTCTGAACCTCTGAAAAACGCATATTTCATGTAATACCAACAGCCACTGCACGCAGGCACAGTGGCTGTTTTTATAACAAATTGATTATAAGCTTACTTCTTCGTCATCACGTTCTTAGCTTCGATGCTAAGGGTAGCGTGTGGCACTGCACGCAGGCGTGCTTTGTCTATCAGCTTACCGGTTACGCGGCATATACCATACGTTTTGTTTTCAATACGTATCAATGCCTTTTCCAGGTGGTTGATGAACTGTATCTGGCGGCTGGCAAGCTGTGCCAGTTGCTCGCGCTCCATAGCGCCGCTGCCATCTTCCATGTTCATATACCTGTTCTCGGTATCTTCCGTACCTGCTTCATCCTTGCGGGTGATAAGCCCTTGCAGGTAAACGAGTTCTTTACGCGCGCTCTCTAAGCGGCCGTTTATAAGTTCTTTAAATTCGTTCAGCTCTTCATCGCTGTAACGGTATACGGGTCCTTGCACTTGTTCTGGTTCGTCTAATATGGAACGTGTAAATTCCGGTTGATAATTAATCATTGTTTTGCCTGCCTCATCAGCTTGTTTAGCCTTACTTTCCAGGCGGCGGTGCGCTACTACTACACCGGGTTTCTTTTCTGCAGCTGCACTGCGTGCAGAGCCACCTGTAGGGCGGGATGCAGATGCCGTAGTATTGCTAACAGATTGAGATGACGGCCTGCTGGGTATAGCCCCTTTTGCAAAAGTGGTAACCGTTTTAGTCACCGTATTTTTTGATGAGGCAGATTTGCGGGCAGAGGCCGGCTTAGGCTGTGGTGCCGGAGCAGCGGCTTTTTTAGCCGGTGCCGGGGCTGCCTTTACAGGGGCAGGTGCTGCCTTTTTAGCTACGACGGGTGCAGGTGCTGCTTTTTTAGCAGGCGCTGCTTTTGCAGGGGCAGCCTTTACAGCTGCTTTCTTTGCTGGGGCAGATGCCGCTTTAGTTGCTGTTGTTTTCTTTGCCGGTGCTTTCTTTGCTGAAACTGTCTTATTGTTTGCTGTCTTTTTCAATACGTTCGTTTTTTTGGAGTCCACTTTTTTAGTGGCTGCTACCTTTTTTACCGGGGTTGCCTTCTTGGCTGCGCTCTTTGCAGGGGCAGCTTTCTTGGCAGGTGCGGCTTTTTTAGGGGCAGCCTTGGCTACAACGGCTTTTTTGGCCGGTGCGGCTTTCTTAACGGTTTTCGGGGGTGCTGCCTTCTTAGTGCTGGCCACAGATTTTTTTGCCGGTGCTGCTTGCTTGCCTTTAGCAGGCATGGTTTTCTTAGCGCCCTTTGCTGGTGCGATGGTTTTTTTTGCTGGTTTGGCTGCCGGTTTTTTTGTGGCCATAGCGTTACTCGTTTTTAGATATTAACACTTTAAGAATTGCTTCATTAACCTCAATTTCAGTACCTGCCTGAACCTGAGGCACAATCTCTAACTTATCTGCCAAAATTTCCGTGCAAATATAATCACTGAAATTTAATATGGCAGATTTTAAAGGGGCATAATCTTCTATCTCAACAGCTATCCGGTCTGTAAGTTCTAAACCACTCTCTTTTCTAATCTTTTGTATCCTGTTCACCAGTTCGCGTGCATTGCCCTCGTCTTGCAACTCGGGGGTAACGGTGATATCCAGTGCCACTGTCAGGTTGGCTTTATTAGCTACCGACCAGCCGGGTATATCTTCCGCTATTATCTCCACATCGCCCGTGGTGATCTCTACAGGCTCGCCCTCTATATGTAATATATATGTTTGTTCTTTTTCTAATGCTGATATCTGCTGCTGGTCCATCTGGCCTATAGCAGCTGCCACTGCTTTCATTTTAGCACCCATCCTGGCACCCAGCGACTTAAAGTTGGTCTTTATCTTCTTCTTGATAAAACCTTCGGTATCAACCAAGTATTCTATCGCCTTTACATTTACCTCGCCCTTTATCAGGTCTTCTATCTGCTGCACTTGTTTTTGCATGTGTGCATCCAGCACAGGTATCAGTATCTTCTGCAATGGCTGGCGAACTTTGATATTCACCTTCTTACGCAGCGACAGCACCAACGATGATATATCCTGCGCCAGTTGCATGCGTTCTTCCAGGTCTTTATCTATGATATCCTCATCGGCCATCGGGTATTCTGCCAAATGTACAGATGGTTCCGCATGGCGATGGGTTACATTATTCATATTGGTAAACAGCCAGTCGGCAAAGAATGGAGCTATCGGTGCCATCAGTATAGATAACGTTTCCAGGCACTCATACAGTGTCTGGTAAGCACTTATCTTGTCCTGCTCATATTCCCCTTTCCAGAAACGACGGCGGCACAGGCGCACATACCAGTTGCTCAGGTGCTCATCCAGGAAGGTTTCCATAGCACGGCCGGCCTGTGTAGGCTCAAAATCATTCATATAACCCGTCACTTCCTGCACCAGCGTTTGCAGGCTGCTCAGTATCCAGCGGTCTATTTCAGAGCGTTGCGCCACCGGTATATAGGCCTCTTTAAACGTAAAGCCATCTACATTGGCATACAGCGCAAAGAACTGATAGGTATTATACAGGGTTCCAAAGTACTTCCGTTGAACCTCTTTAATGCCTTCTAAATCAAAGCGTAAGCTATCCCACGGACTGGCATTGGTTATCAGGTACCAGCGGGTAGCATCGGCACTGTACTTTTCTATGGTTTCAAATGGGTCTACCACGTTGCCGAGGCGTTTACTCATTTTGTTACCATTCTTATCCAGCACCAGGCCGTTACTCACTACCGTTTTGTAAGCTACATTGTCAAACAGCATGACACCCAGCGCGTGCAGGGTATAAAACCATCCACGGGTCTGATCCACACCCTCGGCTATGAAATCGGCCGGGAAGTTGTGCTTCAGCTCTTTTTCATGGTTGGTATTGAACGGGTAATGCAATTGCGCATATGGCATCGCACCACTGTCAAACCATACATCTATCAGGTCGGGTTCGCGGGTCATGGCATTGCCACTATCGCTTACCAGCACTATCTGGTCTACATAAGGCTTGTGGAGGTCTTTGGTTATTTCCTCTGTATCCTGGTTGATGTTCAGTACCTTATTAGCTTTATTTATCTCTTCTTTCAGTTCGGCTACGCTACCTATACACTTTATCTCGCTGCCATCTTCACTTACCCATACCGGTAGCGGAGTGCCCCAATAGCGGCTGCGGCTCAGGTTCCAGTCTACCATGTTTTCCAGCCAGTTGCCAAACCTGCCCTCTCCCGTTGCCTTTGGCTTCCAGTTGATGGTCTTGTTCAGCTCTATCATCCTGTCCTTTACGGCAGTAGTCTTTATGAACCATGCATCCAGCGGATAGTACACTACCGGCTTATCGGTACGCCAGCAGTGCGGGTAGGTGTGCTCATATTTTTCAACCTTAAAGGCGTGGCCGGCCAGTTTCAGCTTCACAGCTATATCCACATCCACATCTTTCCAGTCCGGGTCGTCTTTATAATTCTTGATATAGCGGCCGCTGAATTCACCCATGTAATCGGTAAACTTGCCCTCTTTATCTACCATCACCAGTATACCGATGTTGTGCTTCTTACCTACACGATAGTCATCTGCACCAAAGGCAGGGGCTGTGTGTACGATACCTGTACCATCTTCGGTAGTAACGAAATCGCCTGTTATCACACGCCATGGGTCGCCACCGGCTATTTCACGGGTATTGCCTTCAAATGGCAGCAACTGCTCGTAGCGGCAGCCTTCTATATCTTTTCCTTTGAATTCTTTTATGATGGTCCATGGCAGCAGCTTTTGCTCGGCATTATAGCCATCAAAGTCGCCATTTTCACCTTCTGCCTTGAAGTATTTGCCCAATAAAGCCTTGGCCAGCACTACGTTAGCAGGCTGGTGGGTATATGGGTTGAAGGTCTTTACCAGTACGTAATCTATATTGGCACCTACGGTAAGGCCCAGGTTGCTTGGCAGGGTCCACGGTGTGGTAGTCCATGCCAGGAAGTGTACCGGTGCGCCACCCGTAACATCGTACAGGAATTGTGATTCCGCATTCTGCACAGCGGTGAACATAGCCACTATCGTGGTGTCTTTCACATCTTTATACGTGCCGGGCTGGTTCAGCTCGTGGCTGCTAAGGCCCGTACCCGCTGCCGGGCTGTAGGGCTGTATGCTCACGCTTTTGTACAGGTAACCCTTGGCATGCAGCGTTTTCAGCGCCCACCACAGGGTTTCGATATAGCTGTTATCAAAGGTGACGTAGGGCGATTTCATATCTACCCAATACCCCATCTTCTCGGTTATGTCTTCCCATTTATCTTTATACCGCATTACTACCTCGCGGCATTTGCGGTTATAATCTTCTACACTTATTTTTTTACCTATATCTTCCTTGGTGATGCCCAATTCCTTTTCCACGCCCAACTCTACCGGCAGGCCATGCGTATCCCAGCCCGCTTTGCGGCGCACCTGGTAGCCCTGCATGGTTTTGTAGCGGCACACCAGGTCTTTCAGTGTACGGCTGATAACGTGGTGGATACCCGGCATACCATTCGCACTTGGCGGACCTTCATAAAACACAAAAGGTTCCCTGCCATTGCGTATCTCTACACTACGGTTAAACGTATCTTGCTCCTTCCATTTGCGCAGTATTTCCTGCTCTATGGTAGGCATATTCAATCCTTTATGTTCTGTGTACTTAGCGCTCATCTGTCAAATCTCAAAAAAACAGCATCTGAAAACTGCGAAAACCCCTCAAAATCAACCGTGCACAAATAGCCTCAAACTACTGAAAAATTAGGCGCGAAGGTATGAAGAATATTTGAGATTTATAAGTATAGATAAGACTACAATGTGTTGTGTGGGTAGGGTGTGGATAGTGTAGCGAAGCACGAATCTCGAATATCTAATTTCTAAAGCTTTACATATCATTATGAATAGTATTTTCGGGATATGCTTCCTAAAACCATATCGCTGCTCCTGATATGTTGTGCAATATTAATTGCACTTGTCTGCGGGTTATTGCTTTACATCGGGTTTACTCCTGTTGAAGCTAAAGATGAACCCATAGCAATGTGTGGTAACGTAGCGCCTATATTCAATGAGCAGGAAAGCGATGGAAAAAAACTGTTTAGTGATAACTGTTCCTCCGCCACAATCCACTAAAAGATGCTACCGGGCCCGCACTTAATAGTGTAATACCCTATCGTTCAAATGAATGGATATGCCGATTCTTAACTGAAGAGAAATATTCTCCCAAAGATAAACGATCCAAGGATTTAGAGAATATATATGTGACATCTTGTAGCAAGTTTCCTCGAATGAGTTGTGAAGAAGTGGATGCCATAATGGCTTATGTACGTGTATATTAAAAGAACATTTAGTATACACATAACCGTAATACTACATAACTCTCATTAATTTAAAAACAACCCGCCATCAGCGGGTTATCATCTATATTCTCTCACTTAGTTATTTATTTCAGCATCCACAGGCTGCCGTTCTTAGTGGTCAGCCGGTTCAGGAGGCCTTGTTGCTCCAGTGCCTGTAGTGCTTTTTCTGCATCGGCACGGGGTGTGCCCGATAGCTCTGCATATTCGCGCACGGTGAGTGTGGCGTATACAGCAAACAGGTCTTTCCAGTTTTTACTGTAGCTGCCGGCCTTGCGCTGCGGGTATAGCTGGGCTATGGCTGCCTCGTATGCGCTGTAGGGTTTCGAGCCATACACTACCTGCTGCTGCCCTACCCCATTGCTGAATATCATGGTTGGGAAACCACGCACACCCAGGCGGCGGCCTTGTAGCAGGTCGGCTTCAAACAGTTCTTTGCCCTTGCCCTCGTAGTCTATTTTCAGTTGGGCCACATCCAGCCCAGCCTGTTCTGCGGCAGCAGCTATATGTTCCCACTTGGTAATATTCTTCTTTTGCAGAAACACCATTTCGCGCAGCACCCGCAGGAATTTTATGGCTTTTGCTTCATCCTGCAATGAGGCCGCCTTAAACGCTATAGAGGGCGGGTAAGATGATGACAGTGGGTCTTCCAGCCACACGTCGCCATCTATAGGCATATCATAGTACGCACTCACCTCATCCCAATGGTGCGCCACGTCCGATGGTTTGCTGATACCGCCGCTATTATAGCTCCAGTCGGGCAGCAGGCCGCCCATGTGATAGGTTATCTCTACAGTGTTAGCATATTCCAGTTTCAGCCGGCGCAGTTGCGGCTCTATGCCCCAGCACGATGAGCAGATGGGGTCTGTATAGTATATCACCTTTATTGGTTTATCTATAGCTGCCGTATGCAGGCTACCCGTAGTTGCATTGGTATCGGGTACTTCGCACATACCCGTCTCTACATCGCACAATAGCGGGTTACTTTGGTTCGTCATATGATTCTTATTTGTCTGTCCGTTACATCCGTATAAAACACCCAATAAGCAGGCCGATAGTGTTATGATCCATTTCATTTGCGGGTATCTTTAACGAAGCCTTGCCATTGCAGGCGGGCTATTGTTGTTATTTTTGTGAAACAAAGGTCGGCAGTGAGCATATGCCCGGCAAGAGGTCTTAAAAAATGGACTATGAATGAGCGTATAGAAGCAGATAATACCTGCCCGGCAGAGCAGTTACTCAAAACCTTATCGGGCAAATGGAAGCCACAGATATTCCGCATGGCGCTGGATGGGCCGGTGCGCTTCAATGCATTGCTGCGTGCCATGCCCGGTGCAGGTAAGCAATCGGTAGCCGTAGCCCTGCGCGAACTGGAAGAGCAAGGCATACTGGATAAAACCACCATCAAACTAAAACCCCTGCATATAGAATACAGCCTTTCAGATAAAGGCCGTTTACTGGTGGCTATATTCCACCAGTTGGAGCAGTTGTTGTAAATTTTGGGTCATTGGTTCGAATCTAATTCGGTTCACAGAATGTGAAAGCCACTGATTATCAGTGGCTTTTCTTTTGCTTCTAATTTCTTCTCTTTACAAAGTGCTTATTTTCAAATGCGAAGTGGTTCGAGTACTAAAAGGTTGTTTGCATGTAAGTTCCGATTGCGCAAAACCTGTGTTGGAAGCAGTAATTCTTGTCTTACTAGAATGACTTACTTTGGCAAAAGCATATTTAACTTGTCAGGAAATTCAGATGACTTAGGTAGCTTAATAGGGAAAATCTTTATTGCTTTATTTTCCCTATTAAACTCCTTTATTTTTTCTTCAACTAACGGTGTCAAATCAGTATTATAGATTAACCAAGCTTCGCCACTTTTGTCCTTTAAAAAGTGAATTAATTTTTGAAAAGTACTTAACCCGATTTTACTTTTTCTCAAGTACTTTGCTTCGACAAAATACCTGTTGTCTCCTTTAGAAAAAACAATGTCAATGCCCTTATCAAGCCCTTGCTGTTCCTCCTCTATTAAAAGATCTTGTCGCTTCCTTATTGCTGATTCAATGTTCTTCTCATACTCGTAGCCATATTCGAACAAGTCTTTGTCTGACGTTAAATCCTGCAATTCATTTTGTATTTCTGCGTCTTTGTCCTTGTCAACTTTGAACTTTATAAAAGCACTAATGATACCTAATATAACGGATAAAATAGAAATAACTATTGAAAACCAACTTAGCCAACTTTTACTTTCACTCTTTTCAGAAACTGTTTTAACCTCTTTAGGTAGCTGCTTCTTTATTTGTTCGATTTTATTTATTAACTCTTTTCTTTTTGTCAATGGAAGAAACTTGTCTTCCATAAAAGATTCTTCTGTTTTTGTGAGAATATCCTCAAGAGACAAGGGGAAGGATTCTTTTAAACCGATTTCTTTTGCTCGGATAAGTGAGGGCAATTCATCTAGTGAAAATGTTGAGTCGCTAAAGACTAGCTCTTTGACAGATTGTAATATTTCATTTTCTGCATTCTTCTTTCTTTCATTTTGTGATTCCTGCAACCAGGTCGGAACGTAGAAGATGCCTAAATATATTGTTGCGAAGAAGCCTAATATACTGAATACAGTACCGAAGTTAGTAAACCACTCTTTTAGTGTCTTATTCATAAGCAGTTATGTGTTATTGGGTGTGTGATTTATAGATGCCGACCAGGATTGACGTATTGCATCAATCCACCTCAATTTAATAGGCTTTACGAATATATTTCATGTTTTCCTCAAAACTTAATCCTTTAAATAGCTAAAGCCTTCAAATCTTCCATAATCTGGTTCGAGAAAAGTCCAAAGAGGTTCACTCAAAATGAAAGCCACTACTATAGCGGTTTTCAGCGTTATACTCTGATTGGATATCGAACCACCAATTATTCTTAGTCAAGTTGGTGACTCATATGAACATCTATATCAAAAAAATAGTTTGTATTTTGATGATATTACATTTATCATATGAAAAAAATTTTGAAATACTTTGGTATACTGGTATTCCTTTATGCTATATATATTACTATTGGCTTATTCCTGCTTGAAAAAAAATATGTAGTCGAATGGGCTGTATTGCCTGGAAAGGTGATAAGGGCTAGTGGTGCTGATAAAGATTACTCCGGTAAAGACAACGATGGTCCGCATATTTTTTATACTGGCAATATGATTTATTTCAAAACTGTTCTAAATCAAGATAGTACCTTCTTTGCAAAATTCGATACGTTACCTGTTTCAGCACGTAAAGGTGCTAATATTTCATGCTCATTCAGTAAACATCCCGAATGGAACTTCACAACCAGGTTAAAAGATACACTGATGAATGAGCCTGCTGAATATTCTGCATCAGATAGTATATTGGCTATTTCCGACATTGAGGGTAATTTTCTTGCTTTACGTAACCTTCTTATGGCTAACCTGGTTATGAGCAGCGACTATAAATGGACCTTTGGCAAGGGACACCTGGTATTGGTAGGCGACATATTCGATCGAGGGCTGAATGTAACTGAATGTCTCTGGCTGATATACCATCTGGAACAGGAGGCGGAAAGAGCCGGAGGTAAAGTTCACCTAATATTAGGCAATCACGAGATCATGAATTTGTCTGACGACATACGTTATGTACGTAATAAATATATACAGAATGCCAGGTTGATACAGCAAGATTACAAAACATGGTATGAGTCTAATACTGAGCTGGGGCGTTGGCTACAAACTAAGAACATCATAGAGAAGATCGGTACAACGTTATTCATGCACGGTGGCTTCAGTTCGGAAATGAACGAACTAAAACTAAGTTTAGCGGATATCAATTCGCAAAGCCGTCCATGGTATTTTAATGCGGATACTTTTAAACACAGCAACGACCTGCCTGAAAAACTGACTATGATTTTCAAGTCAACAACATCGCCGTTTTGGTATCGTGGTTATATAAATAATGAAGCCTCAGAAGAACAGGTGGATCGAACCCTTACGCAATATGGAGCATCAACCATCGTTGTAGGACATACGATAGTTCCCAAAGTAACATCACTGTACAACGGTAAGGTCATTGCTATTGATACCAAACATGCCGATGGCATATCCGAAGGCATAATCTACAGCAAATATAAATATCATAAAATAGACCAGTCGGGCAGGCGACAGAAATTATAACAGACACGCAGGATATAAAATTCTCCATTACATCACGTTACGACACCCCAGTTGCATTTGTTTGTTAGCATTAAAACGCCAGTAGTTTGATGTCTTCAATAACTTGATTCGAGAAAGTACCATAGGGATTACCCTTCAATTTCGCAAAGCGCCGCAGGCGGCGTTTATAGTTTTACCTTAAATATTAAGAGCCTTACGGGCGAAATTTAGTTGCTCGCCACCATTGAAGAAGTTGGTTTCTATGAAAGTGAACGTATATCTAACAAATGTAATACTGTAGCGCATACACAAAAAAACAATAGCGCCCGCGAAGGGCGCTATTAGTCGTTTTCCCATAGTGCATATGTAATAGCTCTTTGTGAACATACCACCTATGTACTATTTATCTGTCGTAACAGAAAGATCAGGCCTTTATCAGTCTGTTGGTTGGTTCATTATATAGTATAAAAATCTTGTGCCAAAATACATTAGCATCTTAAAAGTTGGCACTCGTGCAAATACACACCGGTTTTTATCCATACCACCCAATCCTAACCGTATGAAATCCAACCACTCAGTTATCTTCTGCTAATAAATAGGACTACGCCACGGCATCTATCAGATTAACTAGCCTAAAATAACAGACAACTTTTAGTAGTCAATATAATATAAATGCGTTTTTGAGCTATAACAACGAAATCATAGGTATTTAAGGATACTACACCAATTGATGGTCGCTATAATCTGAGCGGATGCACATAGGACAGGTTGTGCATCCGCTCATATGCAACATACAATATACCACAGGGATATTTAAGTGTATGCAGGTTATTGCATAGTTGTCAATATGACAGGGGCTTTCTATAGATCAAAGCTATTTATTGTCAAAGGTTTTTCAAGTTTGTTGGAGAAACAGGGCTTGAATGATATTAATCCAGTCTTTTTTTTAAATGACACACCGTTGTCAGGAATAATTAATGGCTGGTATCGTTATACCAGCCATTATCTTTTATATCTCTTTTGTTCCCTAGTTTATATCCATCTGGTACATAATACCGGGCCAACTACCGGTGAGATTAGTATTCACATTTACAGGATTGCCGGCACATGCAGAGGGGTCAAAGCCTGAGGTTGTCCAGCAAATACCACTAGCACCTAATGGCGCTATCATAACGTTTGCGCCGCCCGGGTCAACTATTACGAGCATTTCACACTCTACCGCGTTAGGATTTGCATCAGCAATGGACCAACTACCCCCTGGAGGCAATAGCATAGACCCCCAATTGTTTACTTGTCTGCAGTTTACATCGCTAGTTACAACGTTTACCAAAACATCACAATTAGTGAAGTTAGTTGAATTAATGGATAACTGTGCTTTAGCAGAAATCGCGCAAAGCAATACGATTGCGATAATCATTAACTTTTTCATGGGATATTTTTGGTGTGCCTAAAGGTACTGAAGATACTACAACAAGTAACCCGTTAAAACACTGGTGTTTTTTGTTATGCAGTGCGGGAAAATCTCAAAAGTAAGATATGCGAAGCAGTACAATTATCACAAAAATACTCGCGCCGCCTAAACTGATATCAGAATAAATTTTACACAGGTTATTTAAATACCATTTACATTTTTTTCTCCTCACTTACTATTATATGCCACACAAGTAAAGTTGTGTGGTGGTCACAATTCCATCAGTTGTATGAGTAAACCATCTTTCCTGGGCCGATGAGATTTTTTTAAAAATATTCTTCAGTATTGACGGGCATTTCAGTAATACGACCCACGCACTGCTGGAACATTGATCAACTTGTGACTATTTACTTATATAAGGATTAACCTGGCCGGGTTAAAATAAAAATAAGGTAGCAGAAATAAGAACTACGGTTGTTCCTAAATACACTACCAATCTATATACCGCAGTGACATGCGGTGTAATAAAAAAAAGCATAAAGCATATGAAATGTATATTTTTCATATCAGCTATCCTCAAGCTTTTCTTGACGATGCTGATTATCACGACCATTATTTAAACTCTACTTCAGTTATATAAAATTTGTATGGAAGGTTTGCCTTGCATTCAAAATTCTGTAAAAATGAAGCATGACAGTTTAATTCAGGCTATCGGGTTTACCGATAGCCTTTTTTCATCGGCTATATCTCAATAGCAACTAAGAATACATTTTTTCATTGTTAGTAGGGTTCTTTGACAAATTTTGTCAATGTTTGAATTCAAGAACTTTAAGGAATTCATTCAGTTTTTTGACGATGAGCGTATTTGCTGGGACTACTTGGAAAAAAAACGTTGGAATGGAAACATAACGTGCATTTATTGTGAATGCGACAAAGTCTACAAGTATAAGAACGGTAAATCTTACCGATGCTCATGTTGCAAGAAGTATTTTTCGGTTACGAAAGGTACCATCTTTGAGCGTTCCAAAATCCCATTGACTTCATGGTTTGCAGCCATCTATCTATACACCTCACATAAAACTTCGGTAAGCTCAGTACAGATTGCCAAACATCTTGGAATTAGCCAACATACAGCTTGGTACATGCATCATCGTATCATGGAGGCATTCAAGGTTGATTTTGATGCGGTTACGCCTGTAGATGGCATGTGGGAAGTGGATGAAGTTTATATTGGGCCTAATAGAAAGAAAATCTCAAAAGCAAGATATGCGAAGATGAAAAACCGGGGTGGTATATTTACCATGCAAGGCATTATCGGTCTCCTCCACCGTGAGAATGGTCTTGTTGGCAAACTTCTCCCGGACAATAGTGACATTACTTACATTGAAGCTTTACTGAAAAGGCACATCGGTTCAATGTCTGTATTAATGACTGACGGTTGGATACAATATGCAGGCATGCATAAATATGTTCTTTCTCATGAGGTTTTTATCCATAAAGACGGTGAGTATGGTAGAGGTATTTATCATACCAACACTATTGAAGGAGCCTTCAGGCATTTTAAGGATACCATAAGAGGGTCTTTTAAACAACTTGGACCGAAACATCTACAGCGCTATTGGGACGAGTACTGCTTTCGGTACAACAGCCGTGGGTTAACAGATATTGAACGTTTTGACTTAACTTTCAAAACTATCAACAGACGGATCACGTACCAAGAATTAGTCCATGGCCAAAGCAAGCAAACCCAAGAAAAAGAAGATACCGAAGGAAGAAAAGCCTTTGAAACTTAATATGGATTTTGATGCTGCGATTTCCCATTTAATGAAGCCAAAGAAAAAAAATAGTAAGTCATAGCGTATAGCTGTTGTCTCATTGCTAATGAGAAATTAGGTTTTCATCGTGCGGCTGTAGATTAGCAAGAAAGCTGTATGGACCTACTGTTTGATGAGGTTTACCGCCTACGTATTGAACTGGAAGATGTGATGACTTATTTTATGGGGCCTCCCTATAATTACCCCCAGGAGATTGTAGACGAGGTTATTGATATTGTGGACCGATTGGAATGTTTATCAATGAAACTTTCTGACATTGACTATACGGGTAGCTACAGATACTAGAAACAAAAAAATAATATTCTCGCCAACAAATTGCCCCCATGATTCTATAATAGTAAATACGAGTGATTGGACGCTATCAGGCTTTGAAATCATTGTATTTCACAATGAATTTCCGTGATTCGTCAACAATTACACCTGTCACTTCTGGTTCTTCAGTATCTACTAACTCTTCAATATCGCCAGCATCAATTTTCTTTTGAAGTTCAATTTCTTCATCAGTAAGAACTTCGGATGGGTGAAGATTTGCTGTATCAGCTAGTTTATCTACAGGATTTTCGGCACCAGTGTAACGTGTATAGTTTTGTAAATTTTCCATATATTGGTATATATTCAATTGCAAAACTCACTTTTTGTCAAAGGCGGATTTATTATAGAAAAAGGGGCACCAAAATGATGCCCCTTCATTATCTAATCAACAGTGTCTATTTAGATATAACAACTCTTCCAGTTTCCAGTAAGAGCTTATCTGTAGTTATCTTGTACATATACACGCCAGAAGAAATATTCTGTGTATTCCATCTAATATTTCCAAAGTTAGTCTCCGATGTAAATGTTTCAATCGTTTGTCCGGCAACATTAGTTATAGTTATCACGACAGGTTCTTTAGTCAAAGGCACCCTGAAATCAAATGTAACTAAGTCCGTTGCAGGGTTAGGGTACACATTGAATACATTTCTCTTCTCTATATTTCTTTGTATACCTTTATTAGCCTTTGTTCTATTGGGAGACGTTTGAGTTGTTCCTTGCTTCATGTGACCGACATACTTGGTTAGGTTACATGGAATTTTCCACTGGGGTGAAAGTGGTATGCCAGTAATAGTACCTGTTATTACATTAATTCGGTCATTAGGTATTGAAGCATCATGGAGTATTGTAAAAGTCGTAAGCTCTGGAGTACTCATTTGTTCAAAGGTTCTACCATCAGTGTAAATATCCTTAATCGTTGTCCACATTTGCAGATACTGATTGTACTCAGTTTCTTCGTCCAATGTCAGAGTGTATTTGGTTGGGAGGTCACTTAAGATATTATCTGCTTCTGTATAATCTCCTAACCCTGCATAGTAAGAAGCTTTCGCATATTCAGAGTTTACAGTACCTACAAAATTTAGCCACGCAACCATGCTATCTACGGGAGCCGCAACAGTATCCAATAACATATTTGTGATAACCTGAGTAGCCGCAAGCTGCATTTCTGCAGTCAGTGTTGAAATCTGACCTTCTTTGGTAGTGCGAGCCGTCGTATTATCATACGAATCCTCAATGTCCGCAATCTGTTCCGTCGCTATTAATCCTGGGTGATTGTCTAAAAAGAACTCAAGGAGATGACCGTCACGCATGACATCAGGATTGGCTATAAGTATTTTGGCAAAAACTCCCGGATGCAGAACATTTGCGTTTGCGACATGTTTTAGCAGTTCATCCGATAAATATGGAGATAATCCCAGTAGTGTGGTTCGTACGGTTGCAGAGTCAGCTAACGTCTTGCCATTTATATAGGATTTCATAGCTTCAGTATCGCCATTGTCCAACAAGCTCTCGTATTGGGAAAGAGCTGAAAGGAGCCCAACACGTTTTGCCACACCTACATTTTTTATTCCGTTAGTTTGCGAGTTTCCCAATGGCAAATCAAATGTGCCATTACGAGAAGTGCACGAGGGGTTCACGTTAATTGAATATTTTGCACAATAAGTTATATTTGCTGGGTTAGAGTTTGGTTGCGAGGAAGCATAAAAATAATTTATGAAATTCCCTGTATTGTCTATGTGAGTGATTCCGCTGGTTGGGAAAGTATTACCAGCAGGTTTGCTTGGGTCCCCTTGGTATGCTGCGATACCCTCGTTGATTTTCCACGCTGCATTCACAATGCTTCCATTGGCATCAACATGTATATCTTTAGAGTTACTCTGAAAAGAATTACATAGTATTCTCAATCCTGTGAACCACGCTGGCGACGTAGGTGGAAATGGACTTGTTGTTATGTTCCGGTCTTTATTGTTATTAATCGCCAATATGCCGCGACCTAGAGATGTAAAGCTGTTGTGGTATACCTGCTTATCAGCTTCGCCTGTACTTTGCATGATCACACCAAGGTTTTCAATGCCTGGGGTTGTAACTCCCGCAAAAATATTGTCTTCTACAATCGGAGAACATGTGCCTGTAACAAACAAGCCTACATTCTTAAAACACTCTGTACCGCTTACATCACCACTCTTACCTCTCCCAATTATAAAGCTGTCTCTTGTTACCTGTACGAAATCTTGCTTGTTTATTTTGATACCAAACGTACAAGAATCAAATACCGCTTGGTCAATACTTGCACCATATAGAGTATTATTTGTTGCTTCGGTATAGATGCCAAAAGTCAAGCCTTTAAATCTACATTTATCTGTACAAATAGATAGGTTACATAACTTCCGTACATAAAACCCTGCATCTCTGGCTTTAATACCGACACCAGTACCTTTTAAGCTTGGAGTTTGATTACGATTCAGAAATTGGCAACCATTGAACCTAACGCCGTCAACATGGTTAAGACTGACATGTTCATTAAAAGGACTGGTTGAGCCACCTTTAAATTCATTATTAATATCAAAAGTATCGTTGGTGAAGTTAGCTGCGTAATTTTTATATATGGCTGACCAAGCTGAATTGTAGCTGTAATGTTGAATTGAAACACTCGTGCTGTTATTCAAGAACTTACTGTTGTCAACTTTTATGATGCCGCCCGTTGTGGCAAAATTTGTACCATCCCAATTTTTAATAGCGTTTATTGCATGTTGAATTGTTGCATCCTTTATCCATGCAAAGCCTTGATTGGAAGTAGTTTGAACTTGACCTACATTGCCCCAAATCTCTATACCACTCCATTGGCAATCTTCGCAACTATTAGTCAAAATGGCTCCATCAATAATGAGTTGAGCACCTTGCTCAACGATTATCTTACTATTTTTAGCCATATAGATAGTAGGCTTGATGGTTCCATTTTTTTGAATTGTTAGAGTTTTCCCAGATTTTATTCTAACATTGCCTTTGATACTTCTGCTGGTATTCCATGTAGTATTGACATTAATCTCATTAGACGTTCCTACTACATCGGTTGGCGAAAACAAAGATGTTTCCCACATCCCTCTTCCATAAGTAGCGGCTCGTAATTTTCCAGAGCAATAGTTTATTTCAAGTTCCATGATAATGCATGGTGGCATATCCTCTGAAAAACACTCCCATTTATTTGTAACCTTGTTCCATTTGAATACGCCAACATCTGTGCCAGCATATAAGATGTCATCGCTTCCTTCTTGATAAACTATTTTGTTAACAGGCAGAGCAGATAATCCATTAGAAACATTTTTCCATGACTGGCCAAAATCTGAGGAATAAAAAACTCTTTTAACAGTGTCTGTACCGACTATCGAGGGACTTTCAGTATGATTATCATCTATGTTGCCGAGTGCGACCCATATGCGTTCAGGATTATTGGGATCTATTTCTATATCCATAATCCTGTATTGTTCAACTACGGGTGGTGTGATATTAACCCAAGTGGGTGTTCCGCTTGTAAATGCATTCTGAGAAACGAAAAGTTTTGCCCTTGGGTTATTCACCTGCGCACTTTCTGTGGGATTTCCATAAGCCTCCCTCCTATATGCGATATATACAACATTACTGTCTGCTTGAGATATTTTAAACGCAGCAATTCGTCTTCCTACGGCATCAAGTGTTGGTTGATTATCTAAAGGCTCTGAATTAAATGCATCGGCCCACCCCGAAGTACCCGTAATATCATTTCTAAAAATAGATCTATATGCGGTATAAGCAGTATTGGAGTTAGTGAACGAAATCTGCCTATGGCTATTTGCACAGTCTGCCCAAATAGCATTACACTCTGGGTCGACGCCACCGAATGGATTAGGTATATCTACTAAAGACGGTACTAGTATATTACTTGTAAAGTCAAAAGCATTAAGCCTTGGATAGTTTACGGACCCCAAGCCTTGTGGATTAATATTCCCAAACTTTACTCTATATCCATCACCCCATAAGGCATTATCCCATTGAGTAGTACGCTGTTTTACAAAATTAAATATGCCATTATCCTGAGCTCCTCCAACAACTATCCTGTCATCCAATTCTGCACCCGACATACCATGAAACTGAGTAACACAAAGACTATCCCCTGTAATACTAATACAACTCACTTGTCCCCAACGTTTCTTTACAATCCCACCATCGGTACCAAAATATACGACATCATTAATTCCGTTGCTTGTATTTGTTGAGGATAACAGTGTTATGCACCTAGTATCACCATGCGCACTACCTGAAATAGAATTAAATGTAACGCCTCCATCTGTAGACCTTTGTATATCTCCACCTCTGCCCGTCTCATGACCAACATAAATAATACTTGCATTTGATGGTGAAACTTGGATCGATGTCGCTGATGCTCGCGAGATGGAGGCATTTACCTGATTCCAAGTATTACTAAAAATTGATGTTGACCATATTGACACACTACCATTAGCTAAATAGACCAATGCTATCGCATTATCCGCACTCGTGAGCGTCATGTCTTTTATACCTTCCGCTGCTAATGTTGTACCAGAAGGACTTACCGCAGGAATTGAAACCCAGGAATTTGCACTAATGTCGTATCGCCAAATTTTACCATCAGTTGTAGAAAAAGCGACAACGTCAGGGTCCACAAGTGAAAATTCAAAATCCGTAACACCTACTCCACTACCGAAACTTGTACTAACATCTTGCCAATTGTCTACAATAGAGGATCTATATAAAATACGGTTATTTTCATATATGGCAATCATTTGGTGTGTACCAGGTTTAAATGCCACTTTTTTAATTGCGTTTCCTATTTTGAAAAATCCAGCACCGGTAAGTCCCGCATCTTCCTGCCATGTTGTACCACCGTCAGTTGTAATCAACATTCCAATTCCATACGTCCAAGTGTTGATATCTTTTAGTGAATAAACGCCTGTTGCAATACATATGTTATCATAATCCAAAGGGTCAACGGCCATACTATTTACTCCTAATGTGCCTGGAATAAGAAAACTATTTACCCCGACACCATCGGTGATGTTGTGCCAGCTTTGACCAGCATTTGTTGTTTTCCAAACACCACCACCATTACTGCCTACCAAAATTTCGTTCGTATCACTAGGGTTTATCCATACTTGGTCGATGCGGCCTTGCATCTCCATTCCAGAGTTAAAAGAGCTGTTGAAGGGGCCTATACATTTCCATTGACCTTGAAAGCTGTTCTGGTTACAAGCTGTACTGTACCCTGTTTTCAAATAATATCCGTAAGCTATATTGCTAGGTTGTTGCTTAGTTAATCCAGATGGGGGATTGTTACTAACTCTGTCATCCCAGAAATTATTCCACCTTTTGAAGGCATTTGAAACACCGCCTTCAAAAGTATCATTTGGATTAGCCGTTTGAAGTTGAGAAACCGCAATACCAATAGCGGAATCAAAACGAATTGATGAATTACTGAAAAGTGTGTTATATGGAATGAATGACGATTGTGCTTGGGATAGCGCACAGGCTAGACAGCCCCATAGTAACAGGGAGATTTTTTTCATATCAAGGTTTTGGTTTAGTTACTTTTTACTACTTTACGGACTATAGTTTTATCTCCTATGGTAATATAGACCATGTAAATACCACTGGCTAAAGAGCTAACATTCAATTTGGCCTTATCAGTAGTTGCGACACTGCTCAAAATTTCTTTTCCTAGTATGTCTTTTATACGAATGTCTGACTCAGTGTTTTGGCTGTTTTCTATAAATATCCAGTCGTTTGTAGGGTTTGGATATATAGATACAGAAAGTTCATCAGTATTCAATCCCCTAACACCTGTTTCCCAAGGTGCTAGCTTAATTTTATATACATCCTTTTCCCCTTCAAATTTTGGGGGCAAATTAGTTCCAAGCCCTTCATATGATCCTGATACAAATATTCCTCTGTCTTCTGTAGGGATAACAACACGGGCATCATCATACGATGTGGATCCAACTACGATACTCATTAAATAGTCTCCTAATGTATCAACGTTAAGTATATATCCGTCGGTAAGGCCAAATGCGTCATTAACATGCTTTCCAACAACTGCACTAGAACCAACCATCCAAATACTATTAGATGACGCAAATGAGATAGAATATGGATTTTCGTTGCCGGCAGAAGTACCGTAGCATTTGCTCAATTTAATACTATTGGAACTATCAATCCTAACGAGCCAGAAATCGGTATTTCCTAAATATTCTTTTACATCTCCCCCACCAGCAGACGTTGCCGACAAAACGTATACACCTCCTTTATCATCACTGCAAATATCTACACCGATAGTTCCACTATTTCCACCCAAACACCTATGCCATATTTTATTTCCTTCGCTATCAAATCTTGCCAAATAAGCATCAAAATAAGAGCCAGGATTATGCGTACCAGTACAGTCAAAATCATTAGATAATGTCGACCCGATAATGTAGAACCCACCATTGGAAGCAGTCGTAAGCTTCTTAACCTGTTCTTCTTCTGATCCACCAATAACTTTGCTCCAAATTATGTTACCATTACCATCAATCTTGAATATCCAAAAATCAGCAAGCAGGTTACTCCCGTAATGATGGCCTACGTCGCCATCGGAAGAGTATGTTTCACAAAGCAATATGTAGCCACCATCAGCTGTTGGTAACACATCTTTTAGCCTGTCAGTACTGCTACCTCCATATTGTTTATTCCAAACTACATTACCTAGTATATCCTCTTTACGTACCAGTATAGTCTGAGCATTAGAAGAAAAAGAATTATTAGAGCCTATCAAAATGTTGCTGCCATCCGCTTCTGTAAATAGAAAAGAAAAGGACGTATCATTAGTAGCTTGATAACATCTAGACCATTCAATGTCGTTACCTGTAGGATTGAATTTTTCAAAAATAATTCTTTCGTCACCCGCATTACAAATGTTAGTGATTGCACCTACTGTTGAAGAAGTGAATGTCGCCAATATAAATCCGCCATCGTTTGTCTTTTTGCATGTGATGGGATAGTCTTGTTTGTTGCCACCTAAACCATTTATTGATACTATATGAGGTTTTACCAATTGGGCAACGCTGCTTACACGCAACAACGAGAAGACTAATGTTAATATTAATAGGCTTATATTCATGGCGTTACTAAAATACGCAATATATCAAATTGTAAGATTAAAATTTCATTATATAGAACTATTCATCTTTCATAACCTAACGCAATTATATAGACAGGTTATCCTCCCTGTAAAGAACATTATTGATGTTTTCATCCAATATTTGCGCTCGATCATAATTTGTTACAATCACCTCAACTTTTTTATTCTTTTTAGTAGCACTGCTAGATCCTACTACGAAGTCCTCTCTAAACCAAGGAAACTTACCTTCAGGATATAAGGCTGACAATAAATCCACTTCGTAATAGCACAATTGAAATTTACCACTTACTGCAACTAATGAGTCACGTAAGCGGGTATGGTCATCATAATTAAAACTAGAATTTGAATAATAGTCTTCAGTTCCAACATATGGTGGATCTACGAACAGAAAAGTATTTTGGCTATCATAACGACTAATAACATCAGCGAAGTCCATTTTTACGACCTCACTAATTTTATCTAAGTTCTTCCTTAACTTAACGTGGCGTGTATCGGTTATGTCTAGCTTTCTTTTAAAGGTGTCAAAGCCGCCCTTTCCATTTACAAATTTTGCGGTTGCCGGGGCTAAGCCTGAAAATACATTCGTCAGGACATAGACATACTTCATGGCAATATCAAAATTTGGGTTATCGTCTAACACTAAAGTTGGACTATATACTTCCTGTTGATATTCCTTAAATCTATCAGGTTCATTATTGGGTATGTCCTTAACTACATTATATAACTCATTATAGCCCTGATTTATGACACACCTAAATAGATTTGTATTTAGGTGATTGAAGTCATTATAAACAGCGTGTTGGACAGAATACTTATTGGGGTCCAATCTCAAGAAATCCCACATCATTCCGCCAAACACACTTACATATTTGTCAAACTGTTGAGTGGGTAAATTAGCTTGGATAAATTTGGCTTGTCGGTACTTACCACCAATATACGGTAGGAACTGTGCGATAAATTCTTCTCTTGACGCATCGGTTATCGTTGATAAGTCTGGATAAGCATTGCTGATGAGGTCAGCCAACTCATTTTCATTTTGAGCAGTTGAGAATTGTTCTAATTGTTCAAGTTCATGTGGTTCTTTTTCTATCATGGTGTTTGGTTTAGGTTGGTAAGGTAACGTAAGGATATCAGAAAAACACCGTGAAAAATACCGGTATTTTATTAAAACATAATG
>CABHOP010000006.1 GCA_902168085.1 uncultured Bacteroides sp.
TCTGCAATTGCTGCCTCATTTTGTGCTTTTTAATTGGTTTCATACTTTAAATTTCGCTTTCGATGACAAATTATTACCAAACTATAATAAACGAATTAGACGATAGAATTAACGAATTGACCTATGAGCCAAGTAATTCATTGATATCGTATGAAAATGCAATTATATTAGTCTTGCAGAAACTTGAGGAGATAAAAAAATACATTAAGAAGAATGGATTTAAAGATGATGAAGCCGAAATACTTTTTTTCAAACAGCTAAAGCCTCAATTAGTATCGAAGCTCATCTACTTCAATGCCATTTACAAGATTGAAACAAAAAGACCACGAGGCGGCGATAAAATCATCAAGAAATATCTGAATGTTGAGCTTTCCAAAATCAAGAGGTATTTCGATGCTAATTTGGAATTTTACAAGTATTACAGAACCAACAGCACTCATCTGGACTATAAATTCTTTTTACGTGGCAAGCACGATATAAAGTTGAGTTTAGACACCTATTATTTTGAAGCAGACCATAATTTTGCAACCTCGCACGATTACAAGGTAGCTAAGATTATTGCCAACGACTTGATACAGGTTTACCTCGAAGACCAGTTGAGCAATAACAATCAGAGAAAGCTACTTGAAACGCCTCCCCTAAACTGGACAGGTAGTAAAACTTCACTCATTGAGTTGATTTATTCGCTGCATTCGCAGGGTTCAATTGACAATGGTAATGCAGATATAAAAATCATCGCCAAGACTTTTGAAAATATATTTAATATTGACTTAGGGGATTTCTACCATTCCTATTTGGAACTGAAAGGCAGGAAGATAAACCGAACAAAGTTCCTCGATAGTCTTCGGGATGCACTTATCAAAAGGATGGACGAGCAAGACGAAAAATAAAGGTAAAGTTTCACTGCTTTACCTTTATTTTTTATACATTTGCAGTAATGATTTACAAGGTAATTGAATGAAAGCAAGTGTAGTAAGCACCATTACTAAATCGTTACCGATAACTCTTTCGGTTCTTGTAAACTACTCTTTATTAGTCAGTTTTGACTAAATTAATCTTTTTTTATAAAAGTAAATAAGCGGCACTGCTATTAAGGCTTGTGCTATACCCGTAAGTTCAAACCAAAAATCATTTGGCATAACATAGGTAGGTGGTGGGAACAGTTGAAGCAATGTGTCCCTATCAAGCCCGGAAAAGTAGAGCAGATTTTTCATAAGGTGATTGAACATGCCTTCATACAATCCTATCAGGATTACGGAAATAACGAAGTTGACGAGGCAAAACATGTAAAATTTAAAGCGTGATACAGCGCCCCTCACAAGAAACCAATTGATAATAAGCATGGGGATGCTTAATGCTAGCACATGCAGGCGCCAGGGCGTGTGGTAGACCCATGCTCCGTATATATGGTGTACACTGGTAAGCATCATCAATGCATTACTGTATACTGCAACTTTTCTCATCATTGTTTGTGATTTTTGACAAAGATGAAATGGCCGCAACTACTGAACAATAAGTTACCAAATGGTTACCTTTAATATTTACAACTGAATGGTATGCATACCGTATGTTTTAATGCAGATTTGTGCGTGATGACCAAATTCTCTGCACTTATATCGGGGAAGTGGAAACCTATTTTACTATACCTGGTGCAGCATGGTATAAACCGATTCAACCTGATGCATGGCTATATGCCAACTATCAGTAAAAAAGTATTGACAGAGCAGTTGAGAGAACTGGAAGCTGATGGGCTGCTGCGCAGGGAAGAACTAAAGGTAAAAGCGCCTAAAGTAGTGGTATATCACCTTACTGAAAAAGGGGCATCGCTTAGAAAACTGATAGATGAAATAATAAGCTGGTGCATGGAACATATGAAGGATGAGATACCGCAGGATTTGCTGGCTATCTTCAGGCAATCGCCCCCGGCCTTTGTGCATGCACAATAATAAAAGCCGGGACGAACCCGGCCTTTCTCTAAATTGCCATTAAGAAAATACTATTCTTTAACGAACCTGCCATATTGCACGGCACCGTCGTTAGCTATTAATTGTACGGTGTATGTACCTGTAGCCAGTGGTGAAACATCCAGTTTCAGCATAGTGGCGGCAGTGGCTTTTGTTTCTATTACCAGGCGGCCCATTACATCATATACTTTTACAGTGCTGCCTGCCAGGTTTGCATGTTGCAGTGTAATGGTATGGGTAGCAGGGTTGGGAGATAATGCCAGGTTGCCTGTAGCTGCTGCTACATTCGTTACCGATGTTGTTACGCCGTTTTTAGCATCTATGCTGCCGCAAACAATGCGTTCTTTTTGTTCCAGTTTATAAGCATAGGCTTTGTCTTTAATGCGTTTGATATCTACTTCCCTGTGCTTGGATTCATGTATTTTGTATTCCAGGTCTTCAATCAGCACTTCTCTTTCCTCAGCGCAGTCTTTGTCTTGCGTATTGCGCACTACAAATGTAGGTTCTGGAGACAGGTCGTGCAGGCCGGAATATACAGGCACATTCAGGCTGGTGTTGTGCGTGATAGACATGCCCAGCATGGCGTAGCTGTTATTAAAAGTTGTATAACGCTGCAAGTTGCCGCTGATGTCGGTTTGCAGGTACAGGCCCGCATCATTTTTAGAATCCCTGCCGGTAACGCAGATGCGGTCTTTTTCTTTATCGGCCAGTATAGCATTGCCGAAAGACATATCATCATCTTTATACCAGTGGTATGCTTTCAGGAAGTTGACACTCATGCTATATGGTTCCAGTTTCAGTATAGAAACCTGTGCCAGCCTATCGTGTACCACGCCTGCCATACCGGTGATAGCCAGTTCGCCGTCTTGCGCATCATACAGGCTGTTGCCTATCAATGTGCGGTCAAACATCTGGTTGTCTACAATAGCATCCTGATAGTAATTTCCGTTCAGGTCTATTAGTGTTACCAGTGTAGCACCCCATATCTGTTCTTTCCTGTTGGCCACGCCTACCAATGCATATACATCGCCAAATGGTTTTATCTGCTTGTAGTAAGATGGTACAATGTAGCTATGATCGTAGAACGGTGTGTATGCATAGCGTGCCCACTGAAAAGCGCCATTGGCATCTACACTTAGTATCAGGCCATTGGTAGTGCCTTCTTTATCTTCTGCATAACCGCAGGCTATAAAGCTGCCATCGCTGGCTTCCAGCACACTGTTGAGCATACCAAGGCGGTCGTAGCGGCTATACCATACCACATCGCCGTCTTTATCGGTACGCAGCAGGAAGATGTTATCATAGTAGTCACCTGCACAGCCTGATATTTCAGGGTTTTGCACTACGCGGCCGCAAAGTATGTAGCCTTCATCTTTGGTTTGCTTGGCATAGCCCAACTGGAAAGATACTGCCAGGTTAGAGCAACTGCCATCCCATACCGCATTTTGTTCGGCATCTGTTACGTAGGTTTTGAACCATTTGTGGTCGAGGTTTTTATCGATCTCTTCCAACTGGATGCGGCGGAAAGGTAAGCCTGTAGCCGGGCTGATATTGAGCATGCCGTCAATATCATAAGGGTAGGTGTGGCCGCCCAAAACATATTCATCCGAAGGGCGGAGGTAATCGATGCTTACATTTTCAGCACGGTAAAAATGTTTGTTCAGGTTTTGGGCAATGCCCTGGCTAGCTGATGCGGCGATTAATAGCGATGCCGCCAGCCATTTGCTGATTTGTTTCATGATGGTTTTTGTTTTTATGGTTAAATAATAAAAGCCTTACTGTTGCGTGTTGTAAAACACACAAGGGGTTTAGCAGGATGAACCTGCAAAAGGTTAACTATAAAAACGGGTTTTAATAACAGGTACTATGCAGCTGCTTGTGTACAATATAGAAGGTATGTTTGTCAGCGTGGGAATGTTATTCCGGTTTGTCTCTCGATTGGCCGATATAGCATGTGGCTATACCTGTAGTGTGTAAGTATTGTTTCATGATGGTAGATAATGGTGAGCCGTAAAGGTAGCAAACATTACATATGAACCAAATAATTTTTATGTAAACAAGCTATTGTAATACAATAAGGGCTGCACTTTGGAATGCAGCCCTTTGATAATCAATGTATTTTTGTTGGTATAGATTTGCTGAAAATTATCAGAAATCGACTATCAGCTTGACGTTGATAAGCCGTGATGTAAGCCTGTTGGGTACCGCATAGGTCTTGCCGCTGGTCTGGTCTTGTATCCATGTGTATGATAACGTATTTTGGATGCCCAGCAGGTTGAACACTTCAAGGCTCAGCCATGCATTATCCAGTGCATTCCACACTTTGCTGGTAGGGTGTTTTTCACCGTTTACCAGCAATGCGCTGAAGCCTATATCTACACGCTTGTAATCGGGCAGGCGCAGAGTATCGCCATAGCGTTTATTATCGGGCGGGCCAAAGGGCAGGCCGGTAGCATACATCAGGTTCAGGTGCATTTTGTAATTCTTCCAGCGGGGGAAGTAGTCTTCAAAATACATACCCAGCATAAAGCGCTGGTCGGTAGGGCGGGGTATATAGCCGGGCTTTACAATAGCACTATCGGCACCGCTGGCACTTTTATATTGTATGGCATCGTTGGTCACATCTTCCATGCTCTTCATCACCCCTACGCTTATCCACGATGTGGCATCTTTTACTATATCGCCATACAGGCGTATCTCTCCACCTGCTGCATAGCCTACAGCACTGTTCTGGCCAAAGTAGCGGATACGCACATTATCATATTCATAAGGCACGATATCCCACATGCCTTTGTAGTACACTTCTGTCGTTACTTTGAACGGGCGGTTCAGCGCTTTGAAATTGTAATCGGTACCGAACACGAAGTGGTAAGATTTTTGTGCTTTCAGGTCTTTATTTACTACACCATTCAGGTCGCGCATTTCGCGGTAGAAGGGTGGCTGCTGGTACAAACCACCTGCCAGCTTGAAGATGAAATCACGCTTCCATTTTGGGCGGTAAGACAACTGCATACGCGGGCTTACAAGGAATTCATTGTTGAGCGTGCTGTAGTTGAAACGCAAACCTAATGAAACCGTCAAGTCGAGCGAATCGTTAAAGCGGAAGTTATCCTGCAGGAAGCCGCTATAGCGCATATAGTCGAATGTGGCACCGGAGCGGTAAAAGCGTGTCAGCTCCAGTTTATTCGGGTCGTATGGCTGGGTGAAGCCGGCAGAATCGCGGCGTTCCCATTCGTACAATTTATCTTCAATATTGGTAATATTGGCATCAACGCCCCACTGGATAAAATGCAGGCGGGCATCGTAAGAACCACGGTGGGCCAGGTTGCCCACATTTACCTTCAGGTAGTTGCGTGCATAGTTATGAATGATGCCCGTGCCTAAGTAGGTTTTTACCTGTCCGAAGTTTTCCTTGCCCAGGTCGGTTTCCAGTTCGCCCAGTAAATACTCACCACTGATATCGTAGGTTTCTTTTTCATTGGTCTGGAAACCGGATGCCAGTAGTTTCAGTTTCAGTTTGTCGTTGGGACGGAAGGTAGTTGACAGGCCGCCAAAGCGGGAATCGAACTGGTCTATCTCGTTGCCATTATAAAATACGCGTAGCTGGTAGGCTTTGTTTATCAGGCCAAAGCTGCTGGTAGCCTCTTCGGGTGTAAAGTTGAAACGGTTGCGGGCATAGTTGCCTATGGCTTCTATTTCCCACTTGCTGTTGAAACGGTAGTTGAGCAATACCTGTCCATCTGTAAACGACGGGTTGTAGATACCTTTTGTAGGTTGTGCCTTCAGCAGGTATTGATTGCTTTTGTGACGCAGGCCTACCAGGTAGGTAAATTTCTCGTTCTTAGAAGCGCCTTCCAGCGACAGGCTGGCACCCAGCAGGCTGGCCATAGCACGGCCGCCAAATTTCTTAGGGCGCTTGTAGGTTACATCCAGCACACTGCTCATCTTATCGCCATACTTGCTCTGGAAACCACCTACCGAAAAGTTGACACCCGCGGCAAGGTCGGCATTGATAAAGCTCATACCTTCCTGCTGGCCGCTGCGGGTAAGGAAGGGACGGTATATCTCGAAATCGTTTACATACACCAGGTTCTCGTCATAGTTGCCACCGCGCACATTGTATTGAGAAGTGAGCTCATTGTTGCTACCCACAAAGGTTTTTATCATCGCCTCTATGCCACTGCCGAAGCCAGTGGTAGGCAGCAGCCCCGCTTTGGTAGGGTCTATGCGCACATTACCGGCCTCGTTATCGCGCGTGCCTTTTACCGTTACCGTTTCCAGTTCGCGGCTTACTTTTTTCAGCTTTACGTCCACCGTGCGCTGCTCGCCATTGGTTAATGTCAACGTCTGTTTTTCAACTGAATAACCATTGTAAGAGAAAGCCACGGTAATGGCCTGTTCGGCAGGCACCTGCAGTGTATAGCGGCCTTTGGCATCGGTAGTAGTACCGGTGGCCGTGCCTTCTATGGCAATGGTAACGGGGTCCAGTTCGCGGCCGCGTTCATCGGTCACCTTTCCATTCAGCGTAGCTGTTTGTGCAAATGTGTATAGGGAAGCCAGTAAAAATATGGCAGATAATAAAATGCGTTTTCGGAGCATACATCAATAAAAACGCCCAAAAGTTACATTTATTTTCCTACCTGCTTCAGCTTTTTTATCATTTCAACAGGGTCGGGTGCAGAGAAAACGGTATTCCCCGCTACCAGTGCATCGCAACCTGCGGCTACCAATGCAGGGGCATTTTCAAGGGTTACACCACCATCCACTTCTATCAGTGTATTGCTGCCCGCGGCATTTATCATGGCCTTTACCTTGGTTATTTTCTGCAATGCCTGCTGTATGAACTTCTGGCCACCAAAGCCGGGGTTCACACTCATAATGAGTACCAGGTCTATATCGGCAATGACATCTTCCAGTACGCTGACCGGCGTGTGCGGATTGAGCGATACGCCCGCCTTCATACCCAATGCTTTAATAGCCTGTATGCTGCGGTGCAGGTGTGTGCTGGCTTCGTAGTGCACGGTAAGGATATCAGCACCTGCTTTTTTAAACTCTTCAAAATACTTTTCCGGCTCTACAATCATCAGGTGCACATCAAAGGTCTTTTTAGCGGCCTTTTTCATCTGGCTGATGATAGACATACCATAGCTGATGTTTGGCACAAAACGGCCATCCATAATATCGAGGTGAAACCAATCGGCCTCACTGTTGTTTACCATTTCTATATCGCGGCCGAGGTTCAGAAAATCGGCAGAAAGCATGGAAGGCGCTATTATGGGCATTGCTCGAAAAGTTTGTATTTACAAGATGGCGCAAAGGTAAATAAAAAGCGCGGGTGTTTGCCCGCGCCTGTGTTCAGCGTATGTATGATTATGTATCAATTAGCTGCATATGAATGTTTGCACCCGCCGTCGCATTTGTGGCCGCAACCATCGGCACAGTTGTTATCGCATTTGTGCTTGCAGTACTTATGGTTCACATCATACATCTTTATCTTTTTATACGTAGCCTTGTCCACATCTATAAATACTGTTTTCACAGGGTAGTTGCCCGTCGTTATCACCGGTATGTTTTCTATCTCTTCGTTTACGATAAGCGCTTTGTGCACTTCACCTTTTGTAAAGGTGGTACCGCAACAATCGTTGCAGGTGCATAGCTCTTCGCCATCGTAGCGGGCATATACTTTCACCTTCAGGCGGGCATTGTCATCACGCTCTATATATTTCACTATCTCCTGCACCTGCGGCGGATTGGTATAGTAGAAGGCATTGCCGCACTTGCTCATGAAATAAAGGTCGCAACCTTCCAGTGCCTCCACGCGCCAGCCCCGGATAGTCTTTTCGCCGGGCAGTGCCAGCAGGCTATATACATATTTATGGTTGCCATCGCCTAGCATGCCTTGCGCGCCAAAGGGCAGATTGGCGGCAGATAATTTATCGCGGGTAAAGCGCGGGTCGCTTACGCCCGTATAACCCATAGATTGAAACAGTTCATTTATTTCCTTTTTGTATTTGGGTATTTCGGCCAGCGCCTTCATGTTTTTGAATTGCTGGTCGCCATCCAGCACATTGCACATAACGGCAAACTGCGGGTTAGAACCCAGCTTGGTAACTACAGTTGGTGTTTTGCCAGCAGGTACTTTAAAGATGCGGTGCTGATTGGTACAGGAAGGCTGTGCAAAAGCGGCTATGGACTGTAATGCTGCTACCAGTAAGAGTACGGCTTTTTTCATAAGAAAAGTGTTTAGCGTTAACCAGATACACATTAGTATTGGTTTGTAAGGATAATAAAACAATGCCACCGATGCAATAATTGCAGCAACAGGGTAGAAACCTTTATATTGCAAGCATGTTTCGCAGGATATTGATGTTGCTGTGCCTGCCCCTTGCCACCCATGCACAGGTAGATATAGGTGCGGGAGGGGAATTTGGGTTCCCGATGCTGTATAATAAGGACGTGGGGAGTTATAACCATTCTACAGGCAGCCCCGGTGCACGGGTGCACTTTACCTACCTGCCGCCCAATGGTACCTTTGTGCCAACCCTGAGCCTGCAGGTGATGCCCTATACCTTGCCCGTAACCAAACTGGGCAATACCGACAGGGTGCTGAATATGAAATTTACCACCATCAATGCTATGGTATATGGAAGGGTGCGCAAGCAAGTAGCTAATAACAGGGAATGGTATTATGGTTTAGGTATAGGTGCTACCTATATGCAAGGCACAAAGATGGATTTCAACAAAGCCAACCTGAACAACCTGCAAGTGCTTACCGATTCCAGCGAATATATAAAAGCCGTAACCCCCAATATAGCCATCAATGCAGAGTACAGGATGCCCATATCTGCAGAAATGCCACTGGCAGTGGGTATAGGGGGGCAAGTACTATACAGTTATTATTCCGAAAGGCAAACCACCACCCGCATGGATGTGGTAGATGAGAACTATAACCACTACAAGCTGAACCCGAAACTAAGCGGGCATATGCTGAACCCCAGCTTTTATGTCATAATATATTACCGTTTTGCCGGCAGGGAGCGATACTAAGCCCTGTTTTTTGAATTTTGGTTTCCTAATTAATAAGTTTGCCGCATGAAACGTGTAGCTAATAAATGCTTGTTTTTAATATGTGCACTGGCCATAGGCTTTGCTGCCTGCAGCGATAATAAGAATGGCAAAGCAAGCAGCGACCCTGTGTTTGGTGCTAACCCCAAGCTGCAGGAAGTGACGGGCAAAATAAGTAACGACCCGGATAATGCTGCGCTGTATTATCAGCGTGGTGTATTGCTGCATAAAATAGAAGAGGATTCACTGGCGCTGAACGACTTTAAAAAGGCCGTATCGCTGGATAGCAGCAAGGCAGAATATTTTAGTGCTATAGGCGAACTGATGTTTGAACATAAAGACATCAGCGGTAGTACGGTATGGTTTGAAAAGGCGCTGAAACTGAACCCCAAGGATGTGAAAGCACAACTGAAGCTGGCAAAGCTTTTTGTGTATATCAAGCAATACACTACCGCCTTCACACATATCAATACGGTGTTGAGGCAGGATGTATATAACCCGGAAGCCTACTTCCTGAAAGGGATGATATACAAAGACCTGAAGGATACGGCCAAGGCTATATCCAGCTTTCAGACGGCTATACAGGTAGCGCCCGATTATAAAGATGCGATGGTGCAACTGGGGCAGGCCTATGCGCTGAAGGGTGATGCAATAGCGCTGACCTATTACAACAATGCCTTTAAGCTGGATACGACCGATGTGTACCCGCTCTTTGCACGTGGTGTATTTTACCAGGATAAGAAAGAGTACGAGCTGGCCAAAGCGGAATACCGCAATGCGCTGCTGCACAACCGCAACTACCTGGATGCCTACCTGAACACCGGGTATATACTGATGCAGCAAGACTCGCTGGATAAAGCACTGCGCCAGTATGATATCATCACCAAGCTGGACCAGACCAATGCTGAAGGATATTACAACCGTGGCCTGTGTTATGAGCTGATGGGTAAAAAACAGGAAGCCATAGCCGATTATAAACAGGCATTGGTGTTTGCCGAAGAGTATATATTGCCTAAAGAAGGGCTAAAACGCCTTGGAGCCCAATAGGTTAACAGGCAGTACTGCTATTTGGTTTACATGCCTTATATTTAGAGTTACTAAACCATACGTTTTTGCAAATCTCTATACGTTGCAGCCTGCTGTTTGTATGTATGCTATTGTCTGCTGCTGTAAAAGCGCAGGACTTCATTGCAGATGATGAACCGGCGAAAATACCGCTGGATAGCCTTATAAAACTGGATATTACCGGGCGCGATACTGCCATACTGGAATATTACACCCTTTATGGGTTTACTTATAGTGCTAATGGCGTAAAAGTGCCGGGCGAAATAATGGTGCCTAAAAAGGAAGATACCTACCGCAATAAGATATTCATCAATACCCGCCTGTGCCGTGTAAAATATTATGTAAACAGCTTTCAGGGCCTTGCCGCCCCACCTATGGAAGTAGGTGATTACCTGGAAGTAGAACGCCATGATGGCAAGGAAAAACAATTCTTCAATTTCGATACCGAACTCCCCAACGCCGTGTACTCTATTTGCGAATCTAAAACGGCATCGGGAACCAAGCGTTGAAGGGAGGAAGGTTGATATGGATATGGTGTATGGTACTGCTAATGGCAGCACCGTCATCTGCATGGGCGCAAAAGAAGAAAAAATCCATACCACCTGCAAAGGCTACGGTAAAACAACCCGAACAAGCGAAGGATACACCCAACATCATTTACGAACGCATACCTGCCAAAGAACAAAAGAAGCAGGGCACGCTGGTGCCGCTGTACAAAACGAAAGATACCATCATATCTACCCAGAAATCGATGAAAGACAGCCTGGGTAAAAAACTGAAAACACTGCCGATAGTATATGATACCGTAAGGCCTAAGAAAAAGCTGACGGAAGAAGAGCTGCTGGCACAACCGGTGCCGCGCGATACCACCATCTTTATGGGTAAAAACAAGCGCAAAGGCATAGACACTACGCGGATGATAATAGTAAAAGAAACCGGTAGCTGTAAGTGCGTGGATATGCAACTGAAAGCGCAGGATTCTGTAAACTTTGAAGACTATGTGAACTATACTTTTATCTTCAAGAACAACTGTAAGGACATCGTGTATGTACACTCGGGCAGTTTCCGGTTTACGGTGGCCAATGTGTTTGGACGCCCGGTGAAGCGGCTCAGGAAAGTAGATTTCATCAAGCGGTTCGACTATCCTGAATTTGTGCCGCTAAGCCCCGGCGAGGTATATGAGTTTCGCTTTGCCGATGATCCTTTCTTTGAATACCAGATGGAGCGCAGGCAGCAATACCAGTTTACATTCATGTATAACAACCCTAACCGCAAGCACCGCACCCATCCCGATAAAACACACCTGTGTACCGAACAGCGCAACCATATGGTATTTGTGCGCTAATGTTCGTTTTTGAAATGCTTTACTTCTTCCAGGTTGGCATTTATCTCTTTGATGTTGTTGAAATACAACGTGCGGTATAGTATCAGTGCACCTGCTATAGCCAAAGGGCATGCAATGGCCAGGCGCCATAAGCCGTAGGTAAAGTGTTGGTACATATCCTGTCCATCTACATAATAAGTGACCACAGCCATAAAGGTTACCAGCAATACAGGCATCATCATCAGCCCAATAACACGTTCTTTATTAATGAACAATCGAAACTTATTTACCTGTTCGGCAGTGGTGGCTACGCTGTTCCGGGTAAAGTCTATAGCGCGCAGCATTTTTATTTTATAGAACGATAGCACGAGGCTAGCTACTATAAATGCCAGGGATAAGATGTAAGATATGGCCAGCAGTACGCTCACTGTTACCACGCCGGGGCGCAGCACCAAAAAAAGTGTTAATATTCCGCAAAGCGCTGCACCAAAGTATTCAGCATTCAGCATGCGTGTTACCGCATTGCCCGATTTGTTTTGCAGCAGGTGTGTCACCAGCTTTTCATTCAGCATTTTATTTTCCTGCAGCAGCTTATCCTGTTGCTGCCACATGGCTTTCATTTCTTCCAAGTCCATTTTTAAAAAGTTTTTACTGTGTAATAAATGGTTGTGCCTGCTTTTTCAGTTTCTCTTTAATGCGGCCCAGGCGCGTGCCTACATTGCTTACACTGATACCCATGATGTCGGCTATTTCCTGGTAACTGCGGTCTTCAAAGTAGAGCAGTATCAAAGCCTTTTCCAGCGGTGGCAGGCTGCCTACCAGCTTTTGCAGTATGGCATACTCTTCGGCATAGGCCTGCGACGATGCATCGGCCACATGCAGCAGTTGCATATCGGCCACCGGTGTGCCAAGCTGGCGGCTTTTTTTGCGTTTGTGGGTGATGGCCGTATTAAGGGCCACACGGTATAGCCAGGTGCTGATAGCGCTCTCATTGCGAAACCTGGTATAGCCGCTCCATGCCTGCAGCACTATTTCCTGGAAGAGGTCTTTCAGATCTTCCGCATCGGCGGCATACAGGCTGCAAACCTTGTATACCAGCCGTTCGTGCTGCTGTATCAGTGTGGTAAATTCCTGTTCCTGCGGTTTCATTTATACATCTATTAGTAGCGCAGGGTTTTTAAAAATCACAGGTTGGAAGAAAAAAATTACCGGCATGCGGCGCAGATGCCTGTCAGCACTACATTTGCCTGCATCAGTTTATAGCCTTTCGGCAGTTTTACCTGTATCTCATCTTTCATGCACTCCATCTTGCGGCATTCCAGGCAATGAAAATGATAATGTGCATCGTGATGGTGGCCGGAAGCACATTTGCCCGTACACACAGCGAAATAGCTCTTACCTTCTTCGGATACAATGCGGTGTGCAATGCCATCTTCTACAAAACGGTTGAGCGTGCGGAAGATGGTAGCCCTGTCGGCAGGCACGTTTAGCTGCTCCTCTACATCCGTTTGGCTAAGGGCTGCCTTGCTGCCGGTAAGTATGTGCAGTATGCCTTCCTTTATCTCTGTATTTCTTCTTTTTAATGCCATATCAATTATTGCGATTTTGTCGCATTAGATATTAATCCTTATTATTGCAACAAAGTTGCATTAAAAGCAACAGCCTGCCAAATTGAAATCATATATGAAACGATCAAGGCGCACATTTGTAAAACAGGTATCGGCACTTGCCGCTTTCGCTGCTATACCATTCAAAGCATGGACAAGTAATAGAACCACTCATAAAAAAACCATTATGTACGATGTAATTATTATAGGCGGCAGTTATGCCGGCCTTTCGGCAGCTATGGCGCTGGGGCGCAGTATGCGCAATACGTTGATAATAGACAGCGGCCTGCCCTGCAACCGTTTTACACCCCATTCTCACAACTTTATAACCCACGATGGTGCCACACCCGGCGCAGTGCGAGAGGCGGCGCTGCAACAAGTGCTGGCATACACCACTGTGCAGATAGATACCGATACGGTGATAGAAGCAACGAAGAAAGCGGAAGGGTTTGAAGTGCGCACGCTGCTGGGCCAGACGCACGTAGCTAAGCGGCTGCTGTTTGCTACCGGTGTGCGCGATGTGCTGCCCGATATACCGGGTGTAAAAGAATGCTGGGGCAAAACACTGATACACTGCCCGTATTGCCACGGCTACGAAGTGCGTAAGCAACCAACGGCAGTGATTGTGAATAATGAGCATACCTATGAATTTGCCAATATGCTGAACCACTGGGCAAGCGGACTAACGGTTTGTACCGATGGTGTGCAGCTACCGCAGGATGTAGCGGATAAGTTACTGGCAAAGAATATTTCGGTGATAGAAACGGGCATTGCATCGCTGCAGCAGGAAGACGGACAACTACAAGCCATCGTGTTTAAAGATGGCACGGAGCTGAAGGTAGCAGTGGCGTATGCACAGTTTCCACGGCAGCAGCACTGCAAACTGCCGGAAGCCATGGGCTGCGAGCATACTGAAATGGGGCTGATAAAAACCGATATGATGGGGCGCACTACGGTAGATGGCATATATGCTGCCGGCGATGCTGTCAATATGTTTCGTGCATTGAGTGTCGCCATTGCATCGGGCACATCGGCAGGGGCTATGCTGAATAAACAGCTGATAGAAGAAGGCTTGTAAAATTTTTTCTACGGCTTTTTAAACCTTTTGTTCATTCATACATCTAATTCATTATAAACAACAGATGATGAACAAAATGGCAAAACTATGGATACCTGCGCTGCTGCTGACGGTAATGACCTTTACGGCAAATGCGCAGCAAGCCTCGCCCGAAACAAGGGCACAAAAGGCAGTGACCGCTTTGAGCGAAAGGGTAACGGTAACGGCAGAACAACAGCAAGCGCTGCAAAAGACATTTACAGATTATTTTGAGAACATGCAGGCAAAGCGTGGAGGAAAAGATTTCAGGGCTATGAAACAACTGGGCGAAAAAAGAGATGCGGAAGTGAAAGGAATATTGAATGATGAGACGAAGTATGCAGGGTACAGGCAGTTTATAGACGAACGTAAGCAACAAGCAAGGGAAATGAAAATGGAGCGTGGACACAGAATGAAGCCTGCACAAGAGTAGATAAGACCTCCGCAAAAGGACGGTATGTAGGGGGCTGCATGCCGGATATAAATCGCCCCGCTGTTTAGGGCTATTATCCCTTTATTTAACCTAATCTAGTCACCTAACTGGACAATAACGACTTAGGAAGTCTGCATTTTATGGTAGACTTCTTTTTTTGTGCATTTGCCTAAAGAATTTTGATAATTATTCGATCCATAATACTGTGCTCCAAGTTGAAATAGAGCATGTCGTGAACTAGCATTTATGCAATTTTTTTTAGCAGTCTTATAGTAAGGAATTTAGAACAATCTCAAATTAGCCGTTAAAGGTGCATTCTTCACAAGCTTTTGAGGAACTTCAGTTTTGGTAAAAATGAGATCCTTAAATAAGGTGATGAAAATGCTCGGACACATGACGATATGTAAAACAATGTGCGTGGCAATTAAAAAACCTGCTTTTCACTGTTTTTTTGGTTGTTTATAAAATGGATGTAATCGTCTGGATTATCAATTCAGTTACGCCTACCTTGAACTTATCTAATTGGATCTTTGCGATACCTGTTGCTTTTAGCTTTTGAAATTTTAAGGTGGTGACCTGTCCTTTTATTAAACTTTTCAGTTCTGCCTCAGAAATTCGACCATGCAAAAAATCTTTATGCCAACTATCTAAGTCATCCTGCATATTATGCAGAATGTTTAATCCATCTTTTTTTGCATCATCTACATAGTCCTTTACAGTTTTACTCGCTAGGTCAATAATGCCATCTTTCAATGTTTCAAGTATTTCTTTTATATCAGGCATAACTATTTTTTTTCTTTACTTTTTTTACTTTCTAGTTCGGCGATGATATCAAAATGCTCGCCTACGATTTTCTTTTTTCTTGCTATATATGTGGGACTTAAGTTTTTCCCAGAATCTATATTTTGTCTGTGCCAAAAGCTTATGAACTCTCCAAATGATCCTTGATTTGTATCAAGCAGTATTTCCCACATAGATCCGGATTCTATATTATTCTTTCTATGAATGACATATTCTTTTGTTTTCTCAAGTTGCATAGTTAGGGCTTTGACTTCTTGTTTATGATTGTCTAATGGTTCGGTAGCCATATCCATCAGATGCAAGGTTTCTACCTTTAAAGATGTAATCTGGGTATAAGCATAATTGTCATATGCTGCGATCGAAGGTGCACAACCATATATTATACAAAAAACAAAGTAAAGGAGATGTAATTTATAGAATCTTCTCATAGTGCTATAATTAGATAGGTAAATTTAATTAATGTATTGAAATGATTTCTGTGAATTTTCACATAATAAACAACCGAAGAATCTCACCCTAACCTATTTATTAAAAAACTTTTTACAATAGATCAACTTTTTTCCAACTCATCATATAACACTTTCAGCAGGTAGCTGGGAAAGTGAAAATGAGTGTTAGATAAGAGTAAGATTAAAGGAAGAATTAGTTTTTGGAATTACTTTTCAGACGAAGAAACATGTAGACAATACTTAGTGCAAAAGCGATGGAATGGTGGAGAACCGGCATGTATTATATGCGGGCATAACAAGGTATACTGGTTAGATAAAGTTAAGAGATATAAATGTGCTGGATGTCGTAAACAGTTTAGTATAACACAAGGCACAATCTTTCACGATTCGAAAATCCCCCTTTCAACTTGGTTCAAAATGATTTACGACTATGCGTCTCGCGGATCACAGTCAACTCAGCTTTCTAAAGACTATGAAATAGGATATAAGTCAGCGTGGTTTGCCCACTTGCGTATTATGGAACTGTTGAGATTGGATTTAGATCAACTTGATTTCAGTGAAGATGGGGTTTATGAAATTGATGGTGTAGGAATAGTAGATATTCCGTTGAAGTTGAGCATGTAATTCCGCTCCAAATTGACCACCCCAAGTTGATGTCTGTAAGTTGTAATAAATGGGGTGTTATATTGATATAAAGATAGTTGTTTTTTAGTCGTTGTT
>CABHOP010000007.1 GCA_902168085.1 uncultured Bacteroides sp.
TGCGCAAATTTAGGGAGAATAATTTAGTCGTAAGTCTTAAGTCGAAAGTTGTAAGTACCCTTCGCAGACTTATCACTTATTACTTACAACTTATGACTTAAATTAGCCCCATGTACAAAATGCCCGATTTTACCGAGACCGACCAAGAGACAGTAAAGGCCTTTATGCATGCGCACCCTTTTGTGATGCTGACGGGCTATGATGGAACGCAACCTGTGGCTACGCAGGTACCTGTGCTGATAGATGAGCGCGATGGTAAAATGATATTGCGTGGCCACATTATGCGCAAGACCGATCATCATTTGGCTTTTGAGAAACACCCCGAGGCGTTGGTGTTGTTTACCGGGCCGCATTGCTATGTTAGCGCCAGTTGGTACACTACCCGTGGCATTGGCAGTACCTGGAACTATATGACCGTGCATGCCCGCGGGCAAATGCGCTTTATGGATGAGGCTTTTACCCTGCAGCTACTTACCGACCTAACCCACAAATACGAAGACCCGCAAGCTCATCCTGAGTTGCTGGAAAACATGAGCATGACCGGCTATGTGCAACCTATGATGAAAGCCATCGCAGGTTTTGAAATAGAAATAGAAAGCATCTACCCCATCTTTAAACTAAGCCAGAACAGGGATGATGAGAGCCACGTTAATATTGTGCAACAACTATTAGCTACCGATGACTGCGATAGCCATAAGATAGCGGAGGAAATGAAGAAGCGGAGGGGGTAGAACACCAAAGCCACCCTTGCGGATGGCTTTGTTAGTTTGCGAAACTATAGAAAAAATGTAGGTGGGGTTATACGGGTTGTGCGGCGATGCGGGCGGCTTTCTTAACATTATCAGGGGCTGGTGTTTTCTTGCTTTTGTTTCTGCGGCCCCACCATATCAAGGTGCCGGTTAGGGGCAGTGATGCTATGATAAGGCTGGCGAAAAATGCTAATAGTTTGCCGGAGAAGCCCCATACTGCGCCTACGTGTATGTCATAATTCATACGCATGAGCTTCTGGCTGGCAGTGGCATTGGCAAAGCGTCCCCATATATGTTTTACAGGTATCTCTTCCAGCGTGTACTGGTCGAAATAGCGGTAGTCTGTTTTCCAATAGGTAGTAGGATCTGGGTTTACATTTACAGCGATGGTAGATGTATTTTTCTCCGGTGTGTGTACCTCTATACTGGCACCTGCCGGCATACCTTGTGACTCGCGCACCCATATCTTGTCAATAGCAGGTTGTTGTGCAATAACTGCCGTTTGCGGAATGTATTTAGATAACGGCTCCTCATACTGCAGCATTTTTTCACCGCCTGATATTGCAGCATAGTAACCTTTACTAAACCATTCAAAACCCCATACCAACCCCGTGATGGCAAATACCAGCGCCAGTGCCAGAACATAAAAGCCCAGAACATTGTGCAGGTCGTAATTCTTACGCCTCCATTTGGCATTCCATTTTATACTGAAGCGCTGCTTGCGGCCCGCTTTGTTTTTAGGCCACCACAGTATGAGGCCGGTTATTATCATTACGGCAAATATCAGCGTAGCTGATGCTACCACCACGTGGCCTACCTCATGCGGCAGCCACAGGTAAAAGTGGCCATCGAGAATGAAGCGAAAGAACGTGCGGTTTTCATCGCTTACCTTCAATACCTTGCCGGTATACTGGTTGATGTACACTATGTAGTAATAATCCTCCTCATCGGAATAGAAGATGGCTTTCGCCGCTCTTTCCTTGCCCTGGTACATAAGTGCATGCACCTGCTTGCCGGGCAATGTGGTGAGCACTATGGACTGCAATTGAGATGGTGGCAGGAATGGCTTATCCTGTGCCTGCACGAAACGGTAGGGCTGCGTAAGATTCGATATCTCTTCCTGGAAGGCATATATACAGCCGGTGATGGCTATTATAAAAACCACCAGCCCGGACGATAGCCCGAGCCAGAGGTGTATTTTTCCTATTGCTTTTTTTACTGTCATTAGAATTTATAAGATACAGACACGCGATAGTTGCGCGGTGCCTCTGTTTGCCAGTAATACGCATTCAGGTATGCATAGTAAGAACCGCTGTACAGGTATTCATCCAGCAGGTTGAACACGTTAGCCGTTACACGCAATCTGTTGTTTTCCCAGAAAAGGCCTGCATCTGTACGGAAGTAATCTTTCAGCTTTACATTTGCATTTGGAGAAGGGTCCCAATAAGTAGCCCTGTCGCCCAGGAAAGAAGCACCTGCAGAGATGCCGAAACCACGCAGGGTGCCGCTTTGAACTTTGTAGTTCAGCCATAGGTTTGCCGTATGCTTAGCAAAGCCCGGTACCAAGTCGCCTTCTTTCTGTGTAGTAACACCATCTGCCACTTTTGCTACTTTCGATTCTGTGAAAGCATAGTTTGCGGTTACATTCAAACCACGAACGATGGTACCGCGCAGGTCGAACTCAATACCCTGTACTTGTTTCTGACCCAGTTCTATGCTAAGGCCTGATGTTGGTGAACTGTTAGGGTCTGCGATCAATTCGTTGTCCTTAAGAATGCGGTAACCAGTTAAAGTGGTATTCCACCTATCGCCAAACCAATCTCTCTTGATACCAATCTCCATATTATTACCAGTTATAGGCTGTACTTTACCGCCATTGGCAAGTATGCCCGTTTGTGGCAGGAAGGCCTGGTCGTACAGGCCGTAAACAGATGTATGCTCGTCTACAGATACGCTCAGACCTACACGTGGCGTAAAGTGTTGTGCAGAGTCGGCACCATAATATGACTGCCTCAGGTCGGTATAACGGCCGGCCAGTGTCAGCCTTACCATGTTGTCAAAGAAGCCCAGTTCATCTTGTGCATAAAAAGCGGTATAGGTCTGGTCTTGTATACCGCCTACAACTTGTGCCCTTTCTTCCAGCGATGTTTCGCGGTCGAAAACGGGATAGCCTGTTACAGGTACACCCAGGTAAGGGTTGCGCGGATTGAACAGATGAGCAGAATCATCCAGCAGGTGCGATTGTCCCCAGTCGGCTATGTATTTTTTATTGCTCATATCTATACCGGCCAGTATGCGGTGGCGAACAGGGCCTGTTGTTACTTCGCCATTTACGAATACCTGGCCCATGGTCATCTGGCTTTTTGAATCCCAGATGCCTACGCTGCGTATCATAGTACCATCAGAATTTACAACGCTGGGCCACATAGAGCTACCTACCTGGTTGTACCTGAAATGAGATGCCTGTGCCGTTATCTTCCAACTGCGATTGATATTGTGCTGCAGGTTGATGTACATGCTGTGGTCGTTGATCTTGGTACCGGCAAGGCCTGCAGGCAATTGTGTAGAGCCAACATCATAAGCAGCATAACCAGAAGGCCCAAACACATAGAAAGAACCTACGTCGCTCATGTTAGCACGCTGGTAGGTATATTCCAGTGTCAGTTTTGTTTTGTTATCTATCTGGTAAGATATAACCGGCGCTATGGTATAACGGTCGTTATATTCATTTGGGCGGTGCGAATTTTTATTCTGTGCAGCTACATTGAGCCTGTATAGCAGGCGGCCATCTTTGCTCAGTTTGCCATCCAGGTCCAGGGCGGCACGATACAGGTTAAAACTACCCATAGTAAGTGTTGCTTCACCTTTGTTCTCGCCTGTAGGTTTTTTCGTTACTACGTTATACATACCGCTCGGATCGCCATTGGCCATCATAAAGCCGGCAGGGCCTTTTACAAATTCAATGTTATCAACGAAGCTCATGTCTTCTGTAAGCGGACCCCAGTACGAGTTTACTACATTGAAACCATTGCGGAATGCCTGTATCTGCGAACCGCGGGCAGAGATATTGGTATACATATCGCCCCAGTGCTCCATACGCACCAGGCCGCTCACGTTGCGTACCAAACCATCGCTCATGCTTATCACCTGCTGGTCGGCCAGCATTTGCTGATTTACCACCTGTATATTCTGAGGCAGTTCTATGAGTGGTGTTACCAGGCGAAGGCTGCTTGATGTGTTGTTTTCTTTATATCGGTTGGCAGCGCTGGTTACCACTACTTCCTGTAGCCTTTTAGCATTTTCAGAAAGGATCACATCCAGCGTGGCTGTGCCGTCTTCGCTAACAGATATTTCTCTTTCTTCAGTTTTGATACCTGACGCTGATATTACCAGCGTATAGGTACCCGGCTCGATACCTTTCAATGTGTAATTTCCTTTTCTATCGGCGGTAGTGCTGATGTTTTCGCCTTTTACCGATATGGCAATATTTTCGGCGGGCTGGCCGTCAGATGTTTTTACTGATCCTTTGATGTTGCCTGATTGTGCAAAGCCTGCAAAGCCACACAACAGGAAGCATAAACTAATTCCGGTCTTCTTCATTATGGTTGAGTATGATTTTTTTTGCGTCGCAAAACTACCCATGAGGTGATATGGGCATTTACAGAAACAGAAAAAGCAGTTTCAATAATGGGAATTATTGAGATGATGTAGTAGCGTAGGTTATTGACGCATACAACGATATGTGATTTTAAATCCAGCTTTTGATGTCTATATTTATGGCTTGATAAACAACACCTGTTACTCGACCAATGAAATACTCATTACTACTATTGCTGTTAGCGGCTACCCTTACTTCAACAGCACAAATACAAAGACGGGAAGCTTACACACCGAAGCCGAAGCCTAAGAAAGAGAAAAAACAACATCACCCACCTAAAATGGTAGAACTGGGTTTTGATATTGGTTACTGCCCGATAGAATATGGAGACGGGTCTATTGAGAGAATATCATTATCATCGAGAACCGAAAAACATTTACAATTGTTTGGACATGCAGAATATGTTTCTTCCATTTTCCGGAAAGATATCGGCTTGGGTTGTGGTGCCAATTTCCCGATAGGAGCACGCCGTTCGTATTTCTATCCAGGGGTATGTGTGGGTTATTATTTCCGCACTGCTGTTGTGGCAGGAGGACAAATAGGTTATGTAGGTTATGTAAGTGATGCCATTGCACTGCATATAGAAGGAGGCTGCAGATGGGGCTCCGGTGCGGGTGCACTAGGTGGTAACGTTTTTTACATGCCTATAGTAGCCGGCATTCGTATTTGTTTAGATTAATACATAATACTAAAAAGGCCGCCATATGGCGGCCTTTCAATTGTGTGTTTCTAATATTATTAAGCGGTAGCCAGGCTTGATGCCATAGCTTCTGCCATTGTTTTTCCTATATCGGCAGGGCTTGCTACTACGTTGATGCCACATTCGCTCATGATCTTCATCTTAGCAGCAGCTGTATCATCGGCACCGCCAATGATGGCACCTGCGTGGCCCATACGGCGTCCCGGAGGCGCTGTCTGGCCGGCGATGAAACCTACAACCGGTTTGCGCATGTTGTCTTTCAGCCACATAGCAGCCTCAGCTTCCATACCACCACCTATTTCACCTATCATGATGATGCCATCCGTTTCTGGGTCGTTCATCAGCAGTTCTACCGCTTCTTTGGTAGTAGTACCGATAATAGGGTCGCCACCGATACCGATAGCTGTAGAGATACCCAAACCTGCTTTCACTACCTGGTCGGCAGCCTCATAAGTCAGCGTACCAGATTTAGATACGATGCCTATGCGGCCCGGTTTGAAGATAAAGCCCGGCATGATGCCTACTTTAGCCTCACCCGCAGTGATAACGCCGGGGCAGTTAGGGCCTATCAGGCGGCTGTCTTTACCCCTTATATAATCGCGTGCTTTTATCATATCCTGCACGGGAATACCTTCTGTAATACAGATAATAACTTTTACACCTGCGTCAGCAGCTTCCATAATCGCATCGGCCGCGAATGCAGGCGGAACGAAAATGATCGATACATCGGCACCAGTACCATCTACTGCATCTTTTACTGTGTTGAAAACAGGACGGTCCAGGTGTTTGGTGCCACCTTTACCCGGTGTCACACCACCTACTACGTTTGTACCATATTCAATCATTTGTGTAGCATGGAATGTACCTTCTGTACCGGTAAAGCCCTGAACAATGATCTTGGAATTTTTATTGACCAAAACAGCCATGAGAATAAAATTATCTGGTTTTGTAAATAATGCGGGGGCAAAAATAGCGTTTAATTGGGTAAATAGGTAATGCCGGAGTTATTAAATCGGTAATAATATGGGAAAAGGGCGGGGAATATTTTTGTATTTATGAAAATTTTATGACAATATTTTTTGCAACCGTACCAACCTTTTAGCCAAAGTTGTAGTCTATAATGTAACAACAACGCAAATAATAAGATACTGCATAAATACAGGTTGCATTGTTTGAGCGCGGTGCAGCCAAATAGCAAAAGTTGTAATGGGTAATCAATTCTAGATTTCGAAGGCCGGTTTCCACCGGTCTTCTTCATTTTTACTTTAGAATGCACTTAATAATCCATTGATACATATGGGAAAGCTGAATGTCAGGCTTTCTTGTTACGTTCATGCTCAGCTTCCATGCGGCTCATTTCCTTGGCTTTGGTCAGGAATTCGGACGCGAAAATGAATTCATTCAGCTTTTGGTCATCGCTAAAAATAATGTCTTTGCTGGAGCCTTCCCATTGTTTACGCCCTTCGTACATGTACACAATATTATCGCCGCTTTCCATTACGGTATTCATATCATGGGTGTTTACAACGGTGGTCATGTTATATTCTATCGTAATTTCTTTTATCAGCTTATCGATAACCAGCGATGTTTGCGGGTCGAGGCCGGAGTTGGGCTCATCGCAGAAAAGATATTTGGGGTTCAGTACTATGGCGCGAGCCAATGCCACACGCTTTTTCATACCACCGCTTATTTCCGATGGGAACTTTTTATTGGCATCTTTCAGGTTCACGCGGTCCAGTACCTCATTTACACGTTTACGTTTTTCTGACAGCGTCATTTTGGTAAACATATCGAGCGGGAAACGAATGTTGTGTTCTACATTCATACTGTCGAAAAGGGCAGACCCCTGGAACAGCATGCCTATTTGTGTGCGCACTTCTTTCAGCTCTTTATCATCCATGGCGGTAAGGTCCTGGCCTTCATACAGTATCTGCCCGCTATCGGGCTTGAAGAGGCCTATCATGCATTTCATCAATACCGTTTTACCACTGCCACTGCTACCAATGATAAGATTGGTTTTACCGGTTTCCATTACTGCCGATACATCTTCCAATACTACCTTTTCGCCAAAGCTCTTACGTACGTTCTTAGCCTCAATCATATATCAAATGTAGGGGGTAAAATTCAAAAAAATGCTTTATAAGAAACAGGTTATACCGGTGATTTGCAAACCAATATAACCTGTTCTAACTACCTGGCATTAAAAATATGCCAGTCATTATTGCTTGAGTAGCTATTTCTTATGCTTCCACCAGTCGCAATGGTGGCGTTTGTCGCGCAGGTTTTTTACAATAACCCAATAGATAGCTTTGTTGGTATCGTCAGATATTATCAGGCGGCCATCTGTAAGGGTAACGCTCATCAACATTTGGGTGGTAATGCCATCCATCAGTGCCGATAGGTCGAGCTGGGTAGCAGCTGTAAAATCCATGTCGCTGGTTATAGTAACGTCTTTTACTTCGCTTTTCAGCTCTATATTTTCGTCTATTATTAAGGTTACAGGCACATTCACTACGCCATTGTCAAACTGGCCATCCAGTTGCAGTGCGGGTTCGCCGCCTTTTTTATCCAGTTTTATCTTTACTTCTATTTCTTTATAATCGCCATTAGGAATGGTAAAACCACCAAAATTTGTTGCAGTGGCAGCCATCAGGTCTACACGTGCATCGTTGGTAGATGTATATTCAAATTTGCTATTCTCTGTTTTGGCTTCAAATTTTACATACCGCGGATAGGCAAAGCCTGAAGTCCATGTAAAATTGTTGGCAGTTGTTTTTTGCGTAGAACCATTAGGGTTGGTTACCGTAATAGTATAGTTGAGGTTACCATTGGTGTTTGCACCCCCTGTAGATGCATCCATACTGTTGTTTTTGCGGCACGATACCATGGCTACCGATGCTAAAAGTGCCGCTGCTAATAGTTTCTGCTTCATAATCAATACGTTTTTGAGTGAATGATTTTGTTTTGAGTAAACGAGCTCTATATGCTGCGCAACTATTATCAATATCGTACCAATATTGTTATAAACTTTTAACCAGCGAACTGGTGCAGGTGCCATTTGTCACGCCTTCACCGGGTTACATATATAAAACAAGCAGCCATCTTTTTTGATGGCTGCCTTTATACTTTGTTTACAGAATACTATCTATTCTCAGGTCTTCCCAATTTGCGGTATTGTTCCCTGTTTTGTTCTTCCTGCTCCTCTTCGCGTGCCTGCTCCTTGTCGTAGGCACGTATGATGTGTTTTACCAGGCGGTGGCGCACCACATCGGCTTCGTCCAGTTGTATGTGGGCTATGCCTTCTATGCCTTGTAATATGCGCGATGCTTTTGCCAGGCCGGATTTCTGGTTCTTCGGCAGGTCTACCTGCGTCAGGTCGCCCGTAATGATGGCCTTGGCGCTGGCACCTATACGTGTCAGGAACATTTTCAGCTGCAGGTCGGTAGAGTTCTGGGCCTCATCCAGTATGATGAATGAATTATCGAGCGTGCGGCCGCGCATGTATGCCAGCGGTGCTATTTCTATTATACGGTTAGCCATATAGTAGTTCAGCTTATCGCTGGGTATCATATCGTCCAGCGCATCATACAATGGACGCAGGTAAGGGTCAATCTTTTCCTTCAGGTCGCCGGGCAGGAAACCAAGGCTTTCGCCGGCCTCTACCGCGGGGCGGGTCAGGATTATTTTACGTACGGCCTTGTTTTTCAAGGCACGTACGGCCAGTGCTACTGCGGTGTAGGTTTTACCCGTACCGGCAGGCCCTATGGCAAATATGATATCGTTTTTCTCTGATACCGATGCCATGAGCTTCTGGTTTTGGGTTTTGGCACGTATTACCTTACCGTTGGGGCCGAAAACAAGAATGTCGTTATTGTTCTCATTTTCCACAACCGCAGTTTCGTTGCCATCTTCCTCCCCAAGTATTTCTGAAAAATAATTCTCCGAAAGATGCCCGTTGCGCTCCAGGTATTTAATGAGCTGGCCTATGCGGCCCCTTGCATTCGCTACTTCATCAGCCTGCCCGGATAGCTTTATCTGCGTACCGCGCGATAAGATTTTCAGCAGTGGAAACTTACGTTTCAGTATGTCAAATTTGCTGTTGTTAACGCCAAAAAATTCGATGGGGTTAACTGTGTCGAGGTTGATGATAGCTTCTGTCAATGTGTCTTCTGTTTTAGCTTTACCTGAATCTAAATTACAGTATCCGCCAGTTGCGGATGTTATCGAATTATCAAATCCGGTATTCGTTCGCCTTAAATTCTTCCACGCGTTTAGCAACCTCAGGATTGCTAAGAGCGATGATACGCGCCGCCATAACAGCCGCGTTGCGGGCACCGGCCTTACCTACAGCCAGCGTACCTACCGGTAGGCCTGCTGGCATTTGCACGATGCTGTACAAGGCATCTATACCACCTGACAAACCGCCATCCAGTGGTACACCCAATACAGGCAAAGATGTGTAGGCAGCACATACGCCGGGCAATGCTGCAGCCATACCTGCCGCTGCTATCACCACGCCGTAGCCATTATCTTTTGCTGTTACCATCAGCTCGCGCACCTTATCGGGGTTGCGGTGTGCCGATGCTACGATCATGTTGTTTTCGATGTTAAACCAATTCAGCCATTTTTGGCTTTCGCTCATTACGCTCTCGTCTGTAGCAGAGCCCATGATAATCAAAACTTTCATCTTAGTTTAATTATGAGTGTGTAAAAGTGAAAATATAAAATATCGTGCCGAGTCAACAGCTTTGTTATTAGTTATTTATCCCACAAATGTGTATATCTTTCTCAGGGTGTAGCAAGGTGTATAGATGAAAGTTAACTTTACCCTTCTTTACATTCACACTTCATGTACACATTAAAGGATAAAGTAGTAGCCATCACGGGGGCTTCTTCGGGCATCGGGCTTGCACTTGCAGCTGAAGCCCTGAACCGTGGCGCAAAAATAGCGGTTTGTGCCCGCAATCTCGAAAAACTGCTGGCTTCTTTGCCACAAAATTCCAATAAAGGGAATACACTGACTGTAGCAGCTGATGTTAGCAAAGAGGCGGACTGCAATAACTTCATACAAAGTGCCGTAGCAAAATGGGGCAGGGTAGACGTGCTGATAAATAATGCCGGCATCAGTATGCGTGCTATGTTTGAAGACCTGGATATAACGGTGCTGCGCGAATTGATGGACATCAACTTCTGGGGGACGGTGTATACTACCAAAGCTGCCGTCACTTCCATCAGGGAAAATAAAGGGGTAATAGTGGGTGTATCATCTATTGCCGGGTTTCGTGGTTTGCCTGCCCGCACAGGGTATTCGGCATCCAAATTTGCTATGCAAGGTTTCCTGGAGGGGTTGCGTACAGAACTGTTGCATACCGGCGCCCATGTAATGTGGGTTTCTCCCGGTTTTACGGCCAGCAATATCCGTAATGTAGCCCGTAGTGCTGATGGCAGCCAGCAGGGTGAGACACCGCTGGATGAAGGCAAACTAATGAGTGCAGAGCGATGCGCAGCGATAATATTAAATGGCGTGGAAAAGCGAAAACGCACCATTATCATGACATTGCAAGGAAAGCTTACCGTACTGATAAACAAGTTGTTACCGGGTTTGGCTGATAAGCTTGTTTTTAACCACTTTTTAATGGAGCCCAACTCGCCTTTAAAAAAATAAAGCTGTCTGTAATTAATGGTGTAATGTGTTTAATTACACGCCTGTGACGATTGGTTTTCGTAACTTTAAATAGCTTGATTTATTCATTACTAAATACCCACTTATGAAGTACCCTTCCATTCTACTCTCTGCGCTATGCTTTTTCAGTCAATCGGCGCAAGCCCAATTTGCGCCCGGCCAGATATACCTGCAAGATCATTCTGTGAAGATATATGCTGGGGCTAAGGAAAAAAGCATGGCATGGTGTGGTGGTACCAACAACCCTCAGGTTTCCATGGCCGATCTAAATAAGGATGGCATTAAAGACCTGATCATCTATGATAAAGACCAGATGGGTAACAGCCCTAAAACCTTCATTAATGAAAGTGCAGTACCCGGTAGCCCCAAGTATGTTTATCGCCCTGAATACGAAGCGAATTTCCCACCTGTAAATGATTACCTGAAGATAGTAGACTATAACCGTGATGGCGTACCGGATATGGTGCATCGTGGCGCTTATGGCATTACCCCATATAAAGGTGTTTATAATGACAACAACCAGTTGACCTTTGATAGGATAAAATTCAGAAGGGACCCTGTGAATGGTGATATGGAAGGGTTGTGGTATTTCCTGAAAAATTCGGGTATGATCAATGCTTATGTATCGCCGGGTGATATACCTACAATTGGCGATCTGGATGGTGACCAGGATCTTGACTTCTTATCATATGATATAAACGGTGTTTTTATTGCGTTTTACAGAGGTTGCCAGGTAGAGGAAAGTAAAATAACAGATAGTATTCCTATATGCGTAAAAGATAATTGCTGGGGAAAAACTGCTCAAGGGTATGAAAGGGCACTACGATTGGCTTGGGACTGCTCTTCATCAACTTTTGGTACTACTTGTAAAGGTTGCGATGCGCCGGATGAAGGTAGCGGCAATAAAACTACACATAGTGGTAACACACTTTGCATGATAGACTATGATGGCGATGGAGATATGGACATACTGAATGGTAACGTATCATTCTCTGAACTGCAGTTAACTATCAACGGTAAAAAAGATTTGAATTACCCGATTGATACCATCATACACCAGGATACCGTATGGAACTCTCATGATGGACATGAATTGCATATGACCACTTTCCCAATGGCATTTTGGGAAGACATAGATAATGATGGTGACCGGGATATTTTGGTGGCACCATTTGCAGAAGGATCTGAAAATTACAGGTGCCTTGCTTATTTCAAAAATATAGGTAATGATGCCAGTCCCAACTTCCGTTACCAGATGGATTCATTGTTTATAGAAGATATGATAGATATTGGTACGGGCTCTTCTCCTTATTTCTACGATTATAATAAAGATGGGAAGCCAGACCTGCTTATTGGTTCTGATGGTTACTACCAGGCAGATGGCAGCCTGCGTACAAGTGTGACTTATTATGAGAATACCAGCACTACTAATAACCCGAGGTTCGACCTGCGAACTACTGACTTCCTTAACATGGATACTCTGAATATCCGCGGTGCAGCTATGGCAATAGGCGACCTGGATGGCGATGGCAAAGATGACCTGGTAATAGGCAAGAATGACGGCACACTGATGATTTATAAGAACAGTGCTACAACAGGTACTGCTACACCGGAATGGTATCAACCGGTAATTATGCGCGATGCAGGTTCGGCGATTATAGATGTAGGAGATTATGCAGCTCCTGTTATCTATGACATTAATAATGATGGTAAAAAAGACTTAATTATCGGCAGCCAAATAGGCAAGCTGTGGTATTATAAGAATATAGGTACCCTGCTGGGTGTAGCAAACCTGCAAAAAATAACAGATACGCTGGGAGGTGTTATTATAAAAGAGAAGAACCAGTTGTACACTTATGTAATGCCGTATATTGGTAAAATAGATGATAGTGGTAAAGATTACCTGTTAATAGGTAGCCGGAATGGTATACTGTATAAATATGATGGCCTGGCAGGGGGCAAAACCACAGGCTACAAAAGGGTAGATTCATTTTATAGCAATATAAAAGTGCGCGAGCGCGCTGCGCCTGCAGTAGCGGATATAGATGGCAACGGTATGTATGATATGGTAATAGGAAATACCTTGGGTGGTGTAAACCTGTACAGGCAGTTCTTTAATGTAGGGGTAGATGACAGGTCATTTACAAACGGTGATGTAAAAGTATATCCTAACCCTGCCAGCGATATGATAAATGTTTCATGGACTTCAAACATTGCCGCATCTGATGTGGAAGTGAGCATAGTGTCAATAACAGGGCAGAAGATATGGACGGCTACAGCAAAACAAGGTACCAGCTCTGTACAGATAAATACTACAGGTATATCAAGCGGTGTGTACTACTGCATTGTACGCTCAGCAGGCAACCAGTCTGTAACACCGGTAAGCATAGTAAAATAATAATGTAAATACGAAGCTAAGAACCCACAACAAAAAGAGTAGCCCCGGCATTTGCCGGGGCTAACTATTATCCAGATATTTTGAAGGGAAGAATGTTATTTCTTGCCTTTTGTTTCTGTGTTCTCTGCTTGTTTCAGGGCACGTGTCATTACTACAGATGCTACAGGAATACGAGGAGAGTTCATGATCTCAATGTTTTCAGCTTTCACATCTTCAACGCGTACGTTACCGTTCAGTTGCAAGCTTTCAATGTTTACCTCGATGTTTTCAGACAGGAATTTAGGATAAGTGCGCACTTTCAGGCTCTTAACTTTTACTTCCAGGCGACCACCGGCTTTAACACCTTCTGGCTGACCTACAAATTTCAGTGGCAGGTTAGCAACAACCTTTTTGTCTTCCACCAGTTCCAGCAGGTCTACGTGGCTCAGTTCGTCTGTCAGTACATCAAACTGCAGGTCTTTCAGAATGCAGTTGTAAGTTTTACCATCAACTGATACTTCAGCCAATTGGAAATCCGGAGTGTACACCAGCGGACGGAAACTTATGTTTGGTGCGCTGAAATGGATAGTTTCTTTACCGCCATAGATTACAGCAGGAACATCACCTTCAGAACGAACTTTGCGGGTAGCTTTTTTACCGTGTTCGCTTCTGCTTTTACCTTCAATTTTTACACTTTTCATTTTTAGTGTTTTGTTCTTTCAACACCGTGCGTATACCCGTCAAACATACGGACGTTGAAATGGTAGTTAATAATTAAGGTGTCGGCATTTGTGCCGGACAGGTTTTTTTGTTTAAACAGTCGTTATAATGAATAAGCTGATTGGTAATCAACCTATTTCTTATTATGAATAAATAAAGAGCTGATAGACTTGTTCTCAAATGTATTGCGGATGGCAATTGCAAAAAGTTCTGCCGTTGGCAATACTTTTATTTTAGAACATTCTCCTTTCAGCGGGATGGTATCGCATACTACCAGTTCCTCAAGCTCTGAATTCTGGATGTTTTCGTATGCTTTGCCACTTAGTACCGGGTGTGTACAGAAGGCGCGTACAGACAATGCACCACGCTCTTTCAATATTGCAGCCGATTTGCTGAGGGTGCCGGCCGTATCGCAGATGTCATCTATCAATACTACGTGCCTGCCGCTTACATCGCCTATCACCGTCATAGCAGCTATCTCGTTGGCGCGTTTGCGTTGCTTATCACATATTACCATGTCCACCTCAAAATACTTGGCCACTTCGCGCACCCTGTTGGTACTACCCACGTCGGGGGACGCAAAGATAAGGTTTTCCATCTTAAGTTTTTCGATATATGGGATAAATATTGCCGATGCGTCCAGGTGGTCCACAGGTATATCAAAGAAACCTTGTATTTGAGGGGCGTGCAGATCCATAGTCATTACACGGTCTGCCCCGGCAGTAGTCAGCAGGTTAGCCACCAATTTCGATGCGATAGAAACCCTTGGTTTATCCTTTCTATCCTGGCGGGCAAAGCCAAAGTAAGGGATAACTGCCGTGATATAACCCGCAGAAGCGCGGCGTGCAGCATCTATCATCATCAACAGTTCCATCAGGTTGTCTGACGGTGCAAATGTTGACTGGACGAGGAAAACATAATCGCCGCGAATAGATTCCTGGTATACAGGTTGAAATTCGCCATCGCTAAACTTCTGTATGGTAAGACTACCTAACTTTTTACCAAAAGATTTAGCTATCTGCTCGGCCAGGTAAGTAGAACCGGTGCCTGAGAATATCTTTACGGAAGGCTGCATGAAATTTTTTTGGGAATTGGAGTGCAAAAATAATGAAACCCATCGGTTATCAAAGCAGAAATATTAACGAACACATAAAATAAACTTTCAAATAATTTTGAAAATATGATAATGTTCAATGGTGAAGCGGCATGAGCTTATAAAATGACGATGAAGTATTGATATAAGTATAACAAAAACACAGGTGGTTTAATGCAGGCAGCACCTTACCTTTGGAGCCTAACAAAAACGACGTCTACATTTATGAAACGTAACGCTACTGCCGTATGGAACGGCTCAGGAAAAGAAGGTAATGGTACTTTGAGCACACAAAGCACTGTATTGAGCAATGCACAATATTCTTACAAAACAAGGTTTGAAGACGGTGTGGGTACTAATCCTGAAGAACTGATGGCAGCAGCACATGCAGGCTGTTTCAGCATGAAGCTGGCATTTATATTGGCCGGTGCAGGTTTCACAGCTGAAGAAATACATACAGATTGTGCTATAACACTGGATAACGGTGCCATTACTAAAAGTGAGCTGACACTGAAAGCTAAAATACCGGGTATTACTCCTGAACAATTTCAGGAATGCGCTGCTGATGCTAAGGCAAACTGCCCTGTTTCTAAGGCATACAATTGTGAAATAACACTGGATGCTTCATTGGTTTAAGCTAAACCCAAACAGATATTTACAAAAAACCGTCACGACCGTGACGGTTTTTTTATATGGGAAGAACTATATATGCAATTGTAAAACAAGCGATAATAGTTTAAATAAAATAATTTAGAAAAAATGATGATATAAATCACTCGTAGCATCGGAAAACCATCCGATATTGCGCTCCAAATCCCCTCTTGAATCGTATATGTATTACCGTTCTTTCGCCAGCATGAACATTGCTATAATAGGTAATGGGCGCATTAATGAATCGTTGGCAATAGGCCTGGCAGCATCGGGCCACCATGTATGGGTAGGCAGCACTAAGGATGCTATGGCCTACAACAATTTCCTCTACAACTTTTACGATATTCAGCATGTAAGCATAGAAGAAGCAGCCACTGCCTGCGATATCATCTTTATTGCTACAGAGGAAAGTGAAGTGAGGGAAATAGCTTACCGGGTAGATGATGTGAAGCAGAAAGTAGTGATAGACTGCACCAGCTTTTATGAAACAACAGGGCCGGCCAGTAATACATTGAGTGCTATAAAAGCTATTACAGGCTCGCAACGCATTGTAAAGTGTTATAGCTGTAATGGCTGTGAAACATTTTCCAGTCGGCTATTAAAGAAAGATGCTATGGATATTTTTCTGGCGGGTGATGATGTGCGCAGCAAACAGATAGCAAAGGTGATGTTTGACAACCTTGGTTTTAACGAATGTTACGACTTTGGGGGAGAAGATATGGTGCCTAAGCTGGATGCAATGACAGCATCGTGGCACAACCTGGGCCTTGATAAAATACCAGGAACAGCTATACAACTGGCGCTTATCAGGAAATAGTTACTCCCAACCATTTGCCAGCACATCGGCAATGTGCATTGTTTGTATCGGCAGGTTATTTTTGCTGATGTAGCCCTGCATATGCATCATGCACGATACATCGGTCGTTATCATATACTGAGCGCCGGTTTCCAATGCACTTTGCACTTTGGTTTGTGCCATACCAAGTGATATAGGCTCATACTTTACTGCAAAGGTGCCACCGAAGCCACAGCAGGTTTCGCATTCCTTCATTTCTACCAGCTCCAGCCCTTTTACATTTTGTAATAGCCGGCGTGGCCCTGCTTTGATGCTGCATTCGCGTAAGGCACCGCAGGCATCGTGGTACGTTGCTCTACCCGGCATCACAGCGCCTACGTCATCTATCTTTAGCACATCGGTAAGAAACTCTGTGAATTCGTACATGTTATTGCGCACCTTATTGCTTAGCAGGTGCTCGGTGCTGTTTTCCAGCATCTTGCTGTAATAGTTCCGCACAAAGCCTGTGCAGGAGCCGCTGGGGCCAACAATGTATCCAACACCATCAAAATCGTGCAAGAATTTTTGTGCCACTGCCTTGGTATCTTCCCAATAACCAGCATTGAAGGCCGGTTGTCCGCAACAGGTTTGCTTGTTGTTATAGCTTACCTCGCAGCCCAGCTTTTCCAAAATCTTTACCATGTTCATACCCGTTTGTGGGTACAACTGGTCTACAAAGCAGGGAATGAAAAGCTGAACTTTAGGCATTGCAAGAGGAGGATTTACGGCTAATATAATTAATTTGTTGTGTGCTTTAAGTTGCGGCTGTTTTGTATCATTTTCAGGGCAGCAATGGCCGCTTCTTCACCTTTGTGGCCGTGTATGCCACCCAGTCTTTCCCAGGCTTGTGCCTCATTTTCCAGCGTCAGTACGCCAAATATAACAGGTATAGGCAGTGTCAGGTTAAGTTGCGTGATGCCCTCTGTTACCGCTTTGCATACATAATCGAAATGCGGGGTACCGCCGCGTATCACTGTGCCGAATGCGATGATAGCTTCGGGGGCATTTTCTTTAGTATGATAATGTTCCCATATCTGTTTGCAGGCAAAAGGAATCTCGAAGGCACCGGGTACGATGGTTTTGTGTACGATGTGCGTATGGAACTCTTTTGCGACTTTTTCGCAACCATGTACCAGCTCATTGATGATAGGCTCATTCCATTCGGTATATACAATGGCTACACGTGGTGTTTGTAATGTGCTCAGGGCATTGGTATTGAGCAGGGAAGTGCTATTGGATGATTGTGCCATAAAAATAAAAATCCCCTTTTTGCCCGTAAAGGTAAAAAGGGGAGGTTAAAAAGAGTTAGATATTAATCGTGTTCGCCAAGACGTCCCAGGTATTTTTCAATATCGCGGGCTTGCATGCTTTGCGGATACTCGTCTTTTACTTGCTGATAGTATTTTTTGGCAGCAGCTGTATTATTGTTCAGCTCTTCTGCCAGGCCCAGACGAAACAGGTATAATGGTGTCAGCATCATATCGTCTTTGTTGGCTATGGCTTTTTCGTATGCGCTTATGGCTTTTTTAGTGTTGTTGTTTTCCATATATGCATCGCCCAGTGCACCTGCAGCAGCATAAGTAACCAGTGAACCGCGGCCATCGAAATCTTCCAGGTGTTTAATGGCATTTTTAGCATCGCCCATGTTCAGGTAGCAAATACCTGCATAGTAGTGGCAAAGGTTTGCAGTAGGTGTACCGTTGTATTTCTTCATTATTTTCAGGAAGCCCAGGTGCTGTCCATCGCCATTCAGCGCTTTGTTCAGGGAGTCTGCTTCAAAATAGCGCTGTGCAAAAGAAATAGCAGTAGCAGCTTTTGTATTGCGTGGTTCGCTATACAGTTTGGTATAAGCAAAGTAACCCACTACAGCAGCTAATACTACTGTAATGATGGTATTGATGCGCTTTTTGTTGTTTTCATACATGCCCATCACATTGTTAAGGGCTTTGGTATCCTCAATGGTAGTTTCTTTTGCTACGTTGGGGTTATTTCTTACTGTATTTGCCATTTAGGTATTTATAAATTTTACTATTTACTGTGATTGGGGGCTTAAAATAAGCCGTTTCTTTTAAAGTTGCTCTTTTTCAGCAGATTTAATCTGTAATGTACGGATAGTTTTGGTCAACATATATATCCTTATACACTTCGCTGTCATCCGGCCATGGGCTTTCTTCGGCAAATTTTACGGATTCTTCTACCGTATTGCGTACTTTTTCGTTGATAGCTTCTATTTCCGCTTCAGTAGCCCATTTGTTATCCATAATGGTTTTAAGCACCTGGTTGATGGGGTCTTTTTCTTTATACTCTTCTACTTCTTCTTTAGAGCGATATTTTGCAGGGTCGCTCATGGAGTGGCCGCGGTAGCGGTATGTTTTTATTTCAAGGAAAGTAGGCCCGCCCTTTTCACGTGCGCGTTTCACAGCACGTTCCATAGCTTTGTGCACCTCTTCGCAACTCATGCCATCTACGCTATCGCCGGGCATATCGTATGCATCGGCCAGGCGGTAAATGTCAAGTGTTTTAGAAGTACGCTCTACTGAAGTACCCATAGCATAGTGGTTGTTTTCGCACACGAAAACTACCGGCAGGTTCCACAGCATAGCCATATTGAAGGTTTCGTGCAGCAAGCCCTGGCGTGCAGCACCATCACCAAAGTAACAAACCGTTACACGGTCGTTGCCCAGGTATTGGTCGGCAAAAGCAATGCCTGCGCCCAAACCTATCTGGCCGCCAACAATACCGTGGCCGCCAAAAAAGCGTTTTTCTTTAGAAAAGAAGTGCATGCTACCACCTTTACCCTTGGTGCAGCCTGTAGCTTTACCATACAGCTCGGCCATACACTCATTAGGATTCATGCCTTTAGCAATAGCCAGACCGTGGTCGCGATACGCAGTTATCAGGTTGTCATCATCGCGGATGGCAGTCATGGTACCGGCAGCAACGGCTTCCTGGCCGATGTATAGGTGGCAAAAGCCACGTATTTTCTGCATGCCGTATAGCTGGCCGGTCTTTTCTTCAAAGCGACGCAGCAACAGCATTATTTCGTACCAGTATAGATATGTTTCTTTTCCGAATGGAGTCTGCACTGTTTTTCTAAATTTGTGCGAATTTATAAAAACTTTCGTTCCTTTCCCTGCTTGGCTACAATTAAGAAAATAACATTACTGCAATTTCGCAATTATGCATCCGGCACCTTCAGTTTCCCGGCCGCAGTTACCTGTATTACAGGGCTGAATGGCAGCGGAAAGACCAATTTGCTGGATGCGGTATATTACCTGTGCTATACTAAAAGTTATTTCAGTGCTTACCAGCAAAATTGTGTGCAGAAGGGTACCGATGGGTTCAGGGTTGAAGGGGTTTTTGAGCAAAAGGAGCGGACAGAAACCATTAGTTGCAAGTGGAAACAGGGGAAAAAGGAAATATTTGCTGACGGGGTAGAGTATGAGCGCCCAACCGACCATATAGGCAAATACGCCGCTGTGATGATAGCCCCGGACGATATGGAGCTGATAAACGATGGTAGTGAGCAGCGCCGTAAATGGGTAGATAGCATATTGGGGCAAACAGACAAGGAATACCTGGAGCGCCTGATGCGCTACCAGCGTGTACTGATGCAGCGAAATGCATGGCTGAAACTGCATGCCAACATAGCAGCACCTAACTATATGGAACTGGAATATTATAACCAGCAACTTGCTGCTGATGGCACTTATATACATGAGTGCCGTAAACGTTTCCTGACGGCCTTCCTGCCGGTGCTGAATGATTTTTATGCACAGATCTCCGGTAGTAAAGAAGGGATAAATGTTAGTTATGAAAGTGATTTGCTGAAAAAAGCGCTGAGCCTGCTGCTGGATGAAAGCCTGCAGCACGATATGCGCCTGCAGCGCACTTTAAGGGGTATTCATAAAGATGATTTGTTATTTGTGTTGCAGGATGCACCTATAAAAAATTACGGTTCACAGGGGCAGAAGAAGAGCTTTCTGTTTGCCTTAAAACTGGCACAATACCGTTATCTGTCACAGCAATTGGGGCATTTGCCGATACTGTTGCTGGATGATGTTTTTGAGAAGCTGGACCAAAGCCGCATGGAGGCATTGTTGAAACTAATACGAACAGACGACTTCGGCCAGGTAATATTGACCGATACCCATGCTCAGCGCGTAAAGGATGCCTTTGGCAGCGGGGTAGAGATAAGTATGATCCACTGTAAATGATATGCGATTTATTTAGTTGTGATATTTTGTTTTAATAGCGAAATAGGCACACCATATAGCTTTTAGTTTATTTTACTATTAACCCTTCAGAAACTTATGCGCATTCATTACCTTTGGATGCGCAAAAAAAGGATAACCCTTTCCAAAGAGTATTATTTAAACCTGAAATAATTTTATGGGCTACGTTAAAGACCGCTTCAAAGAGATAGCTGATGTACAGCAGGCAGAGATAAAAAAACTTGTGGCACAACATGGCGACATGGTGCTGGATAAAGTAACCGTTGCACAGGCATACCAGGGTATGCGCGGTATACCAGGTTTGATTACCGAAACATCTTTGCTGGACTCTAACGAAGGGATACGCTTTCGTGGTTTCTCCATACCTGAATTAAGGGAAAAACTGCCGCATGCTGAAGGTGGTAGTGAACCGCTGCCGGAAGGCTTGTTTTACCTGATGCTGACAGGCGATGTACCTACGCAGGAAGATGTGGAACATGTATCGGCAGTATGGGCCCGCCGCTCTCACGTGCCCAATCACGTATTTGCTACTATTGAGGCACTGCCTGCATCTACGCACCCTATGACACAGTTTTGCATAGCGGTACTGGCACTGCAAACAGAATCAAGGTTTGCTAAAGCATACGAAGAAGGTATCAGTAAAAAAGAATATTGGGACTATGTGTACGAAGATACCATGACCCTGATAGCACGCCTGCCTCGCATTGCTGCATATATCTATCGCCGCAAATACAAAAACGGTGAGCATATACAACCGGATGGCATGCTCGACTGGAGCGCCAACTTCGCACACATGCTGGGCTTTGATGATGATGGTTTTAAAGAACTGATGCGCTTGTATCTTACCATCCACTCAGACCATGAGGGTGGTAATGTATCGGCACATGCTACACACCTGGTAGGGTCTGCATTGAGCGACCCTTACCTGTCTTTCGCAGCCGGTATGACCGGTCTGGCTGGTCCGTTGCATGGCCTGGCCAACCAGGAAGTTATCCGCTGGATAGAAGAACTGCAGGAAAACCTGGGTACGCAAGAGCCAAGCAAAGACCAGATAGCACAATACATAAAAGATACACTGGCTGCCGGTAAAGTAGTACCGGGCTATGGCCACGCAGTATTACGTAAAACAGACCCTCGCTTTACAGCACAAATGGAATTTGCCAAGAAGCATTGCCCTGAAGACCCGACTGTAAAGACAGTATGGAATGTGTATGAAGTAGCACCCCCGATATTGGAAAATACAGGTAAAATCAAAAATCCATGGCCTAACGTAGATGCGCATTCAGGTGCACTGCTGAAGCACTACGGTTTAGTAGAGGAAGATTTCTACACGGTATTGTTCGGTGTGAGCCGCGCACTGGGTGTATTGGCCAGCCTGTGCTGGGATAGGGCACTGGGCTTCCCTATCGAACGTCCTAAATCAATGACCACAGAATGGATAAAGAAATTTGTAGCTAAAGGCGAACAAGTAGCTTAATCTGTAATCTATAATACTGAAAGCATGCACTGTAAATGTGCATGCTTTTGTTTTGGCGCTGGGCAGATAACAAGACAATGTTGACAACAAAAGCTATCTTTGCGCCTCTGCAAGCAACTAATTCAAACCACAAATAATAATCTGAAATGAATAAAGGTCCTGTTTCTCAGTTCATTCAACATCATTACCGCCACTTCAACGCTGCTGCGCTGGTAGATGCGGCTAAAGGCTATGAAACGCATTTGCTGGAAGGCGGCAAAATGCTGGTATCATTGGCGGGTGCTATGAGTACTGCCGAATTAGGCATATCGCTGGCTGAAATGATACGCCAGGATAAAATTGCTATCATCAGCTGTACAGGTGCCAACCTGGAAGAAGATATAATGAACCTGGTGGCGCATACACACTACAAGCGCGTGCCAAACTACCGCGACCTGAGTCCGCAAGATGAGTGGGAACTGCTGGAAGGTGGTTTCAACCGTGTTACTGATACGTGTATACCTGAAGAAGAAGCATTCCGCCGTATTCAGCGCCACATACATAAAATATGGAAGGATGCGGAAGATAAGGGTGAGCGCTACTTTCCACACGAGTATATGTACAAACTATTACTGAGTGAGGTAATGAAGCCTGATTATGAAATAGACCCTAAGCATAGCTGGATGATAGCGGCGGCTGAAAAGAACCTGCCTATCGTTGTGCCGGGATGGGAAGATAGTACTATGGGTAACATTTTTGCATCATACTGCATTAAGGGCGAGCTGAAAGCCAGCACCATGAAGAGTGGTATAGAATATATGGTGTGGCTGGCCGATTGGTACCGTCAGAATAGCGGTGGCAAGGGTGTTGGTTTCTTCCAGATAGGTGGTGGTATAGCGGGTGATTTCCCAATATGCGTAGTACCTATGATGTACCAGGACCTGGAGTGGCATGATGTGCCCTTCTGGAGCTACTTCTGCCAGATAAGCGATAGTACTACGTCGTATGGTTCATACAGTGGGGCTGTGCCTAATGAAAAAATTACATGGGGTAAGCTGGATATCAATACACCAAAGTACATTGTAGAAAGCGATGCTACAATAGTAGCGCCACTGATATTTGCCTACCTGTTGGGTTGGTAATCCCAATCTGCTTTTACTATATGCAAAGAGGTTCCGCATTATGCGGAACCTCTTATTTTTCAGCCGAAAGTTTTAACTACTTGGGCTGAACTTTCGTTTTATCCGGAGCCACTACCGGCATATTACTTTTCATTGTATCTGCCTTTTGTATGGGCATCTTATATTTAGCCGTGTCACGCGGCAGTTCTTTTACAAATGGTGTTCTCTTTGTGCTGTCTTGCGTGGTGCGGCCAGTTTGTGCGAGGGCCGCAAGGCTAGTAAGCGCTAGTGTCAATATGCAAATTGTTTGCTTCATACATCGTCGTTATTATAAGAGGTAAAAGACTATGCCAGCCACTGCAGGATATGTTAAAGGAAGTGTAATTACTGTAATGTTTTTTGTGAAAGCTTGAATGCAAATGGCTTATGCGAGGGAATGTTTTAGCCTTTTATCTTGTTTAACAAGTGCTCCATACCTACTAGTTCTGCCGCTGTGGCTACAGCGGTAATACTTACCCCAAGTACGCCATGCATATTCACGTTTTGCCCTGTAAGCAGCAGGTTGGGTATGCGGGTGCGGGTAGCAATGGTCGTTTCATTCGGGCGATTTACATCTTTAAGAATACCGTATAATGAACCTTTGGGTGTCGCTGTATAATCCCTGTAAGTCAATGGGGTAGCACTGCTTTGTGCTACTATATTACCTTTCAGTTCCGGCAGGCGTTGATATAAGATGGTTAGCAGTTTTTCCTCTCTGTTCCTTTTAAAAGCTTCATATGCTTCACCACGCTCATGTTCTTCGCCTGTGCGGTTTGTAGTATGCACCCAGGGCAGCACTTCGTCATAATGCATATAGCTCAATAGGGATACGCTTTCTGCATACCCCGGGTTTTGCTCATCTTCTGTAAAAAAGGCAGCATAATTGGCGGGCCAGTCAGCAGGTTTATAATCTGTTGCAGCCCATACATCATCGCTTGCATGCCAGTAAACATTGTGATGGCACATAGGCGTTGTTCCCGGTTTTAGTACCAGGTTCAGCATAAAGGTGGATATGGTTTGTTGCAATCCTTTTATACGGTTGCGATAGGCTGGGCGTATCAGGCTGCTGTCTATCATATCCAGCAATACCGCAGGTGCCACATTAGCTATAAAGTGTTTGCCATACACCCGCTCACCATCAGCCGTTTCTGCATATTGTATACTGCCATGCTCTTCTGATAGTTTCTTTACTTCGGTATTGCGATGAACAACGCCTCCATGCTGTTGCAATACCTGCCACAGGTATTTAGATATCTGTGAACTACCCGGCAACACTTTATGCGAACTATGGATATAGCTTTCTGTAACCAGCGCATGCAGGTAGAATGGGGTAGTGTCGCGAACACCTGCATACAGCAGGTTGTTGCCAGCTAATACATTTTGCAGTTTTACATTAGGTGTAATGGAGCGTAGCTTTTCCGTAAGGCTCCAACTGCTAACGGCAGCTTTTTCATCCGCACTACCCAGCCGTAGCCGGTATAGTGGAAAATGGTCGCCGACAGTAGTGATGTTTTTTACATAATCCTGTAATGCTTGCCGCTCATTGGGAAAGTAGGGTAGCAGTTGCTCTACGAAATTGTCCAACCCTTGTGCATGTGGGTACATCACCTCCTCATCTCCCAATGCTATCTTATCAAAGGCATTTACATCATAAGGTTTCAAAGAAAGCTTATCCATGATGCCCACATACCGGAAGAGTGTATGTAAGGTATGTCCTTCTCCCAGCCCGCCTATATAGTGTACACAGCTATCCAGCACTTTTTTGTGCATGGAAAAGGTTTGCAGGCAGCCACCTATCTGTTTGTCACGTTCCAGCACACATACCTGCATACCTTCTTTAGCCAGCAGTACGGCGGTCATTAACCCGCCAAGCCCGCCGCCTACGATAACGACATCATATTTGTTACCGGAAAGCAATGTGCAGTTATAGCTTATGCATTGGCAAACATCATTTCACGTATATCTTCCATGATACGCTTGGCTATATTGTTCGATGTTGTTTCACTGGTGCTTTCAGCGTAGATGCGTATAATGGGTTCTGTATTGGAGGTACGCAGGTGTACCCAGTCATTATCAAAATCTATGCGCAGGCCGTCTTCCGTATTTATCGGGTTATTTTTATACTTTTTCTTTATCTGTTCAAATATCTTTTTCACGTTCACATTTTCGTTCAGCTCTATTTTATTCTTAGATATAAAATAATCGGGGTAAGTACCGCGTAATGTTTTGATACTCTTCCCGAATTTGGCTAGGTGTGTAAGGAACAGCGCAATGCCTATCAGCGCATCGCGGCCATAGTGCAGTTCCGGTACAATAACACCGCCATTGCCCTCGCCGCCAATTACAGCCTCTACTTCTTTCATTTTCTTAACCACGTTCACCTCGCCTACGGCACTTGGGAAGTATTGGGCACCATGTTTCTCTGTTACATCTTTCAGTGCACGTGTAGATGACAGGTTAGAAACTGTATTGCCCTTTTTATGAGAAAGCACATAGTCGGCAATAGCTACCAGTGTGTATTCTTCGCCAAACAGGCTGCCATCGTTACATACAAAGCACAGGCGGTCTACATCCGGGTCTACAGCTATGCCCATGCTGGCGTTTTTCTTTTCCACTTCGTGGCATAATTCCCGCAAGTTTTCAGGTAGTGGCTCAGGGTTGTGTGCAAAACGGCCGGTTACTTCTTCATTGATAACCGTAATCTTGTTCACGCCAAGTGCCTTCAGCAACTGCGGCACTGCGATAGCCCCTGTTGAGTTTACCGGGTCTACGATGATACTGAAATTCTTATCGCTGATAGCTTTTACATCTACCAGCGGATGGGCCAGTATAGCGTCTATGTGTTTTTGTATATAAGTATCGTCTGTTGTCAGTGTACCAAGCTTAGCAATCTCCGCATAGCTATGCTCGTTATTTTCTGCATAATCCAGTATCCACTGGCCGTCTTCTGCACTCAGAAACTCCCCGGCCTCATTCAGCAGTTTCAGGGCATTCCATTCTTTAGGGTTGTGGCTGGCGGTGAGTATAATGCCACCGGCAGCATTTTCCATCTTTACTGCCATTTCTACAGTAGGTGTAGTACTAAGGCCCAGGTCTATCACTTCAAAACCACAACCCTGCAGGGTAGATGCCACCAGGTTACGAACCATTTCTCCTGATATGCGACCATCCCTGCCTATGATTATCTTATTTCCTGCATTCTTATTAGCTATCCAGGCGCCGTATGCAGTAGTGAATTTTACTACATCTATAGGTGTAAGACCTGTACCCGGTTTGCCGCCGATAGTACCCCTAATGCCCGAAATAGATTTAATTAATGACATATATATCTTCCGTTGTTTTTTCCAGTGCTAAGATAAACCATTCCTGCTGTTATTGCCTTTAAGCAGGTTGCTATTTGATATGTATTAATTTATCATCGCCCGATCCCCCTCGAAATCCCCCTGTTTTTTTAACACATATTAGCATAAAATTCCCGCTAGCATTAGCTTTTCAGCACTATTTTCTTTTCTTTTGCTCTTCAAATAATCACATATAATTTATGAAGCCCTTTTCTCATTACATCTCGCGCAAGATATTAGCTGTGCTGATATTGATGGGTGGGTATGGTAGTACTGCTATAGCTCAAGACCTGAAAGCAGCTATCCCCACAGATTCAAAAGTTGTAAAAGGTAAGTTTGCCAATGGCCTTACTTATTACATCCGTCCAAACGCTAAGCCGGAAAAGAAAGTGGAACTCCGACTGGTGATCAATGCAGGTTCTATACTGGAAGATAACGACCAGCAGGGCCTTGCTCACTTTATGGAGCACATGAACTTCAACGGTAGTAAAAACTTCCCTAAGAACGAGTTGGTTAGTTACCTGCAATCTATAGGTGTAGAGTTTGGTGCCGACCTGAATGCTTATACAAGCTTCGATGAAACGGTATATATACTGCCGGTGCCAACCGACAAACCCGGTAACCTGGATAAAGGTTTCCAGATAATAGAAGACTGGGCACATAATGCACTGCTTACTAATAAAGATATTGACGACGAACGTGCTGTAGTACTGGAAGAAAGCCGATTAGGTAAAGGTGCTGAAATGCGCATGCTGGATAAATACCTGCCTAAACTGATGATGGGCTCTCAATATGCCAGCCGCCTGCCCATAGGCAAGGATGATATCCTGAAAAACTTTAAATACGAAACCATCCGCCGTTTTTATAGCGATTGGTATCGTCCGGACTTAATGGCTGTGGCCATAGTAGGTGACATAGACGAGGCCACGGCTATGAAATACCTGAAGAAGCACTTCGAGGGTATGAAAAATCCTGCTAAAGAGCGTGAACGTAAAGCGTTTGAAGTTCCTGCCCGTAAAGCTGCAGAAGCCATGGTACTTACTGATAAAGAAGCTACCAGCTACCAATTGCAGCTTATTTTCCCTTCAGTGAAAAAACTGGATGAAAAAACAGTAGGCGACTACAGGGAAAATATTGAAAGGCAATTGGTGACGCAAATGCTGAACCGCCGTATGAGCGACCTGGCACGTAGTAGCAATCCTCCGTTCCCTTATGCTTACGTAGGTTTCGATGGTTGGGCACGCGATTATGAAAACTTCAGTGCAGCCACATCTTTTGGTGCCGATGGCCCGGAGAAAGCCCTGAATGCACTAACGGCTGAACTGCTGCGTGCCAAACAATATGGCTTTACAAACAGCGAACTGGAACTGGCTAAAAAAGGTGTTATGAGCTTTATAGAAAAAGCTTATAACGAAAGGAACACCACAGAAAGTGGCAATATCGTTGGCGAATACGTTCGCAACTTCCTTGAAAATGAGCCTATACCAGGTATAGAAGCTGAATATGAGCATTACAAACAAATGGTGCCGGGGATTACACTTGAAGAAATGAATGCCAACATCAAAGCATGGATGAGCAATATGAATTTCTTCTCACTCATCACAGGGCCAGAGCAAGGTGCTATCAAGTTGCCTACAGATGCCGAACTGCTGGCAATGACGCAGAAAGGCTTTAGCCAGGAAGTGAAGGCTATGGAAGAAAAGAAAGTAGCTTCCAGCCTGCTGGATAAAAAACCAACACCTGGTAAAGTGGTTTCTAAAACAGATAACAAAGACTTTGGTGTAACTACACTGACATTGAGCAATGGCATCAAAGTGACTATTAAACCTACCGACTTCAAGAGCGATGAGATCATCGTAAAAGGTTTGAAAAAAGGTGGTTTGAGCAACTATGGTGTAGCGGATAAATATAGTGCTAAGTATGCCGGTGCGGTAGTTGGTTCTATGGGCTTTGGTAGCTTCAACCCTACAGACCTGGAAAAGGTTATTGCAGGCAAGAGTATTAAAGCGGGTGCCGGTTTGGGTGAAAACGCAACCAACGTATCAGGTACCAGCACGGTGAAAGATTTTGAAACAATGCTGCAATTGATGTACCTGAAGCTGATGCAACCGCGTAAAGACGATGCATTATTTAAAGCTTTCAAAGACAAACAAAAAATGCAGTTGCAATTCCTGTCTGCTAACCCTCAGTATTCATTCATTGATACGCTGGTAAGCGCATTATATAACAAAAATCCATTAGCAGATGAACCAATCCCTAAACCTGCACATTTCGAAGCTATCAACCTGGACAGGTCTCTGGAGATTTACAAGAACGAAGTAAGCAATGCCGATGGTTATGAATTTTTCATAGTTGGTAATGTAAAAGTTGATGAGATAACGCCGCTGGTAGAAACTTACTTAGGTAGCTTACCATCAACCGGCAAAACACCAAAGGTTACTGATAATGGTGTTCGCCCTATAAATGGTGCTACTACCCTGAAGTATAGGAAAGGTAAAGAAAAGCAAAGCCTTATCATCGCTTCTTTTTATGGCGAAAGGCCATACAGCGAAAAGCTGGAAATGAAAGCGGATGCACTTACCGAAATTCTGAACATCAAGGTAATAGAAGAACTGCGCGAGAAAATGGGTGGTACTTACAGTGGTGGTTTTGGTGCACAATTCGAGAAAGATCCATATAACAATTATTCTATTCAATACCAATTGCCTTGCGGACCGGAAAATGTAGATAAACTGATAAAAGCTACCAAAGAGGTGATAGCAGAAATCAAGAAAAATGGCCCGGACCCTAAGGACCTGGAGAAAGTAAAAGCGACATGGCATGAGCAACATCGCGAAGAAGTGAAAGACAATAACTACTGGTCTATTGTACTTCCTGAATCACTTTTCTGGAACAGGTATAACGAATATGTGCTGCAACATGATAAAATGATCGATCAACTGACGGTTAACGATGTCAAAGAAGTGGCTAATGACCTGATGGATGGTAAGAATGAATTTTGGGCTATTCTGTATCCTGAATCATAATTATCAAAATAAGCTAAATGATAAAGCCCCGGAAAACCGGGGCTTTTCTTTTTGTATACTAACCCAAAAATTATCTGAATAACAGTTATTATGCTTCGGCGGGTTGCAGTGCCATGCGTATGCGGGCTTCAATTTCTGCAGTTACTTCCGGGTTATCGAACAGGAACTGCTTCACAGCATCGCGACCCTGGCCTATTTTACCTTCGTTGTAGCTAAACCAGCTACCGCTTTTTTGCAGTATACCCAGTTCTACACCCATATCTATTATTTCACCTACTTTGCTGATACCTTCACCAAAAATGATATCAAACTCTACCTGTCGGAATGGAGGGGCTACTTTATTCTTTACCACCTTCACACGTGTACGGTTACCACTGGCTACATCTCCATCCTTTATCTGGCTTACACGGCGAATGTCTAAACGTACAGAAGCATAGAACTTCAGTGCATTACCGCCGGTAGTTGTTTCAGGGTTGCCAAACATTACACCTATCTTCTCGCGCAGCTGGTTGATGAAGATACAGCAGCAGCCTGTGCGGTTGATGGTAGCTGTCAGTTTCCGTAGTGCCTGGCTCATCAGCCTTGCCTGCAGGCCCATTTTGCTATCACCCATTTCGCCTTCCAGTTCGCCCTTAGGCACCAGTGCCGCTACAGAGTCTATCACTACTACATCTATAGCGCCCGATGATATCAGCCTGTCGGCTATTTCAAGTGCCTGCTCACCATAGTCCGGTTGAGAGATGATAAGATTATCTACATCTACACCCAGCTTGCGTGCATAAGAAGCATCAAAAGCATGCTCTGCATCTATAATAGCGCAAATGCCGCCTTTCTTTTGTGCTTCTGCTATAGTGTGTATAGCTATCGTTGTTTTACCTGAAGATTCAGGGCCATATATCTCAATGATACGTCCGCGAGGAAAACCACCTACACCCAAAGCTACATCCAGCCCCAGGCTACCGGTGCTTATCACATCTATCTTATCCTGTTGTTTATCGCCCAGCATCATTACCGAGCCTTTACCATAATCCTTCTCTATCTTATCGAGTGCCAGTTTTAAAACCTTCAGTTTGTCGTCTGCTGCCATTTTATTGCTGTTTTTTGCTAAACTAATTTTTTTTCAAATATAGACACGATTTTTTGATTTTTGTACAAATGTTTAAAAAAGTTATCCACATTTGTTTAGCGTGCAAAAATGACTCAATTTTAAGCAGTTTCCAGCTTGCTATATATGTTCTTTAATTGCCTGATATGCCTTGTAGCATGGCAATACATGAACCAAAGCCATTCGAAGCCGGTAAATTCACCCATGCCGGGTATCTCAAAATCTGTACAAATGAGGGAAAGATCCAGGTCTTTTATGCCACTTAAAATTTCCCCGCGCGACTCCTTAAGTGATTGATAAATGGCATTTTTATCGTGCGGGCCTGCAGATGGGTTATTAAAATCGGGATTTTCCATCTTGATATTATAATTCAGAAATACTGCTTCGGTAGCCGGCACTTTCTCATCTATTTTGCGGTTGCTTGGTTTAGCAGTGCCATTAAGCAGGTTTAGCATACCTTTTTCCGATAATGAAATATGTTCGCAGCATTGCCCACCTGTCCAGCTGCCTTCAAATGGTACAGTGTTGAACTCGTCTGGTGTGAATGTATGTATGGTATTCAGCAGTTCTTGTGTCTGGCGTTCCAGTGTTGATATGATCTCTGTATTCATGTTATGCATTTTTAGCTTTAAGTCGTTTATGATAATAGATATAGGAACCAATACCCAAACCGAATGGCACCACCATGAATAGCATCGAAATATTGGGCATAACATTGGCTGCTGAATAAGTAGCGCCTATCAGGTCGAAGAACAAACCGGCATAAGCCCATTCCTTAATGCGCGGATAACCTGGAACGAGAATGGCAATAACACCTAATGCCTTAGCCACACCTATAAAAGGAATGAAATAATCAGGATATCCCAGCTGACGCATAAAGGTGAGCGCTTCCTCTGTTACCATAATATCGGGTATGGCCGACATGAGCATGAATGCACCAAATAGTGCTGTGAAGACCCAATAGATGATGTTCGTTTTTTTCATAAGTAATATTTGATAGTTAGAAAAGTTTGTGCTTAATCCAGCATGCTGCAATGATAGCCTTTGCTGCAAACGAGTTGTATTACCTGTAATGCGGCCAGGTTACTGCCCTCTATCCGCAACACTTTATCGCAGTCTTCCAGGTCCACACTTACCCTGCTGCCCGGGAAATACCGGTGTAGTAATGTGGTTACCATATCGGCATCTATAGGTGCTGATATATTGGTTTTAAATACTTCAACTGTTCGTACATTCATTTTTCGTAAGGCGCAAAGCATAGCTGTGTGATTAATAGTGATAATAAATGGTCAGTTGTTTCCGTAATATAATATCCAGTCTATTCCATATTTATCTGTCAGGGCGCCGATAGTGCCCATGAAAAAATCGTGTAGGGGGCGGGTAGCTACACCACCGCTTGAAAGCTTTGAATACATCGCTGTTATTTCTTCTTTACTGGTGCAGGTAAGCGATATGTTTACATGGCTTTTTACCTTTTCATTCTGTGGCTCGCCCATATCTGATGCCATCAGCAGGATTGTATCATTTTTCAGTAGCGTGCCGTGCAATATGTTCTGTTGCAAATGTGCCGGCCATTCTTTTGCCATAGGAGATTCACCTATGGTTTGCAGGTTAAGTTGTGCATCCAGGCAATCTTTATAGAAGTTCATGGCTTCAGCACAATTGCCCTGGAATACCAGGTACGGATGGATCATGATCTGTTTCATATACATCAATATTTCTTTTCAAAATGAACTGTTCTCATAGTTTATCATCCATTGCACGCCATATTTATCTATAAACATGCCGAACAGGGAACCCCAAAACGCTTTTTCCAGTGGCATGGTGACACTGCCTCCTTGAGACAGGCCGTTAAATAACTTAGTGGCTTCTTCTTCTGTTTCTGCACTAATAGAGATATGGAAATTATCTCCTTGATGCATTGTACCAAAAATGTCGGGCCTGTCGCTGCCTAATATGGTTGTGCCATTGCCGATGGGTAATGCTATGTGCATAATCTTGTCGGGGTTGTTTTCGGGTGAAGGCACTTCTTCGGGTATGTCTTTAAACCGCATAATATGTTGAAACTCTGTACCGAAAACTGACCTGTAAAAATTAAAGGCTTCCTCGGTATTGCCACTGAAGTTGAGGTAAGGATTTACTGCTGCCATCTTTGTCGTTTTAAGCTGATGAATAATTGTAACAACAAAGCTATTGCGGCTGCCAAATAATGATGGGGTGATAGTACGGCAAATAAAGGGGTTGTTTGCGACACACATATTTCTTTAAATTTGAAGTATGGTACACGTATCGATTCTCGTTCCCAAAGGAGCCATATTGGCTAGTCTTGAAGGCTCAAGACAATTATTTGCACAAGTAAATCAGTTTGCGAAGATGAGAGGCGCCTCGCCATTGTTCAAAATACAGTTGGTGGGCATCGAAAGTGAAACGAAAGTAAGTGGTGGGCTGTTTACAGTAAATGCGGATGCATTGCTGCAGGATGTAAAAAAGACCAATCTCATCATCATACCCGCCATAGATGGCGACATGAAAAAGGCATTGGAAGAAAATGAAGCCTTCGTGCCCTGGATGCTGAAGCAGCATAGCAAAGGGGCAGAGATAGCCAGCCTGTGCCTTGGTGCTTTTCTGCTGGCATCTACTGGCCTGCTGGATGGAAAAAAATGTGCTACACACTGGGTAGCCGCCAATGATTTTATGAAAATGTTTCCACAGGTGCAGTTGGTACAGGAAAAAATCATTACAGCAGAAAACGGTATTTATTCTAGCGGGGGGGCATTCTCGTATCTTAACCTCATACTCCATTTGATAGAGCGATATGCAGGTCATGATATGGCTGTATTATGTGCTAAAGTATTTGCCATAGAAATGGAGCGTAACAGCCAGGCATCCTTTATTATCTTTCAGGGACAGAAAGAGCATGAAGATGAGCATGTGCGCAAAGCACAGGAGTTTATCGAAGCGAACTTCCAGGAAAAAACAACCGTAGACCAACTGGCTGATATGTTTGCTATAGGCAGGCGCAGCTTTGAACGTAGGTTCAAGAAAGCAACCAAGAACACCGTGTCTGAGTACATGCAGCGCGTAAAAGTGGAAGCTGCTAAAAAGCAGTTGGAAGCAACACGAAAGAATGTGAACGAAGTGATGTATGATGTAGGTTACTCCGATATCAAAGCATTCCGTACTACCTTCAAAAAAGTAACAGGCCTATCTCCACTGGAATACCGTAATAAGTACAACAGCGTATCCATGGCTGTGTAATATTTAAAAGAGATAAAGAGCAGCACTGTTGTGCTGCTCTTTATCTTTATGGTAACTAACTTGGTCGCTTGGCTATGCAGGCAATGATCGTTAGTATGCAACAGAGCATAGCGGCAGCCGTACGAATATTGTTCAGCATATTCCATTTAGCTTCAAAAGCATTGCGTTGGGCCGCCATCGCATCGGCAGATGCACCCTCTAAGTTGAATGCAGCTATTGCATCATTCAGTGGCACATTGCCAGCCACCGTTATGCCAAACACCCCGACTGCATATACAATAGCTGCCGATAACAGTAGGATGGAAGTTTGGCTATCTCCGCAGTTGTAATGTATAAAGGTGCTGATAGGTAACAGCAATAAAGTGCCGAAGAACGAAGAAAAGAATACAGGGTTTAGTATAGCCTTGTTCATGGCTTGCATAGATGCCAGATAATTAGCATCTGATAATTTGGCAAGACCTGGTACTACCGAGCACGACCATGAGTAAAATAAGCCGGCCATGAGCGCTGCTGCGGTTGCAGCAAGTATTAATACGATGTTTGCAGGTGTTAGCATAGCCAAGGTGCTTTGTTATGTTAAATGCTTTGAATGAAGTCGATAAGCCCTGTAGGTTTGCGCTGCAAAATTTCTTCCAATGTATGATCTACATGAGAAAATTCGTTAGCTCTTACGCTACCTGCTAGTGTCATAAACCAGTCTATTTCTGCAGTGCTCATCTGCAGTTCTGCCAGTTGTTCTTTCATTGCTGCCTCTTCTACATCGGTAAAAGTAGCAGGTAGCTTCTTTTCATTAGCCAATATGGTGGCAATATCCTGAAAGCTGAATGCAGCAGCGCCTGTTATCTCATATGCTTTGTTCTCATGGCTTTTTTCTGTCATTACAATACTCAACGCCTCAGCAATATCTATTCGCGATACAAAGCTTACCACGCCATCACCTGCCGGAAATTGGATGTTGCCATCATACAGCCCGCTACCTATGAACTGTGGTATGGTTTCTAAGTATAAGCTATTTCTGAAAAACGTATAAGTCATTCCACTGGCTATAATATCATTCTCTGTTTTCAAAGACTGCCTGGCAGACAAAAAATGATGATTTTCCTGTGGCTTTACGCTGCTGGTATAGATAATATGTTTTACACCTTGCAGTCTCGCTGCGGTTACTACATTCCATTCTTCTCTTGCTGCTTGCTCGCCAATGCTGGATGTAGATATCTGCAATAGCTTTTCTACACCGGTAAGTGCAATTTTCAGAGATGCCATGTCATTGTAGTCTGCTACTCTGATGTGGATGCCGGTTCCGGAAAATGATTCCAGTTTCTGGGCATCGCGCACAATGGCTACAATGTTGCCCGGTTCTGTTTTTGTCAGTAAATGTTTCAATGTGGCTTGGCCCAATTGGCCACTTGCGCCTGTAATTGCTATCATGACTATTGCTTTAATTGCTTAAGCAAAAATCATTCAGCCGTTAACCTTAAAATAGAATAAAACCGACACTCGGTTACTTTTTTATAATGGGAAAGTTTTCCACTATTTCGTTCGACCATTTTTGGTACTCATTGGGCGACATGCCTGTGAATTCTTTGAAGGCACGTATGAAATGTGATTGGTCTGCATAGTTGCTTTCATAAGCTACATCTGATAGTTTATTGTACTCATTGTTACGCAGAAGTTGTAAAGATGACTGAAAGCGACAAATACGAGAAAATAGTTTGGCAGAGATGCCTATCTGTTGGTTAAACTTTCGTTCTATACTCCGTTCCGATAACTTCAGCTCCTGCTGCAGCTGCTTTAAAGCCATACCACCATTACTTCTGTATATTAATGACAAAGCGTGTTGCATGACGTTATCATTGCTCTTTTGTTGCTCCAATTTCATTCTTATGTAATGGCATAATAACTCCAGGCGCTCTTCATTTGTATTCGCATTCAGCATTTGCTCATATAAGCTGGATTGTTTAGGGCGTTTTATTAATCCAATGTCAAGGCATGTATTGGTAAGCTCGTAAGCATTCAGCCCGAAAACGGTTTTCAAGGCATGTGGGTAAAAATACACTCCTATATTGCTTACCCTTCCTTTCGAAGAGAAGGTTGTTTGTTCTGTAGTTTGCCCGTACAGGTATATATCAGGCATTTTATTACCGCCTGCATAAAAGTCTACACTGTCTGATTGAAATACGATACCCGGCAAACCATCCGGAAGAGGTCTGAATGTTTTATCAGAAGTATCATCAGCATCACTTTCTAATATCCAGAAGTAACGGACGTGGTCTTTCAGATAATCAGGTGGTGCTATTTGTCTGTAGTTCATGTCTCGGGTAGATAAGTAAAGATATATTAAAAAGGGTATCAAGGCTTGTTAAGCCCTGATGTCTTGCTAACCCAATGCAAAAGTTTATTGTGCTAAATAGTCATTGTTTATTAATTTTTAAACCGCGGTTTGCGTATTTCTACGCATCATTTTTCCGTAATTCTCTTTATCAATTACAGTACGTTTCCTTATGCCCACGCAATAGGTCAGAAGTACTTTTGTCTTGCATCCGGAGCAAATATTTCATTAACATCTAAAAAGTATAAGAGAGAAAAAAACTAACTGTAATTAAAACATTCACCATTAAAAATCAGGAATTATGAAAATCACTTCAATATGGAAGGCATGGCCTGTGTTAGCTTTAGCCTTTTTGATAACCAGCTGCTGCAAGCCTGAAATAACAGGTAGTGTAGCCAATACATTAAGGCCGCAGGAAACTAACAACTGGTGTTGGGCCGCCACTACTCAAATGCTGGCACAGCATTTCAGTGTGTCCGTTACACAATGTTCTCTGGCCAACCAACGTTTTAACATGACTAACTGCTGTACACCGCGCAGCACGAACGCCAGTTGTCCTAAAATCGACGACTGTAACAGGCCAGGTTGGATAATGCTGGCAGCGTGTGGCCTTACCAGCGATGAAGCAACTTCAGCACTGTCATGGGAAGACTTGCGCAAGCAAGTATTCTGTTCTAAAAAGCCAATGGGCTATGCTTACGGTACACCGGGTGTGGTAGGCCACGTAGTGGTAATAAAAGGTTATCTTACACTGAACGGTACCAACTATGTAGTGCTCAACGACCCATGGGCACCATGCACCGGCCAGGAAAGAATCATTACCTACGAACAATATGCAGACCCAGCAGGTACTGCTACACACTGGACAACCTGGTATAACATTAAGAAACCGTAATAGCTCACCTAACAAACATTAAAAGTCATGAAATACGCAAAATATATTATACCCGCATTAGCTATAATGCTTGCAGCAAGCTGCGATATGGATAAAAAAGCAAACGGGCAGGATGGTAACACATCACAGCAACAAGCCCCGAAAGAATATAAATCGCCTACAGAAGCAGCTACCGCTGCCAAAGAAGACATGCTGGCCGCTATAGATAAAGTGAACTTCGGGGTAAGCCGCGAGGCACTGAAAAATGCTACACCCGGTACACCTGTTATGAAATATGGCATCGATTGGGATGCGCTGGTACGTGCTGATTCAAACATTACACCTGAGAATATGACACAGCCGGAGCCTGTTACTATGGTGCCACTGATAAACGGAACAGATGTGGTAACGATGGTAGCACTGAATAACAGGAACCAACAATACACGGTAGCTGCACTGGGCGATAAGCAAATAGCTGAAGAACTGGATATGGTAAGGAAAGCAGATTCTGCCGGAATGCAGAGTGAGATAAAGATATTTGAAGTGCCCAACCTGCAAGCTGTAATATACGCTGTGGGCTCACCCCGGGGCAATATCTACTATACATCTTACAACAACAACTCCATCCGCAGGGGTATGAATGGTGCGGAACTGTTCAAAATGCTGAGGAATGATGCGGTGCTTTTCCAGCGCCAGTTTGGAGAAGAACTGAAGAAAGGTAATCTGGTGAAGTAGCCCTTATAAATATAGTAGAATAAGAAAAGCCCGACATGTATATGTCGGGCTTTTGTAAAATTATCTATGTCGCTTCGTGTTACCTGTTCTGCTGATTAAATAAAAATTAAAATCTAAGAAACGCATGTGAAGCTTTCTGTATGCAAATTTTAATGTTTTTTTCATGTGGGCAGTATGTACTATATATCAGTTCGATATAACAGTTCTTTAATGTAGATATGTTGTTTTCAAGCCATGCCAAATGTAATTTTTTACAAGTGTTATGAAGTGCTTTGCTAATAATGTAGCAAGGTTTACCACATTTTAATAGTCATTTTAAGGTCGCTTTAATGTAAGGTGCCTAAGGTGTACTATAATTTTGACTTTGACAGACATAACTCTTATTATGTCAAACACTTACTCAAAGGCAGTAGCAGCATGATCTTACTGCGGTAAACCAGCTATTTATGAATTATAGGAACATTTTTATTTTACATGTTTTTTTGTTGTGTATCGGTTTATTACATGGGTCTCAGGTATTCGCGCAGCCTCTTAGTGGTGTTTACACAGTAGGCGGAACAGGAGCACAGTATGCTTCTTTAAGCGCCATTGCTACCGATCTTAATACATACGGTGTGAATGGCCCTGTAGTAATAAACATCAGTGATGGTACTTATACTACTAGTGTGTGGCGTGCTTCATTTGGTAATATCTCTGGGGCAAGTGCTACGAATCGAATTGTAATAAAATCTGCATCAAACGACGCTACAAAAGTTACTATAGATGTAGATGGAACATCCTCGGGTAACTATGTGATACATTTCGACGATGCCAATTATATTACACTTGCACACCTGACGCTGATCAATAATCACAGCAGCTACGGTACCGTTGTACATTTTGATGGAACAGCCTCATATGATACAATCAGAAACTGTGTGTTAAAAGGATATACCACAACATCCAGCAGTACAGCCCACAGTGTATTGTATGCTTACGGTTTTACAGGCCAGCATAATGTAATAATCAACAATAAAATACAAGAGGGCGGCACTTCTATCTACTGGCGCGGATCAGGTACCACTACATGCGCAACAGCTACTACTTTCCACGGAAATCTTATAACAAATACTAAAGGATACTACGGTATTTATGCCTATTACAATTCCGGGTTCAGTTTCAATAATAACACTTTGCAACGCTCATCTACCGATCAATACAGAAGTGCTTATATGTATTATAGCGATAACGATTTTTCTTTCAGCAATAATACATTTCGGGTTACCTCCGGTTCTACGCTTTATGGCTTGCAATTGTACTATATAAACTATACATCTCAAAACCCCGGGGCTACCGTTGTATTCGAAAACAATGATTTAGAATTCAATAATACTTCTACCACTTATGTAAGACTGTCGTATGCCTATTACTTACACAATCGTAATAATACCGTATCTATAAAAAGCACATCCGGCAGTACCTACTCACAACTGCTGAACTACTATTGCTATTACTCGCGGGCGGAAAATAATGCATTAAATGTTGAGCATTCAAGTGGTGGATATTTGTATAATTATATTAACTACAATGGCAACTCAAGGGATAGTGTTTTAAACAATCAGATAACATTGAAGGGTAAAAGCACTACTATTGATAATTATGTGGCGGCATATTTATATGGAGTAACTAAAAATAATACCATAAATGTTTCAAACACATCAGGTACAGTAAATAACCATACCGGCTATTATAACTATGGTGGATTGTTTATCGGCAACGAGGTAAATATTACTACTACTACAGGAACAATTTACGGGCTTAAGAATTATAACTATAATGGAAGTGCAACCGGGGCGGGTATTGTAGGCAACCGATTTGACCTGAAGAGTACATCCGGTACTATATATGCGCTATATGCCTATCAGGCTGCCTATGATAAGTATATGAGCAACCTTATTACAACTAAAACGAGCGGTAGTAGTTATCTGTATAGTGCAGGTAGTGGTATTTATCGCGACTTGTATATGCTTAATAATACCTTCCATAGTAATAGCACTGGGAGTACCAACTATCTTATATATATACCCAATTCTAAATCCAGCACATACAGTGGCAATAGCATTTTCATGAACAATATTTTTTCCAGAACTGTAGGTACCGGAAATGCTGTGCAGATAAATAACAACTCAAATATTATTGCCGATTATAACAATTATTACACTTTTATCGGTAGCACGAAGTTTGCTGCTACATCGCCATCGCTTTCCACTACCTCTTTGCAAACGTGGAGAACGGCAGTAGGGAAGGATAGTAACAGCCTTACGTATGACCCCGGATATATGGATATTAATGCTAACGATTATCGTCCTGATCCTGCCAATGCAAACAGTTGGTCGGTGCACGGAAGAGGTATGCATTTGCAGGGAGATACCTTAGATATATTAGGGAATGCGCGACCAAGAACCAGGGAAAACGGCGTACCCGATTTAGGAGCTTATGAATTTGTTCCCACATCAATACCTCCTAATGCAATAGCCCAGCCTGCGATGCCTGCACCTAATACGAATCAGGTGTTTACTTTCGGCCAGGATACCGTAGCCGTAATTGCATGGGGCACTAATGTACCTTCCCAGGTAAACGTGAAACAATATAGTGGTGTAGCGGTTAGTGCAATGCCTGCAGGTACAGAGCGTATGTATTTCTATACAGCCATCGATCCTGTATCAGGCTCAGGATATGATTATGAGCACACACCATTTATTTATTATAAAAATCCGTGGTTGGGAGATATTAGCACTGAAGACAATGCTAAAATTGCCAAATCAAGTGACGGCGGCATCTGGCAAGGTTACAATTTTGGTAATGGAATAACCGATACGATAAGGAATATTCTCACTCACATATCAACATTGGATAGTATTGGTACATATAGCGGTGTAGAAAATGCAAGGATAGGTATAAGATGTGTAACATTACCTACCGGCCTGGAAGTTGATAGTATAACAGCTAATAGTGCAGAACTTACATGGGATGAAATTTTTAACCCTTTAGGATACCAGATTGTTGTAGACAATAATCCTGCTGCACCTGCCAGCTCTGCTGGAGCCATGTTCGTTACAACCATTACACCATTTGTTCCCCTCACCGGCCTTACAGAAGATACAAAGTATTATGTGCACGTTCGTAATATATGTGGCGCTAAAGATACGTCAGACTGGGAAACGATAAGTTTCACTACACTCATCACTTGCCATATACCGGTAGTGAAGTTTGTCGATGTGAAAGCTTCATCTGCTGTTGGCTATTGGGACACCGTAAAAACAGCCTTTTCATATGAATATGCGATTACCAAATCGCCTGTTCCAACAGGTATCGGCACTACTATACACAAAAACAGTATGCTGTTTGCAGGGTTAGAACCCGGTACAGAATATTTTGTACATATCCGTGCAAAATGTAACAGCATGTACGCTGTTTCTGATTGGGGTACATACCCCGTTCGTACTGCCTGGCCTACAGATATTTCAGGTATAGCAGAAGAGCATGCCCGTAAGGTAGAGGTACATCCCAATCCAACTACAGATTACATTAACATAAACCTGAAAGGACTGTTCGATAGCAAAAAAGAAAGCCGTATCGAAATATTAGATATTGCAGGTAAAGTTATTTTGGTAATACCTGTAACGAACAATGCGCTAAAAATAAATGTATCAGATCTTAAGCCGGGATTGTATCTGGTCAAATTTTCAGGCGATTATTTAATAAGCACCAATAAATTTATCAAACAGTAAGTAGTGTTCGTTTAACTCAAACTTTTATTGACAACAGGCCTGTATAACTTACAGGCCTGTTGCTATTATAGCATGTCCGGAAAAGAATCATCAGCTAAATTCTGTAACTCTTTTTCAGAATAGTGTAACGACTATCTTTTCCTTTTATAGGAACTTTGCATTAAATAAAGCGTTATGAATAACGAGATTATTCTTCCATTAGTTGATGTCGAGAGCGAACATTGTGCTTTAATTGTTGATAAAGGCCTTAGCAAGGTAAAGGGAATAAAAAGCCATAAAGTCGAATTAAACAACCGCAGGGCTATTATTGAGGTGCAGGATGCACAGGAAGCCATTCCGGCGGCTGTCGCAGCTATTCGCGATCTTGGCTATGGCGTGGATACAGTAAAAAAGACATACCCGGTTACCGGTATGAGCTGTGCTTCGTGCGCCGGTAGTGTAGAAAGCATGCTTAAAGCGCAGCTCGGCGTTATTAATGCCGGTGTTAATTACGCTAACAGTACGGCCAATGTTGAATATGTGCCGGGTATTGCTCATATAGATGATTTCAAAAAAGCTATCCAGTCAATAGGTTACGATCTGGTGATTGATGAAAGCGATGAAGCGGCAGAAAGCCTGGAAGCACTGCAGGCACAACATGCAAAAGAGCTGCGCAACCGTACAATCCTGTCGATCCTCTTTTCCGTACCGCTGGTAGCTATCGGGATGTTCTTTATGAATATTCCTTACGCAAATTATATTATGTGGGCCTTGGCAACGCCTGTAGTGCTGGTCTTCGGGCGGCAGTTCTTTATTAATGCATGGAAACAAGCCAAACACCGTTCGGCCAATATGGACACGCTGGTTGCGATGAGTACAGGTATAGCCTACCTTTTTTCAGTGTTCAACACGGTCTATCCAGAGTTTTGGCATGCGCGGGGCTTACATGCGCATGTCTATTTTGAAGCTGCGGCAGTTGTGATCGCTTTTATCCTTTTAGGAAAAATGCTGGAAGAGCGAGCGAAGAGCAATACGTCCTCTGCAATTAAAAAGCTGATGGGATTGCAACCTAAAACTGTTACAATTGTGCATCACGGAGGCCACCAGATGGAAATCCCGATTGCGCAGGTAAAGGTGGGCGATACGCTCCTTGTAAAGCCCGGTGAAAAAATTGCTGTGGATGGCGCTGTTACTTCAGGAAGTTCCTATGTGGATGAAAGCATGCTGAGTGGAGAACCGGTAGCAGTGCATAAGGAAATGGGTGCCAAAGTTTTTTCGGGTACCATTAATCAAAAAGGCAGTTTGCAATTTAAAGCTGAAAAAGTTGGCAGCGATACGATTCTTGCGTAAATTATAAAAGCTGTGCAGGATGCACAGGGTAGTAAAGCTCCTGTTCAGAAGCTGGTTGATAAAATTGCCGGCATCTTTGTGCCGGTTGTTATTGGTATTGCCATTCTTGCTCTGATTGCGTGGAGGATCTTCGGTGGTGACAACGGTTTAACACAAGGATTACTGGCTCTTGTAACAGTTTTAGTGATTGCCTGTCCTTGTGCTTTGGGGCTTGCAACACCAACCGCCATCATGGTAGGGGTTGGTAAGGGTGCAGAGCATGGCATTTTAATTAAGGATGCAGAGAGCCTGGAGCGGGCATATAAACTGGATAGTATTATTTTGGACAAGACCGGAACAATTACGCAAGGTAAGCCGGAAGTTACTGCCATAAAATGGAAAGATGGTGCCGATATCAGCTCTTTAGCATCCATCCTTTATAGCATGGAGTCGCAATCCGAGCATCCTTTAGCTGAGGCCGTTACGCGATATTTTGCAGAACAAAGTGCTGCTAAAATTGACATTGAGCAATTTGAAAGTTTTACCGGCAAAGGCGTTTCAGGCCGGTATAATGGTAAGCAGTTTCATGTTGGCAGTCGTAAAGCCGTAGTTGAGCAAGATATACAAATTGCTAATGAGCTGGATGCAATAGCGCAGGATTGGCTGAAACAGGCTGCCACAGTGATTTGGTTTGCCGATGAAAAGGAAGCTTTGGCAGCCATTGCCATTATGGATAAGGTCAAAGAGAACTCTGCGGAGGCTATACAGCGACTAAAGGCTATTGGAATAACGACCTATATGCTCACGGGCGATAACCCGCAAACGGCCAAAGTAGTGGCTGGCAAAGTAGGTATTGAACATTTCAGGGCAGAAACACTGCCCGAAGATAAAGCAGCCTTTATTAAACAGCTTCAAAGCCAGGGCCATGTGGTAGCGATGGTTGGTGATGGTATTAATGACAGCCAGGCCCTGGCACAGGCCGATATCAGTATAGCAATGGGCAAAGGTACCGATATTGCTATGGATGTTGCAAAGATGACGTTAATCTCATCCGATTTGATGAGCATCCCTAAAGCAATTTCGCTATCAAGAAATACGGTGCATGTCATCAGGCAGAACCTGTTCTGGGCATTTATTTATAATGTCATTGGCATACCGATAGCAGCAGGGGTACTTTATCCTGTCAATGGCTTCCTGCTCAACCCCATGCTGGCAGGCGCAGCTATGGCATTAAGCAGCGTGAGTGTAGTAGCTAATAGTTTACGCCTGAAATGGGGAAAGATGTAACGGTTAAATCTTGTAAACTTTTCTCATGATAATATAACAATCATTAAGCTGATAAGCTTCAATTTTAATTTTTAAATACGAATAGAAATGAAAACGTTGAAATTCAAAACGAATATTAATTGCAGCGGCTGTGTTGCTTCAATAACCCCTCATTTGAGTAAAGAGGCGGGTATCAAAGAATGGAATGTAGATACAAATAATACAGATAAGATTCTGACTGTCGAAACCGAATCGCTGGATGCGGAAGATGTAAAAAATGTAGTGGAAAAGGCTGGCTTCAAAGCTGAAAATATCAGTCAATGAACTGGTTAAAGCGTATTATCAAACTGCTTTTTACGAAGCGGTGTTGTAAGTAACATGAGGTATTAGCCTCCATAAAAGCCCGGGCATGTTGTTGCCCGGGCTTTGTATTAATGTACGTTCGTCATCTTATCCACTCCATTTGTCAATTATACATACCACCTTCAAACTGTTTAATAATGTAAGTTGTCTACACCTGAAATCAATTATTACGATATGAAAAGAATACTACTATTTGCATCGATGTGCGCCAGTCTTACAACTGTTGCGCAAAACTCGCTACTGAAGAATGCAATAAAAGGAGCAGTGCCGGCAAAGGCTATGAATAAACTTTGCATCGTTACAAACGCATCAGATGCTGTTTTGGTTATTGGCGACACATCAGGTGTGTATGCAATAGATGCCGGCCCTAATAATACCTCTACTACAGCAGAAAATGCCATAACACCAATTCCCAATTTTGTGGCAAAGCTGGATGCAGCAGCAGGGCAAGCCACATATGTAATAGATATGGCTGTGAATCCGGTAAACAAAGCGATATATATACTGGCAATGAATAGTACCGCTTCAAGTCGTTTTCTGTTTAAAGTAGAAAAGGCAGGATCTAAAGTTACAACGATGGATATGTCGAATGTAACCTATAGCAAGCTTTCATGGGGCGGACGCATTTATACTAATGATATAGCTTATGCTAATAACACATTGTATGTTTCATCCGGTTCATATAATCTGAATGGGGAATTAGGCTGGATAGCTCCACCATTCACACACAATGCAGCTTTTACTAAACGTTCTACTACATTCTTTAAATCCAACCAAGGGGCTACATACCTAACCACTGCTCCCCTCGAGACAATAGCTGTAGGCAAAATAGCCGGGAAAGACCGCGTAATGGGGGTTACTACTTGTGCCCCGGGTTTCTCTTTTGAAACATCGAAACTCGCCGGTTCGGGTTTGCTCAAGGTAAGCGAAGATTTTAACGTAAATAGTGGCTATTGTTCCAAGGCAGTTTACATGCAACATGACAATAAAGACTGGTTATTCGCATTGCACAGCAGACAGGTATATCGTATAGGTAAAAAGTATTTGGATGGCAGCCAGGTTACAGCCAATAAATATGACAATAACGCAGTAGAACTACGCGACAATGCCGGAAATGTAATTGTTCCTGCAGAAGACCTGAAACTTATGAGTAATACGGAATATGCTGCTATGGCATATTGGGATCATTACCGCTTGTTAGTAATTGAAGGTGGTTTTTCAGGTACAAATACACTCTCATTGCTTCAGGTATCAACAGCTACACCGCCCCCTGCAAGCGTAGTTGATGTAAATACGGAATCATTGAAGATATATCCCAACCCGGCCAAACAAATAGTAAATATTGAATTGCCACAAGGCATGAGCAATGCAACCGCTAATATTATATCTATGACCGGCACCGTGGTGATGAGCAAAAGTATATCAACGGGAAATAGTTCCATTGACATCCAAAGTATTCCTGCAGGGCAATACACTATTAGCATACAAGCGGCAGATGGCTTTACAAAGACAGGTAAAATAACTATAGAATAAATACAGATGAAGCGTATATATTGCCTGTTGCTTTTATTGCTGGGTCAGCTATGTGTATGGGCAGGCGAAAAAATAACGGTCAAAGGGTCGGTCTTAAAGCCCGTCATAACCGTGGTTCTTACAGCACAACAGTTGGACGACATAAAAGATGATGTACAATCAAAAGCCGGCAATATCCTTATGCTCAAAATGCTTATCAACACGATACCTGCCGATGTGCCCGTCACAGGCAGGTATCGTGTTAAGGGTAACACTTTGCAATTTTCACCATTATATAATTTGGGCTATGATAGAGAATTTGAGATACAGTATATATTGGGTGATACAATTCTGAAAAAAAGATTTAAAACCCCGGCAGCCCCACATTCTGATAGAATATCTAAAGTTGAAGACGTTTATCCGCTTGCAGATACCATACCCTATAATACACTCTTTTTTAATGTACGTTTCTCAGAGCCAATGATGCCTGACCAGGAAGCATACAAACATATAAGGGTATATGATGAGCAAGGTGTAGAAAGAATGCAGGCCTGGAGGCAGCGATCCTTCTGGCTGGATAGCGGCAGGGTACTGGTGCTGATGATACACCCCGGCAGGGTAAAAAGTGGTATACATTACGAATCGCCGCTGTTCGATTCAGGCAAGCATTATAAAATAATTGTAAACAAAAGTATCAGGGATGTGAACGGGAATTTTATTACTTCCGGCCTAACTAAGCGATATTATATTTCGGGCATAGATAAAACTTCTCCCGCAGCACAAATCAAGCAAATACCTGCTGCAAACACGGTTAAACCACTAAAATTACTTTTCTGCGAAGGGATGGATCATGCTTCTGTTATAGATGGAGTAGCATTGTATGATGGCAGGGGAGCTGCAGTGCCTGTTCATATCAATGAAGACAATGATAAACAGTACAATATTATCCCGTCTTGTTCCTGGCAAAGGGGAACATATACATTAGTCCTGAAAAATGCTGTATATGATTTTGCTGCAAATCGTATCAACCGGTTGTTTGAAGTGTCTGATGCTAAGGAATTAGAAAAAGATAATGTGGATACAGTCTTGAAATTTGAAGTACGTTAATTCAAAAAAAGTGAACATGGCATAAGACTTTAATAGAATTGCTAAAACAGTGTTATGAAACAGATAGCAATTGCCATGTGTATCATTTTGTCTTTATCTGCTTGCGGCAGCGGCGATACGGGCGAAGGCTATACAGCAGATACTACTTCATTAAACGAAAATTCAGGATTGGTAGACAGTAATGTAGCGCCTGTAGCAGGGGATAGAGGTACCCCGGATTCTACCATCGGGGCTACCACAAATGCTAAAGCACCTGACAGCAACGCAAATATTCAGCCTCAGAAATAATTGCCATCAAAGCTCCAACAGAACCTGGGTATTGTGACAATAGATGCAGCATTATACTACTGCACAAAAGCCGACATCACAATGCTATTATTGTTCCTTATTCTAGCATTGTCATTATCTATCGAAAATAAAAGAGTAAAAAGTCTTTTAATCAAAAAGCCAGTTTACTTTTGCGGAGTAAATAGAAAAAATGTTTTCAAAAACCTGCGAATATGCCATTCGTGCAATGATTTTCATAGCACAAAAGTCGAAAGATGGCAATAAGGTGGGCATCAAGGAAATAGCTAAAGGAATCGACTCACCTGAACATTTTATTGCTAAGATTTTGCAGGATTTAGGTAGGAGAGGGCTTTTACAATCGGCCAAAGGGCCTAATGGAGGTTTTTATCTGAATGAGGAAACATTACAGTGTTCACTGGCAGATATTGTGAAAGTAGTTGATGGTGATAAACTGTTTACAGGTTGTGGGCTTGGCCTCAAACAGTGTTCAGAAACACATCCCTGCCCCATACATCATGATTTCAAATCAGTAAGAAAAAAGTTACAAACAATGCTGGAAAATGCTAGGATTGGCGAATTCACAGAGAAACTGGAACTGAGCCTGACCTTCCTGAAGCGATAATATTTTTTTGAGTGTATAAAAGATAAAAAGGTATTAATATCTACAAAATGAAATCAACAAAGATCTTTAAACGGGTACCATTACTCTTGTCAGCTTTGCTGATGAAGGCGATACCGGCTGATGGCCAAACAACCACACCTTCCAGCTTCTCCTTCAGTTCCGCTGCCGGTCTCACTTGGCTACTTTTTGTTGTATTGTTGGTGCTGTTTTTTGCAGTGCTGATATTGAAGCAGAAAGTAAATGGTATACAAGAACGTCATAAAAGAAAGACGGACGCAGAGGAGCAAGAACAGCTGCAAAGGTATACGCGCAATTTAAACAGCAAACAGATCAGCAAGCTTATAAACTATAGGAAACGTACCCGTGCTACCGCACTTCTCTTGTTGCTGACTACTGTATTATCCCTGTTGCCTGAAGGTAAATTATGGGCGCAAAGCACGAATGTGCCTTCGTCCGGTTCCTTGTTAGGAGAAACGGGTATTATCATTACCATCATACTCTTACTGATTCCTATATTATTTGCTGTAACCTTTCTGATAGTAAAAATCATCAATGCTCTGAACCAGGCAAAGAACCAGCAGCATCTCGAAGAGGCTGAAAAGCTTGCAGCGTATCTGCGTTCTTTACCGGAAGAAGAAATAAATACGCATTTAAAAAAACGCAAAGCTGCTTTAGATTATCGGCTTAGCCATCATGAACTTTCCGGCAACCAACCTGCCGAGGATGAAAAAGGCCTGCTGCAGATCAACGAACAATCGGGCCTTCCTATTGTAGCTATTAAAAAGAAAGCACTCCCACGTCCCAATATCAATCCGGCACTTTCACGATTGATTTTATGGTATTTAGGCTGTGCTACCTTCTGGCTGTTATTCGGTACTACCATAGGCGAATATGTAGGCATAAAGTTCGTTGCCCCGGATGCTGATCACGTAAGCTGGTTAAGCTTTGGACGTTTGCGCCCCGTGCATACCAATGCAGTATTCTGGGGATGGGCATCACTGGGTATGCTGGGCTTAGGTTATTATGTAGTTCCAAGGGTCAGCAATGCGGAGCTGGCCAATATAAAATATGGCTGGTATGGATTATGGCTGATCAATGCAGCCGTTATGTTAGGAACAGTATGCCTGATGGCAGGTATTAATAATGGCGGTGGTGAATACCGCGAATATGTCTGGCCTGTAACACTTTTATTTGCTATCGGGGTAATATTCGCGCTCATTAATTTTCTGCAAACTATTGCCCGCCGCACTACAAAGGAAATATATATATCCAACTGGTATATTGTGGCGGCTATCATTTTTGCTATCGTCATCACCATAGTGGCCTATGTTCCTTACTGGCAGAATGGGCTTGGAGAAACCATTATACAAGGGTATTATATGCACCAGGGCGTGGGGATGTGGTTCATGCTCTTTACACTTGGCATTGTATATTACTTTCTGCCGCAGCAGCTCAATAAACCCATCTACTCTTACAGTCTTGGTATCCTTGCATTCTGGACGCAAATACTTTTCTATACCCTGATAGGTACCCACCATTTTGTGTTTAGCTCCATTCCATGGTGGCTGCAAACAGTAGCTATTGTAGGTAGCGCAGGTATGGCCATCCCTGTTATTGCGGGTACTACCAATTTTATCATGACCTTCAAAGGGGCCTGGTACAAGATCAAGGATAGCTACACGCTTCCTTTCTTCCTGGTAGGTATCATCTTCTATTTCACCGGCTCTATGCAGGGAACGGCGGAAGCTTTTCGCAGTACCAATTTGCTCTGGCACTTTACAGATTTTACGGTAGCACACTCACACCTTACCATGTACGGCATTATCTCATTCTTTCTGTGGGCTGGCATCTATGCCATTATCCCACGGCTTACGGGTAAAGAAGCACCTCAGATAACGATAGGGGCGCATTTCTGGTTGGCGCTTATCGGGCTCATGTTTTATACTATCCCGCTCATGTACGGTAGTACCCTGAAAGGCCTATCCTGGATAGAAGGGAAACCATTTATTGACAGTGTGGTGTTAATGGCACCTTATTGGCTGTGGCGGGCTATCGGTGGCAGCCTCATGTGGTTGTCGCATCTGTTCTTCGCCTATAATATGTATAAGATGATGGCAACAAGGCAGGTGGTAGATGTACGTGAAGCTGCTATTCAAAAACTCTATGATCCAACTACTCCGGCTCAAACAATCGCATAAATATTATTTCAAATAAAATGGAACTGTTCGATAATCATAAAAAGCTATTCGGCACCGCTACTATCATGTTCATAGGGTTGACTATTCTAGTCGCCATTATGCCTGCCATCCGCAATCAGGATATGAACCAACCATTGCCATCTGCTGAGCCGTTAAGCCCGGAAGCAGTAAAAGGTAAAGCCATATTCGTTGCTAATGGTTGCGTGGCATGTCATACGCAACAAGTCAGGAATGTGGATATGGATAAAATGTGGGGTGCCCGTCCAAGCCTTGCTGCCGATTATGCGGATATACATCGTACTGACTTCTGGCGTAATACAGCTACCCTGATGGGAACGGAACGAACCGGTCCTGACCTGACGGATATTGGCAGTCGCCAACCCAGTAAAGATTGGAACCTGGTACACTTATATAACCCCCGCATTGTAGTGAAGGAGTCGATCATGCCTGCCTATCCTTGGCTTTTCAAACTCAAAAAAGAACCATCTAAATCAGATGTTGTAGTGAATGTCCCAGCCGAATATATGCGTGGTAAAGAAGGTAAGATAGTAGCTACCGAAGATGCACTGTACCTGGTTGCTTACCTGCAGTCATTGAAGCAGGTCAAATTGCCGGACGGTACACAGGCACCTGCTTTCCTGTATAAGAAGGAAGAGAAGAAAATAGCAAGTGCAGCGGGTGCTGAGCCGGATGGCAAAGCACTCTATGCAACCGGTTGTCAAAGCTGCCACCAGGCCAATGGTGAGGGTTTGCCTGGCGCATTCCCGCCATTAAAAAGGAGCCCTATTGTTATGGGCGACAACCTGGAAATGTATGTAGATATTATCATGAACGGATATGATGCGCGTGCGGAATATGGAGTTATGTCTGCAGTAGGTACTAATATGGAATGGACGGAGCATGAAGTAACCGCGATTATAAATTATGAACGGACAAGCTGGGGCAATAACGGCAAAAAGGTTACACCTGAAGAAATAAAGAAGATCATGGAATTTGTGAAACTTAAAGCTGCCCAATAATGAAAAAGATATTTTTAAGTATAACGTTTCTGTTTAATGCAGCACTGGCTCTTGCTTGCCCTGTATGCGAACGGAATCAGCCGAAAGTTTTTAAAGGTATTACCCATGGCGCCGGCCCCGAAAGCCAATGGGATTACTTAATTGTGTGGGTGACTGTTGCCATAGTACTAGGTACACTCTTTTTTTCCGTAAAATGGCTGGTACGTCCGGGTGAAAAATCGGCCGGCCACATTAAACGCTTCATTCTAAATAACGAATAAGATGACTGATAAAAGCACCATATTCATTTTTATAGACGATAATATAAAACCCATAGCAGAAGTACCTTCTCCGGTCAGCTTCGAGCTGGATACGCGTAAGCTTACAGATGGGGAGCACGTATTAAAGATTGTAAGTAAAGACCCTACCGGTAAAGAAGGGATCCGTAAAATACCGTTCGAAGTACGCAATGGGCCTGCTATATCTATCGAAGGGATAAAAGAGCATGCTGTTGTAGACGGCGTATTGCCTTTAATGATTAATGCCTATGGTAAAGGCGACCAGAAGTCTTTCCTGATATCAGGTAGTGAAACCCCTCAGAGCATTCCCTGGTGGGTATGGCTGATTATTATCGGATTTGCAGGATGGGCACTCTATTATACGTTCATGTATTTTTCAATAGCCCAATAGTGTTGTTATGAATCACAGGAAGGACATCACAACAATTGAAGATATCAGGTTACTGGTGGATGCGTTTTACGGAAAGATAAGGGTTGATATCTTATTGGGTGGCATATTTAACGGTGTGATCAGAGACCGCTGGCCGGAACACCTGGAGAAGATGTATCGTTTCTGGCAGACCGTCCTTTTGGATGAACATACATACTATGGAAGCCCTTTCCCGCCGCATGCCCAATTACCGGTTGAGCAAAAACATTTTGATACCTGGTTAAAGCTATGGTATGAAACAATTGATGAACATTTCATCGGGGCCAGGGCAGATGAAGCGAAATGGCGGGGCGATAAGATGGCCGTCATGTTTCTTTCTAAGATCGAATATTATCGCAATAATTCGGCAACACCCCTATTATAGAAACGAAGCAGAAAACAAAGCAGCATGCCAACCCTCAAGGGAAGTAATGCTGCTTTTTATATGCACAAAAAAAGGAAACACCGGATTAGGGTATTTCCTTCAGTAGCCCCTATCGAACAATTCTCGAACAATTTTTTAAATGACTTAGCTCTTTTGTTACGACTAGCACGCTAATACGTAACCCTTAAGAGGTGATAAAACATACTTTATCTATCTGTATTTCAATGTATTACAAGGCACTTGACCTTTACTCGCTTTTCTTGTCCGCTAATAACCATGCTAATACGAAAATAGGGGATGGTCAGTTATTTATAACCCATAGGAAAGCATATAGTCATTTTACTCTAACACAGATTATATTATTTAGGCACAGAGGATATAATAGCGTAATTTTAATAATAGCTAAAATAGCATTTGTTCTAAACTTAGTCACTATGGAAAACAACGAAAAGCAGCCGGAAAAGAACGAGAACAAACAAGGTGGTGAAGAGTATACCACTGAAAAGAATCGTATGGACTATGAAGGTGGAAATCAGGGTGAGGATAACGTGAACCCGGGCACGGATAGGGACGACAGTGATTTGAAACAATCTTCTTCAACAATTTCGGATAGAGACTCTGATGCCTAAACCAGGAAGTATTATCCCAATACAATCTTCTTAGTTACACCAATACCGGAATATAGTGCTGGTAAAACAAATGTCTTGAGGGAAGTTTATGTTTCTGCAAATGACTATAAATCCTGATTTTGACTTCAGGCCGCATGCTAAGCCCAAGATTCATGCACATTCTGCTTTATGTAGTTTTCTAAACCCGCAGAGAAAAAACTATAACTTTTACATGATTCAAAAAGTAGCTCGAGGCTTGCTAAATGTTTGGCCGAGCGTAAAAAACTAACCAGCTCGGGGTTGTCCACAGCCCACGTACTTTTTATTTTATGATCTTTCAAATAAGATATGATAACCTCAGCCTTATGGCTACCGGATATATCTTGTGTTTCCGTATTTAAATCCGCTATAGTTTTTGCTATATCGCCGTAATCCGATGGTGTGAATATGCTTTCGGAATCAATATCGTATTTCTTATGCATGATCAAATTTTTACTATTCGTGTTTGCAAATAGTATCGCGTTCATAATCGGCCCGAGGTTATCTGTTTACAAAACTCCGTTCATACTTGCTCGTAACCACTTTTTATTACGGTAGAAATCATTTTGAATTGCTGCCGGGCCTTGAAATAATGCTTTGCATGTGCAGGAATGATAATTCCATTTCCAATGACAAGTTTATGTTCCTCACCATTTATAACCAGCTCGGCAGTTCCGTCTATAATCTGAATATAAGTATCAAAGGATAGCGACTTTTCCGCCAACTCCTCACCTGCATCAAATGATGATGCCGTTACATTACCGGTAGTTTTCTTGATGATCGTTTTAGTAACGACGGCATTGGGCATATATTCAACAATTTCTATGATGATGTGTGGAATTGACTTTTGCAGGCTGTCGTTGTCAGAATCATTCATTATATAATTTACTTAAGCTATTTTAGAAAAGAGCAGTTGTTCTGCCCTTTTCTAAAATGCAGTGAACTGCTTGAGATTATACTTTTGTCTCCATCACTTTATTAATAATGTTGACTACTTCGTCATGCTTCTTGTTGATTCTTTTGCCTATTCGAGTCAATAAATCCCCTTCTTTGCCAGGTTCAAATTTCAAATCGGAATCTGTTAGCGAAGGAAACTTTTCCTGCAAAACCCTGCTGTGTTTATTCCAGTTTCCATTGATCTTAAACTCGTGGTTGGTCTTAACTTGTACCTTTTCCATAATCTTCATTGAATTAGATGTGAATGAATTTTCACCCGGTAAAGGTACTGGCAGTGTAGACATGACTTATTATATACTTACCGGCATTTATTACATCAATCACACATTTTCCAGTCCCGTGCGTTTTTGGGCAAGTCGCTTAAAAAATGTAGGTGTAAGGCCGGTGATCTTTTTGAACTGTGCTGACAGGTGAGCTACACTGCTGTAATTTAATTTGTAAGAAATCTCCGTAAGACTAAGCTCATTATATAGCAAAAGTTCTTTTGCGCGTTCGATCTTGTTGAGGATTATGAAATGCTGTATTGTTATGCCTTTTACTTCAGAAAAAATATTTGCCAGATAGGTATAATCATAGCCCAGCTTATTGCTGATATATACAGAATAGTTTACGGTAGGCGGCTCATCGTCATAATGTATCATCTCGATGATCATCGTCTTTATGCTCTCTATAAGAACGCTTTTTTTATCATCTAGTAATTCCAGTCCTAATTTGAGTAGATTTTCATTTAACTGCTGATGTTGATCGAAAGATATACTCCCGTTTACTTCTATTACTCCAAGTTCAACCGATGAATAATTAATTCCAAGTTGCGCAAGTACCGATTTTACCATCAGCTTACATCTCAAACTCACCATATACTTTACATACAACCTCATTTATCTCAAATGTTATGGCGTGTTAGAATATATACATACTGCATATAAAGGTATGTATAAATGACTATGTGTGATATGACATAGAATGTGGCATTTATGTAAATCAAAAGTATAAGCGTATAACATCACATAGACGTATTATATCCAACTTTGCATAGTGAAGATATTCACAATAAAAATAAGGACTATGAAAAATGCATCTCCAATTTCAACAATCACATCTATAAAGGAATTAAAGAAAATCACTCCGGTGCTTTTAGCGCTACTTCTGTGCACAGGTTATTGCATAGGGCAGGAGAAAAGTATATCTGATTATCGCGAAAAGACCCAATTTGGACTGAAAGCCGGTGGGAATTACTCAGGCGTAACTAGTAGTGATGGCGAATCGTTTGTTCCCGAGGGGCGATTAGGTATAGCTGCGGGTGCGTTTGTAGCCATACCGCTAGGCAAGCAATTTGGTATACAGCCCGAGGTGTTATTCTCTCAAAAAGGATTTCATGCCACCGGAAGGTTATTGAATGCCGGCTATGAGCTTACGCGTACTACCAGTTATATCGATGTACCATTGCTTATATCCTATAAGCCGGCCGAGTTTCTTTCATTTCTTGCAGGCCCGCAATATTCATATCTGATTAAGCAAAAGGATGATTTCAAAAACGAAAGTACCAGTATTGAACAGGAAGTAATGTTTGGGAATGACAAAGTAAGGAAACATACATTGTGTCTAACAGCTGGTGCAGATGTCAATATTCAACAATTAGTGTTGGGGGTGCGGGTAGGTATAGACATGTGGAAAAATAATACACAAGCTATGACGACGCCAAATTACAGG
>CABHOP010000008.1 GCA_902168085.1 uncultured Bacteroides sp.
AAACAACCTCATTAATACAGCTTACAGGGGTGGTCAGTTTGAAGTGTAAAAGGGGGGGTCAGTTTGCTGCGGAATCAGGTGATCACCTACCCGCGGAATTTAGTGCTCTCTTTTAGCGGAATGTCCAGTTTGAGCATCCTTTTCCTCATAACTGTTATAGTCTACGTTCCCAAACTTGCACAGGTACTCACACAGCATAAAAAGAAATGAACTTTTCCCACTATAAGGCGCACCTGTAATAAACCACTTTGCTATTTTTTCAGGATTGCCTACACAGTCTTTAAATATTCCATCGAACTCATATACAATCCTCACTTTGTTTACTACTTGGCTTGGCCTTAATGCAAGTATTCTCTTCTTCCCTTCCTGTCTTTTTGGGATTTTCACGACGTTTTTATCATCAATTCCCTGATTATCAACTATTTGCATTTAATTACGTGTTTTAAACGGTGCTTTTTATTAGTTATTCAGCCTTATTATTGGCCATTTGCTTTGTTTTTCCGGCTGTTTCCTTGTTGATTATCCCTATCATATTGGCATAACTGGCATCCAGTGCCACCCCATGTAGGCTCCAGCCTGCTGCCAGCATCAGCGGGTTATGTAGCTGGTTATATGCTGCTTTTCTATCCATTTTATACAGGTCTTTTGCATACACTAAGAATGTTTCATCCCGTAGCAGCCAATGGTTTTTCCACCAGTTCCAAAATATTTTGCTGCTCTCCAGGTGTCGCCTTGCCTCCGCATCGTTTGGTATGTAGGTTTCTATATACAGCAGGCCATAACTGTATTTCATATCAGCATACTGTTCCTCTGTCATACCAAGCATACGGGTAATGGCCTGCATGGCTTTTATAGCGGCCTGCTTTCTTTCTTCCAGTTGTGTAATACCTGCTTGCATTTTTAGAATTTTGGCATGTTGTGATATAGCCTGAATAGTTCCTCTGTAAGCGGCTTGCCAGTATTATTGGCTTCTATCATTACTGGCAATAAGTAGTCTGTCAGCTCTCCGTAGTTATCGCACAGCTCCACCAGCAGGCTACGTAGTCCTTTATCTTTTACATATTTGTCAAGGAAAAGGCTATAGTCTCCATTTACAGGTGATATGTACCTTGTGCCTGCTTTGAAACGGCGGCAGAATTGAGGGACACCACCAAGCCCTTTATCTTTCATCCTGTCCAGCTTTTTAATCAGTTCAGGTGTACCTATCAGTACAATGCTGCAATAGTCGGCCACTATATCATACAAGCCTTTCAGCATGCGTATAGTTCCAATAGATAGATTTTCCGCCTCATCTATCAGGATGATAACATTGTCCCCCGCTTCACTCCATTTGCGTACACTGCGACCTATCAGCTCCAGCTTATCTTTTGACCTCCATTGCCCGTTCAAACCTAATGCGGCTAAAAGTGCATTCATTATATCCGGCAGGGTGTATAAGCTACTTACTGTGATACGGTATGTATGCGCTGGATTTTTCTTTACAAACTTATCAGTAGCATATGTTTTGCCGCATCCGGTTTCACCTATCAGCATGCCACATATGCCTTTCTCTTTTGCATTTTCAAGAGCGGTTATTATCTCAACAAACTGAATGGTAGGCTGTGCGTCTATACGCACTTTTGCAATTTCATGGCCTATGGTAGCTGCCAGCCTTTTAAACCACCTGTCATTTATCTCTACGTCTTTGCCATTCACCTCTACAGTGAATATGCCGCGTAGCATATGGCTTAAATAGCCCTCATTGATACCGCTGGATTTTGATATATCCGCATTGGTTAAGCCTTTCTCTTTTATATAAAGGTTCGCGGCTTCAATTATCTCGTGTTTTACTTCTTGTTGCATAATTGTTTATTTACGGGTTGATTTGGCGTAGTGCTTGTATATAGTTAAGTATGCGGCCTAAATTTGATTTTACTTTTCTGCGGCTATTCAGCAGTCTTTCTATTTTTACTTCTTTGCTATATCGGTTAATTATATTTCGCTTCATCGTTACAGTTTTTTTAGATGTTTACGGCTGCTATCATGCATACCTTAATGAGAATGAAGAGCAGGTTTTTGTAAGCTGGTTTTGTCATTTTTAAGCTGTTTTAAATGTTAGTCTAAGTATTTGTTATGGTCAATTTTGCTGGTCATGTAGTTGCGCTGTACCTCTTGCCAATCATTAGTCTGTTGTTTCTGTTCGGCTGCTATTTTTTTCTGCTCCTGCTTCTGTTCATTCTTTAGCCTTTTCGCATCCTGTAGCTTTTCTTTTTGCTGGCCACCATATGTAAGCATCAGTTTTAATGCTGCTTCGCTGTGGTCATCTAATGAAAGAGGTGTATTATTCAGTACCTCATCTACAATAGCTGTGTCAGATGCATACAGCTCTATTATTTCCTGCCTACGCTCTTTGTTAAACTGGTCAACCCGGCTCTCATACGCATAATCTTCCTCCGTTGAGCTCTTTATATCCATTGCTACTATGTGCTTTTGCTCCAGCACAAACCTTAGTTTACCGTCAGGGCTTACCGCTAATACTTTGGATATATCTTGCAGGTCGGCTATAATTTGCCAGTCTATTGTTAGGTTCTTTCTGAACAAGGGTTCAAAGCAATCGTATGTTACCTTCCGGCCATTTATCATTTTAATGACACCCTGTCCTGTGATACTATTGGTTTTCCCTACTGGCTGGCCAAACACCATTAGCCAGTCCATATCAGTAAGGATGTTTTTATCCTCTCCTGGCATTTCATTAAAGCCTGCTATAAATGCTTCCATCTTATTTCTACGCTCCACGCTCATCAGGTATTCTATTTGCTTTACTACGCCATCCCTGTTAGGGAACGAGTGTTTTATCAAGTCAAGCATTTCGCGGTTTACCTGATTGGCCTTTTTAGAGTCGATGTTGTGGCCGCTCCAGTTGGGGAACTTTTGACAATACTCTTTATTCAGGTATTTGAAATATGGTTCTATTATTTTACTCTTTGCATTACCAACAGCAGCAGGTGTATGAAGATGGCTCACGGCCTGATAGAAAGGGGTAAGCTGCTTAATAGCATAGTTATCGCTCTGCAACTGGTATGGCCTATAATAATCGCCAAACAATTCTTTCATATGTATGAGCGCATTACGGTTAGCCTGCCTTATCAGCTCCGCGTTTTCCCTGTCACCTATTGCATAACCTACCGGGTATTTGTTCATTGCGTCCAGTACTACCACCATTACAAGGCGATTGCTGTAGCTCTTTTCATCTTGGTATAGCAGCTCCACTGTCCATCCATCCAGCGTCCAGTAATAAGTAGGGAATTGCGGTGCTTTTCTTTTTAGCTGCATGGCTATCTCACTATTAAATACTCGCTTGCCTCTGCGACCCGGTGTTAGCACTGCTTTGTTTTGGTTCATTATCTGCCACACCCTTTTTTCACCTATCGTTTCCCAATTATTCTTTTCAAATATTATATTCGCCAGTTGGGCTACCTGTGCAGCGTCCAAATTCGTGTGCAGTCGCGCAATACGGCGGATTATCGCCATTTGTTTTCCCTCTAATTCAGGGTCAAAACCCCCATCTATTTTGCCGATTTTGGAGGCAAGTTTATTACCATACATACGGTGTATAAGGGTATCATATCCACCTTTTTTATACAGGTCAACCTTGTTCAGTAGCTTTTGATAAGTGGCGGGGAAGTCACCCGGCATAGTATATATACCTGTGTAGGTGCTGCTCTTACCGTTGGTCTTTTCACTATTTATAAGCTCCGCTACGTGTTCATAAAACTGTGGGATGGTAAGGCACAAGTCCTTTTTTATAATACTTCTGTCATCCTGTACAGTAGATAGCATATTGAGCCAGCTGGCAGCTCTTGTGTATTTATTTACTACCTCAATAGGCAGGTACAAGGTTTCATTGTATCGGTACTGCTTATAGAAATCATACGCTTTTGCATCCTGCTGCACCATATCTAATATGGGCTGACGGGCAATCATATTATAGGGGTTGCCAAACCTGCTTTCTACCTTTTGCTGGTTTTCTTTGGTCATCGTGTCATAACACACCAGCACTTTACGCAAGTCCTCCGGGTCATTTGCGAACTTCCAGCACTTTGTGCCTTTGCTTTTGGCGGTTAAAAGAGAGCCCTCGTTATAACCTGCCTCCACCATTTCACGTAGTGTCAAATAAAGTTGCTTCTCTATTATTTTCATATTACTAAATGGGGTGTACGCTAATTGAATGGTATTATTTCCTTTATATGTTTTATTAATTCGTTCTCTCCTTCCTGCAACTCCATATATATTCTTAATACGTCCTCATTCTTGGAATCGCCTTTGATTACCCGGCGAACCTGCCGGGGCGTGAGCTTGCATATATCTGCTACTCTCTGCACCATCGCGGCCTGTAGTGTGTTTCTTTTCTTTGTTTTTTCCATACCTTTAGTGCCTCGTTTTCGTGTCCGTTAAAAGGACATGACAAATATCAGGACACAAAATCATAATTCCAAATTTTAGGACACGAAATGGCAAACTTTTTTTCAAAAAACTTGGCACACATTCGCAATCATTTAGCATTAAAACAGTCGGAAATGGCTTCCAGACTGAATATTGGCCGTTCTACCTATGCGAATTATGAGAATGGAAATACAGAGCCAAAATTGGAATTAATAGAAGAGATTGTCCTGAATTTTGGAATTGACGCGGGTGCATTGCTCTTTTCTGATATATCACAGGGTAATCTAAGCGAATACTTAAAAGATGATAAAAACGACAAAAAAGGTAAAGCAAATGGTAAGGGATTAGGTAATCTAAATGCAGAAAATCGGCTTTTAAATGAGCCTGCAACACCATTTAACCAGCCTTTAAAAGCAGTGCAATACGGGGTTAAAACACCCAAAGTGATAACGCTGGACAGGTCAGGAGCGGAAAACATTGTATATGTGCCAGTACAAGCCCGTGCAGGCTATCTTACGGGCTATGGAGACCCAAAATTTATAGAGCGTTTGGAGAGCTTCAACCTGCCGGGTTTACGCAATGGAACTTATAGGATGTTTGAGATAGAAGGGGTGTCAATGTCACCTACTTTACAGGCTGGTGATAGGTCTGTTTGCAAATGGGTTGAGAATTTTGATAATATTCAGGAAAACCGCGTCCACGTTGTTGTTACAAAGGATGGCATAGTAGTAAAACGGGTATTAAACAGGCTGGCACAGCGCGGTAAAATCGTGTTGAAATCAGATACCATCAGCCACAGGAAAGAGCATCCAACCTATGAGATAAACCCGGAGGATATTCTTGAAATATGGTATTGTGTTTTTAAAGTTTCTGCTGATTTTGCAGAGCCGTCCGAGCTATACCACCGCATGGCCGATATGGAGGCCGATTTGGTGGAAATGCGTGAAATTCAAGGCACTTTTATGCAGGAATTGAGGGAAATAAAGGCGGCAATGGCAAAGAAGTAACAATACCCGGAAGTATCTGCACAATAACCGGAAGCCGGATGGAAGTTTTAGGAAGCGTTATATACCCTACGTTTTTCGTCCGGTTATCCACACAAACGGCCTCAAACCCGCGCCAGTTGTGCATTTTTCGCACTTTTTATAATGTATAGCGTTTATACGCTTCGTTTTATCCCCCATACAAAGCGAAACAATGGAACAATGCAATTCATTGATTATCAGCAACACCTTTTTAAAACTCCTTAAAAACTATCAAAAACTATCAACACATATACAAATTCACTATTTTTGAACCACATTCGCGCTATTCACCTCACCTTTCGGCCCTTTTATTTTATCATCATAAAAAACCATGAAACATGAAACAACTATTCATCGCTGCCATGCTGTGCATTCTCGGCTTTGCAGCAAAATCTCAAACAGTTACTAATTACACCAATTGCCCTATTGTTATCAGGGCATATTGTTACGATCCAATTACCTGTACGGTAAACAGTTTTTGTGGCTCCGTAGTAGTGCCCGGTGGCATTACCACAGTAGCACTGCCTGTATGCGCCTGCCCTCCGGGCCAGGATGTGGGCTATCGTGTTTGCTGGGCGGCACCGGCAGCATGCACACCTATCTGCACATCTGTGGGCGATGCCGCAGGTCCATGGCCTTGTGCTCAGTTCCCGTCAGCAGCCGTATTGCCTAATTGCGGCACCTGTGCCAATGTTCCCGGTGGTGCCCGCATCATCTACGATGCCGCTGGCAACATGCACATCCGGTAAGAATATATCAGCGCGAATGCGTAACACCTGCCATACAAGGCAGGTGTTACTATACTTCCTGTTTTATTAACTTCAATTCATGAAGAACCTGTTACCCTTTATATTGCTTTTTACATATTGCATTAGCCTGGCACAAGAAGGGCATGATAAACGTGAGGTTATTGAAAACAGGCTACTGCGCTGGGCCGATTTCAGGGGTCATGCACAACTTGACTCATACAGTGCCAAAATATGGACCGATATAGACTGGGCGCCTAAAGACACATTTAAGAAAGCACAGCTACCAAAGCTCACAGCCACTGCCTATTTTCTTCCGGAATCATCTACAGTCAGCAAAAAGTTTCTGGTCGATAAACCTGATAGCGTTAAAAAACGTGTACTCAATCACGAACAGGGGCATTACAATATTACACGCATCGCTGCTGCCGAGCTCAGCACTATATTCGCCACATTCCCTTTCCATCCTGACAGATACCGTTTTCAGGCCGATAGTCTTCGTATGGTAATGATAAAACGCATTTACGCTTATCAAAAATTATACGACAAGCAAAGCAACCACAGCAGGCATCATGCGGCACAAACTACTTGGGATAAATTAATAACGCAGGGACTAATAAATAAACTATTGCCTGATACTACCGGTACTTTAACTAAGGAAACCGCTAAAAAATAATACTTTAGATGACGTATTAAGTTGATATTGTTGTGGACGTGCTATTATATATCCTTGTTTTTATTGCTGCTCTTGCTGTCGATCTCATCCCTTTCTTTGGCCCGCCCGCATGGACGGTGATGGTATTTTTACAGATGCGCTATGGGCTGGATATATGGCCGGTATTGATAGTTGGCGTTGTCGGTTCAGCCATTGGCCGCTATTTATACAGCCTGTATATACCCTACTTCTCTTCCCGGTTGCTGAAACAGCAAAAGAATGAAGACATGATGTATATAGGCTCCCGCCTCAACGAGAACAACTGGAAGGTACAGGCCTTTGTACTGCTTTATACGGTATTGCCACTGCCATCTACCCCGCTGTTTACGGCTGCCGGTATATCGCGCATCAACACACTGGCCATCATACCGGCCTTCCTGGTAGGCAAATTCATTATAGACACGATTATGGTGCATGCCGGTAATTACATTGTAAGCAACACAACTGAGATAGCTGCCGGGCTGGTATCATGGCAAAACATCGTTGGTACTATAGCAGGTATGCTGGTGGTCCTCCTATTTCTGTTCATCGATTGGCGAAGGCTTTTGCAGGAAAAAAAGTTAACGCTCAACTTTAATATCTGGAAGTAAGCCCAACCTAAGTCATATCGCTGATCAGTTCCATCAGCTTATCTACTTCCTGCTTGTTGTTGTAGATGTGTGTAGATACCCTCAGCGATTGCAGGCCATTTTCTGCTACATAACGGATGCGTACACTATTTTCCAGGCAATAGGTATAAAACTTATTGCTATCTACACCCTTTACCCGGAAGCCTATTATAGCGCACCGCGATTGGGGCTCTGCAGGGGTTATTACTTCTACTTTATCACCAAAGGCCATCAATTCATTATAAGTATAATTACCCAATGCTTTTATGCGGTTATGGATGTTGTCTATGCCTATGGTCTCTATAAAATCAACGGCTGCATCTACACCTTTAAACAGGCTTGCTGCCTGCGTGCCACTATAATAACGGTGCGCATCAGGGGCATAGGCGCCCATTTCTATGGGTGTAGCTGCCATATTCCATTTGCCGTCATCACCACCGGCCCCTACAAAGTAAGGCTGCAGTGCCGACAGAAAGCCCTCCCGCACATACAGGAAGCCTGTTCCTTTAGGGCCCAGCATCCATTTATGGCAGCACGATGCATAGGCATCACAATCCAACTCATGCAGGTCGAGCGGTAGCATGCCGGGGCCGTGTGCCCCGTCTATCAATGTATATATACCTTTCTCCCTTGCCAGCTGACATATCTGCTGCAGGGGTAGTATTTGCCCTTGTGTGCAGGGTATGTGTGGTATGGCTATGACTTTTGTCTTCTTCGTAATCAGGGAAGCTATTCTGTTTAGCGTTTCAGCTGCGGTAGCTGCAGGGGTGAAGGCCTTCAATACAATGCCATGCAGCTTTTGCCTGTTCAGCCATGGGAAAGCCCCGCCCACATGCTCATGCGTAGTCATAATCACCTCATCGCCCTTTCGCAGTGGTAACCCCCAGCACATGATGTTCACACCTTCTGTTACGTTATGCGTCAGCGCTATTTCGCCAGGTGATGCACCAACCAAACCTGCTATTTTAGCCGAAGTAGCTTCCCACCCGCCATAGTTACAATCGCGGTCGGCCAATACCATACCGGCGTGCACAGCTTCAATTACAGGATAGGGCGATGGCCCCATCGTACCGTTATTCAAATAGGCAAGGCTTTTACTGATGGGGAACATCTGGCGAACATTCCGCCAATACGTTTCATCATCGTCAGCTACAGGGGGTGCATGGCGGCTAAGGCGCCCCTTAGCCGCAAAAGCATCCAGTTCGCTTAGCGGGAGAGTGGCCAGTAAGGCGGCCGACCTGATAAAGTTTCTTCGGTTAAAAGTCATTTGTAGATAAATACTACTTAAATATAATAAAACTGTTGCTTATCTGCTACCAAACCGAGGGTGATATTTTTCTAAAGTCTGCCGCAGGTAGCCGCGGTCCAGGTGGGTATATATCTCGGTTGTGGTAATGCTTTTATGTCCCATCATTTCCTGCACGGCCCGCAGGTCTGCACCGGCTTCTACCAGGTGCGTAGCAAAGGAGTGCCGTAGTGTGTGTGGGTGTATGTTCTTCTTAATTCCGGCTTTCGCAGTAAGGTCTTTTAATATCATGAAAACCATTACACGCGATAGTGCACTTCCGCGCCTGTTCAGGAAGAGTATGTCTTCCTGTCCTGTTTTAACAGGCACTTGTGTACGCACATGGTCGCGATATAGCTTTATCTGTGTTACTGCCTTACCACCTATCGGCACCAGCCTTTCTTTATTACCCTTGCCTATAATGCGGATAAAGCCAACATCTATATACAGGTTGGACAGTGCAAGGCTGGTAAGCTCGCTTACACGCAGCCCACAGCTATACATGGTTTCCAGCATGGCACGGTTTCGTTGCCCCTCAGGCGTACTATGGTCTATAGCTGCAAATAGCTGGTCTATCTCATCTACACTCAGGAAAGATGGCAATGCCCGTTTCAGCTTAGGTGCTTCCAGCAGGGCTGTCGGGTCTTTGCTTATCACTTCTTCTAAAAGCAGGTACCTGAAAAAAGACTTAATACCGCTGATAACCCGCGCCTGTGTGCCGGCCGATAACTCCAGCTCATGTATATGCACCAGGAAAGACTGCAGGTGCGACAATTCAATTGCATGTACGCCCAGCCCTGCATGTGATGCGCGGATATAATCGCCCAGCATTTCCGCATCGTGCAGGTAGGCTTCTATGGTATTATCGGCCATAGAGCGTTCCAACTGTAAATAAGCTTTAAACCCCTTCAGGTAGGCATCCCACACTACTCGTATGCTTTATTCGTTTCTCAAAATATCCAGCCATTCACTCAGCGTTCTTGCTTCATCCTTCTTCAGGTTTTTGGCAATGCTATGCATGTAATCTCCAATAACAGGATCCAGCTGTGTAAGCAGCGCCAGTCCCTTTTCTGTAATGGTAAGGTCCACCATGCGCCTGTTTTCTTTGGTTTGTGTACGTTGCACCAGTCCCTTCTCCACCAGCTTATCTACCAGCCGCGATACGTTCGACATGCGTTGCAGCATCCTGTTTTGTACGGCAAACATATTGATGGGTTCGCCATGCTGCCCCCTCAGTATGCGCAATACATTATACTGCGGCTCTGATATGCCGTAGGGCTTCAATAGCTTGGTTATCCTGCTTACCAGCCAGCTACCGGTATACATGATGCTGAGCAGCGCGCGGTTGTACGGGTCTTTTATCGGCTTGGTAATAAGCAGTTCTTCAATTGTTGGCATGGGGTGGCGATTGTATGATGTAAAAATACACTCTTCGCTTTTTATTATCTTGCCTTAAATTATAAAAACATGCTGCAGATTGCTATTGTAAACGGCCCCAACCTGAACCTGCTCGGCACCAGGGAGACAGACATATACGGCAACGAGTCGTTTGAAAGCTACCTGGAGCAGTTGAAAGCGCAATTTGCAGGCATCTCGTTCAGTTATTATCAAAGCAATGTAGAGGGTGAGCTTATCAATTACCTGCATAGCTGCCGCGGTAAGGTGCAAGGCATTATACTGAATGGCGGCGCTTATACGCACACCAGCATTGCCATTGCCGATGCGATAGCTGCCATAGGCATACCTGTGGTGGAAGTTCATATATCCAACATCTATGCCCGCGAGGCTTATCGCAAGAACTCTTACACCGCATCCAAGTGCATAGGTTGCATTACAGGACTGGGCATGAAAGGCTATGCCCTCGCCGCACAATATTTTGCTGATACTTTATCCCCTGAAACCGCGTAAGAAGGACTCCACATCCATCCTCTTTTTACCTTCCTGCTGCACTTCATCTACATACAGCCAGCCATCACTTGCTGCAAAGCGCATAAAGGTCTTATTATCGGTATGCATGGTGCCGGCCGGTAAATGGTGCGCATCATCCAGCAGGTAGTGGGCATGGTATATCTTCAGGAATTTATCCTGCAGCATGGTATACGCCGCTGGTACCGGCGATAGCCCCCTGATGAGGTTATGGATATGCTCTACCGGCTGGTGCCAGTTGATATGCGTATGCTCTTTGAATATTTTAGGTGCGTGCTTCAGTTCGCCTTCTGCTACGTCTGCCTGTGCTACTTCCTCCAAAGTACCGGCAGCAAGCCCTTCAACCGTTTCCACCAGCAGCCTGCCACCTTCGTGCATCAGCTTTTGATATAAGGTGCCGATATTATCTTCCGGCTCTATAGTTACCCTATGTTGCAGCAGTATATTCCCGGTATCTATTTCATGCTGCAGCTTGAAGGTGGTAACGCCAGTTTCTTTTTCACCATTAATAATAGCCCAGTTGATAGGGGCGGCTCCACGGTATTGCGGCAGCAGGGAAGCATGCACGTTGATAGTGCCCATTGGCGGCATATTCCAAACCACTTCCGGCAACATACGGAAGGCTACTACCACGTGCAGGTCGGCGCCCAATGCTTTTAGCTCAGCTACAAACTCAGGATTTTTCAGTTTTTCAGGTTGCAGTACCGGCAGATTTTTTGCCAGTGCATACTCTTTTACAGCCGATGCCTGCAATTGCTTGCCCCTGCCGGCTGGCTTATCGGGAGCGGTAACTACGGCTACTACATTGGCACCCGCATGCATCAATGCATCGAGCGATGCAACAGCAAAATCGGGCGTACCGAAAAAAACGATCTTCAAGTCCTGGAACGATGGCATAGGGCACAAAACTAAAAACATTATGGCATGATATTAAACTTAACTACTTTCAGATAGTCTATATACTAATTAACAGCCCCGAAACATGGCCCAAACGGCTATACAAATAGAAGACAACGTAATACTGGCGTCTTTCAAAAGTGAACAAACACGGGAGATGGCCTTTACGCAACTGGTGCAGAAATACCAGGAGAAGCTGTATTGGCACATCAGACGAATGGTAGTAGAACATGAGGACACAAACGATATATTGCAGAATGTATTCATTAAAGTGTGGAAGAACCTGGGTGATTTTCGTGAGGAAGCCAACCTCTACACCTGGCTATACCGCATAGCTACCAATGAAACGCTGACATGGATAGACCAGCAAAAACGCCGCGCATCGGCATCGTTATCCGACCATGAAACGGCACTGGAAAATAAGCTGGTAGCCCAGAAAGGATTTGACGCGCAGAAGATAGAATGGAAACTGCAGCAGGCCATACAGGCACTGCCTGAAAAACAGCGCATTGTGTTCAACCTGCGGTATTATGATGAAATGCCGTATGAAGAAATGGCTACGGTACTGGATACATCGGCAGGCGCGCTAAAGGCATCTTACCATCATGCGGTAAAAAAAGTAGAAGCATTCCTGCTGGGGGAATTAAACCAATAATACATTAGAAAGTCTAACTATAAATGACACGGAGCAACGACATAGTGAATGAGCTGAAAGAGCTGAACAGCAGGCTTGCTGATATGCCGCGTCATATGCCATATTATGTGCCACAAGGCTATTTTGGGGCATTGAATGAAAATGTATTAGATACCATCCGCCTGGCAGATGCACCGGAACCAACATTCAGCATTGGTAAAAACATGCCTTTTGAAATGCCGCAAGGCTATTTTGAAAGCCTGGCTGCCAATGTGCTGAACAAAGCAGCAAGTGAGCTGCCTATCGATAAACCAAACCCGTATACCACACCTGCGGGATATTTTGAAAACCTGCCGCAACAGGTATTGCAAGCGGTGAAACAGGCAGATAAGCCAACAACGAAAGTACTACCGCTGGGCAACCGCATATGGAAAAATGTGCGCTGGGCCGCAGCAGCGGTGCTGATGATAGGCCTGGGCATTGGCGGATATAACATATACAATAACCAAAAAGAACCGTCTATATCGGCGCAACTGGCAGCCTTGCCGCAAGATGCTATTAATGATTATATAGTGCAAAACATTGATGAATTTGATACAGATATGCTGGTAAGCAACCTAAGCACCGAAGGCTTACACAACCTGACGACTGAAATATCTGAACAGGATATACTGAACTACCTGGATGAAAGTGAGGGCGAACAACCCATTGTGAATTAATATATTGCAGAAGGAAATGAAACAGTTAATAAATATTATCGTATTGATGGTGTTGAGTTGTACCACATTGCTGGCACAACCCAGAGGTGAGAAGTTTGAAAAGATACATGCGATAAAAGTGGCGTATATCACCGACAAAATAAACCTGACACCCGAACAGGCAGAACGCTTCTGGCCGGTGTATAACCGCTATGGAGATGAGATGCGCGCCGTGCGCCGTGCTTATAAAGAGCTACATGGTAACGCTATGCGCAACATAGATGAAGACATTGAAGCGCAAGAGAAAATATTGAACCTGCGCAAAAAGTATAAAGACGAGTTTCTGAAAGTCATCTCTGCACAACAGCTATCGCAACTGTATGATGCCGAACGCGAGTTTAAAAAAATGCTGATACAGCAACTGAAGCAGTACCACAGTAAGCCTAACGAGAAACGCTGATTACAGCCTGGCTACGGGTGTTTGCACATCATGATAAAACAGGAATTGCCAACCTTCCGCTATACCCTGTTCTGCAAATTGCTCACGTAATTGCATCGCTTTTTTGCCATCATAATCGTACTTGGCTACGTATTTTATCTTCATCTGCTTTAGCTGCGGGGCTTCATCACCACCAAAGAAAATTTTATCCGTACCATCATCTATCAGGTACACAACATGCTGCGGACTATGGCCACCGGAATGCGTGAAGGTGATATAACCATCTATGGTACCGGTTTCCCCATCCAGCCATTGCACTTGCGATGAGGATAGCAGAGGCTCTATTTCTTCGGGTTGAAAGGAGGGGTAACCTGTTGCCAAAGCAAAATCGGCCTCCGGCCTGTACACATAATAAGCAGCATTGGGGAAAGTGGTTTTTACAACACCATTGGCATCTTTATATATCACGCCACCGGCGTGGTCTTTATGCAGGTGCGACATCAATACTTTCGTTACATCTTCCGGTTCATAACCCAGCGCACGCAGGTTGTTGTGTATCTGCATTTCACCGTTTGCTGCCTTGAAGCCGAGACCGGTATCCAGCACCATCACATCTTTATCTGTCACTACCAGGAAAGGTAGAATTTCTACCAGTAAAGACCCTGTAGGGCGGTTGGTCAATTCATCATTCTGTAAACTAAACGGAACAAACTGTTTATCGTGCCCTACCGTAAAAACACCTTCGGATAATGGAAATATTTTAGCCACGGCGCAAAATTACGTCTTATTCTATAAGGTTGATTTATTAGCGTATCATCACCTGCCTGTCAGAATCCAACCGCAACAATATAAATATGAGGATGCTGAACGACAACAACGATGAACCACCATAACTAAGGAATGGCAATGTGATACCGATAACCGGAGCCAGCCCTATGGTCATAGAGATATTGATGGCAAAGTGGAAGAACAGGATAGATGCCACACAATAGCCATATATACGGCTGAATGCCGAACGCTGACGCTCTGCGAGAAATAATATCCGCAGCATCAGTGATACATAGATGATGATGAGTATAGCGCTGCCAAAGAACCCAAACTGCTCCCCAATGGCACAAAAGATAAAGTCAGTGTTCTGTTCGGGTACAAATGCATTTTTGGTAGAGGTTCCATTCAGGAAACCTTTGCCCCAGAAGCCACCGGAACCAATAGCAATTTTTGATTGCTTTACGTTATAGTCCGACACATTCCCTTTTTTAGCCTCCCCGTTTTTCTGTGTTTCTCTCTGGTAAGCCTGGGGAACATCTTGGCCCAATGTAGAATAGATACGTTCTACCTGGTGCTTCTGCAGTACATGCTTGAAGGCAAAAGGCACCAGCACTTGTGAAAACAGTATGCAAAACAACCATACACCTACTATTATAATGCGTGCTACTATATTCCGTTTTAGTTCTCTGCGTATCAGGTAGCCGCCGCCTATGGTCAGTGCCGTGATGACACCAAACAATATCCACCTGTCAACCAATAGTGTAGCCAGCGTTAAAGCCACCATGGAAAAACCGATGACGAGTATAATATTCGGCAGCCCTTCCCTGTACATTACCAGGAAGAAACAGAAATACACCAACGCCAGCCCCGTTTCCTTTTGCAGGATAATAAGTACCGCAGGCCCTAACGCCAGCGCAGCACCAATGATGCGGTGTTTGAGTGTATTAAAATTGGTTTCCGGCGATGACAGGAATTTAGACAGTGCAAGGGATGTAAATATCTTACACACCTCGCCCGGCTGAAAGCGCACACTCCCTACCCCCAGCCATGAATGCGACCCTTTTACATCCACCCCGGCGAATATGGTTATCAGCAGCAGGAAAAGCCCTATGGTGTATGACAGGTATGCAAACGAGGAGAAGAATTTACTATCTGTAAAGATGATAAGCAATCCAACGAATACTGAAATACATAGCCATATGAACTGACGCATATGGCTTTTATTCATCATAAATATACTAGGGTCTGTACTGCGGTATTCTACCGAGAATACGGCGGTAAGCCCTATAAGCACAAGCAATATGTAGAGTAAAAGTGTTACCCCATCTAGCCTGCTGAAAATTGATTTACTCGTAGCGCTCATATAAAGTGCTGTCTCCTTAGTTTTTTATTCCCTGTTTTTATTTGTGTAATACCTGTGGAGGAACCTTTTGGCCCTGATCGTATCCTGCACCCTGCCGGCACTATCTTCTGCCAGGCGCAGCCTTGTTCTTCTTTCCATGCGTGCCTGGTCCCTCAACCGTTGTGCCGAATCGATAGCAAAGATGTACTTGTTAACCAGGTTAGCATTGTACAATTTTTGCTCCAAGTGTTTCCGTTTGGCAGATACGCTGTCCAGCAGATATTTTTCTATCATCAGGCTGGCAACAGGGCCTGCCCATGTAGCACCATAGCCTGCATTCTCTACTATCACTGCGATAGCTATTTTGGGGTTCACCCTGGGGGCAAATGCTACGAATACGGAGTGGTCCTTCATTTTCATTGCCTGCCCGTTCACCACGGCTTTGTTTTCCACCGTACCTGTTTTGGCACATATCTCTATGCCATCCATGCGGGCTACCGTACCCGTACCGCGCTCTACCACATCCTGCATACCACGGGCTACTATATCGAACGTAGAATCGGGGATGTGTGTTACCACGTGCTTTTCAAGATACGGTTTCAATACAGGGTCTTTAGTATTACCGCCTATCGATTTCACGAAGTGGGGCTTGTAATAGAAACCCTTGTTGGCAATGATGCACATGGCATTGGCCAGTTGTATGGGTGTCAACGCCACCTCGCCCTGCCCCATACCTACAAAGAGCATGGTACAAGAGTTCCAGGAGCCATTGTACATCTTGTTGTATGTATTACTATCGGGCAGCAACCCCTTACCTTCAAAGGGTATATCCACACCCGTCTTTTCGCCAAAGCTGAAGGACTTGCCATAGTCGGCCCATGCCTGCACACCTTTTTTTACGTTGCCAAATTTCCTGGCGTCTGCTATCAGGCGGAAGATGTGTACGAAGTAAGAGTTGCAGGAGTTTGCCAATGCTACCCTCAGGTTGGCGGCGTGGCCACCACCACTATGGGTGCACCCGATACGCCTGCCGCAGGCATAATAACCACCTGCGCAAGGATAACCGAATGATGGCGTGATAGCCCCCACATCCAGCGCAATAAGTGCCGTCATGGGCTTCATGGTAGAGCCAGGCTGGTACGAGGCCTGCGTGGCCCTGTTCAGCAGCGGCTTGGTAGCATCGCTGTATAATTTTGAATAGTTGCGCGCCCTGTCTCTACCCTTCAATAGGTTAGGGTCGTAACTCGGTGCGCTCACCATAGCCAGTATGCCACCCGTGCTTGGGTCTATGGCTACTACGCTACCCAGTTTGTTCACCATCAGTTTTTCGGCATATTCCTGCAGTTCTGCATCCAGGTATAGTTCCAGGCTGCGGCCTGCTATTTCCGGTGTATCTAATGCCCCACCCCTATATGGTTCGCGCGGACGGTTGAAGTTATCACGCTCCAGGAAGTGTACACCGCGTTGCCCGCGCAATACATCTTCATAGCTGCGCTCCAGCCCATTCATACCGGTATAGTCGCCCTGCAGGTAAGATGCATATTGCTCTTTTTTCAGCATTTCGGGAGACACCTCTCCTATATAACCCAGTATCAATGCCGCACTAGCATTAGGGTATGTGCGGGTAAAGCGTTCTGCCATTTCAAAGCCAGGAAAGAGGTATATATTTTCCTGGAAACGGGCTGTTTGCTCGGGTGTCAGCTCTTCCATAAAGACCCCTTTACGCATCGGGCCATTTTTGATGCGGGTTTTATTCAGCAGCTTTTCAAAGGTGGGTATATCTATCCGCAGCGCCTGGCACAGGGCATTTGTGTCCAGTTGCTTGGTCACATTCCGCGGGGTTACCATCAGGTCATACACCTTCACATTATATAGCATGGGCCTTCCTTTACGGTCCATAATGGCGCCGCGGGGCGGATATACCACCTTTCGCAGGATGGCGATATCATTGGCCATTACTTTGTACTTATCCTCTACGACCTGTAAAAAGAAAAGCCGTATCAGCATCACCACCGCGATACTGATAAAAATGAGCCTTATAACGAACTGACGCGGGTTTGCCGCAAGAGACATGTGCTAACTTATATTAAAGGGAATCCACAGCAAACCTAATGGAAAAAAGACGCATTTCATGACAGAAATAATGATGTTGAGAAACTTTTTTATGAAGCCTGCGACAACCTATTCTAAAAAAATATTTGTGAGAAAAGTTTTGCCTTTTTGGAAACAGACGCTACCTTTGCATCCCGCAACACCAGTTAGTCCGATGGTGTAAAGGTAGCACAACTGATTTTGGTTCAGTTAGTCTTGGTTCGAATCCAGGTCGGACTACAAAAATGAAATCGTTTTGAAATCATTTTGACATTGAAGCCCCGTAATTACGGGGCTTTTGTTATTTTTGACATCGTTCTGACATCGTTCTGAAACTCAAATTAAGTCCAAACCGCTACCAAAACCGTTACCTATTTTATGGCAAGTATCCGGTTCTATGTAAAAACGATCGACAACAACCGTATGCAGATATACTGCAAGGTGCAGCACGGCCCTGTTGAAAAACCTAAAAGCCTGGGGTTGACCATACCATCATACAAAGTGAAAGGTGAATGGCGGCACTGGGATAAAAAGAAGTATGAGGCCAGGGTATGCCCGGAACAGGATACCGTAAATGCAAAGATCGCCGACTGGAAGAAACGGTTTACAGATTATAAACGGGAGTGTACCAGCAAGGGCAGACTTTTGATGTGCTCACCTGCATCAGCCTGCTGGATAGCAACATTCCTATCGTAGTAAAGGGTACACCCACCACACTGCTGGAATTGGCGCAGGCCTATCACGATGATATACAGAAAACCCACAAGCCGGGCACGGTAAAATCGTACAAAACAGCCATAGAAAATATAAAAGGGTACCAGAAGAAATACGGTGCGGTGTACCTGGAGATGGTCAACGAGACTTTTTATAAAAACTATGGCTTGTACCTTATCGAGGAAGAGAAGAATTTTAATAACACCATCAACCGAAAGATAGGCCGCATCGTTACCCTGATGAACTATGCCCTCCACCCATCGCGTAAATGGACGACATCTGTCGATTATAATATCAAATTTACATTTAAGGGCTCTGAGGCAGCACGCTTCGCGTTGACAGCAAAAGAATACGAAAAGCTGCAGCAGTTGGAACTTACCAACGGATGGCAGGCCGACCTGGATGCATTCCTGTTTTCATGTGAAACTACCCTGCGCTGGTCGGATGTGACGGCATTGTACCCGCACCACCGCAAAACAAGAAACATCAACGGCACCACTATTCACTACCTGGACCTAACACAGGAAAAGACTACGCATGTCAATACGCTGGCACTGAGCGAATTTGCTTTGATGCTGTGGGTGCGTAATTGTGCGGCCAGTGATGTGAAGGTATTTCGATGCAGCTCCGGCCCTACGGTTTCCAAACGGCTGAAGGATATATTTGCCGATGCAAAACTGAACCGAAAGGTAGAGATAGCCCGCACGCAGGGAAATAAAGTGATACGCGAGATACTGCCCCTGTCGGAAGCCATCAGCTTCCACATGAGCCGCAACACGGCCATATCAAACCAACTAGTACATCTATCGCCGGCCACGGTGATGGAAAATGCAGGCATCCGGAAAATGGAAACCCTTATGAAATACAATAAGGATCATGAGGATAGAAGGTTTTTAGATACATTGACAGTACAGAACAAAAAAGCCCCGTAGACACCGGGCTTTCATTCATATAAACTACAAAGAACACACAAGGTTTGCCCCGCTTACGGGCGGGGCCACCGGGCTAAACCATGCAAATGCACCGGTGTTGTATCGTTATCGACCGTCTGATTGGTCGTAGTTTCTTTTACAATGGGGCGCTTTTCGCCAATAGTTATAGAGTTCTCAGGGCAATCGCACCGGTCTATATCTACCCCGTGTACCTGGCACCATATCATTGGTACATATCCTGTCTCTTATACACATCTCCGAGCCCACGAGACGGACTCCTATCTCGTATGCCGTCTTCTGCTTGAAAAAAAAAA
>CABHOP010000009.1 GCA_902168085.1 uncultured Bacteroides sp.
CTATCATGTCATCTTGTACCAAATACTATACATGTGAGTGTGTGGATTATAAAGGCACTACAACAACGCACAGTATATCTGCAAAAACAGAAGTAGCTGCCAATAAAAAATGTGATGAAATGGGCAACCTGGGCGATTGCGCACTGCAATAACCGGTATAATATATTATTTTATTAAAGCAGCCTTGTAATAGGGCTGCTTTTTTATTTACCTATAAAAATCACCTGTAGCTCATTTATAAATCTCATAGCAACATCGTACTTTAACATCAAGATTGTACATATGCGTTCCTACATTGCCACCCTTACCATTATATTAGGCCTTACCCAATATGGCAAGGCCCGCACTGCAGATACCATAAAACTATACTTCAACATAGGCATTGCAGAACTGAAACCTGCCGATAAAAGTAAAATCGATTCTTTTATATACCTCGACAAGCTGCCACCGGGCAAAAAACTGGGTATCATAGGCTACGCCGACTACCTGGGCGATGAAAATGCGAACATCGGGCTTTCTGAAAAACGCGCTAATAATGTAAAGACATATCTGGAAAGCATGGGCATACGTGCCGAGGATATACAGCTAGTAGTAGGTAAAGGCGAAATAAGCCGAAATATGGAAGGCAAAGAAGGCTATGCTGAAGACCGCAGGGTCGATATCATACCCGGCGGTTTCAAAGATTTGCCTAAACCTAAGCCTGTACCTACTCCACCGCCACCTCCTGCTAAAAAAATAGACATTACCACTGTTGAAGCCAATCAAACCATCCGTCTCAATAAAATATTCTTCTACCCCGGCAGCCACAAAGTACGGGAAGAATCTTATCCTGAATTAAAACTACTGTATCACACATTAAAGGAGCACCCTACCCTTAAAATACAGATAGAAGGCCATATATGCTGCCTTACAAAAGATACATACGACGGGTATGATTACGATAGCCAGGATTTCAGGCTATCCGAAAACAGGGCAAAGGAAATCTATGACTTCCTTGTGCAGCGGAAAATAGACCCTTCCCGTCTGTCGTATAAAGGTTTTGGTAAAAGCCGTCCCCTGGTGGCTAATGAAAAGACACCGGAAGACGAGAATATGAACCGCCGGGTAGAAATCAGGATACTTTCGAAGTAAAAGCTATACGCATGGGTTTTGCCGGGAATTAATATACGCTGCCCGTTTCAGGGAAAATGGCATAATATACCCGGCTGCCATATACAATACCCACCAATATGGTAATGAACAATTGCCATAGCCACCACAGGCTTTTGTCTTTTACAAAATTTGATATCAAAACATCTACAGCCAGCAGCGTTCCTACTATTAGCATATGCACTGCGATAAATACCATAAGTGTCAAAAGCAGGAAAAGCTTAGATGTTACCAACATTAAAAGGAAACTGAGGCCAATCAATATTGTTAACAAACGTATAGGCGTTATGACTGAACGTGCATTCATTAATAAAATAATACCCGGCCATTAGTATAATACCCGGGTATATATTTAACATCACATGTAATTACGATTTCATATTCACATATTGCAATGGCAGGTCCAGGCTGGAACTGCGGCAAAGTTGTATCACATCCTGCAGGTCATCTATTTTTTTAGCGGTAACCCGTATGATATCATCCATAATAGCGGCCTGCACCTTCAGCCCGCTGTCTTTTATCAGCTTCACTATCTTTTTAGCGCTGTCTTTATCTATACCGTTTTTTACCGGTATGGCTTTCCGGATGTACTTGCCCGATGCTGATGGTGTTTTTGATAGGTCGAAACTGGAAATCTCTATACCTTGCCTCATGGCTTTGGTTTGTATAATGTCTTCTACCTGTTTCAGCTGCATATCACTTTCCACTTCTACATTTACAACCATGTCTTTCTTATTCAGCTCCACTTCTACGTGCGAACCTTTAAAATCATAGCGGTTGTCTATTTCCTTCTTGGCAATGTTGATGGCATTATCAAGTGTTTGCAGGTCTACTTTGCTGGCAATGTCGAATGATGGCATATTCTAAATTTCAAATGGTATTTACTGCTTTAATATTTTATATGTCTTACCTGCCAGTTTTATAAAATACATACCGGCAGGTACATTTCTCAGGCTGATATCGTTACTCCCTTCTGCCAGTTGCCCTACCCGTATGATAGTACCGGTAACAGCACGCAAGACATATCCGGTATTTTGGGGCACTAAGATAGTTATATAATCGTTAGCAGGATTGGGGTAAACCTTAACGGCCGCTTCCGTTTCTGCAACCGGGATATTCAATGTAGACGATAGGCTACTATAATTACCTTTTATCGCATTACTATCTAAAGCACTGTTACTTATCAATATGAAACCAACGGCACCGCCGGTATGTTCGCCACTAGTACCATTATCATCGCGGAAGAATATCAGTTTTTTATTGACCCCATACTTATATTGGTCGCTATTATCTACATAGCTACCTGCTACCTTATTGTTGTGATACAAATACATTTGTTTGGTGCTACTATTTCGGGTAATAGCTACATATTGGTAGGTGCCTGCACCTATAAAACTATCTGTAGATGTAAAGTTGGGATACAGGTTAAGTTTACCATCAAAGTTGTAAAAACCATGATCGCCACTCAGGTTATTAAAGTCAATGATCTTCTTATAACCACTTACCGTATCTAGCTTGAAGTACATTTCTATGGTATAGGTGCCGGATGAAATAAGGTTTGTAAGCGAATCATTAAACACTAACCCGCATCCTTTTTCAAAATCATATACTACCCTGTTGGTACCTACCGGCAATGCTTCTATTTTATAAGCTCCGGTAGTACATTGTGAAACCAGTGTAGGCCCTGAGCCTTTTTCACCCAGACCATAAAAAAAATTGTAACGATAGCTTTGGGCAGATGTTAAAATGGAACAAAACATTGCCAGTAACAGGAGTAATCTTTTCTTCATAGCATTTTTTATTTCTATAAAGCTACAAAGGCTACATATGAAAGTCAAGCTTAATTTGTGTACCTCCTACCATCGCACAAAGGCACCCAATCCTATATACGAAGGGCGGTAGCCGCGTTTATCATCTATCAAGGCATAGCTGCTACGCACGGTAATACCCAAGCTCATATTAAGCATTTCAAAAATCATGGTAGCATTCGGTTGCAAGGCCAATGTCTGAACAGAGATGGTGGGACTATATTGGTAAGCGATATCCCCACCTATCTGCATATAGCGATTGTGCTTACCTAAGCGCAAGCCGCCACCAACGGGCAGCTCCAGGAAAAAACTATTGCGGGATATATTTTGTGGTACCGCCACCTTCTCATCTACGTATAAAACACCTGCCCCTATATTGGCATAAAAGCGCTGCCAGCTTTCTGTATATCTGAACCCACAAGCTACAGCTCCCCATACCATGTTTTTATATTCTTTCAGCAGGTTACCGCTACCATATGTGGCATAAATATCCAGGCTCGACATAGGGTATGCTTTTTTATATACATATGCTTCCGTGCTATCTGGCTGGGCATTAGCCAGTAACGGAACTGACATGGTCAATATGGCAATTAGAATGATAGGTTTCATTACGTAGTTAACTAAAGCTCAAAGTAATAAAAGGATTCAGAATAGCTTGCAACTGGCTTTTAACATCTACATATAGTTTTGCGTGCAATTTGTAGCATTTAATACCCTTGGGCACTATACCATCTGCGTCTTTTGGGTTATCTTTGTCGCCAATCTATAGCTATATTTCATTATGCTGCAGGACGCTACAACTACGCAAACCACAAGGTTATCGTTCGAGGAATTTAAGATAGGGGTGCTGGAAGACTACCACCTGGCAGTGGCCAGCCGCGAAGCCAGCCTTATAGGCCGCCGCGAGGTGCTGACAGGCAAGGCCAAATTCGGCATCTTTGGCGATGGTAAGGAACTGGCACAGCTGGCAGCAGCCCGCTGTATGCAACCCGGTGATATACGCAGTGGTTACTACCGCGATCAGACCCTGATGTTTGCTACCGGCATGAGCGATATTGAAAAGTTCTTTGCACAGTTATATGCCAACCCCGACCTGGAGCATGAGCCATCTACCGGTGGCCGCATGATGAATGGCCACTATGGCACCCGCTGGCTGGATGAGAATGGCGAGTTTATAGACCTGACGCAAGAGGTGCACTCTTCCAGCGACATATCTCCCACAGCCGGTCAGATGGTACGTGCACTGGGTTTAGCATTTGCTTCTAAATGCTATCGTAATATACAGGAGTTGCAACAGGGCTTTGAGAAGTTTACTCGCAACGGTAATGAAGTGGTATTCTGCACCATCGGCGATGCATCTACATCTGAAGGCCTTTTCTGGGAAACCGTGAATGCTGCAGGCGTACTGCGTGTGCCACTGGCAGTTTTCGTATGGGATGATGGCTATGGTATATCTGTACCCCGCAAATATCAAACTACCAAGAACTCTATCTCTGATGCCCTTGCCGGCATGCAGTGGGATGAGCAGAAAGGTGGTATGAACATATACAAAGTAAAAGGCTGGGATTATGCCGGTATGATGGAAACCTTCCAGAAAGGTATAGCCCGCGTGCGCGAAACGCAAATACCAGCTATCTTCCACGTGCAGGAAGTAACACAGCCACAGGGCCACTCTACATCGGGCAGCCACGAGCGCTACAAGAGCAAGGAAAGGCTGGAATGGGAAAAAGAATGGGATTGCATCGTTAAACTGCGCGAATTCATAGTAGAAAATGCCATAGCAAGTGAAGAAGAACTGGGCCGTATAGAAGATGATGCGAAACAACAAGCCCGTGAAGCCAAACAACGTGCATGGGATAATTTCATTACCCCTATACGCCAGCAGATACAGCAGGCTACACAGCTATGCAACCAGGTAGTGTATGAAGGTGGCCCGCAAGCTGCCGATATAGCACAAATGGTACAGCAGCTGAATGCTATAAAAGAACCGATACGCAAAGATGTGATGCAAACGGTGCGCCGTGTGCTGGGCTTGTGCACAGGTAATAGCGAGGCTGTACGTGGCCTGCGCAACTTCTACGATAACCTGGCACAGGATAACAGGGAAAAATTCTCTTCTCACCTGCACTCACAGTCGCGCTTCAGTGCTATGAAGATAGCGGAAGTACCTGCCGATTATAACAACGCACAATCGCTGAACGGCTACGAAATACTGAACAAATTCTTCGACCATACGTTTGCTTCAAACCCTGCAGTAGTAGCCTTTGGTGAAGACCTGGGTAAGATAGGCGACGTGAACCAGGGCTTTGCCGGACTGCAAGAGAAATACGGTGAGCAACGCATATTTGATACAGGCATCCGCGAGGCTACTATCATTGGCCAGGGCATAGGTATGGCTATGCGCGGCCTGCGCCCGATAGCTGAAATACAATACTTAGACTATTTACTATATGGCCTGCAACCACTGAGCGATGATGTAGCTACTATGCTCTACCGTACCCGTGGCGGACAGAAATGCCCACTGATAGTGCGCACCCGCGGCCACAGGCTGGAAGGTGTATGGCACAGCGGTTCCCCTATGGGTATGATACTGAACAGTGTGCGCGGTATGTACCTGTGTGTGCCAAGAAATATGACACAGGCTGCCGGTATGTACAATACCCTGCTGCAAAGCGATGAGCCTGCTATAGTGATAGAATGCCTGAACGGCTACCGCCTGAAAGAGCAAATGCCCAATAACCTTACTGAGTTTACCGTACCATTCGGTATACCGGAAGTAATACGCCAGGGCGAGGATATTACCATCGTTTCTTACGGTTCTACCCTGCGGGTGATAGAAGAAGCTATTGTAAACTACCTGCAACCGCAAGGCATTAGCTGCGAGGTGATAGATGTGCGTACCCTGCTGCCTTTTGATATCAACAACATGATACTCGATTCACTGAAAAAGACCAACCGTATCGTGTTTATAGATGAAGACGTACCGGGTGGTGCATCGGCCTACATGTTCCAGCAGGTGATGGAAAAACAAGGTGGCTATAAATGGCTGGATGTGGCACCACGCACCATCAGCGCACAAGCCCACCGCCCTGCCTATGCTACCGATGGCGACTATTTCTCTAAACCCAATGCGGAAGATATAGCAGCGGTGATAGCAGAGATGATGGCCGAATAACACATAACTAATTGATAACCTAAATATTATAAGCCTTGCTACCGCAGGGCTTTTTTTATTGAGTATCTTTACATATATTGTAATTGATGATAAGAAAGTATACTATAAAATTATTGTTCAGTATTATCGTCTTTTTAGGCGCTGGTGCTTTCATCATGTTGCCACAGGGTGCTAATAGCCGCGAGGCTGCTGTATGCAGTCATTGCCACAAAAACCATAAGGCGATAGCTAAGTATAAAAGTTGTCATCCCCGCACCGTTTCTTTCAGGTAAAACATTAACAATACACCTGCACAACCTTTACTGCTTTGGCAGGACATTTGTATATCCACTCATTACCCTATCCATTTAATGTTTATAGAAAGAGGATGAGACTAAAATTCACAGTTATTTTAGTAGTCTTTGCAGGACTATTTCAGTTGTATGCATTTGCCAAACACCCGCCTGTAGATACACGCGATTTGGAAAGGGAGATATTCGAATTGATCAATGATTCCCGTGCAGATGCAGGACTTAGTCGCCTGAAATGGGATGATGAAATAGCCGATGTAGCACGCCAGCATAGCCGCGATATGGCCAGGAAGAAGGTCCCTTTCAGCCACAACGGCTTTGACGAACGTATAGACCGAATCAGGGCACGTATACCCGGTGTTACCGGTGCTGCGGAAAATATTGCTTATGGCCCGCTGGATGGCCCACGGGCTGTAAAGATGTGGCTGAATAGTAAAGGGCACCGCAAGAATATTATGGGTAAATATGCACGTACAGCAGTAGGCATAGCGGAAGCCAAAGATGGTTCCATTTACTTAACACAGATTTTTATCCTGTAGTATTGTAAGATTGGATGGAAGTTTGATAATTTTAAGTGTCAACTTAAGAAGAGAGAACGCATGCCATTATTCACAAAACTCAGCAAATACAATAATACGGCCTTACTGCTGCTGCGTATAGGCCTTGGCATCATGATGATGCTGCATGGCTATCCTAAACTGGCCGGTGGTACCGAACGCTGGACAAAGCTGGGGGCATCTATGAGTAACCTGGGTATTCATTTCGCGCCATTGGCATGGGGCTTTATGGCCGCAATTACAGAAAGCATAGGCGGCTTGTTTCTATTGCTCGGCTTGTTCTTTCGTCCTGTGGCATTGCTGCTGATGTTTACCATGATAGTAGCAGCAGTCAAGCACCTTTCGGCAGGAGAAACGATAATGGATGCTTCTCAGGCTATAGAACTGGGTTGTGTATTTTTGGCCATGTTCATAATGGGCCCCGGCAAGTATTCTATTGATAAAGCATAAAAAGTATGAAAAAGTGCTGTTTGATCTTGTGTTGTATCGTTGCAGGCTTGCCAACCAATGCGCAGTCGCGCGATAGTATCCGTCATTTCAAAAAGCTGCAATTAAAACCACTTGTTGATACCAAGGAAAAGCATATTCCGCAATTGGTAAAACCTGATTTCTATAACCAACACCTGGGCTTCTTTTGCAGGCAGGAACTGAAAGTGGAGAAGGCCATAAAGATACCCATAAAAATCAGGCTTGGCAGTAATGAACAATGCAGTTTCCTTGAACAGAAAACTGCATACAAACTTCCTTCACCATTATATTAAGCAGAGTGCCTGTAAGAAATATTCAGGCTATTATATAATTCAATACTTTCACGCTTCTTGCATTTGGGTGTCTTTTCATCCAGCAGAGAGCTGCGGATGCCATCTATAATATTATCGGTAATGATATTTCTTCTATCCCTACTGCCCGTACGCTTCTTATTCACCAGGTACACATCGTCCTCGCTCAGGGTATAAATAACAGGTATGCTGGCAAATGCTACATCGTCTAATATTTCATGATACACCTTCGTACTTCCCAATCCGGGGTTATCAGGATTTACAAATATTACATCCGGTTTTATTTCCCTTGCTACTTCTGTAGCTATATCATCTGTGCAATTATATACTGCAAAACCGCGTTCTTTCAGCATTTCAGCATCTGCTGCCGTAGGGTGCATCTCGCCATTTACCATTAATACCCGTATACGCATAGACATTCGTTTTTTCTGGGTGAGTGATAATATATACGACTAAAAAATTGTGCCAGTTTTTTATATATAGACGGATGCTACAGACTTTAATGCACATATGACAGTATGATGATATTACAACACTTAGAGTTAAAAAAACAAGGACAAAAAAGCGGAGTTGCCGGATTACATTAAAATAATCCTTAAATTAGTAGTCCAAAAACTGCGGCTATGTTAGTATATACCACGCGCACTATGATGCGCCCGTTTTCTAAGAGCGACCTGCAGCAACTCACAGCATTGTGTACCAATGAAGACGCTATGCGTTACATCCCTCCTACCTTTGGTATTGAAAATGCTCAGCAAATAGAAGAAAGGCTTTCCAATTACATCAACCATCATGATGAGTTTGGAGTAGGCTTTTGCTATGTGAGCGATAAGGCAGGTAATTTTATTGGCAGGGCAGGTTTCCATTTTGTGCCCGAAGTTAATTTGTATGAAATAGGTTATTCGCTATTGCCCGAACATTGGGGCAAGGGACTGGCTACCGAGGTAGTATCGGCACTGCTGGAATATGCCTATAACGACCTGAAACTGGATGCCGTTTGCGCCCGCACTATTGTAGGCAATGACAGGTCTGACAAAGTATTACAGAAATGCGGTTTTACCCGTTTGGGCGAGCGTGCCTTCGTAGTTGGTGAAAAACTTTGTTTCTGGAATTATTATGAACACAACAATGAGGATGCACTTGTAGGCCACGAGGCATATATGAATGTGCACGAAGAAGACTGGAATATTCTTATCTGATAGATGTGAACCGGAATCTGGAATTTCAACATAGGGGCTTAAAGCCCCTTTTCTTATTATATTGGTAACTATCTTCGTATAGCATGGATACGGAACTGATACTTAAGAATGTTTCAAGGTTTATAACCCTGACCGACGAGGAACGCGACTATTTTGTATCTATTATGCGCCCACGCACCTACCGCAAGCGCCAGTACGTAGTGCAGGCAGGCGATGTGTGCAAATATGAGAACTTTGTAACCAAAGGTTGTCTGCGCTCTTATTTTGTAGATGATAATGGTTTTGAGCACATACTTCAGTTTGCCATAGAAGACTGGTGGATAGGCGATATGGCCAGCTTTATAACGCAAACACCGGCCATGTTGAATGTGGAAGCCGTGGAAGATACAGAGTTGATACAGATATTAAAGGCCGACCTCGATGCCCTGTTTGACAAATACCCTAAGTTCGACCGCTTCTACAGGGAGCTGATACAGAAATCAATGGTTACGCAGCAAAGGCGTATTCTTTCCAACATCAGCCTTACAGCAGAACAGCGCTATCTTGCCTTCCGCAACCAGTATGCATTCCTGGAGCAGCGCCTGCCACAAAATTACATCGCATCTTATCTTGGTATTACTCCCGAATTTCTCAGCAAGATCCGCAAGAAAATAGCTACCAATAGTTGAAATAGTTCAAGTCCATTTCTTACACTACTTCATTTTTCATCGTGACGGATAGCTGCAGCTTTGCATGCTTAAATCACATGTAAAATGAAAGAGATCATACTAAGCTCTAACAATGATTGGGCAGGTTTTTTCCTCAGGTTATCGGCGGCAGTAGTATTGTTTCCGCACGGGGCACAGAAGTTGCTGGGTTGGTTTGGCGGCTACGGCTTTACCAATTCTATGCACTATTTCACTAATACCGTACACTTGCCATGGATAATAGGCCTATTAGTGATACTGCTAGAGTTCTTTGGCCCATTATTATTGCTGGCAGGTATCGGCACACGTGTATGGGCAGCACTACTGGCCATACTATTTACAGGTATCGTACTGAAAGACCATATGCACAATGGCTTTTTCATGAACTGGTTTGGAAACCAGAAAGGCGAGGGCATGGAATATAGCCTGCTGTACATAGGCATCTGTATAGCCCTTGTGGTTAATGGTTCAGGTAAGCTATCTATTGATAATCTTATCAACTACACAAAATAAAAGGGAGCATCAGGCTCCCTTTAGTTATTTAACAGCTACCGTAGCAGCCGGCTTCCATTTCTCCACTTTATGGTTAATGGGTTTAATGCTTTTCAGGTACACATATATTGCTTCCAGGTCGCCTTGCTTCATATTGGCATACATCATCCATGGCATAATGGTAACAAAGTCTTTAATTGGGTCTACCTTATGCGGATGATAATTTGAATCGGCATATGCTTTAAAACGGGCTACAAACTGCTCTTTACTCCATGTACCGATACCTGTCGTCATATCGAACGTGATATTGGGTGTAGTAAGATTGCCACCGGGCATGGTAAATACCCTGCCACCGCCAAACTCCGTACCGGCTATCAGCTGTGCTTTATCATTCACCTGGGTATGGCATTCTACACAGCCCGAAAACAGGGTAACATATTTGCCATATGCCAGCGAATCCGTTTCTGCAGGCTTTGCCATTTGGGGTGATTTATGAGGTATCGTACGCACTATCAGGCTGAAAGGAAAGTCAGCTTTCGATTCAAGCCTTTCTGATTGGGTTTCGGGTAATGAACGCAAATATGCTATAATGGATATGATATCCTGGCTATCTACCTGCCCGTAATAATGGTATGGCATTACCGGCATGATAGGCTCCCCTTCCTTGGTAACACCGGTAGTAATAGCGCGGTATATTTCACCATCTGTCCAATCTTTCAGACCATATGGAGTAATATTTTTGGAATAAAAGGCACCGGGAAAGCCCAGCTTCTGATCAAACAATTCGCCACCGGCACCAAATGTACCGGGGGTGATGGGAGCGCCAAACAATGTCCAGTCGCGTTTGGAATGGCAATCCATACATACCGCCACACAATTGGCAAGATATTCACCACGGGCTACACGTTCAGGAGTTACTTCTACTTTAATGTTTGGCGCATCGCCTACATCGGGTTTTGCTACATTCAGGTATGCAGCGCCGGAAGCTGCCAATACAACAATAACGGCAAGGACCATTAATAGTCCTTTTAGAATTTTCTTCATTTTGGGGGTGGTTTGCGGCGAAAATATAATCTTAATATGATCTTTTATAGCATTTATAAATAAATTTATAAATGTTTCATTTTCGGATATTGAAATCAGGATATAGATTTACAGTATGATACGCAACATACTGAATGATAAGCCAACCCGGCTTTTCTTATTTATAGCTTCCTTTTTTGTAGCTAATGCCTTGATTGCCGAGTGTATTGGCGGCAAGCTGTTTTCACTGGAGCGTGTATTTGGTATGGAGCCCCGGCCTTTTTCATTATTGGGTGAAGAGGGGCTTACTTATACCCTAACCTGCGGGGTATTGCTATGGCCTTTAGAGTTTGTAATGACCGATATTGTTAATGAGTTTTACGGGCCAAAGGCCGTAAGACGTATTTCTTACATAGCAGTCATACTTATCTGTTATGCCTTTCTGATGTTCTATTTTGCCATACATGTACCTGCCAACCGCGAGTTTTGGATAGGCAGTCGCAGTGCGGATGGCGTGCCGGACATGCAGGCAGCATTCAGTAGCATCTTCGGCCAGGGTATGTGGATCATATTTGGCAGCCTTGTAGCTTTTCTTGTCAGCCAGTTATTAGACGTTTGGGTATTTCACCGCATCAAAAAGGTAACCGGTGAAAAGAAAGTATGGCTGCGCGCAACAGGCTCTACCCTTGTATCTCAGTTTATAGACAGTTTCATAGTGCTATTCATAGCTTTTAAGATAGGCAATGGCTGGAGCTACCAGCGTGTATTGGCCATAGGCCTGGTTAATTATAGCTATAAAGCAGCAATGGCGTTATTACTAACGCCATTGATATACTTTATTGAAAACCGTATTGAAAATTATCTTGGTAAAGACCAGACTGCCCAGCTAAAAGCGGCGGCTATGGGTAATGAATAACCCTTAGCGTACACGTGGCCTTTGATACTTATTATCACTGAAGCGGTATACAAAGTTCACCTGGAAGTTGGTAGTGCGGTACAGGTATTTAGATACCTGCAGTGCACCACGTGTGGTTACATTATCCCATACAGACTGTGTAGCACGTATATCTACACCTACTGCAGGTGTTATCTGGTAGCCCACACCTAATACACCACCCATGCTGAACCTTGAACCGAAGTCGTTATAGGTTATCCTCGCATCTTTCTTCCATTCTGCATTCAGCTGAGAAGACATACCGGGTTCACCCACTATTTCGCGTTTGTACACTTCATCCCTCGGAGAAGGGTTCATAGCAAAGTGATAAGATGCATTAATACCCGCTATAAGGTTTACACGGCGGATAGAATAACGGAGTGCAACCGGTAATTCTACACTCGAGTTGGTAGCAAACTCATAATAGTTTGTCCGGTCTTCGTATTTGTAAATCTTTTTGTTAGTAACCGGATCCACCATTGATGAGTCCATTAGTTGATTGTACTGGTTAGTCACCGATTTACCATTACCAAAGCGGTAGATATATTTCAATTCAGCGAACATGCTCCATTTTTCGCTCATGGTCATGATGCCTGCTATACCAAACTGCACACCCATCATATTATAATTGCCGGTAGTGCTGGTGATACCTGCTACAATGCCGGGACGAAGTGTTACGCCTGTCAGGTCGAGCCTTGTGTTGCGTATCATCTCTTCAAACCTGTTAGGGTTATAACTTTTGCGTTTTTTGCTCTCTGTTTTAAAATCACTTAATGGAGCATAAGCACCTTTTTCAGCGGCTGCATCTGCAGGCAAGGCTGCTGCAGGAGTAATATCTGCATTTGCAGCTACTGTATTTGCATTTGAATTTGAATTATCAGTTACCGGTATCGTTCTTTCTATACCAATTTTACCCATATTGAAAGTATCCTCTGTACGGTAACCTTTACGGTTACTTTCGCGAATAGCCACCATATTAAAGGAGTCAACAATACGCTGTTCTTTTTTATACCTCGGATTTGTTTCTTCAGGGCTCAGTTTCTTTCTTTCGTTACCGGTATTGCCGGCTACTACATTAGTATTGTTAGGTTGATTGCTATTAGTACCGCTATTGTATACTGTACTGCCGGTGCCATTACCGTTAGTAGCATCACTAGCTTCGCTGTAATCTACCTGGAATGAAGGCATATTTTCATTAACAGAAGGTGTATAAACCATATGGTCGACAGGCAGTGTAGCTGGTTTTGTGAATACAAGGGCGCTCAAAAGCGACTTCTTATTGATTTTCAAAGAGTTAACCACCTTATCAGAAGTAGCTATCACATCCTGCATTGCCTTATTAACCTTAGCAGGTTTGCTCGTTGAAGCCGCTATCCTGTTGTTCGCAGCATTGGCTGTAGCACCATCAGCAGCAGAATTGTTTCCGTTTGTTTCCGGATTTTCAGAAACCGTATTAGAAACATTTGCATCGGGTGCTGCCGTATTCGATGCTGTAGCCGCTGAATTTGCAGTTATGTTGCCCTCCATTCCGGAAACCAAACCGCCAGATGTTTTACGTGCGGCTGTTGCAGCACCGTTTCCGGTTTTTGCATTGTCACTTGCAGCACGGAAAGCCTCGTATGCTTTGTAGCTACCTACTGTAGCACTTGCCAGTAACAGCAAGCCGGCAGCATATGTAAACATACGCCTCCAGTTATACACAGCAACCACTTTCTCCGGCATCTTTTCATCCAGCAAATCCCGCATCTTCAGCCAGGCACCCGCACGCTCCTCTTCCTCACCACCGGTAAGGCGCTGTCGCAGCAGGTCATCAATATTTACCATGTTTTTATCCATATGGATAAAATTTATTTTTTAAAATGTAATTGTAGTTTTTCAATCTTGTCTTTCAATATTCTTCGCCCTTCGGAAAGGTGCCATTTGGAAGTGCCTTCGCTGATTCCTATCATTTTACCTATTTCCTTATGCGAAAACCCTTCCATCACATACATATTAAACACGTTTCGGGTAGCTTCAGGCAGCGATTGTACTAATTCCAGCAATTGGTTATAATACAATCGGTCCGCGTGGTCTTATGTACATACTGGTCTTTTTCCACCAGCATTATCTTCTCGTTATAACGTACATTCTGCTTCACATAGTCTGACACGGCATGAAAGACAATTTTTCTTAACCAACCTTCGAAAGAACCTTGAAACGTGTATTGCTCTATCTTCTGAAACGCTCTTAAAAAACCATTATTCAATACTTCTTCTGCCTGTTCCTGGTGATCTATATACCTTCTTACTACCCCCATCATACGTGGATAAAAGAGATGATATAACTTCTCCTGGGCCATACGTTCGTTTCGTATACACCCCTGGATGAGTTCTTGCAGCTCGCTCGTCTGACCTGGTACAGTATAAACCAATGCTATAGGCAAGTAACGGGTATTAAGATTACCAACATAATAGACTGGTTTCGTAGTCTGGCGGTTGGGTAAATAACCGTTAGATTTTTAATAATTAACGAATAGGATGAAGTATGGGCCTAAGATACACAGGACTATGATTGTTAGATATAGATAAAAAACAATATTATTTTTTGTAAATTGTTTATTCATCATACTTATAAGCTTATCTGATATTCACCCGCTACCATCTTAAAATAAATTCAAATGAATAATATAAGATACTGAATATCAAAATGATAATTTAAAAAACCACAAGAAATTACACTTTATAAGCAATGGCATATTTTTTATAACCAATATATAAAATGATAAAGCTATGCGAGCAATATGGAGCGGTGCAATAGGCTTCGGCCTCGTTAACATACCCGTAAAAATTTTTAGCGCAATCCAGGAAAGCAACCTTGATCTGGACATGTTGGATAAAAAAGATCATTCAAATATTAAATTTCAACGTGTAAATGAAACTACAGGCAAAGTGGTGGAATGGGGCAATATTGTAAAAGGCTATAAATACAATGACGATTATGTAGTGCTGGGTGAAGAAGATTTTAAGAAGGCGAGCCCTGAAAAAACACAGGTAATAGCCATAGAAGAATTTGTAAAAGAAGACCAGGTAGATATTATCTATCACGAGACAGTGTACTATGTAGAACCTGCCAAAGGCGGAGAGCGTGCCTATGCCCTGTTGCGTGAAGCATTAAAACAAAGTGGCAAAGTAGCTTTGGGCACCTTTGTAATGCGCACGAAGGAAAACTTTTGCATGCTGAAAGCCGTAGATAATATGGTAGTGCTTATAAAGCTGCGTTTTCCGGAAGAAATCAGGAGTACCGATGAATTATCGCTGCCTGAAAAAGTAACAATAAAACCTGCGGAGCTGAAAATGGCAGTATCACTGATAAACCAACTGACGCCAAAACGGTTTGTAATAGATAAATATAAGGATACATACAGTGCTTCTCTGATGAAAATAATAGAAGCCAAAGCCAAAGGTAAACGTGTAGCTGCGCCGAAGTTCAAAATAGTGAAGAACAAGACCAAGGACATTATGGCGCAACTGAAAGAAAGCATAGAGCGTAGTAAAAAAGCATCGTAATGAGCCTGACGAAGTATAAGCAGAAACGAAATTTTAAAGATACCCCCGAGCCGGAAGGTAAGGTGGGAAAAGAAGACAGTAAGCTGATATTTGTGGTGCAGCGGCATCATGCCTCCCACCTTCATTACGACTTCAGGCTGGAACTGAACGGAACCCTTAAAAGCTGGGCAGTACCAAAAGGGCCATCGCTAAACCCCGCAGATAAACGATTGGCAATGATGGTGGAAGACCACCCTATCTCTTATGCCACTTTTGAAGGGAACATACCGGAAGGCAACTATGGAGCCGGCCATGTGGATGTATGGGACCATGGCACCTACGAACCGGTAAATGAAAAAGGTGAAGCAATCAGTACCCGTACTTTTAGCAGCGACCTGAAAAAAGGCAGTATAAAATTCCGGATGAAAGGCAGGAAACTGAAGGGCGAATTTGCATTGGTGAAAATAAAAAAAGATGCGGGTAACAGCTGGCTGCTGATAAAACACCGCGATGCACATGCTACGGACGAGGATTATAACAGCGAGGACTATGCCAAAAAATCATCATTAAAATATACAGAAGAACGACTGGGCAAAAAGACGGCGGTAAAAAAAAAGCCCCCAAGAAAAAGTCAGCAGCAGGTAAAACAAGAACTGCAAAAAGCAAGAAAGCTTAGCAACTATATCTCGCCAATGCTGGCAAAACTACACGATGAAGCTTTTGACAATGAAGACTGGGTGTATGAACTGAAATGGGATGGCTATCGTGCCATAGCTGAGATAAACGGTAAGGATAGAAAGTTGTATTCGCGCAACGGCTTGTCGTTTGAAGATAAATACCCGCAGATATTTGAAGCATTGACTGCAGTAAAAAAGAAAGTGGTACTGGACGGAGAGGTAGTAGTATTTGACGAGCAAGGCAAACCAAGCTTCCAGGCCCTGCAGCAATTTGACCAGGCAAATCCTGCGCCTATTGTATATTATGTTTTTGATGTGCTCTATATCAATGGAAAATCGGTAGAAGGCAAAACATTACTGGAGCGAAAAACACTATTGAAAGAATTATTGCCGGAAAATGATTTTATAAAATACTGTGACCATATACAAGGTAAAGGCATTACTTTCTTCAACCAGGTAAAGAAAGCAGGCATGGAAGGCATGATAGCCAAGAATAGTAACAGCACCTATAAAGAAGGCGTGCGTACCAATGACTGGCTGAAGATAAAACATATGCTGACCGATGAAGCCGTTATTGCCGGCTATACAGCACCGCGTGGCTCCAGGAAAAGATTTGGAGCATTGGTATTGGGTACTTATGAAAAAGGGAAGCTGGTGTATATAGGGCACACCGGTACCGGCTTTAATGAAAAAGCGCTGAAAGAAGTGTACCAGAAAATGCAACCTCTGGTTACGGATGAAAACCCATTTGGTAAACCGGTGCGTATTAATTCGCCCGTAACATGGGTAAAACCACAGTTGGTATGCAACCTGAAATATACCGAAGTGACCAGTGAAGGCAACAGGCGGCACCCTGTGTTTATGGGCTTGCGGGAAGACAAACAAGCTAAAGATGTAAAACCCGAAGTAATGGCAAAACCAAATAAAGCACCGGCTAAGACAGCTGCGAAAAAGACAACAGCTGTTAAGAAAGTTGCTGCAAAGAAAACCAGCAAAAAAGCTACAGAAGATGTGTCTGCCGCACCTGAAACAAAAGCAGTCCTTACCAATCTAAATAAGGTTTACTGGCCAGACGAAGGCTACACAAAAGGCGATGTGATCAGGTACTATGAATCGGTGTATAAATACATAGCACCGCATATAAAAGGCAAACCACAATCGCTGCTGCGCATGCCGAATGGCATAAAAGGCGCCGCTTTTTTTCATAAAGATGCAGGCGAAAATGCCCCGGATTGGCTGGATACCTACCCGGTATATTCTGACAGTGCCGGCAAAACAATAGACTATCTTGTATGCAACAACAAAGATTCGTTATTGTACATAGCTAACCTCGGCTGCATTGAAATAAACCCGTGGAACTCGCGGGTAGAAACACATGATAAGCCGGACTTCCTGGTTATGGACCTGGACCCTTCTGCTAAAAACACCTTTGATGAAGTAATTGAATGCGCACTGGTGATAAAAGAAATCTTTGACAAAGCTGGTGCTGATTGCTATTGCAAAACATCGGGAGCTACAGGACTGCATGTATATGTGCCGCTGGGTGCGAAATACGATTATGAACAAGCACGCAGCTTTGCCGAGCTGATAGCGCATATAACACAGGAACAACTACCCGACACGACTACACTGGAACGCTCCCTGAGCAAGCGCAAGAAGCACCATATTTACATAGACTACCTTCAAAATAAAGAAGGTGCTACCCTATCGTGCGCATATAGCCTGCGGCCTAAGGCCGGGGCACCGGTATCTACGCCGCTTGAATGGAAAGAAGTGAAACCGGGCCTGAAACCTGCCGATTTCAACATCAACAATATACTACAGCGCATAGAAAAAAAGGGAGATCTTTTTCTGCCTACGCTGAAAAAAGGGATTGATATAGGTAAGGCGTTAAAGAATTTAGGGGCTTAGTTGTTATATTAACATTACTTAGTGAAAACTTATTTGGAATTATAGAATGTAATATGCAACTTCGTGTTTTAGTAATTTTTTTATTTAAACACAATGCAAGAAGGTACAGTAAAATTCTTCAATGAAACTAAAGGTTTTGGTTTTATTAAGCCCAATGACGGCGGTCAAGACATCTTTGTTCACGTATCAGGTCTGATAGACGAGATTCGTGAAAACGACAAGGTGACTTATGAAGTACAAAATGGTAAAAAAGGATTGAACGCGGTTAACGTAAAAGTTATCTAATTTATATTTTTAGTATCATTTGTATAGCATACCTCCGGGTATGCTTTTTTATTTTACCTGCTTACAGACAGGCCTACCAGCCAATTGATACCCGGCATGGGCCTGCCATTTACTACGGCATATTGCCTGTTCCATATGTTATTGCATTGTGCAGTAGCCTGCAACCTGAATGCAGATAACTGCTTACCGTACATAAGCTGTATGTTTCCCGTGTTATATGGCAAGAGGTATTGAGATTCATCTACAGTAACAAAACGATACCCTGTATAAGTATGGTTGTAGTTGAAATGAAAGACCCCATAAGTAAACCCGATGTTCGCCTGGCCATTATAGCGTGGTGTGTATGGTATTTGTTTGCCTATACTGCCATCGTTAGGCGCATTACTCTTTTCTGTTGTGGCGAGCACATATGATGTATTGAGACCAATATGCCATGTCCATTTACCGGTACGGTATTGCAGGTTGTTTTCTGTTTCTATACCGTGGCTGTGAACGGTGGCGATGTTATGAGGTGTCCAGATGCCGCCGCCAAACCAGATGATCCAATTATGTATCTTCCTGTCGAAATAAGACAGGTCGTGCAGGAAAACCAAGCGATTTGAAGGATTCGTTTTTAAGGTATAACCCACATCTTTGCTCCATCCTTGTTCCGGTTTCAATTGTTCATTTCCTCCGGGGTCAAAGTATAATTCATTTAATGTTGGGTTACGATAGGTACGCTGTACATTGCCGCGAATAGATAGCCAGAAGGTGATGCTATAAGCAGCATTGATGCCGGGAAGTAATATGCTTTGTTCATTAATGATCTCACCACGCAGGTTGGCAGCTACCAGTAGCTTTTCTTTAAATGCTGTGTACCCGTATGCCGCTGCCAACGCATAACGGTATTGGTATTTCACATCGTTCTTCATGCGCCTTTCCAAAAGGGATATATGTATGGGAGCAAAGAGTATCCATTGGTGATGGGGGTTGTGCCTGTACTTAATACCCGCTTCGGCATATACCTGTTGCGTTACACTCTCAGGCTCCAGCTGTATCACTGAATCCCGATAATGCATATAATCGTGCATATAGGCCGTGCGTAGGTGCAGCTTTGCGCGCTCACCATCCCTATTCCATGTAGCTAAAAGGCGTGTAGATCTGTCGCGCTGATTTTTGATAGAAACGGATTCAAATAAAGCTTTAGGTATTTCACGGTAATAGTTTTGATACCATGCAGTGACACTCAGTGTATTCTTATCATTGGCTTTATAAGCAGCCTGTACCATAGCCACCCCGCTCTGCAGTTTTGAATTGCGTGTCTTATCTTCTTTTCCGTCGTTATCTGTATATATAAAGTTATTTTCGGCCAATTGCCCGTTCAGATTGGCAGATACATACCAACGGGCTGTGCTTACTGAAGATTGCAACCCTAACTGGTATTGTCCGAAGCTGCCGGCTACTAATGAAACGGAATGGCGGACAGCTATAGCGGTATCAAATACGGGTTGTGCATTTTCAACCACCAGTGCTCCACCAATATTGCCACTACCCCACAATGCTGCGGAACCACCATATACGATGTTAACCTTATTTAACAAGGATACCGGCAAAAGCGATACATCGGACAAGCCCAATGCAGCATTTTGCAGGGGTATACCATTCCAATATACCTGTGACTGGGCAGCGGAAGCACCGCGAAAGTTCAACGTTGCCAAGCCGTTAAAACCATAGGACTTTACAAACACAGGTACTTGCTGCGCTAACAGATTAGCCACACTCTGAAAGCGGTATTGCTGTAGTGTGATACTATCTATGCTCTTTATTTTTTGCCCCGGTGAGAAGGTATTGATACGCTCATCTGCCGATACCTGTTGCCTGCGTTTGGATTTTACTCTTATTTCCTGGAGGGTATCTGTATGCTTTTGCGCAGTAGCTATGAAAAAGGAGAATAGCATCGCAGGTAGCAATGCTATTCGTACTAAAATATGGGGATGATAACGCAAGGCTACCATATCAGTCGAAATAGAAATGACCCGGACCGACCCCAACGCTGAACTGGCCAGTTTTATTACCTGCCGCGTCATACATGTAAACCGTGCCTTTCTGAATAAAGCCTTTAGGGTCGCCAATATATACATTACCATTAACGGGGTGAATACCCAAAGCCCAAAAATACTGATATTGCTGAGCCTGTATAAATGGCGTTTGTGGTAGCCCTGCATCCTCTGTACCCATTGTGTAAATACCATTATTGTCTGTACCGCCACTGTAGTTTACAACTATGTAGTACAGCTTGTCGCCTATATTATTGAATACCGGCTTTATCACATCTGCCTTTTCAGGAAAACGGTATGATTTTACAACATTGCCATTAACATCCAGCACTGTGAATGCGGCTGGTTTTCCTTTCGGTACATTGCCTGAAAGCACCCACAGCCTGTTATGGTTGTCTATTACTGCTTTCTGCGGGGCACGTCCTGCAATGGTTATTGTTTTTTCTATTTTATCAGTAGCCGGGTCTATGGTATATATATTGCCACAAGCCGTATCCCAGGTGCAGATGTAGGCTTTGTTGTTATACATCACCATGCCCTCGGGGTTTTGATTTGGCATACTAATACTACCTGTTACCTGCAGCGATTGTGGGTTAATGATGTAAACTTTATTACTAAAAAGCGTAGAAACATATGCTTTGTCGGCACTTATGGGCAAGATAAAACGAGGCTTCGGGATATTGATGGAGCCCACCTGTTTGCGGTCTGAACGGTTCAGTACTATTATCTTGTCTGAATTATTGATGCAAAGAAAAAACTTATCCCCTATACGCACCATGCTTTGAAATACATCGCCCAATGAAGCATTGCTGTTTGCAGCTGCATATACATCTTCGTAAGCTATACCTGCACGGGTATCGTACATACCCAGTTTACTGTTACCGTTGCCAAGGCTGCCTTCGCATACTACATACACATTGCCGGTAGCGGTATCTGTAGTATTGGTGGGTGGTGGTGCAACAGGGGCCGAAGGTTTGTCCTTTACGCACGCCGAAAACAGCAGTGCATAAAGGACAAGTATCCTGATTATAGTTTGGTTATTTTTTCTACCCATTTGTTACCGTTTGTATCGGCCACTACCAGGTAGTATATACCCTGTTGCAGCGAGGCCAATGATATAATGTTGTTTCCACCAGCCAGCGTATGTCGCTGCATTGCTTTACCTGTTACATCTGTAACCGTAGCTGTAAAAGTACCTGATTGCTGCTTGAGCGACACTGTAACCACATCGGTAGCAGGGTTGGGATATACCAGCATTTCTATACCAGTAGCAGCTGTGCTGGGTACAGATGTTGGTTTAAGGTACAGGGCTGCTACTGCATCCAGGTCGAAACCGCCGCTTGGGATAGCTGTAGTGTATGGGTCATTTATCCTGCGGCCATCTTTATCGCGAGAGCCATTACCACCTATAGAACCTATAGCATCTATAATGCGGATGTGAGAGATGTTATCAACATCCAGCCCTGCAGTGCCTTTCAGCTCTTCCAGGTCGAAGGGTGTACCAAAACCACTGATATATTTACCGGCCAGATTATTTATCTGACGAGCGTTGCTGTAAACACCGGCCATAGGTACCTGCATGCTATCTATATAGCAGGAAGCAGGAAAACGGAAGTAGTTGATACCATCTGAACTTACTTCTACAAATGCCAGCTCAAGGAAGGCTTCTTCAGGATTTAACGGATTTGCAAAACCATTTTCAAATACTGCAAAGTCCGGGCCCGCACCATTGTATATTTTGCTTTCGAATGTAACTATGGCTACACCGCTATCACCCAGGCTCACAATAGTATTATCCGCCACACCGGCAACCAAAGTGCTATCACCTGCCGTAACCAAGCCTTGCGCTTTGTCGGCTATATCCATCCAGCCACGCTGCACGGTACATTTATTAGCCCAGCCTGCTATCGCAGTGCTTGTTTTAGCAATCGCGGTGCTGCCTGTTACATTAGCCTGTGGTGCATAAGGATAGATATTTTCCTCCGTAGTGAAATTATCAATGCAGAAGGTAGCGGGTGTGTTCATACCCCACATACCCATATCGCTGGAGCTAAGGCTGAAAGAAAGGCTATCTACTTTACCCAGTGGCAGCAGGTTTACCCATGTCCAATCCCTCAGCATATAGTCGTCAGCATTGTTGGTAAAGCGATAATCGGCGAGGTATACTTCAACGCTATCTGCTTTTTCTACGCCATTATTATAGCCCCTTACCACTAGTTTGAACCAGTCAGCATCATTACCTGTGCTACCACCAAATTTCTTTGCAGCAAAGTCGCCATCGCGCATGCTATTATATGCATAGGTAGAATTAGTAACATAGAAGCCTTTGGCAAATTTCCCCTCGGCAGCGCCTGTCAGATTCAAGAAATTGGGCATGCCTGAAAAGCCATTGGCTATGATATAATTGTTTGAACCATTGTAGCCGGTGCCTGCTTTAGCTGCATACATATTGCCAAAACCACTGGTCACACTATCTTTTACATTTGAATAGGTAAATCCTGAATTCCACGAACCATAGCCACCGCAGCAGGTATCATATACATAAGGGAAATAAGCCACGCCGCTGCTGAAACCAAGGTCAACACCGGGTATGGTGCTGTTTTCGTAAAAAGTATCTGCCTTTGGCAGTACTAAGTTCTCAAAGTCAGACACGGTTTGTGCCTGTGCTGTGGCTATTGCAGCCGTAGCAAAAAGTGCAAGTGTAAATCTGCGCATAGAAAATGATTTAAACATTTTTTAAATGCAGCTTTGGAAAATTGATTCAGATACAGAAAAAAGCGATACTAACAGAGCAATGCCTTTGTCTTACCTGTGCTTTTATTCCCGAAAGCAGCGATAAGTAAATAATAAACCAAAGGCAGGTCTTCTGACTCGCTTCACCGGTTGCGGCCTTCCCGTCTGCAGACAGTGGCTGAGGATACAACAGGCTAAAATTGAAGCTTACAGCATCGGGTAATGTCCAGGATTTGCACCTGATTCCCTTTTCATTCCGGTTGTGATACGGAAACCTTTGCTGCGGCAAAAGTAAAATCTAAATGGGTAAATCGCAAAAACAATTTATGTATAGGCTACTGACCTGTACCAGATCGTTGCCTGATGGCTTCATACAATATCATACCTGCGGCAACTGATACATTTAAGGAGTCGAAATTAACCGCCATGGGTATGCGTATCAGCTTGTCGGCACGTTTCAATACATCTTTGCTGATGCCCGTATCTTCTGCCCCCATAACAACGCAGGAAGGAATGGTAAGGTCTGACTCATATACAGGCACACTACCCCTCATTTCCGTACCCAATACCTGTATGCCATTCAGCCGCAGCACATCTATAGCCTGCGGAACGGAGGGTATACGGCACAGCATTATCTTATGCAATGCACCCGCAGAGGTTTTGATAGCCTCTTCGGTAAGTGAGGCTGATGAAGATGTAGGAAGTATGATACCCTGCGCACCGCAACACCATGCACTGCGGGCTATAGCGCCTACATTGCGCACATCGGTAACGCCATCGAGAAGAATGAACAAGGGTACATCGCCCTTGTCTACCACCATAGATATAGCATCTTGCAGCTCCACATATTGCAGCAGGCTGGTCCATGCCACTACGCCCTGGTGTTGGGCACGCGTCATGCTATCCAGCTTTTCTACCGGCACCTGGCTGATGGGAATATGCCTTTCCCTTGCCAGTTGCTTTATAGCAGTTATCTCCGGGCCCGATGCTGTGCGCAACATGAATATCTTTTCGATAGCAGTGCCTTGCTGAATGGCTTCGAGCAATGGTTTGCGGCCTATAAGCAAAGGCAGTGAGCGTGCAGGTTTCATTGCTGCAAACGTACATAAATATTGCCTACCTGTAGTAACTTGCTTGTAAACATCCTTTATGGCCGGTTATTCATCCAATCCGCTGTTTAAAAAATTAGGCATCAAAGAAGGCATGCATGCCATTGTAACAGGTGCACCGGCAAATTATGAAGCACTGCTAGGCGATGCCTATGCCACACTGCATATAAAAGATGAAAAAGCGAAAGAAGTAGACTTCATCCACCTGTTCACCAACGAACAGCAGACATTTGAGAGAAAGCTGGCGAGCCTTAAAAGCAAGCTAAAGAAAGACGGTATGATATGGGTATCGTGGTATAAAAAAGCTGCTAAAAAACCTACAGAACTGGATGAAAACAGGATACGTGACTATGCATTATCCATAGGGCTGGTAGATGTAAAGGTGTGTGCCATAGACGATGACTGGTCGGGCTTAAAGCTTGTGTACCGGCTTAGTGACAGGTAATTTTTGTTTGGTTTCAAAAGCAGCAAGACAAGCCGGACAAAGGCAATTATCAAAATTATCCTTTAATTCCTTTAGTGTTTCCATGCTCAGCGTAAGCCCTTCGCACCAGCAGCCACGCACATCATTACTGCAGCCGAATGGCTGTTTACACTTAGAGCAATATTTAGTGGTTGGCATGCTGCAATATTAGCATTAATGCAAGGGATATTCAAAATGGAGGCTATCACGTTTGTACACAAAATCGAGAGATACTACCTGGGCAAGTCCATTAGTAAAGAGATGTTCATAAAGTATGCCATACATAGAGCCAATACCAATAGCCTTGTAGAAATACTGCATATTTTTATCGTAAGTATTCTGCATTACCCACCTTTTAAGATATTGGCCACTTACAATAAGACTGTCTTTAGGTATTATATTTTGTTCTCTCCATGTAAAAAAGGGCTTCTTTTCACCCATGTTGGTACTATCCCTGAAATCAATAGCGATATCGCCACTTGGAAAACGAACAACTTTATTGACAGTATCTTCATGCAAATAGTAACGATAAGTTCGTTTATCAAAACTGCGACTGTCCAACCTGTTTCGCGATTCAAACACCTGGTAAACATGGCAAATGACATCATTGATGATCGTATCCTTTCCTGTAGTGCTTATTTCGTAATTAATTTCCAGTAAATCATCCATTCCCTGCAGATGCATAGAGCCGGAACTTGGGTAAAAGAAGTCATAATACTCGCTTCCTATTATTTTCACATACCATTTAGCATCTTTGGTAGGTATAAGGGCAAACTCTCTTTCCGAAGGAACAAATGGTTTTGATGGTTCAAGTGCTTCTTTTTTATTGCAGGAAAAGAGGAAAAGGGCGAATGCTGCAAGCAATAAGGTTGGTTTCATAGAATGGATTTGAAAAATGAAAATACTACCCGGAAGTAAAAAAGGCAACCATAACGGCTGCCTTTTACTCAATATTACAATTCGTTGACTATCCCATGTTGTGAAACACACGCTGTACGTCATCATCCTGCTCTACACGTTCTATCAGTTTAAACACATCTTCTGCCTGTTCTTCGGTTACCTCTACCGTGTTCAGCGGTAGCCATTCCAACTCTGATGAAAGCGGTGTGATACCTTTTTCTTCCAGCGCCTTTTGCATGTTGCCAAAATCTTCAAAAGCGCAACGTACTATCAGGTTGCCTTCACTATCTTCACCCAGTTCTTCCAGCCCAAAGTCTATCAGTTCCAGTTCCAGTTCATCAGCGCTCAGGCCTTCAGGGTTCAGTTTAAAAACACCGAGGTGCTTGAACAGAAAGCCTACAGAACCACTATTGCCCAGGTTGCCACCACCTTTATTAAAATGTGAACGAACGTTGGCTACCGTGCGGGTAGTATTATCGGTAGCGGTTTCTACCAGTATGGCTACACCATGCGGTGCATAGCCTTCATACAATACCTCATCATAGTTGCTGGTATCTTTACCCAATGCATTTTTGATAGCCCCTTCAATACGGTCTTTCGGCATATTTACCGATTTTGCGTTTTGCATGATGCGGCGCAGCATAGGATTGGTGGCAGGTTCCGCCCCTCCTTTCTTTACAGCAATAGCTATCTCTTTACCAATGCGGGTAAACTGCTTTGCCATACGGTCGTAGCGGGCAAACATCTTGGATTTACGTACTTCAAATATCCGGCCCATATATATAATGGATTACTTTTTTATAATGTCAGGGCGCAAAAATAAGAAACTGCCTCACGATGCGAAAAGATTTTTGATATAAAAACAAAAAATCAGGAAACACCCAATATATAGAAATAACGAAAACATGAGCTACTTGCCGCTACAGGCAATGCTTTGACGTTTGATTTAACAACTGATTAATTAATGAGTGGTTAACCAGTTCTAAAGCTCTGGTTAAGTAGCACTAAAATTTTGGCAACAGGGCTATCGTGATAGCATCTTTGTGTCATCAAAGCAAAAAATACAAAACACAAACACACTTCAAAACAAAAAACACAAAACACAAGTCATGCAACAAACTATCAACATCCGTAAAGCTGAAGCAACAAAAAAGATAATGTTCTTTGTTTCTATACTGGTTTGCCTGGTGCTGGCAGTAAACTTGTAATGACTTACAACCGGACATAGGCCCGTAAGCCTTAGCCCGGTTTTTCTACCGTTCTCTCTTATCCTCTATATGTAAGAAGCCCCGTTTCTACGGGGCTTAATTATTATATAAAGTGGAGAAAAGCAGCTTATTAAGGCTGCATACAAATCCCGTCTTTTATTTTTTTACATATACTACATACTTGGTTTCGAACGAAGGCTCGGGGAATATATCGTGCACACTCCATGCAGTAGGCTTCAGGCCCGATTGTTTTATTTCTTCGGCAAGGTCGCCACCCTTCAGGCATATGAGGCCATTGGGCAACTCTTCGCTCTTCTGCCCTTTGCGTAGCATTGGGTTTACCCATCTCCACAGGTCGCCCAAAGGGGCTACCGCACGCGAAACGGCAAAGTCGAATGTCCGGCCTTTTATCTCCTCTACCCTGCTATGCATGGCTGTCACATTCTTTAAACCAATGGCATCTGCCACGCCCTGTACCACCTTTATCTTTTTGCCAATGCTATCTGAAAGCAGGAACTCTACCTCCGGAAACATAATAGCCAGTGGAATGCCGGGGAAGCCTCCACCTGTACCTATATCTACCACCTGTGCTCCGTTATCGAATGTGCAGAGGGCTGCTATAGCCAGTGAGTGCAGCACATGACGCTCATACAGCGAATCAATATCCTTTCTTGAAATGACGTTTATCTTCTCGTTCCAGTCTTTGTAAAGCGCTTCCAACTGCTGCATTTGCTGCAACTGGGTATCTGTAAAGTCTGAAAAGTATTTAAGTACTATATCCACTGCTGTTTGTTTTTCCAGAAAATGTATGGCGAAAGCACAAAGTTATAAAGCATCCACCCTATATCCATTAGGGGAAACCATTTTACCAGTCCTTTTTCACCTGTTTTATTACATACATATTGCCACAGCCACCAATATATCGCGCAGCGTACTGTCATAACACCCAGTGCTGCCTGCCATTCGGTAGTGAACAATGCAGCAATGAACAGCAGCCAAACCAATGCATGCGACAAGGCATAGATGCCTAATGCCAGCTTAGTGCCTGTACGATAATATTTGCCGGTAGAGATATGTCTTTGCTTGCGGTTGAACCATTCCTGCCAGCTTTGGGAGGGTGCAGATATGGTAGCTGAGGTGGCCGATGCTACGATGGCCATATTATGCTCTTTCCCTGCACTTTTCACCAGCAGGTCATCATCGCCTGATGGTAGTTTGCCCCACACATCCGTTTGCTGTGCTGCCAGCAGTGCTGCTTTAGTACAGGCAAGGTTTCGGCCTACCGCCATATATGGCATACCCGATAAAGCATACCCTGCATATTGCACAAAGGTGTGCAGGGTTTCCCAACGGATAAATGCATTCAATAAGCCTTTAGTTTCAGCATACTTACCATAGCCCCCGGCCAATACCTTACCATTTTGTATAGGCGCTACCATTTGCTGCAGCCAGGTATCGCTTGCAGGTACACAATCCGCATCGGTCATCAGTAATATATCGTGTTGCGCCTGTGCTACGGCTTTGCTAAGGGCAAACTTCTTACCCGGCAATATCCTGGGTGCATCCATAGATATATGTATCACCTTCAGGTGTGCATAACGGGCGGCAAAGCCTTCCAGCACCTGTGCTGTATGGTCGGTAGAGGCATCATTTACTACCACTACCTCGTAGTTATTAATACCCGAGGCATTACTGTATCTTTGCGCCAGTATTACCGGCAGGTTGCGTTGCAGGTTCTCAGCTTCATTTTTAGCACATATTATTACAGAAACAGGTTGAATATTGTCTGTCGCAGTTGGATTGGCAGCATTTATCCTGAATATGGCACTAAAGAATTGGAGTACATATACCAGCTGGATGGTAATGCATAAGAGGAATAACGCAAATATGGCCCCGGTGATCACGGCAGCAAAGAAACAAAATGGAATTTGAATTAGCAGCAAGGGATAGTAACAGCAATGCACGGGCAGGTGTCATCACCACTGCACACGGCACTATAGAAACGCCCATCTTCATGCCGGTAGGCACGGTGGGCAGCGTAAAAGCAGTAACGCAGCAGCAACTGCGCGATGAGGTAAAGGCCGAAATAATACTGGGCAATACCTACCACCTGTACCTGCGCCCCGGTGTGGAAGTACTGGAACAGGCGGGCGGATTACACAAATTCAATGGCTGGGATAGGCCCATACTTACCGATAGCGGTGGCTACCAGGTGTTTTCGCTGGCCAATAACCGCAAGCTGAAGGAGGAAGGTGCGGTATTCCAGTCGCATATAGACGGGTCGAGGCACTTATTTACGCCGGAGAACGTTATAGATATACAGCGCACGATAGGTGCCGATATTATCATGGCTTTTGATGAATGCCCGCCATACCCCAGTGAGTATGCCTATGCTAAAAAATCGATGGAGCTGACCCATAGGTGGCTGGCCCGTTGTGTGCAGCGTATGAACGAAACGGAACCTAAGTATAGCTATGAGCAATCGCTTTTCCCGATAGTACAGGGCAGCACGTATAAAGACCTTCGCGAGCAATCGGCAGACTTTATAGCGAGTATGGAGTGTGATGGTAATGCCATAGGCGGCCTTAGCGTGGGCGAACCCGAAGAAATGATGTACGAGATGTGTGCCCTGTGCACAGAACACCTGCCTGCCGATAAGCCCCGCTACCTGATGGGTGTGGGTACCCCATGGAACATACTGGAGAATATAGCCCTGGGCATTGATATGTTTGACTGTGTGATGCCTACCCGCAATGGGCGTAACGGTATGCTCTTTACATCGAAAGGGGTGGTGAATATTAAGAATAAGAAATGGGCTACCGATTTCAGCCCGATAGATGATGGTATAGACTGCCCTACCAGCAATTATTATACAAAAGCCTACCTGCGCCACCTGTTTGTGGCCAACGAGATACTGGGGCTGCAGATAGCCAGCATACACAACCTGGCTTTTTACCTGCATTTGGTAAAACAGGCACGCACCCATATTTTGCAGGGCGATTACAATAGCTGGAAAAACGAAATGGTACCGCACTTAAAACAAAGGTTGTAACGACCCCAAACCCCTAAAGGGGCTTATAAAATGAGTATTATAACGATAACAGATAAAACAAATGGGATTCCCCCTTCAGGGGGCAAGGGGGTATGAAGAAACTGGATTGGTATATCGTCAGGAAGTTTGTGGGCACCTTCTTTTTTGCCATTATGATATTGGCCGTGATAGCCTGTGTCATAGACCTTTCTGAAAAGCTGAATGACTTTATAGAGCATAAAGCCCCTATTTCGGCAGTGCTCAACTATTTCAAGAATTTCATACCGCATATATCCGCCCTGCTATTCCCGCTGTTCATTTTTATTGCTACCATCTTCTTTACTTCCAAGCTGGCTTATAAATCGGAGATTATAGCTATACTGGCATCGGGCGTGTCCTTCCAGCGTTTTTTGAGGCCGTATGTAGTGGGGGCTGCTTTTCTGTGTGTGCTTTCTTACTGTGCCAACCACTGGGTAGTACCGGCTGCCAACAGGCAAAGGCTGGATTTTGAAAACAAATATGTACACGGTAAAACCTTTGCCAGCGACAGGAATGTGCACCTGCGCCTATCCAACAGCCTGTATGTATATGTGATGACCTACGACTACCCTGCCAATACCGGCTACAACTTTACCGCCGAAATAATAAAAGGCAATAAGGTACTGGAAAAGATATATGCCGAACGCATCAGCTACGATAGTGTAAAGAAAAACTGGAAGCTGTATAATGTGCGTACCCGTGTGAATGACGGCCTGAAAGAAAGCCTGAGATATGATGAAGAACTGGTACGCGCCTACCCCTTTAAGCCCATGGACCTGGAAGAAGATGAGGCCGTAAAAGATGCACTCACCACACCCGAACTGAATAAATATATAGCCCGTGAAAAACTGCGTGGCAGGGAAACGCTCAACTTCTTTTATATAGAAAAGCACCGCCGTACGGCACAGCCCTTTGCAGGCTTCATACTTACCATGATAGGCGTGTGTATTGCCAGCCGTAAGGTACGTGGCGGCAGTGGCCTGCACCTGGCCATAGGCATCGTCATCAGTGCGCTGTATATCATGGCCATGCAGTTTACCACTACTTTCTCTGCCAATACGGGTATGAGCCCCATACTTGCGGTATGGATACCCAATATCATCTTTGGTATGGTAGCTATTGTGCTATACCTGCGGCAGGTACGCTAAAAGACTGAATTACATTAACGGATGGGACGGCAACGGCTGACCTGATGTGGACATATGGCTGTTGTTACGGCGGCTGAGTATCAGCTTTACCGTACGCAGAAAATCCTGTGTTGATTTATCTATAATCCTTTTGCAGCCTTTGGTGAAACGCGGAGAGCGCCTGCCCCTGTCTTCCTTATAGTCTTCCCTTATCCATACGGCACGGCGGGTAAGGTCATCGTGCAATACACGTACCTTATCCATCAGTTCTTCAAACGAGGGGGTGATACCCGTTTCTTCTATCTGGGCATATACTTCGGCAACATACGAATTCGTAACATTTTCAGCCAGTTTGGTGAACATGTCGAGAAATGGTCGTTGTCCTTTGAGGTATTCGGTGATATTGCCAAACATAACGGTTCGGGAATCTATATAAAGCAAATATAAGGGAATAAATTATAATATTGTCATTTCTCCATATAACCGGCTCGGTTTTAACAAATAAGGGGCAGTTGCCTGCCCCATTGCTATATACTAAAACATCCTGCTATTCTTTTATGAAAGTACCTGCCAGCTTGCCTTCTGCTATGTTGTAAATGATGTGATACATGCCCCTTGCCAGGTGGCTTACACCTATCTTTACTTGCGTAGCAGATGAGCTTACCTGTATCGGCACTTCCCTGCCTGTTACATCATATACTTTTACAGCAGCCTTACCGCCGGGTACATCTATATACACGGCATCATTAGCGGGATTGGGATATACCTGTAGCTTAGATGGAGCCTTTACAGTATTGCCCACCCCTGTAGCCGGCGTGATGGTATAATGCCTGATAGCCGTATCTGCCAATGCTGTAATGCCGTTTAGTGTCATGCTGTCGCAGTTATTGAGGTGAGAAGTATCTGTAATCACCAGTGCGAAGGCAAACTTCTTTGTACTCTTGGATGGAAAGTCAAAATCATTACTGGCTAATACAAATCGCCTGTCTGAAGCTAAATTACCGGCAGCACATTCAGACCATTCGGTATTATTAGCAGGATTGCCGCTAAATACATAATTAGCATCGGGGCCAGCACCACGCCCCGTAGAGGCAACACCGGGTGTAAAGTCATTGTGCAGATGTTGACCATCCCTGAAGGTAGAACGCAGGTAATGATTGAACTCTGTGCCATTTTTAGGATCCCCCGATACCGAGTTATCATTATTGAAATACATAAAGCTGCCCGCTGGTACTTTGTTAGTAGCATTGTCGCCGGGTAGTTCCAGCAGGGTTATGCCCATAATAGGCGGTGACTCGTGATACTCACCTGTAGGTGCGCCTACCCCATCGTAAGCATTCCCATTAAAGCACATGCCCAACCTGCGGGTAGAATCGAACCCTATATAATCATCATTGAAATATCCGAGGTCTACATCCGTCCATAAACCACAACGGAAACCGCTATAATCCTGGTTGGAAGTATTCGTCATTTCATATTCATAGAATATAATGCTCGCTAATGTGCCACTGTTATATGCATACGCTTTAGCACGTACTTCCATAGATATGTTTTCCGTCTGACTGTTGGCATGCAACCCTGTAGCGTCGTTAAATATCCACCATAGCATCTGGTCGCCTTTTATATCGGGATAGTCGCCTGCAAGGGCATCATAGTTGCCATCTCCATTTACATCTACAAAAGGAGCCATGGTAGTGGTGATAGTAAGGGCGGCGCCGTTTTTGCCTTTAGCATGGGCATTATTCTTAGCGGGCCATTCGAGTATAGGGGCTGGCGTATTAGCAAGGGTGTGTGTTGATAAGGCTCTGAATGCATTGATATCTGATTTATTCACTTTCCATACACGTGCCCACGATTCAGATACTGCATTTGCACTGGCAGCATCGGGTGGTACAGGACCGGGCCATATATCATTGCCGGTTTGGCGATAGGTTTGTGCAGCAGTGTGCATTTGCCCCACTGCATCATAACCACTGAACCACAGGGCGCTGACGTGGCTCACATGTTTTCCGCTGCCTTTGGGGAACTCACATCGGGCTTCGGCCTTTGCGGGGTCCCACCATAGGTCGCCATGCAGGGCTACGGCGGCTTTTATATTGCCCACATCCACATACTCTATATCGTTAAAGGTCTTTTGTGCCAGGGCATGTGCAGAAAGTACAGTAAAAGCAAGTAAGGTTGAAACGGATTTCATAACGGTTGGTTTTGGTGTTAAAATGATACTGATATTAAAGTTAATTGCACAACCAGGGCGGATGCAATAGCTGCATGAAAACCTTACAAACAAAGGAGATTCGCCATACTATCTCATGACAAAAAGTATATATTAATTCATAGTATTGTCATGTCTCCTGTATTTATTAACTATCAGTTTATACCACTGTTAAACATATACTAAACCAACCCGAGTAGCTGGCATATGCTATGGTGTGATAGTACCTTTAAAAAGACCACCTACCAAAACAGCAGCCAATGAAGAAGATACCAGGTACACTCCTAATAGTGATTGCATCTTGTAGCGTATATAGCTGCAGTAGCCACAATAAAGCCCTCACTAAAGAAATAGCTGCCGATAAAATAGCCTATAGCCTGGATAGTATATATGCCCCCTTGTTTCACACCAATAAGCATATAAACCGCGCACGCCTGCCCGATAATATTAAGGCCATGAAAGCAGTGGGGTTTATAGACCTGCTGCCTGCCGATGACGGTATGCTGGAGATAAAAGTGCTGGACAAAGCACAGCCTTACTTTGTGAAAGAAGCATCTGACGAACTACAGTTTACCCCCGGATTGATGGATATAGAGGTGGTATCTATAAGGCAGAAAGGAAAGAACAGGCAGGGCAAGCCCGTGTACCTTGTACGCTATAAAGAGCAGGTAGTAAAAAGCGAATTTATTAAAGCATGGAAACCACGTGCCCCGAAACCCGGTATTGTATATAATGGGGAAGCTACGTTTATAGCCGATGGCAACAACTGGAAGATTATAGAATGGGACCTTTGATACTGATACTTATACTGCCACCGGCAAAGCACTATAATGGCCACGCAGGTCTTCAAATATCTGTTCCAGCTCGGCAAGGCTTTCGGTAGATACCAGGCGCATACGGAATTCCTTTACATGCGATAACCCTTTCAGGTAGTTGGCATAGTGGCGGCGCATTTCCAGTATACCCAGCTTTTCACCCTTCCACTGCACGGCACCATGCAGGTGCTTCAGGCAGGCAGCTATACGCTCATCCAGCGTAGGCGGTGGTAATAGTTCGCCGGTAGCCCTGTAGTGTTTTATCTCGCGAAATATCCACGGGTAACCTATGGCAGCACGGCCTATCATTACGCCATCTACCCCATAGCGGTTCTTATACTCCACTGCTTTTTGCGGGCTATCTATATCACCATTGCCAAATATGGGTATCCGGATGCGGGGATTGTTCTTCACCTTGCCTATCAGGGTCCAGTCAGCCTCGCCTTTATACATCTGCACGCGGGTACGGCCGTGTATGGCCAGTGCCTGTATGCCCACATCCTGCAGGCGTTCGGCTACGGTTTCTATATTCTTGCTATCCTCATCCCAGCCCAGGCGGGTTTTTACCGTTACGGGTAGTTTGGTGGCTTTTACCACGGCTTCTGTCAGGCGCACCATCAGGTCTATATCCTTCAGCACACCGGCACCGGCTCCCTTGCATACCACCTTTTTTACCGGGCAGCCAAAGTTGATGTCCAGCAAATCGGGGTTGGTAGCTTCTATAATACGGGCACTCATGGCCAGTGCTTCCTCATCTCCACCAAATATCTGTATGCCTATAGGACGTTCATAATCAAATATATCCAGCTTCTGACGGCTCTTAATGGCATCGCGTATCAACCCTTCGGAAGAGATGAATTCGGTGTACATCAGGTCGGCACCATTCTCTTTGCACACGGCACGGAAGGGCGGGTCGCTCACATCTTCCATAGGTGCCAGCAACAGGGGAAAATCGCCCAGGTCTATATTACCGATTTTTGCCATCGAGGCCGCAAAGTTAGGGCTTTTCGGGCAGATATGGCGGGTTCACGTATACGTTCAGTGTTTCAGCGTTTCACCATTTCACACCCGTATATATGAAACAGTGAAACGGGTGAAATAATGCGTATGAACACCACAACTGTAGAAGGGATAGGATTGGCATAAGGCTTCTAGAAAGGCGCTTGCATTTCATTTGTTTCATATACGTTTCAGCGTTTCATCATTGTATATATGAAACAGTGAAACACGTGAAACAGGAAAATTCCATCACGTTCCGGCGTTCCATCATTCCACTACTGGAATATTGGAACAAGTGGAATAAATGGAAATTACTATCTGCTCACACTGCTCATGATACGGTGGGCGTGAGCGCGTGAGCAACGTGAGCAACATGATTATGTAACCACTACCACGGTATCTCTTTCAGTGCAAGGGGTTGTTCTGCCAATGTGATGCTATAGTTGTGAAAGTAACCCTCTTCATCCAGATAGATGAACACTAATACATCTGTAGCTTTAGACGTAAACTTGGCCAATCGCATATAATGGTCTGCCTTATGGCCTTCTGCTTTGTTCACCACCTTTATCGCAGGGCCATCTTTGAAGGTATAAACAGGTTGTTTGAAGAAACCTGAAGTATCGAGTATAGTAAGTGTTTCCCCCACAGGGAAAGGTTTGCTTTTCAATATCTTCACCTGTTCTTCTTTACTATATTTTTCAAGGGTAGCTTTTGTATCGGCACTTACAGGGGTGGCATATTGCACCCTTTCTGTATTGGTTGCAGGGTCATTTACCAGATACACATCGGGTATAGTCTTCTTCAAGGCACTATACTTATTCTGTGTATATATATAATTATTGAGTAAAGATGTTACCTTTTCATCGGTACGTTGTGCAAAGGCTGCAACAGTTTGGCATAGTGCAAAGGATAGTAATAGTGTGTATTTCATTATAGGTAGTTGAACTGTGTATCAAATATAGTTATGATACACCGTTATATCAATAGAGCGTGTATATATAAATGTTAATACTGAACAGACAACCTATACAAGAT
>CABHOP010000010.1 GCA_902168085.1 uncultured Bacteroides sp.
ACTTCCTTCATAATAGCTACCGGTGCTTTTTCCTTCGGCTTCAGTTTTGATACAAAGCCATAACCAACGGTAACTAATGCTATGCCACCCAGCACCATCATAGAGCGGGCTACACGCCTCGGATAGTTTTTACGCAACTCGTAGCCACCGTAATTTTTATTACGGCCCTCGAACAGGATGTCGAGGTAATCGCTTTTGAGTATTTTATTAATATCCATTTTAATAATTCCTTTTAATAATTAGATGCAAACAAGTTGTTTTTCCACAAACAGTGCTTATTGCGCATTGTTTGCCTGCTCCGTTGCCGCGATAAATTCTTTATCTACAGGCGTGATGTCAACGATAGCATACACCTTTACATCATTGATACTCATTTCATCCAGCATATTCACCAGGTCTTCGTAAGTACTGGCTTCATCCGGCTTGATGATGATGGTAGCCTGGTCTTTTGCTGCCAGGGCACCTTGTGCTTTCAGCTCTTCTACAGCCTTCTTTTTATTGATGATTACATCGCGTATACCATCTTTTTGTTTAAAGTAGGTCACATTCAGCTGCGGTGGCTTTGTAGGGTCGTCACCTATACCTTCATAATAATAGATACGGTGCTCCTTGCTCAGCAATACGGTAATAACCGTACTGCTTTTTACCTTACTCTGCTCTTCTTCTTTTATATTCTCGTCTTTATAAGGCATGTTTATCTCCATGGTCTTGGGCTTAGACATGGTAGTTGTGTACATAAAGAATGTAATCAACAGGAAGCCTAAGTCCACCATGGGTGTAAGGTCAATACGCGTGGAAAGTTTCTTCCCTTTCTTGACCCCCGGGCCTTTCTTATGTCCCCCACTACTGGAGGTATCCATTTCAGCCATGGAAAACGTTTTATTATGTTAAATAATATTTTTATTTCTTCATTCCGGGGTTTTGCAAATCGTATGCTGCAGTGCCCGGAGGTACGGCTTTAAGGCCGGTTATCAGGTTGAACTTGAATATCTTCCAACCTTCCAGCGTACTGATGATCTTTTTGATATCAGGGTATCCCGCATCGGCATCGGCTTTGATGGTAATACGCAGCTTAGGGTTTGCGTTCCTTGCCGTACGTATCCACGCAGCCAGCTCGTTCTTTTCAGATTCTACAGTAGTATCTGTAGGTATGCCGGTGGCTGTTTTATCAAATTCCTTCTGCTGGGTAGGGTCTGCAGCCAGGTAAGATTTCAGTTGGCTGAATGGTACGCCTACTGATGCACCTACAGCAAAAGCCCTTTTCTCAGCATCGGTCAGGCCCAGCTTTTTGTACTCGTCCATATCATTTATCAGGTCTTCCCTCACTTTCGGATTATCTACCGAAAAGAATATCCTGCCTTTAGGGTCTACGGTTATCATCATGATATCCGCATCCGGCAGTGGTATTTCTGATATAGAGTTGGGCGTAGTTACAGTTACCGGCTCATCCGGCTTAAACTTGGTAGCCAGCATGAAGAAGGTAAGCAGCAGGAAGGCCACGTCACACATCGCGGTCATATCCACGTGCGTGCTCTTCCTTGGCATTTTTAATTTTGGCATCTCTTAGTTTTTTTCTTCAACTGTTATTAGTAATAAGATTCAGTTCCGTCGTTTTTCCACAAATCCATCCGCACTTTTTCCTGCAACGGGCTACTATTACTTGTAGTTAGCAGCGAAGCTTTGCGTCAGCGTGAAACCGCTTTCGTCAATACCAAATGTGATACCGTCTATAATGGTTGTAAAGAAGTTATAACCAATGATAGCGAAGAATGATGTACCGATACCCAGTGCGGTGTTGTACAGGGCCTCAGAGATACCGGCCGCCAGTGCTGCTGAATCCGGTGCACCTGAAGTACCCATCGCAGAGAACGATTTGATCATACCTAATACCGTACCCAGCAGACCCAACAGGGTAGCTACCGATGCGATAGTAGAAAGGAATACCAGGTTTTTCTCCAGCATAGGCAGTTCCAGTGCGGTTGCCTCTTCTATTTCTTTTTGGATGCTCAGTATTTTCTGGTCTGTATCCAGCTCGTGGTTGTTCACCATTTCGCGGTATTTCACCAGGCCCGAACGCATTACGTTACCTACGCTGCCTGCTTGCTTATCACACTCAGCCAGTGCTGCATCAATATTTTTATTAGCCAGGTGATATTGCACTTTACGTACAAATTCAGCTGCATTTACTTTACCATTTGCTTTAGCGATAGTCAGCGCACGCTCTATAACGAAGCTCAGCATCGTCAGGAAGGTAGCTATCAGGAATGGCACGATCGCACCGCCCAGGTACATATTACCCATGAAGTTTTTAGGCTTATGTTTCTCGGCATCAAGGAAGTTGCTTGGGTTGCCAAACACAAAATGGTAAACGATTTGGCCTATCGCTATACATACCACTACGATGATCAGGTTCAGCCAGAAATTGTTTGCATTTTTTGGTTTGCCAGCTTGGGCGGAAGTTTTTGTTGCGGCTGTTTTTACGTCTGCCATAATTCTGATTTTTGTTAGATGTTATTTTTTAGTTGAGTATTAATGACAATACATTATACGTGTGGTTGCAAAGATATAGGTACACTTCAAAAAAACAATTCTGCTAAAAAATTTTTATCACAAACTTAATAGTCCTTACAAACGCATGACACACGCGGCTTTCGTTAAAAAAACCATGCCCCGTATATAGCATTTTTTTAAGGAGTTACAAGTTATCCTTTTTTTAAGGCTTCCTGCAATCTGAAACCGGATTTTAACATATAACTTTGCGCCGGCTTAACCGCCCGGCCCGCTACGGCTACCCGGGCATATCAAGGTTTATAATCTTAAAACAGACTCATAACAATGAATTTTAACCCCTGGCATTCTGTAAGTTACGGCGAAAATGTGCCTGAAAGAGTAAATGCTATTATCGAAATTCCTAAAAACTCGCGTGCCAAGTACGAACTGGATAAAGAAACGGGCCTCCTGAAGCTCGACCGTGTCCTGTATTCTTCTGTATACTACCCTGCCAACTATGGTTTCATCCCCCGCACTTACTGCGATGATAAGGACCCGCTGGATATATTGGTACTTTCGCAGATAGAAATGCAGCCCCTGTGCCTGGTAGAAGCTAAAATAATAGGCGTTATGCGCATGCTGGACCAGGGCGAAGCCGATGACAAGCTGATAGCTGTTTGCGCACACGATATGAGCGTAGCCCATATAAATGATATCAGCGAGCTGCCTACTTATTTTATCGAAGAGCTGCGCCATTTCTTCGAAGAGTACAAAAAGCTGGAAAATAAGGTGGTGAAGATCGAAGAATTTCAGGGTGCCCGCCTGGCCAAAAAAATCCTGCAGCACAGCATTAATGATTATGAAACACTAATGGCAGGAAAACAACTCGAAACAGCAAAATAAGCTCTACTATTATTTATTAAATACCTCCCAATGGCAGCCGTTTGGCTGCCATTATTATTTACACATCCCATTATCAAATTGCCAAATTGTCGAATGGTCACATTGCCTAATTGCCCAATTGTAATTACTTTGCCCGCATGGAAACCAACCAAAAACGTGTACACCGCGCCTGGGCTATGTACGACTGGGCCAATAGTGCCTATAATCTCGTTATCACTTCCACCATATTCCCTGCTTACTACCTGGCTGTTACTACTATAAAAGGTGAAGACGGCACCATTTTATCCGATAAGGTCAATTTTTTCGGTGCCGAAATCACCAATAGCGTCCTGTTCGATTATGCGCTGGCTGCCGCTTATTTATTAATAGCCATACTCTCTCCCATCCTTTCATCCATTGCCGACTATAAAGGGAATAAGAAAAGCTTCATGCGCCTGTTTTGCTACATCGGCGCTATCTCTTGCTGTGGCCTTTTCTTCTTTACCGGCAAAACGGTGGAACTGGGTGTGGTGCTGGCATCCATCGCTGCGGCGGGCTACTACGGCAGCCTGGTATTCTATAATTCTTTCCTGCCCGAAATAGCTACAGAAGAGCAACGCGACAAACTAAGCGCCCAGGGCTTTTCCTATGGCTACATCGGCAGCGTGATACTGCAATTGATATGTTTTGTATTTGTACTAAGCCCCGGCACATTCGGTATCGATGAGGGTATAGCTTCGCGTTTATCATTCCTGCTGGTTGGCATCTGGTGGTTCGGTTTTGCGCAGATACCATTATCGCGCTTGCCGCAGGGCAAGCCACTGGAACAACACCCGGAACACAACATATTCAGCAATGGCTTTCATGAACTAAGAAAGGTATGGGGGCAGATGAAACAGCTACATGTGCTGCGTACCTATTTGCTGGCTTTCTTCCTCTACAGCATGGGCGTGCAAACGGTAATGCTGGCGGCCACCATCTTTGGCGCTAAGGAATTGAAGCTGGAAACCGGCCAGCTTATCATGACCATCCTCATCATCCAGTTGGTAGCCATTGCAGGTGCCTTCATCATGTCGAAGCTCTCTGAAAAATTCGGCAACCTGAAGGTGCTGCTGTTTGTAGTACTGATATGGATTGGCGTATGTATCGCCGCTTACTATACCACTACAGCAATGGAGTTTTATATTATTGCTACTATCGTTGGCCTGGTGATGGGCGGCATCCAGTCGCTCAGCCGCTCTACCTATAGCAAGCTGATGCCCGTTACCAAAGACACAACGTCTTTCTTCAGCTTCTACGATGTTACGGAGAAAATAGCCATCGTTATCGGCATGTTCTCCTTCGGTTTTATCGAGTCGGTAACAGGTTCTATGCGCAATTCCATCATCGCACTCATTACTTTCTTTGCCCTCGGCACTATTGTTTTGTACCTTGCCATCATTAAAGCAAAAAAAGAGCACTTACAATCAACCGTAATTTAGAATATGAGATTATTTACAATAAACGCAGGATATTTTAAACTGGATGGCGGTGCCATGCATGGCGTAGTACCTAAAAGCATGTGGAACCGCGCAAATCCCGCCGATGAAAATAATATGTGCAACTGGGCCATGCGCTGCCTGCTGATAGAACATGGTAATTATAAGATACTTATAGATAACGGCATGGGCACCAAGCAGGATGAAAAATTCTTTAGCTACTACCATCCGCATGGCGATGATACACTGGAAAAATCACTGGCCAAACATGGTTTTACACCCGATGATATTACCGATGTATTCCTCACCCACCTGCATTTCGATCATTGCGGTGGCAGCATCAAACGCGAAGGCGATAAGCTGGTACCTGCTTTTCCTAAGGCACAGTACTGGAGCAACCAAAACCATTGGGATAGCGCCATCAACCCCAACGAACGCGAAAAAGCATCGTTCCTGAAAGAAAATATCTTACCGATTGAAGAAAGTGGCCTGCTACGCCTGGTAGATGTGCCGGATGGCGAAGAATGGATTCAGGATATACGCATCCGCTATGTAAATGGCCATACCGATAACATGATGCTGCCGCAGATAAACTATAATGGCACCACCCTGCTTTATTGTGCCGACCTGCTGCCCAGCGTGGCACATATATCTATGCCATGGGTAATGGCCTACGATATGCGCCCCCTCGATACGCTGAATGAAAAACACGTGGTACTGAAAGAGGCGGTCGACAATAATTGGGTGCTCTTCTTCGAGCACGACCCGAAGGTAGAGTGTGCCACTGTACAGCGTGATGATAAAGGCCGTATCCGCCTCAAAGAAACATTCGCGCTTAGCGAGCTGGACGGCAAATTCGGCATCGAGCCATAAAAAGGTTTCTGCCCTACTGCTTAGGACTTAAACATTTCTATAACAAAACTTGTCGCTTTTTTTCAAGATAGGGTTATAACCGCGCGATAGCTTTGCATAAAAATTCATTTTTTATGTCAGAGAACCGTTATAATGTATTCAACCAAATACATAAAGGCCTGCGCGCCCTGCTTTACGACACCGCAGTTTGCATCCAGCAGACCGATTTCAGCAGCGATGCCGCATCGGCAACTATCGAAAAGGTAGCACTTGTGGTCAATTTATTTGATGAGCATGCTCACCATGAAGACACCTACCTGTTGCCCTTAGTAACGGCACACAATGCTGCCCTGGTGGCCGAATTTGAAAACGACCACGAGATAGATCATAAACTATCAGAGAGCCTGCGCGATCATACCGCAGCATGGGCAGCGGCCACCACTGCAGAGCAAAGAATAACGGTGGGCCAGTCCATTTTCTACGCTTTCAATGAATTTATAGCCTTCAACCTTTATCATATGAATAAGGAAGAAAGCATCCTTTTATTCACCCTTTGGAAGCACTACCCCGATACCGCACTGCTGGAAGCAGAACACGCTATTGTACAAAGCATAAAACCTGAAACACTCATGATAGAAAGCCAATGGATGATGCGCAGCCTCAGCAATCCTGAAATTATACAATGGCTGACGGGGGTAAAAATGGGTGCTCCGGAAGAGGTGTATGCTGCCTACCTGCAACTGGCACAAACCGAACTGCCTGCTGAAAGGTGGCAAGCTATAGAAAGGGCTTTGCAACCTACCGCAGCAGTCGCATAACAAATATGTCGCTTTTTTTCAATGTAGAACAGAAAGATAACCATACCTTTGCCCGCAAATTCTGAAAACCAGCAATTTATACCCCTACTGAACTATTGAATATGACTATAGCTTACCAGGAATACAAACCATCGCCGCACTTGCTGCCGTATGTAGAAAACTACTGGTTCCAGGTATTTGATGGCGATTCAAATGAAGATTCCCCGCTGCAAACATGCCTGCCGCTAGGTATGACACAAATCATCGTGCACACAGAGTGCCATGAATGCTATGCTTTCTTCAATAACGATTGGCAAAAGCTACCCGATGCCTTCTTTGTAGGTATTTACAAAGATGCCGTTACATGGAAAACCAAGGGCTATTCTGTATGTTTTGGCATCACGTTGAAGCCTGAAAGCCTGATGCATCTTTTCAAAGTGCCGGTATCAACACTTTTCAACAACTATACAGATATTGACAACTTTCTGAATAAGAAAGTAAATACGTTATCGCAACGCTTATTTGGCATTACAGACCCCATGCAGTTGATACGCATTTCAGAATCTTTCCTCACCGAAAGGCTCAAGTCTGTGAATGCGGAACGCACCTACATAGATGAGGCCACAAAAATGATACGCCGGGCAAAGGGCAATATCAGTATAGAGCAATTGTGTAAGAATTTGTACGTAAGTGAACGTCAGTTGCAACGCAGTTTTAAAGACATGTATGGTACCACACCCAAAACATACACGCGCATCATACGTTTTCGAAATGCATACCAGCACGTAAAGCTTACACAAAAGGAAAAACTCTCCTGGGCCGATATATCTTACGATTACGGTTATTCCGACCAGGCACATTTTATCCGCGATTTTAAAGAATTCACCGGCATTGCACCATCATACATCTTCGATGATAGCAGGCAATATCGCCAGTTGAGTGTAGCCTTATAGGCAATGCATCATACATACTATGTACAGCCACAACTACACACTATTACAAACAATTAAACAATAAATAAACTTAAAAATGAAACGTACATTTTACATGGCAGCTATCTGCCTGGCGGTTACCTATGCTGCCTGCACATCCAATGATAGTTCCAAAAGCACAGCAGAAAACGACACATCAGTAAAAGTCACGAAAGAAGACAAAGTAAAGCGTGGCGAGTATCTCGTATCGGTTATTGGTTGCGGCGATTGCCATACACCCAAGATAATGACACCTCAAGGCCCCGCACCCGATATGGAGCGTTTCCTTTCTGGTTACAATGCAGAAATACCTTTGGGCGCTTATGATACCGCTATTGCCAACAGTGGCCGCTGGGTATTGATGGCAGGCGACCTCACCGCTGCTGCGGGCCCCTGGGGTGTCAGCTTCGCTTCCAACCTTACACCCGATGGCACAGGCCTGGGCAACTGGAGCTATGATGCCTTCCGCCGTGCTATGAGAGAAGGTAAATACAAAGGCATCGAAAACTCCCGTCCGTTATTACCACCTATGCCCTGGTTCAATTTTAAGAATATGACGGATGACGACCTCGAGTCTATTTACGAATACCTGAAAACCATCAAACCGGTAAAAAATCTTGTTCCGCAGGCTATTATCAATATGCCTCCGCAGCAGTCATAAAAAACACTTCCCTTCATCATACGGTCGGCCGGGTTATCTAATCCGGTCTTTTTCATACATGACAATAGTATGACACTATAAAACCCACATAACAAGAATACCCACCTACCTTTGCGCGCAAATTCCTTTGTAATGACATTGAATACCCGTTTTACTTATTCGTTTTTCCTTGCTTCCGTATTTTGCCTTCGCGCTACAGCACAGCACCACGCTGCTGAAACACTGCCTGCAGGCCAGTTGCAATACCCCGATGAAAAACATTTTAAGAATATTCAGCAGCTTACTTTCGGTGGCGATAATGCCGAGGCATACTTCAGCTTCGATGGTAAGGCTATCGTGTTTCAGCGCACCGCCCCTAAAGATGGCATCATGTGCGACCAGATATATTATGGCAAGCTGCCTACAAAACCGGGACAGAAATTTGAATACAAACTGGTAAGTACCGGCAAAGGCCGCACAACCTGTGCTTATATGATGCCTGATGGCAAAAGCGTTATCTATGCTTCTACCCACAAAGGTGCAGATACCTGCCCTCCCGTGCCCGACCGTAAGGCGCTGAAGAAATATGTATGGCCTATCTACGAAACCTACGATATTTTCATTGCCGACCTGAATGGTAAAATAAAAAAACAACTGACCGATAATCCCGGTTACGATGCTGAAGCTACCGTTTCTCCTAAAGGTGATAAAATCGTCTTCATGTCTACCCGAAATGGCGATATGGACCTGTATGTGATGGATATAGATGGTAAGAACGTAAAACAGATAACTACCGACCTGGGTTACGATGGTGGTGCATGGTTCTCTCCCGATGGTAGCAAGATTGTATGGCGCGCATCTCGCCCTAAAACGGATGATGAGATAAACGAATATAAAGAACTGCTGGCGCAAGGGCTGGTTGCGCCTACCAATATGGAAGTATATGTAGCCAATGCAGATGGCAGCAATGTGCAGCAGGTTACAAACCTGGGTAAAGCCAACTGGGCGCCCAACTTCATGCCCGATGGCAAGCGCATTATCTTCGCTTCCAATCACGAATATGAAAGAGGTTTCCCTTTCAATATGTACACGATAAATATTGATGGTACCAACCTGCAGAAAATATCGCACGATGGCGGCTTCGATGCCTTCCCGATGTTCTCTCCCGATGGTAAGAAAATAATCTTCAGCAGCAACCGCAACAATGGCGGCACCCACGAAACCAATCTTTTTATAGCCGACTGGGTGGAATAGTTAACGATATCCATATTGTAGAAAAGCCTATACAGATGATGTATAGGCTTTTTTAATGCAGTAATTTCTACTTTTACACCATGCTCAAATCCCTTTTACTGGTAGGCACAGGTGGTTTTTTCGGCAGCGTGGCGCGCTATGCCGTTGCCTATGCTGTAGGCAAAATGGTAAGCACTACTTTCCCGCTGGGCACATTTCTTATCAATATTGCGGGTTGTTTTATCATCGGCCTGCTCTACGGCCTGTTTCAGAAGGAAGGGAATGCCCAGTCCGGTGCCTGGCTGATACTCGCCACCGGATTTTGCGGCGGCTTCACCACTTTTTCCGCCTTCGCGCTTGAAAATGTAACCCTGCTCAGGCAGCAATTCAATACCACCGCCATCCTCTACACCGCCGCCAGCGTGGTCATTGGCCTGCTCCTCTGCAAGCTCGGCATCACCCTCACCAGCTAACCAATTATAGTTAACCCATCAACTACTAACCAACCAACAGATCAACTAATCAACCAACTACCTAATACTCCAGTTCCTTCACCTTCGGGTCGTGCAGCAATATCTCCAGCGCCGCTTCATGTATGCGTTTAGGTGCGCGTATGGTCCATATATATTGTACACCGTCGCGTGTCTTTATCTGCTTGCTTTCCAGTAGCCGGTGTTTCTTTATATCAAAAAAGGTTTGGTAATCCAGTGACGCTCCATCGGCCTTATCATAGGTAATATGGTACTCGCGTGTCACCATCATAGCATCAAATACCAACTGCAGCCTGAAAAATACGACCAGTACTGTCCAAACCAGCACGGTAGCTGCTATGGCTATATAATACTCCCCGCTACCTACCGACATACCGATGGCCGCCGCAGCCCACACCGTAGCTGCCGTCGTTAGTCCACGCACCCCTTTATCCCCTTTGAATATCAGCCCCGCACCCAGGAAGCCGATACCCGTCACGATGTTTGATGCTATTCGGTCGCCGCTTATCATACCCGGCATCGCCATGTTTTGCGATACAATGGTGAACAACGCCGATCCCATACTCACCAGTATCAGCGTGCGGAAACCGGCGGCTTTACCACTCCATTCGCGCTCCAGGCCTATCACCGCACCCAGCAGCGACGCTAATAGTATTTTTTGTATATCTTCTGAAAACCAATCCATAGTTGCTATTTCACATTAAAATTAAGCCAATAGCCGCATTAAGTCATTTTCTATGTCTCGTATATCAGCCCCCTATATTATCACAGGTTTACATTCTTTATTCCCCCGCATTTTTCCTAATTTAGCACCCCGAATAATGTCCTTTTCATGATCGAGATAAAAGTACCTACCGTAGGCGAGTCTATTAGCGAAGTAACCCTTGTAAAATGGCTGAAAAAAGAAGGCGACTATGTAGAGCGCGATGAGCTGCTGTGCGAGCTGGAGTCTGAAAAAGCCACTTTCGAGCTGAACGCTGAGCAAGCCGGTGTACTGCACATTGTGGCACAGGAAGGCGCTACGCTGAATATCGGCGACCTGGCCTGTAAAATAGATGAAACGGCTGCCCGTCCCGAAGGTGCTGCGGCACCTGCACCAAAGGCAGAAGAAAAACCTGCCGCTAAAGCCGCTGCTGCACCCGCGCCAAAAGCCGAAGCCGCAAAACCTGCTGCGCAGGCCGATGTAAAAGCTACACCTGTAGCCAATGCTATCATGGCCGATAAGCAGGTAAAAGCTACCGATGTAAAAGGTACCGGCTCTATGGGCCGCATATTGAAGCAGGATGTACTGGATGCACTGGCAAGCCCCGGCCGCAAAGGTGGCGCTGCTGCCTTCAGCCGCGAGGTAAAGCGTGAAAAAATGAGCAACCTGCGTAAAACGGTATCGCGCAGGCTGGTAGAGGCTAAAAACACCACAGCCATGCTCACTACCTTCAACGAGGTAGATATGACGCGCATCATGGAAATACGTAAGGTGTATAAAGACAAGTTCAAAGAGTCGCACGGTGTAAACCTGGGCTTCATGTCTTTCTTCACCAAGGCTTGTTGCATAGCGCTGAATGAATGGCCTTCGGTGAATGCTTACATCGATGGCGAAGAAATAGTAAAACACGATTTCTGCGATATCTCTATAGCAGTATCTGCACCTAAAGGCCTGGTAGTGCCGGTTATCCGCAATGCAGAAAGCCTGAGCATGGCAGAGATAGAAGCGAAAGTAGTAGAGCTGGCTACCAAAGCCCGTGACAATAAATTGAGCATGGAGGAAATGACCGGTGGCACGTTTACCATCACCAATGGTGGTGTGTTCGGCTCGCTGATGTCTACGCCTATCATCAATATCCCGCAATCGGCCATCCTGGGTATGCACAAGATACAAGAGCGCCCCATGGTGGTAAATGGCAAAATAGAAGCACGCCCTATGATGTATGTAGCCCTCAGCTACGATCACCGCATCATCGATGGCCGTGAGTCTGTAAGCTTCCTGGTTCGCGTAAAAGAACTGCTGGAAAACCCCGAACTGCTGCTGATAGGACAAGACCCTGTAAAGGCACTCTTAGCATTATAATACTTCAATGCATACTTAAAAATACAAAGCCCGGTACATCCGGGCTTTTTTCATGCCGCGTCATTCAAAAGTCACGAAATGGATTTTCTGCAATAAAATTGTCATTATCTTCTCCCTGCGTAGGGGTTTGCAGCATTTTTAGCGTCTATTTGAAAAACCAAATTATAACGGCAATGAAAAAACACCTACCATTACTGGCAGCCATATGCTGCTCGTTACAAGTCACGGCAAGGCCATTACCCCAATTGGCAACACGCAACACCCCACAGGCACAAAAGCACCTGCAAATGCAGAACCACATTCTGCAGCAACAGTATGCAAGAACATCGGCCAACAAAACCACGGCCACACCCAAAAGGCTTATAGCCACATCGTATCAGCGCTTTGCTGCCCTGCTCGATTCTACACACAACTATTATTCCGGCGGCAGGGGCTCTACCCACACATTGTCTTCCACCTATACAGACAATTATTATCCTACCATTGTTGATGCCCAGCAAAATATCTTTTGCGATTCATCTATGCATTGGATGGATACGGGCAGCGATTTCGAGCTTATAGGCAGTAAGTTTTATGAGTATGATGCCAATAACAGGGTTATCAAATTCACGATCCGCGATTTCGCTGAAATGATTTATGAACCCACATATGGCAGCAATGGGTTAATATCAACCGTTGCCATCTCAGACACATTTGGTGGTACACCTATGGCGCGTAAATCTCGTACAGAATACGAGTACAATGCACAAAACAAACGCATCAAAGACAGCACGCTCGCTATTGCGGTAGGTAATGTGCAGGCGCGCACTTTCTATAACCGCGATGTAAACGGCAACCTGCTGAGTTATGAAACTTCCTATTTCTTTAACGGCACGTGGCATACCAGCAGCCGCATGACCAACACTTACGATGCCAATAACCGCATGACATCTTCTGCATCTGCATTCGATATGGGTGCCGGTATTGTCAATTTCTTTAAAGATTCATTTGAATATGCTGGCACTACCATTATGCAGCCTGTAACAAGAATTACACAACTGTGGGACGATGTAGACCAGGAATGGGATAACGACACGCGCATTACTACTATATTGAATGCACAAAACCTGGCAGATACAGAAGTATCCTGCTCATGGGCAGGTGCTGCATGGGATACTATCGACCGCATGGTATACCATTACGATGCCAATAACCTACTGCAGTACACAGATGGTTTCCGCTACATTGCGAATACTTTTGAAACCAATCCATACGACCATAATTATTACTATTACGAAGACTACTTCCCTACCGGCATTACCAATACAACCGCCGCTAAAGAAGACGTTATCATTTATCCCAACCCTGCTACTGATGCCATTACTGTAAAAACCACCGTTGGCAATAGCATACACATCTATGCGCTGAATGGCACTCTGATACATACACAGCAGCAGTACAACGATAAGCAAACCATAGATATACACCACTTGCAGCCCGGCACTTATATACTATCCGTGCGCGATAAGCTTGGCACACCACTGTCACAGCAGCAGTTTACCAAGCTGTAAGCAACTGCATTTGCCAATACTGCAAAGCCCGGAATACCGGGCTTTTTCTTTTACTTTTGCATGCTTGCGCTATATATACCAACATATACAAACCATTACGGCCAATTACGATGGCAGCCTGCCGCTTACGCACTACCTTAAGCAATACTTCAGGCAGCACCCGAAGTTGGGCAGCCGCGACCGCAAGGCACTGAGCCAGATGGCTTATTGTTATTACCGTACGCAAAAAGGCCTCGGCCTGCATCTTTCTTTTGAAGAAACGATACAGGCAGCATTGCTGCTATGCGATAGCAATGAGAAGTATATCCAGCCTTTTCTGCCACAGGATGCTATTGCATTGCTGCACAAGGCGGAGTTTGATATACAGCGCCTCTTCCCTTACAATATTGCCCTGAGCGATGGCATAGCATGGCAGCAATGGCTGGAAAGCATGCTGGTGCAGCCCGATATGTTTATACGCATACGTGTGCCCCTTCCTGTTATCACTGCTATATTAGGCGCTAATGATATAGCGCACACCCGCATCAGCGATACCTGCATAGCCTTGCCCAATGGCAGCCCTGTAGATAAATTGCTGCCTGCAGATAGCTATGTAGTGCAGGATGCCTCATCGCAATACACGGGAAACTATTTTAAGCCGCTCCCCAAACAGCAGTGGTGGGATTGCTGTTCCGGCGCCGGCGGCAAGTCTTTATTGGTAAAGGATAAAGAGCCCGGTATACAGCTCACCGTTTCTGATAAGCGGGCTACGATATTGCACAACCTGCAACAGCGTTTTAAACAATACCATTTACGGCAGCCGGCAGCTTTCGTTGCTGATATGACGGATGCTACGTCTTTAACAAAAGAACAAGGCAACAAACGCTACGATAGCATCATTTGCGATGTGCCCTGCACCGGTTCCGGCACATGGGCACGCACACCCGAACAGCTATACTTCTTTGGCCCGCATCTGCTCGATGAAATAAATGCATTGCAAATGCAGATAGCTCCTAATGCATCTAAGTATTTAAAGCCCGGCGGCACATTCTACTACATCACCTGCTCCGTCTTTCAGCAGGAAAATGAAGCGGTAGTAGCGCATCTCCTCAATAGCGATAATACATTGAAGCTACAGGAAACACAACTCATCAACGGCCTCTCGCTCAAGGCTGATAGTATGTTCATTGCAGTAATAAAAAAGGAAGGCTAACGCTTTACTATTTTGGCGGTATAGTGCTGGTCTCCGGCTATCACTTTTACAAAGTATATGCCTGGTGTTATTTGCGGCATATCCAGCATCACGCGTTGTTCGCCTTTTTGCAGCCGCTGCGTGGTTTTATATATCAGCTTACCGCTCACATCTGTTATGCCTATCTGCACATCACCATTTTGCGGCAGTGTTATAACCATATCCAGTTGTTGCTGCACGGGGTTGGTACGCACTATTACCCATTGGCTGTTACCGCTACCACCTACAGGCGTGTCTTTCAGGCCCAGTATTTCAGATGCTTTATAAAAATCAGGTACACCGTATCCCAGTTGGTTGTCATCCGGCGTATCATATAGGTGGGCACTTTTATGTACGGCTGTGCGCAGTGTATACATACTGGTATTTTTACTGCTGGCTTGCAGCAGGCAGGCCGCCCATCCCGCCATCTGCGGTGTTGAAAAGGAAGTGCCGGATGAAAAGGTTATGATACCATTGCCAATTATACTTACACTTGAACCTAATAAGCACACATCCGGTTTGCGCCTGCCACCCGCATTAGGGCCGTAGCCGCTTAGGCCGTCTGGTACTCTATTCTCGTTAACCCAACCTACGGTCAGCGCACTATCTGCATCTCCGGGTGTCAATATTTTCTTCCAGGGCGATGCACCATCATTGCCGGCCGTTACTACGCAAAACATGCCTTTATTATTAGCCATGTTCACCCCTTTAGCGGCTACAGTTGTTTTTCCGTCTATCTCAGCCAGTGTTACAGATGGGAAAGCCGGTATCATGCCATTATACCCTATCGATGCACTGATCACATCCGCACCTATACTATCGGCACGCTCCAGCGCAGCCACCAGGTTATCCATTTCCAATGGCTGGTCTTCCGGTTGTTTTTCCGTTACATATAGCGCATAGCTAGCCAGCGGTGCAGCGCCTACATATTCACCCGGCACATAAGCCGCCATGGTAGATAGGCATTGGGTACCATGCTCCGGCGCATCATACACATCATCCGTATTCTTTACAAAATTATGGGCGTCTACTATACGTCCGGAAGTTCTCAAACTATCAAAAAAACGGTTCGTATTTACCTGGTAATACCCGTCGTCCAGTATCGCTATTAGCATCCCTTCGCCCTTATAGCCCCGGTCGTGCAGGTAGTCACCGTTCACCATCTTGGTTTGGGTATAAGTGGCACCGTAGTATGCCTCGCCACCGGTTGTTTTTGCAGTAGTAAATGGTATATTGCCAGGCGTATCATTCCCACCCGTCATTTTATATAAGCCGGGGGAATAATAACCCACTCTTATGATGGTATCTATATACGGCTCACCAGCCAGCGCCAGTATCTTCCTCGAATCTGTCAGCAGTATCACGGCATAGTTCAGCCACCTCGATGTCAGGTGCAGCTTGCCTTC
>CABHOP010000011.1 GCA_902168085.1 uncultured Bacteroides sp.
GGAGCGTATGTACCGCTGGTGTATCTGTTGTGCCGCCAGGTGCAGTGCAGAGTAGCTATGTACAGCCAGGATAAGCGCTGAAAGCATCTAAGCGCGAAACCTTCCTCAAGATGAGTTTACTTTTAAGGGTCGTCAGAGACGATGACGTTGATAGGCTACAGGTGTAAAGGTGGTAACATCAAAGCCGAGTAGTACTAATTGCCCGTAAGCTTTAACTTTATTAAACTACTTCTGAAAAATTGCTTTCTTAATATGTCACCTTATTGTTAGTTGACTTGTTGAATAGTTGATTGGTTCTACCAATGACTAATCAACGGATAAACAAATCAACGGACGAACCATCTTATGGTGGTATTGCCGAGGGTGTTCACCTCTTCCCATTCCGAACAGAGAAGTTAAGCCCCTCATGGCCGATGGTACTGCACCACAATGCGGGAGAGTAGGTAGCTGCCATATTTATTACAACACGCCTCAACTTTTGTTGAGGCGTGTTTTTTTATGTACATACCTGAAGAAATATCTAGCTTGCCCTGATGAACAGCAACCACTACGCATAATTAAAGCCGGACAAAGCCGGCCTTAAGCTAATTAAATAGACTTGGATGACATAGAAGATACCCATAAGATATCATCGTTTATTGCGCCAATCTTTATAGCTTGTTTTCTTTTTTGTTTTAGCAGGTGGTTTGGAATTTTCGTTTTTATCTTCCTGCCTCTTTACTTCTTTTTTTACCACTGGCTTGTCCTTGGTTTTTGCAGTTTTAGGGTTACTAATGTTCGTGCTGCTGGATTCTGATAGAAGAGATTCAATGGTATCAATTTCAGAATTAGTAAGATAACGCCATTTGCCAACAGGTAAATTACCCAAGGATACATTCATAATGCGTACACGAGTGAGCGTTTTTACATTATAGCCTAAATATTCGCACATACGGCGTATTTGCCTGTTGAGACCCTGTGTAAGAATAATGCGAAATTTGCGGCTGCCTTCCTGGCGCACAAAACATTTTTTAGTTACTTCATCCAGTATCGGCACACCATTACTCATTTTCTCAACAAAATCGGGTGTGATGGCTTTATCAACGGTTACTATGTATTCTTTCTCGTGATTGTTTTCAGCACGAAGTATTTTGTTCACGATATCACCATCATTGGTCAGGAATATCAGGCCGTCAGAATCCTTATCCAGCCTGCCTATGGGGAATACACGCTTAGGGTAATTGAGAAAACTAATGACGTTAGTCCTGTCTTTTGTGTCAGTAGTGGAGGTAACGCCAACCGGTTTATTCAATGCTATGTATATTGGCCGTGCTGATTTTTTCTTCTTTAATGGTTCTCCATCAATAGCTACCGTATCGTGTTCATTTACACGGCTACCGGGCAAGGCTATCTTGTTATTGATAGTTACACGTGCCTGTTCTATTAACTTATCGGCTTCCCTACGCGAACAGAAGCCGGTAGAGCTGATGTATTTGTTTAAGCTGATTGCTGATTCTATACCTGCCATTAGTCTATTGTTTTGCCCTCTTTTTGCCATGCTGCATATTGGCGTGTCTTTGCATATTTTATCATTGTTTCCATAGCATTCAGCCTGCAAATGAGCAAGCCTTCATAGCCATCCAGGAAGCCAAGCCGAAAGATATAGTCAGATAAAAATTTCCATATGGGAACTATCCATATTTGTAGTTTACCATAATTCTTCCCTTTTTTGACACGCTGACGTGCAGCAATATCTGTGTATTTTTCTATTTTTTTGACATAATCTGAAATAGAGTAGAAGCTGTAGTGCAGCATGTCTCCCTGTAGCTTGCCTTCTTTTTCTGCTTTATCGTGTAGCAGCCATTTATCATGTGGGTTCTCACCTGTCCATTCACCTTTTGTTCGATTGAACAATCTTACTTTGGCATCGGGGTATAAACCGGAATGCCGTATCCATTTACCACAAAAATTATTAAGTCTTGCAAAACGGTAAGCGTTGAACCGAGGATTGGCTTTGACTGATAATATATTCTTTTCTAGCTCCGGCGTAATAGCTTCGTCTGCATCCAATGATAAAACCCAATTGTGTGATGCATGCGCTGCGGCAAAATTCTTTTGCTCTATATGGCCAAGAAACTTTTGCAATACAATCTTAGCCCCATACCGCTGCGCTATCTCTACTGTTTTATCTGTAGAAAGGCTATCTACCACGACTATTTCATCTGCCAGGTTTTTAACCGATTGCAGGCAGCGCTCCAGATTTTTTTCTTCATTAAGGGTGATGATGACTACACTCAATTGTATCATTGCGGCAAATGTAGCTGTAAAAAAATAAAGCCCCAGCGGGCTTTACCATATTCTGAATATTGTGTGTTTATGACAATAGCTGCTGACGCAACAGGAATTCAAGCTGGGCATTGGTAACACCAAGTTTTTCTGTTAATTCCTTCTCATCTTTCCGCAGTTTATACACATCATAAGCTCGCTGTATGGTCAGGTCCAGTTCCTCTTCATTCCATGGCTTGGTGAGGTAATGGAATATTTTTCCCTTGTTCACTGCATCTATCACAGCATTCAGGTCGGCATAACCGGTCAGCAAAATGCGCATGGGCTCCATATGTTTTTCCAGTATAGATTCCAGGAATTCTACACCGGTCATATTAGGCATGCGTTGGTCTGTAATAATAATATCAATAGGGTTATTGTCTAAAATCTTAATTGCTTCTTCACCACTGATAGCAGTAAATACATTATACTTCATCCTAAATGTAGCCTTGAACGAAACAAGATTGTTCTGTTCATCATCTACGTAAAGTATGTTTATTTTATCTGACATTTGATTTTTATAATATGTTTTAATGGGCGCAAATGGTAGTATAAAAATCTGTACACGTAAGTTAAAGATTTTTAATAAATTTCTTGTTACCTTTAGATAATTTCTTTTTTATATAGCAAATTGTTGGCGTTAAACGTTATTTTTGCAGTAACAAAGATAATACAAGTCCATTACTGGTTAAGGCTGAGAGAGAGAAAAAAGCTATGATCGGGTAAATATGGGCACAAAAAATTTCCCACCCAATAATTCCTGTTCAAAAAACTAGGTATTGACATTTTACATTTTAGTATGTAAATTAATATTGTATTTGCACTCTACAGATTTTTTAAGGTAGGGTTCATTGATTATAAGCAGGTTATAACTATACATTGAAACAAAAGATAAAAAAAACGATGAACGCTCTTTTTCCGACAGTTAAAACACTGGACGCAATATGAGTGATATAAAATTTGTAATCAAAGCTTTCAGGGCTCCTGACGATACGGCTGCTTGCCAGAAGTTTGTAGATGGGCATATGAAAGTATTGAAGATATACGGTATTACCATGATAACCTCTGCCAATATAGAATGGTTTGAGGATCCGGACACTTATGTGATACTGGTAGAATCGGAAGATGGTGAGAAGGTATATGGCGGGGCAAGGGTACAAGTTGCCGGCGGCAAGTATGAGCTTCCTATAGAAAAGGCTGTAAAGGATATGGATGACAGTGTCCATGAAACAGTAAGGCAATATGCCGAAAGAGGAACGGCAGAGTTTTGCGGCCTTTGGAATTCGCGAGAGGTAGCAGGTTATGGCATTGGTAGTATGTACCTGGGCAGGGCGGCTGTGGCTATTACCCAGCAATTGAAATTGACAACGTTATTCGGCCTTTGTGCGCCTGCAACGGTAAAGAACAGTGCACGGGTGGGTTTTGAGATAGCAACTTTCCTGGGCAATAATGGCACCTTTTATTATCCTAAAGAAGACCTTATAGCTACTGCTGTTATCATTAATGATACTGAAACTTTACTTACTGCAGAACCTGAAGAGCGCGATATTATTTTCGACCTACGGAAAAAACCTGTGCAGTCGAAACTGGAAAGTGGCCCTAAAGGCCGAATTTTGGATGTTGTTTACGACCTAAGTATACCCAATATCAATTAAGCCAAAGTCATTAAAGAATATGGATGAGATAAAAATTGTAAAGCAGCAAACTTTACAATATCAGGATGTGTATATGCCCCAGGTATTGAGGCTTACCAACAGTGAGGATAAAGCTGTTTTCGATGAATTATTAAGTTCAGGTTTTGTTTTTTTATTCGATGAAATAAAAGACCAGTTAAAAGAGCTTTTCAAAATACGCAATCCTAAAAGGCAGCTTACAGATGCAGATTATGAATCGCTGCTGCAAGCCCATATCGGCCAGACAGATATAGATAGATATGGCGTATGGGTATATTACCCATGGAGCAAAAGGCTGGTGCACCTGCTGGATGAACCTGAATTCATAGAAGTACGTACCAGCCGCAATCAATATAAAATAACTAATAAAGAGCGAGACCTGCTTGCGACTAAAAAGATAGGTGTTATAGGCTTGTCTGTAGGGCAGTCGGTAGCAGTGACGCTGGCAATGGAGCGCTCATTTGGAGAGATAAGGCTCGCCGATTTTGATGTGTTAGAGCTCACCAACCTTAACCGTATACGTACCGGCTTGTTCAATCTCGGTATTAAAAAAGTAATATCAGTAGCGCGGGAGATAGCAGAGATAGACCCTTATCTGAAAGTAACCATATTTGAAGATGGCCTTACGGAAGAGAATATGGATAAGTTTTACCTGGAAGGGGGTAAGCTGGACCTGCTGATAGATGAGTGTGATGGTGTAGATATGAAAATACTATGCCGCATCAAAGCCCGGGAACTGAAAATACCGGTGCTGATGGAAGGTAGCGACCGGTGTACGATAGATGTAGAGCGTTTTGACCTGGAGCCTGAACGTTCTATTCTGCATGGATATATCGATCACCTGGATGTATCTAAGCTAAAACACCTGAAAACGAACGAAGAGAAGATGCCATACCTGGCGCCTATTGTAGGCCTGGCAACTATATCCAGCCGCCTGCGTGCATCGGGTATAGAAATAGGGCAAACAATCACAACATGGCCACAGCTGGCATCGGCTGTAACATTGGGAGGTGGGGCAGTAGCCGACATTTGGCGCAGAATGGCACTGAACCAGTATAAAGGTTCCGGCCGTTTCTTCCTGGATATGGATGAACTGGTAGGCGACCCTAAAGTGGAAGCACCGGAAGCAGGTGTTGCAGTTAACCCGTTTATACCGCTTAGTCATGACGAAGCATTACAACTGGCATTGAACGCGAATTGCCAACTACCGGTAAATGCCATAGCGATACCTGAGCCAGATGTAGAAAAAATTGTAGATGCAGCAGGTACGGCCCCATCGGGCGGAAATGCACAGCCATGGAAATGGGTGTATAACAAAGGTATATTATTCTTATTCTTCGACAGATACTATGGTTATTCTTATATGGACTATAAGGATACGGCCTCTTATATAGCATTGGGGGCAGCTATAGAAAATGCCGTATTAAAAGCGCATGAACTGGGTTATGAAGTGAAGGTGAACCTGCACGAGCCATCAGGAGAAGATATATTGATAGCAGACTTTACCTTCTATAACACCAAAGTAGCCGGTGCGGAGCAACACGATAATGATCAGCTTTCCAAAGTAATTACGCAGCGCCATACCAATAGGAAAATAACGGAACGTGTAGTGCTGCAACCGGAGGTGCTGGAAAGCCTTAAAACAGCGACAGAATCTGTGCCGGGTGCAAAACTGAATTTTTATGAAGACCCGGCCGTACTGGAAGAAATAGGTAAGATTATTTCTGAAACAGATCGCTACAGGGTATTATATCCTCAAAGCCACTACGACTTCATCTTCCAGGAAATGAGGTGGACAGCTAAAGAAGCTGAAGAACGCAGAACCGGTATTGAGATCAGCACACTGGAACTTACACCTGCAAACATGCTGGGCATCAGGTTGGTGAAAGACCCTATGGCGGTTGAGCTGTTACGGGATATAAACGGCGCTGACATATTGCGAAGTACATCGATAAAAAATATGACAACAGCCCCTGTGGCCGGATTGCTTACGATGCCCACTTATTTGGGAACGGATTTTGTAAATGGCGGCCGCGCTTCAGAGCGGCTGTGGCTAAAAGCTACAGAAATGGGGCTGGCATTTCAACCAATGAATGTGCCCCTGGCATTCTTTGCCCGGCTGATAGATAATGCTTCAGACCTGCCAAGAGAGATCATCGATGAGGTAGCTGAATTGTACCGGCGTTATAATAAAGCATTGCATAGGAATGAAAGCAGGGCGGATATTTACCTATTCAGGGTATTTAAGGCAGAGCCACCTAAGGTTTTGCCATATCGCAAAAAATTAAGCGATATACTTGTATTCAATAGTTAGTAAGCTTATTAAATTAAGAAATGTAGCTTAACGGGTTGTGAATAATAACAAAGTGTGATATATTAGTGAGGTGTTAAGGCCAAAGCCCAAAATTGAGATAAAGACAACAAAATAAACAGATTTTGCACCCGTCATGAACGGTATTACGAGGTATATAAATAAAGAAAGGTTTCGATTTAGTCTGGCAGGATTAATATTGTTGTTATTTGTTTGCGTAAAAGCACGGGCCGATGTATTTATCTATAAAAATGATAAAGCTGAAGTTTCTACAGTAGTACCGGGAATGGTATGGAGTGTGCTGGAAGATAAAGAAGGTGCTTTAACATATCAGCAAGCATTTAATGCTACCGGGTATCAGAAAATAGATAGGCAAATAGCCAACCTGGGTGTTTCCAATTCCGTCTTTTGGCTGAAGGCCACTGTGCATAATGGTGCCAATAGCTATCCGCTCCTTTTAATGCTGGAGCAACCGCAGATAGATAAGGCAGAAATATATTCCTTTTCTAATGGTTCATTAATATTGGTTGATTCTATCAGCAAATGGGAACCTTTTTATAACAGGACCTATCACGATGCCAATTACGTTTTCAACACCGGTGCATTGCCCGATTCTACTGTAGAATTACTGGTAAAAATAAAGTCTTCCGCACAATTAGTCTTTCCGATAAAACTGGGTACAGAAAAGCAAATAGCTGAATCCAGCGACAAGAAAGAATTGCTGTATGCATTGTTTAGTGGCATTATCATAGTGATGTCGCTATACAACTTGTTTGTATACTTTACCGTACGGGACAAGAGCTATCTGCTGTATGTTATTTATATACTTCTTGTAGGGGTTACGCAAACCACACTACCGGGCTTTACCTTTAAATACCTTTGGCCACAATCTTCGTGGATGGCTTTGCAAGGGCCTACCATATTTGCATGCCTGGGCGCTATGGCAGCCATAGAATTCATTAAGGAATTTCTGAGAACGAAAGAACACGTCAGGCGCTTGCATTACGGCTTGCTTGTTTTCAATGGCATATTCGTTGTAGGCTTGTTGTTCTCGCTTACCGGCAACCGCACTCTGGGTTTCCAGATAATGCAGGCAAATACTGCAATTGCTTCCCTGTATTCTTTATATACATCTTATCGTATTTACAAGCTGGGTTACCGGCCTGCCAAGTTCTTTTTATATGCATGGACGATATTACTGATAGGTGCGGTAGTATTTGTATTGAAAGATTCCGGTGTTGTTCCGTACAATACACTTACCACATTTGCCCTGCAGATAACGTCGGTAATTGAAGTTGTGCTGCTGTCATTTGCTCTGGCCGATAAAATAAATATTCTGCGTAAAGAACGTGAAGAAGCGCAGGCATTAGCCATTACAGCTGCTCAGGAAAATGCACGTATTGTAAAAGAACAAAACGTGATACTGGAAGCAAAAGTGAATGAACGTACCAAAGAACTTAAAGCATCTAACGATGGCCTGAATAAAGCATTGAAAGACCTGAAGGATGCGGAGATGCAACTGGTAGAATCTGAAAAGATGGCGTCGCTGGGCCAGTTAACTGCCGGTATAGCGCATGAGATCAATAACCCGATAAACTTTGTGACCTCGAATGTAAAACCATTGAAGCGCGATGTGGATATGCTCATCACCATGCTGAACCAGGTAGAGGAAATATCTTTGCTGGACGAACCGGCAGATGGTAAACGGCAAAAGATAGACAGCCTGAAAGAAGAATATGATTTCGATTATCTGAAAACAGAGATACAATATTTACTTAACGGTATTCATGAAGGCTCCAGTCGCACGGCAGAAATAGTGAAAGGGCTGCGTATTTTCTCGCGCCTTGATGAAGATGACCTGAAGAAGGCTGATATAAACGAAGGCCTGGAGTCTACCATGGTTATTGTGAATAACCAGATAGACAATGTGCGGATAACCAAGAATTACGGCGACTTGCCATTGGTAGAATGCTATCCGGGCAAACTGAACCAGGTATTCCTGAATATGATATCGAATGCCCTGCACGCCGTAAAATCAAGGCATGGCAATGAGAAGACGGGAGAACTGACGATAGGTACCTACAGGAAAGAGGATAAGGTGTATATTAGTATTAAGGATAATGGCACCGGTATGAATGAGGATACCAAGAAAAAACTGTTTGAGCCATTCTTTACCACCAAAGATGTAGGTGAAGGTACTGGCTTAGGCCTTTCTATAGCTTATAATACCATCGTGAAACATAATGGAGCAATCACGGTAAATTCAGTGTTGGGGGAAGGCACCGAATTCCTGATTGAAATACCCATCGTTCACCAGTAATAATGTAAGATGTTGGAACAGAAGGATAAGATAAAAGTACTGTATATAGATGATGAGCCTAATAACCTCATCAGTTTCAAAGCATCTTTTCGCTTTGACTATACAGTGTATGTAGCGAATAATACGGATGAGGCGGTAGTACAGTTGCGCCAGCACCCCGATATCAGCGTAATACTTAGTGACCAGAAGATGCCGGATAAAACCGGTGTGGAGTTTTTTGAAGAGATAAGAAAAGAATTCCCCAACCCTGTGAGGATATTGATAACCGGTTATGCAGATATCGAGTCTGTAATCAATGCCATCAACCGGGGCCATGTTTACCGCTATATCAAAAAGCCATGGTTGGAAGAGGATATAAAATCGTCTATAGAGCAGGCTTACAAATTCTACATTACCACAGCCATGCTGGCGGTGAAGAATGATGAATTGCAAAAAGCTTATAACGAGCTGGATAAGTTTGCGTACAGTGCTACGCACGATATGCGCGGGCCTATTCTAAGCGTGCTGGGTATAATAGACCTGGCAAAGAATACCGACGATATCAATGAAACCAGGGCCATGCTGGATATGATGGAAAATGCCATGCAGAAATTGGATAACTATATTCAGAACCTGCACGACTATTACAGCATTCGCAGGGGTGAAGTGGCCATAGCTGAAATAAACTTTGAAGACACTGTAAAAGATTTGTCCGATATTTACGAGGTCAGCAGTAAAATGAGCAATGTTCGGTTCGTGAAAACGGTGGATCAGCAGGAAACTTTCAGGTCTGACGATGTTTCATTGAAAATAATATTGAACAACCTGCTGTCCAATGCTTTTAAATATCAGCGTAAAGGCAATACGGACAGGCTGGTAGAACTGAAAGTGGAGGTAAGTAAAGGTATGGCAGTAATAACGGTATCTGATAATGGTATTGGGATACCGGAAAACAGCATCAACCAGATATTCAACATGTTTTACAGGGCTACTAGCGAAGAAGTGGGTTCCGGCTTTGGCTTGTATAATGTAAAGGATGCATTGGGGAAATTAGGAGGCAAAATAGACGTCTCATCAAAACAAAATGAAGGAACAACTTTTGTAGTAACAATACCAAGTAAGTAACACAAATGTCTCAGGAAAAATTGAATTTTATAGTAGTTGATGATAGCAAGCTCGATTGTTTTATTGCTGAGAAGATAATTCAGAATTCAGGCAGGGCTGAAAAGATCAATACTTTTCAGCAGGCTACAGACGCGTTGGAACATGTTAAGAACCTGCCTTTGCCGCATGGCAAAACCATCATATTTGTGGATATACAGATGCCGGTGATGAATGGCTTTGAGTTTGTAGAATCTTTTGAAACACTACCGGATGAAACGAGGGAGGCTATTTCTATCTATATGCTTTCATCCTCTATTAATGAAAATGATATAGCACGTGTAAGGGGGTATGCTTCGGTAAAACAGTTTCTGAACAAACCGCTAACTAATAACTCGATAGCTATGGTACTGGAGCAATTCTAAAAGAAGCAAATAAAATAAGCAGGCCGGTCATCCGGCCTTATTTTTTTACTGGTGTTACAGTATAGCCGGCCTTACGCAGCAGGCTGATGATGCCCATTTCGCCGGGTAGATGACCGGCACCAACAGCAAAGAAAACGGCGTTCGTATCCATTTTCTCTATCATGCGGGGCACCCATTTTTCATTGCGCATATCAAGGAAACCACTCAGGTCGATATCCTTTTTGCCCGATTCCTGTATCAACTTGTGCAGTGCCGGCAGGTCTTGCTTTTTATAAGCGTTTATCAAGGCTTCAAAACTATGCGGGTCTTCCTCAATGCCATTCACAGCCTCCATTATGTCTTTTATTACACTATCTACAGGCAGGTTGTCAAACAGGTCCAGTTGTTCGCTTACACTTTCAAGGCCAGTAATGTTCTTATTGGTTTTCTGGGCTTCCTGCATAATGTTTGCTTCGTAAGATTCCGGTGTATCGCAACTGGCGCCTTTAGTAGAAAACAAGGTTAGTAAGGCAATGGGTTTCATCGGCTGGAATACTTCCAGGTCCATACCCAGGCTATCGTGCACATATTTTTCAAGCTTGGCATAGTCCGCTTCTGAAAAATATTCTTTTAGTGTTTTGCCGTTTTTGTCCATCATGCCGGTTGCCACTTCCATCATCAGCGATGGTTCATCAAGGTCCATCTCAAAACACACTTCTTTGCAGGCATCAAGGCTCCTTTTCATAGCGGGTGTCCATACATAATCATCATGGCATATAAGATGTATAGTACCAAAGAGGTAAGAAGGCTGCTTCATTTCCTTACTGCTTATTTTCCAGAGCAATGTTTTTTCTGCAGCAGTAGTACCCGGCTGCGCATACGCATGCAACTGCAGCAATAACAGAAGGGGGAGGCAGATAAGGAACGTAAAGCTTCGTTTCATAAGTTACTCGAATAACAGGGTGGCTATGCCTATGCTTACGCCTATTGCCATGGCTACTATCTTTTGCCAGGTAAGCATATGGTGCTTGGTACCGCTTTCAAAGAATATGGTAGTGGAAATATGGATAAAGGCACCGGCTACTATAGGTATCAATACCATTACCACCTGCGACATGGCATAATAATTCGTACCAAGGCTATTCGCTAAAAAGCCGGCAACAGGTGTTATCAAAGAGAAGCCTACGAGCATTATCAAAGCTTTCGATTTGCCTTTGGTACTTGCTACCAGTATTGTAGCCAGCATAGCTTCGGGCAGTTTATGTGCAGCTACTGCTAAGTATAAAGATGGCTCTGTAGCCGTTTCTCGATAGTTAAAACCAAGCGGCAGGCCTTCCATAAAGGCATGTACGGTAAGGCCCAGCAAAATGGATGTGAGCGGCACATGATGGTCGTGCCCGGCAGGATGTATATGTACATGACCATGTTCAAGGCCGTGTGTGAAACGTTGCAATACTAATTGCAAAAAGAAACCGCCTAAAAGATAAAACCCGGCTTTACCACCCAGTTCTTCAAATGTTTCGGGCAACAGGTGCAAAAACGTTATGCTCAACAGGAATGAACCCGAAAAGGCAAGTAGCAAATGCATGCGTCTATCGTCCAGCCCTTTCATCCATAGAGGAATGCTACCACCTATAAATGTGATGATAAACAATAAAATACCGTAATAAACCTGCATGCTACTTCTCGTTGGGGTGATCTGGACTGGTAAATGTAAGCCATTTCTTAACATTACAGCCCGGCAATTGAATTTTGCAAAAATACGTGTTTGTGTTATATTTATAAGGCAATGGATTTTCTGAATATACCAAAGCAAGAGGATATAAGACTGAAAACTGCCGGACAATTGCTGGTGGCTGAGCCGTTTTTGAGCGATCCTAACTTTTCCCGGGCTACAGTGCTGCTTTGCGACCATAGCGAAAAAGGGACAATAGGCTTTGTTATTAACAGGATCACTGACTTTAACCTGGAAGATCTGCTGCCTGAAATAGCGGTGCCTGCTATACCCATATACACAGGTGGGCCGGTGCAGGCAGATACCATGCACATGCTGCACCGCATACCCCATTTGCTGGGCGGACAGGAGGTATGTCCCGGAATTTATTGGGGTGGGGCATTTGAAGCACTGAAAGATGCACTGATAAATAATACCTGCAATACAGATGATGTAAAGCTGTTATTGGGTTATTCCGGTTGGTCGGAAGGGCAGCTGGATACGGAAATGAAACAGGGTTCGTGGTATGTGGCAGAACCCAGCATTTCATTACTATTCGAAACCGATACCGCACAAATATGGCAGGATGCCATACGTTCATTAGGTGCTGATTACACGCACCTGGTAAACCTGCCTGTGAATCCGCAGCTTAATTAATTATTATTTTTATCACCCCATGCCGTTTTATTAACTTAGCAAGCCTATGTTATTCAAATCCCGTCTTTCTGTTTTATTGGTAAGTTTCCTGTTTGTAGTTGCTGCTTGTGGCAACAAGAAACAAAAAGAAACACCGCAACCTGATGCATCCGAAGGCACTTATTTTTCTATACGCCAGTTTGTATCAGACCAATGGGAAACGTTTCACGGACAGCCCTTTGCTATAGCCAAGATAGTAACGGTGAACGGCAAGACGGACAGCATTATGACCAATGCCGATAAGCTGGATTGGGGTAGTATATTTAAAATATTTTTTGCCACAGACATCAGTGATCCGAAGTTTCTGGGTAAGTACGATTTTTCACAGTTTGCAGACGATGCTACCGCCAGCAATAACTATTACTACGAGGCTAAAGAACCGGACTTGTTTACCCGCAAGTTGCACATTATATCAGACGATGTGACAAACAAAATAAAGTCGATATATATAGAAACCGATCAGAAAACAAAATGGGGATCGCGCATACAAAGGTTGTTTTATATACCTGTTAAAACCATCAGCATACAGGAATTTGAATCTACCACTAACGGCGATAAGAAAGAATTGAGAGTTGAGTACAGATTTATGTAGATGACAAAAGAACAGTTTAGTAAAATAGTATCTTCTATACCACATCAGCCCGGCTGTTATAAATACTACGACGAGCATAGTGAATTATTATATGTAGGTAAAGCAAAAGACCTGCGAAAACGGGTTAGTTCCTATTTCAATAAAACGGTAGATAATTACAAAACCCGCAGGCTGGTTACGCTTATCAACCATATCGACTTTACCGTTACCAATAATGAGCATGATGCCTTCCTGCTCGAAAATTCACTTATCAAGCACTATCAGCCAAGGTTCAATATAGACCTGAAGGATGATAAGTCTTACCCCTACATTGTTATAAAGAAAGAGCCATTCCCTCGTGTGTTCCTTACACGCAGGGTGATACGTGATGGTTCTGAATACCTGGGCCCTTTTACCGGTGTTGCCAGGGTGCGCGAACTGTTGGGGCTGATAAAACAAAACATCCCGCTACGCACCTGCAACCTAAACTTATCGCCGGCAAACATTGCTAAAGGGAAGTTTAAAGTATGCCTTGAGTATCACCTGGGAAATTGTAAAGGCCCTTGTGAGGGGCTGCAAACAGAACAAGACTATGCAGACAACCTGATACAGGTAAGGCATATACTGAAAGGGAATACTGGTGAGGTTATCAAGTATCTGAAAGATGAAATGATGCAAATGGCATCTGATATGCAGTTTGAAAAGGCCGGAATATTCAAACAAAAGATTGATGACCTGCAACGGTATCAGAGCCGTTCAGCAGTTGTCAGTTCTCACCTCGGCAACCTGGATGTAGCCACCATCATCAGTGATGAAGCGAATGCTTATGTCAATTATATGATGGTGAGCAATGGCAGTATCATCTATGCTAAGACATTGCAGGTAGAAAAGAAACTGGAAGAAGAAGATGCGGACATATTAGCATTGGCATTGGATAAAATGCGTACCACCTTTCAAAGCAATGCCACCGAAATAGTAGTACCTTTTGAAATAGATGTAACCGATGAATCTTTAAAAGTGACCGTGCCTAAAGCCGGGGATAAAAAAAAGCTGCTGGAGCTAAGCTATAAGAATGCGGAAATAACCCAGCAGGATGAAAAACGTAAAGACCTGCTGCTGATAGGGGAGGCCGCTAAACAAAATGCATCGGTAGTGCTGGAAGAGCTGCAAGATGCCTTGCAACTGATAGAATTGCCGGAACATATTGAATGTTTTGATAACTCCAACTTCCAGGGGGCCTATCCGGTTGCCGCCATGGTGTGCTTTAAGCACGGGCAACCGTCAAAGAAAGATTACAGGCATTATCACATCAAAACCGTAGAGGGTATTAACGACTTTGCCTCCATGTCGGAAGTTGTGTACAGGCGCTATAAAAGATTGCTGGAAGAAAAAGCGCCACTACCACAACTGGTGATAATAGATGGTGGCAAGGGACAACTGGGTGCAGCACTGGAAAGTATAGAAAAACTGGGCCTTACCGGCAGAATGACCATAGTGGGCCTGGCAAAACGTGAAGAGTCTATCTTCTTCCCCGGCGATAGTGAACCGCTACAATTGCCATATGACAGCCCGGCCCATTTACTGATAAGACGGATACGTGACGAGGTGCACCGGTTTGGCATAACGTTCCATAGGCAAACACGCAGCAAAGGCACTTTTAAAAATGAACTGGAAGGCATACAAGGCATAGGCGAGAAAACAGCCACGGAACTACTCCGCGAATTTCGTTCTGTAAAAAATATAAAGACGCTTACCGAGCGCGAACTGACCCGCGTTATCGGGGCCTCTAAAGCGCGTATCGTGTGGAGTTATTTTCATGCTAATGAAGGCGACCCCACAGCGCCGGATGCTTAATGATAGCCGCCTTTGTGATTTTGGTCACTTTTACCCTGTTATTTAGAGCTATCTTTGCGTAAAAGAGTTTTTAGATGTCTACACAGAAGCCGGCGTTAGTGCCAAGCATGCTAAAAGGTAAATGTCCGAATTGCCGCAAAGGAAATATGTACACCAATAAAAGTGTATTTCCATTGGGCAAAATGATGGATATGCCTGAACGCTGCCCGGTATGTGGCCAGAAATATGAATTGGAGGTTGGTTTTTATTATGGAACAGGTTATGTAAGCTATGCGTTATCAGTAGGGCTTTTCTTTTTCAACCTGGTATGGTACTGGCTTATTTTTGGCCTGTCTTACCAGGATTACAGCATTTTTTACTATCTCATTACCAGTATCATTATTGTTATCGTGCTGCAGCCGTGGCTGATGCGCTTTTCACGTGTGTTATACTTATATATGTTTGTGAAGTATGGTAAGGGTGCTACACTTAAGACAGAAGAGTAATACCTCCATTTATACAAACATTTGCATCTATCCACTATCTTAGCAGCTTATGCATAAAATATTGGTAGCCAATCGTGGCGAAATTGCTCTGCGCGTTATGCGCACTGCCAGGGAAATGAATATTAAAACCGTGGCAGTATACTCAGAAGCGGACAGGAACATGCCATTTGTGCGTTATGCAGACGAAGCCGTATGTATTGGCCCTGCACCATCTGCACAGTCTTACCTGAGGGCCGATAAAATAATAGAAGTAGCCAAACAAACGGGAGCCGATGCCATCCATCCGGGTTATGGCTTCCTGAGTGAGAATGCAGGCTTTTCAAAAGCTGTGAGCGATGCCGGTTTGATATTCATAGGTCCTTCTGCCCGTTCTATAGAAATGATGGGTAGCAAGATAGCCGCCAAACAGGCTGCTAAAAAATTCAATGTACCAATGGTGCCCGGTACGGAAGACCCTGTAAAGGATGCTGCCGAGGCAAAAGAGATAGCTACCCGTATAGGTTTTCCCATACTCATCAAAGCATCGGCCGGTGGTGGTGGTAAGGGTATGCGTGTAGTAAATAACGAAGGCGAGCTGGAAGAGCAAATGCGCATGGCAAAAAGCGAAGCCATGAGCGCGTTTGGCGATGATGCCGTTTTTATAGAAAAATATGTGGGTGCACCACGTCATATAGAGATTCAGCTTTTAGGCGATCAGCATGGTAACTATGTGTACCTGTTTGAAAGGGAGTGTTCTATTCAGCGCCGTCACCAGAAACTGATAGAAGAAGCGCCATCCAGCTGCCTGACAGCGGATATACGCAAGGCTATGGGTGAAAGTGCTGTAGCAGTAGCGCGTTCTTGTAATTACTATGGTGCCGGTACGGTTGAGTTCCTTGTAGATGAAAACCTTAACTACTACTTCCTGGAGATGAACACCCGTCTGCAGGTGGAACACTGTGTAACAGAAATGATAACAGGCATCGACCTGGTGAAGGAACAGATAAAAGTTGCAAGGGGAGAAAAGCTGTCATTTGGCCAGGATGATTTGAAGATGAACGGACACTCGCTGGAATTGCGTGTATGTGCAGAAGATCCGATGAACAACTTTTTGCCGGATACCGGTAAGCTGGAGATGTATCAGCCACCCAAAGGGCCGGGTGTACGCGTAGATGATGGTTATGAGCAAGGTCAGGATATTCCTATATTTTATGACCCAATGATAGCTAAACTGGTAGTGCACGCATCTACGCGCGAGGAAGCGATAGACCGCCTGTGCCGTGCTGTAGATGAATATTATATCAAGGGTATACAAACCACGCTGAGTTTTGGTAAGTGGGCTGTGCAGACAGAACCATTCCGCTCAGGGAACTTTGATACAAAGTTTATTGAGAAGTATTTCAAACCGGAATACCTGGTAGAAGATAATGCTGATAGTGAAGCAGTTGCCGCTTTACTGGCATCTGTAGTATGGAACAAGGAAAAGAAGCCAACAGGGGTAACAAATTCTACAAACGGGCATATGCCAAACTGGAAACTGAGAAGGAAATAATGTATTCAGTTATCCATAACTAATTCATATAAAGCGCCTTCGGGCGCTTTTGTTTTTTCTTAACAGTATGCATGCGCTTTTGGTAGCATACTTGTATTTATTTGAATGAGAAAGATAGTTGAATTTTAAAATGAGATGTTATGAAAACCGGGATATTAAGCACGATTCTATTAACAGCCATGCTCGTTTTTGCAACAGGGCCTGATGCCTCTGCCGACTGTGGCAGGAAAGGGAAATGCAAAGGCCACCACAAGCACTATAGTAAACATTATTATAAAAGGCCGCATCACAGAGATGTAGTGGTAGTACGGCATAGGCCTGTGAGAAGGGTGCACCGCAGTGCAGTAGTGGTGGCTCCGGCTCCGCGTTACAGAACACGCACGGTAGTGGTGGCACCACCGCCGCCAAGAACTGTAGTAGTAGCGCCATTGCCGCATCCGCCATTGCCACCGCGCCCACCGTTGCCGCATCCATTGCTGAGGTAGAAAATACGGTATTAATAGTTGATAGTAGTGTGAGCTTCAGACGCTCAAACTACTATAATTTAAAAGCCCTCCAACCGGAGGGCTTTTATCATTTCTCAATGTCTGCTATCAGCTCTTTGCTTAGTGGCTTTACTTTCGACATATACACGCCTACCAGTTCGCCCTTCTCATTTATAAGATATTTCTGAAAATTCCATTTCACTTCGCTGTCAGCATATTTGTTGTAAGCCTTTTGCGTCAGCCATTGATATATTGGTGCCTTATCATCACCTTTTACAGATATTTTGGCAGCCATAGGAAACGTTACGCCATAGTTCTTTTTGCAAAAACCGGCTATTTCTGCATTCGTACCCGGTTCTTGTGCACCAAAGTTGTTGGCCGGAAAGCCTACCACTACCAGTTTGCCTTTATATTTTTCCGATAGTGCCTGCAGGTCTTCGTATTGAGGTGTGTAACCACATTCAGAAGCTGTATTAACAATCAGTATTTTTTTGCCTTTGAAGCTTGAAAAGTCGATAGTACCGCCAGAAAGGCCTTCTACTTTAAAATCATAAATGCTGGCAGGAACATCGTTTTTAGGCTCCGGTGCAAAAAAGAAAAACTTGAAGAATAGCAGGACACTTAGTAACATATGTGCTTTTGTTTAGATAATCAACAAACAATACAGAAAAAAGTTGCGGCAAACCTAAGGACAAATCGTGAAACCGTATGTTAATGCAAGCCTTTAGTACTATTTTTGGCAGCAAATGATGCGTTCGGCCATTCGCTTTTTTATCATAATCATTGTGTTGTGCCTTGGTGCCGGTTGTGCCAATATAGTACCACCGGAAGGTGGCAAGAAAGATACAACACCTCCTAAACTGGTATCGGTATCGCCCGCAGATTCTTTATTGAATACAAGAGTCAGTAAGATAGACCTGCGCTTTAATGAATATGTGGAGTTGAACAATGCTTCTGCTGAGGTACAAGTTTCGCCACTACTGCCTTTTCCCCCTACGGTATCATTAAATGGCAGGCATGTAACGGTGAGTATGCCCGATAGTGTATTGATGGAAAATACCACGTATCGTGTATCGATGAATAATGCGATAAAAGACCTGCGCGAAGGCAATCCGTTTCCGCCATATACCTATGTATTCAGTACCAGTAGCTATTTCGATTCATTGCAATTAGGGGGTATAGTATATGATGCAGCAACCGGTATGCCTGACTCCAGCAGCCTGATACTTGTTTACAGCGCAGCAAAAAGCGATAGCGTGGTGGTACAGGAAAAGCCATTGTATATAGGCAAGGTAGCTACCGGGGGCCATTTCGACGTAAAAGGATTGCCGGGCAAACGCTTCAGGATATATGCCCTGCACGATGCTAATAAAAACCTCACGTATGATGGTGGTGAAGAAATGATAGGCTTTATTGATAGTATCGTAGTGCCTACCGATAGCATAGCACAGCTTATCATTTTAAAGGTGTTCAAAGAAACGATGCCACCTGATTCTGCAAAGAGCGTAACGCAACGTAGCGGGATAAATAAATTGAGAAAGAACCGCGATGCCGATAAGGATGTATGGGGATATGGTGTGGCCATTGATATATCCGACATTAATAAGCGAACAGTAGAAATAATTGAACCTATCAAGATAACCCTTAGCCGTGCGGCAGATACGCTGAACCCGCAGCGGATATTCTTAAGTTATGATAGTAGCGGAGTAGCGGTAGAGACTGCCTTTACGTTGAAAAAAGATACTGCTAAGCCCGAGTTGCTATTATTAAACAGCAACTGGAAAGAAGATATGGTATATACGCTTCGCTTGTTGAAGGGCTTTGCCAAAGATAGTGCCGGTAATGAGCTCATGCCATCGAAGTATATATTCAGAACAAAGAATGATGATGACTATGGTAAATTGTCTGTAAACATTCCTGTAAAATATAAGTCGCCCGAATATCTGTTTATGGTAAATGGGGATGCTGATACGATATATAACCAGCAGATAACAGACACCGTGGTAAGGCTTATACGGATAAAGCCCGGCAATTATCGCTTGCGCATCATTGTAGATAAAAACCGCAATGGTAAATGGGATACGGGTGACCTGTTTGAAAAACGCCAGCCGGAGAATGTAATACCTTATACGGATGTATTGCAGGTAAAAGCCGGTTGGGATAATACCATAGATTTCGAGAAGCTGGAAAAAGGTAAGAAATCAAAAGCAGCGAACTCCCCCGGTAAGCGGGAGCAAACTCCTGAGAAATAGCCATATATTTAACGCTTTGTATATAAACAAAAATAACATGAAAAAACTGTGGTTCCCACTACTGCTATTGAGCATGCCGGCCCTGGCACAAGAACCCCTGACACCGGAAATGCTATGGAGTTTGAAGCGGGTAGGTGGTGAAGAACTGACCCCAAGCCGCAAGTCAGTTTATTTTTCAAGCCGTCAATACGATTGGAAAACTGAAAAAAGCAGCACAAAAAAATACCTGCTGAATATAGCTAAAGGCACTGCCAAAGAATGGACAATGCCGGAAGGCAAGACTATCTTTCAGCGCAGTGCAGATGCATGGTATAGCATGGATGATAAAGCCATCTATAGCAGTACAGACAAAGGAAAGAACTGGAGGCAATTTGCATCGCTGGAAGGAGTTGATAATGTGCATGTATCGCCCGATGGTAAATATATAGCCTACTCAAAAGACGTGCTGGTACTGCCCATGAATGGTACCGACATTTATAAAGACCTGCCTAAAACAACACTGCAGGCATATACCGACCTGAACTACAGGCACTGGGATACTTGGGAAGATGGTAAGTTCTCGCACATTTTTATAATGAATGTGACGACTGGTGAGTCTAAAGACATTATGAAGGGCGAGCCGTATGACGCTCCGCAAAAACCTTTCGGCGGTGGGGAAGACTTTGTATGGGCGCCCGATAGCAAAGGCCTTGTATATGTGTGTAAAAAGAAAGTAGGGAAGGACTATGCACAAAGCACCAATACCGATATTTACCACTACGATATTAAAACAGGAAATACCACCAACTGGACAGCAGGTATGATGGGCTACGATATGGCCCCATCATTCAGCCCCGACGGCAAGCGTATTGCTTTTACCAGCATGAGGCGCGATGGCTTTGAAGCTGATAAGACCGATATATATGTGATGGATTATGGCAAGGCTACGGCAGGAAAGCTAAACCTGACAGCCGGCTGGGATGGCCATGCTGAAGGTTTTATTTGGGATAGCACAGGAAGCACCATTTATTTCAATGCACCAATAAAAGGTACGCAGCAAGTATTTGAAGTGGAAGTACCCGGCAACCTTATGGTGAAAATGATGCCGGTAGTGCGCCAGCTAACTGATGGCAAGTTTGATATCAATGGCATTGTAGGGCAGTCGGCCAGCGGGCTGGTAGTATCGTGTACGGATATGAATCATGCAGCGGAGCTTTATCTTGTAAATACAGATAACGGCAACCTGCGTGCATTGACGCATGAGAATGATGCAGCCTACAGCAACATACAGCTTAGCAATACCGAGCTGCGTACGGTTAAAACCAGTGATGGCAAAAACATGGGTGTATGGGTGGTGTATCCGCCAAACTTCGACCCTAATAAAAAATATCCAACATTGCTGTATTGCCAGGGTGGACCGCAGTCTGCATTGTCACAATTCTACAGCTTCCGCTGGAATTTTCAGTTGATGGCGGCTAATGGATATATAGTAGTAGCGCCCAACCGCCGCGGTATGCCGGGCTGGGGCACCAAATGGAATGAAGACATCAGTAAAGACTGGGGCGGACAGCCCATGCGTGATTACTTGTCTGCAATAGACGATGTAGCCAAAGAAAGTTATGTAGATAAAAACCGCTTAGGTTGTGTAGGGGCCAGCTATGGTGGCTACAGCGTATTTATGCTGGCAGGTATGCATGAAAACAGGTTTAAATCGTTTATTGCGCACGATGGCTTGTTCGACCTGAAGAGCTGGTATGGCACTACAGAAGAGTTGTGGTTTGCCAACTGGGATATAGGAGGCAATTATTGGAGTAACCCACAACCTGCAAGCTATCAGAAATTCAACCCAAGCAACTTTCTGGCTAAATGGAACACGCCTATCATGATTATACAAGGTGGTATCGATTATCGGGTACCTATCGAGCAAGGGTTGGAAGCCTTCCAGGCTGCACAACTGCGTGGTATCAAAAGCAAACTGCTGTACTTCCCGAATGAGAACCACTGGATATTACATCCGCAAAATGGTATTGCATGGCACAGGGAGTTTTACAAATGGCTGGATGAAACACTGAAATAAGGTATACACTGAAATATTGCGCCGCAACAATAACTGTTGCGGCGTTTTTGTTTACAGGATAAGGATAACTCTGCGTTTTTTACTAATATCGCCCTGCATGTGGGCAAAGCTGAAAAAAAAATGGAAACGTAAGCTGCTGGCAAAATTGCTGGCAGGTAACAATGTGGAGTGTAATGTGTGCAACCATAGATACGCCAGTTTCTTTCCTTACCTGAACCGTGCCAATGCACAGTGCCCCAACTGCGGCAGCCTGGAACGTACACGGCTTATTTATCGCTTTATTACGGAACTGGAACTATTAAGGCCCGGTAGTAAAATGCTGCATATAGCACCGGAGGCTGCACTGTTTCACAAGTTCAAAGCAATGTTGGGTGATGGCTACCTGCCTGCAGATAAGTTTGAAGAAGGCTATACGTACCCAAATGATACCCTTAATATGGATATTACAGCCATAGAACTGCCCGATAATAGCATGGATATGGTAATGGCCATACATGTGCTGGAGCATGTGCCGGATGATGCCAAAGCCTTGCGCGAGGTATATCGTGTATTAAAGCCGGGTGGGGTAGCTATATTGCAAGTGCCGTATGAGGCTGATAGAAAAACGACGTATGAAGATGCCACTATTGTGAACCCTGAAGCACGCAGGCAGCATTTCGGGCAGAGCGACCATGTGCGTATTTACGGCAGTGATTATATAGAACGTTTTGTGCAGCCGGGTTTCATTATTGAGCATGCGGATTATGCGGCGCGCATTGATAAAGCTACGCGGGAACGGTATGTTTTTAAAGACGAAGAGATATTTTTGCTAAGGAAACCTTTGCAATAAACTAAATAAGAAAGCAAATGAATTACTGGTTGGTAAAATCGGAACCATTTAAATATAGCTGGGATCAATTTGTAAAAGATGGCAAAACCCACTGGGACGGTGTACGCAACTATGCTGCACGCAACAACCTGAAGGAAATGGCGAAGGGCGACCATGTATTGTTTTATCACAGCAATGAAGGACTGGCGATAGTAGGCATTGCAGAAGTAGTGAAAACGGCCTATCAAGACCCGACAACTGATGACCCGAATTGGGTAGTAGTTGACCTGAAGCCACTGAAAGCTATTCCCAATCCCGTAACGCTGGCTGATATAAAAGCTACGCCTGAACTGAAAGGTATGGACCTGGTACGCTTGGGCCGACTGAGTGTAGGCACTGTAAAACCTGAGGAGTATAAGCGTATATTGAAAATGGGAGGAGTGAAATAATTATGCTTAGTCGTATAGGTTTTGCTGTATTAGCTTTGTTTTTTTGCAATATTCAGCTGGTTTTTTCTCAAAAGCCAACCAAACTTCGTCATGTAAGAATTAGGGACCAAAGAAATGAATATGGACGTACCATCATGTATGGTTCCTATGTGCCTATGCGTGGTATTAACAGCGGTGCCAAGCTAATAGGTGTTTACAATATCGATAGTAATAAACATTACTATTTTAATATTGCATTAGGTGGAAAAGAAGGTAGCTTTTTCAGATGGTATACACCACCTGGCAGGTATATTATATTGAAGCATTATTGGGCACAAGAGCGATTTGAAGGTGGCCTGGGCCATGCCGATGATGTTTTCAAATGGGGTAGAATGGCAAATAGTTCCGGTTTGAACCGCAACCCTGTTGATGGCATAGAAGAACGATTTACATTTTATATAGCCCCTGATACAGTAACCTATGTAGGAGCTTGGCACTTTGAAAACTTACAAGTATCCTTTGCCAATGAAAAGATTATGCAGGATTCTACAGAGCTTTATAAGACAGTGAGAAAAAAACTGGATATTACTAATAGCCTTATAAATATACCAAAATAATCAGGCCTGTATTCTTTCCCGCTGCCACTCATCATACATCGCCTTCGATGTATTTCTACTGCCATCGTGGCTCCAGCCGGGTGTCTTAAATATGTAGCCCAGTTTGTCTTTGAATGAGATAGGCTGTTTCAGGTCTTCACCAATATTCTTCCATTCGTGGAAGATAATATGCGTAGGGTGGTGCTGGCGTTCTATTGGAGATGTGAGCCCGTAACGTGGCGGTTCATCGTCCAGTTCTTCGGCAAAGGTGCCAAACATCCTGTCCCATATTATCAATGCCATACCCATGTTTTTATCCAGGTAAGGGGCATTGCTGGCGTGATGCACGCGATGGTGTGATGGGGTAACAAAAATGTATTCTATCCAGCGCGGAAGTTTTTTTATAGCCTGTGTATGCACCAATATGCCATAGGTTTGTGTGATGGCATACATAAACAGGATGTCTATAGGTTGGAAACCTAACAGTGCCAATGGTATGAAGTACATATACCTGTAAAAAGGCATAAAGACAGAAGAGCGGAAACCTGTGGTCAAATTATATTCCTCGCTGCTATGATGGGTTACGTGTACTGCCCAAAACAAGCGGCAGCTATGGTCCACATAATGTTCCACCCAGAACAGCAAATCTTCGCACAGGAATAACAGCACCCAATAAGCTATCGGGTTCCACTGTATATCCAGCTTGTACTGAAAGAAAAATATAAGCACTGCCAATGCAAACCCACGCAGCAGCAGGTCTATGCCGGCATTTACCAGGTTCAGGTATATATTCATAGCTGTTTCCTTCCAGCTATAGTATTTACGATGGCGATAATTGCTCAGTATTATCTCCAGCGGTATCAGTATCGCATAGATGGGGATGGAAAACAGTAGTAGTATTTGTTGCTGCAGCTCAGTCATTGCACAGTATATATTAACAAAGCCCGTATAACCGGGCTTTGCATTTATATAGTCATTATTTCTTTGTCTTTGTCTTTGCAGTGCTGGTCTACAATGGCAATGTATTTATCGGTAACGCCTTGTACACGTGTTTCTGCATCCTTGGCGGCATCTTCACTCAGGCCGTTTTTCTGTTCTTTCTTTATTTGTTCTATCGCATCGCGGCGCAGGTTGCGCACAGATACTTTGGCTTGTTCGCCTTCATTGTTCACACGTTTCACCAGTTCTTTACGGCGCTCTTCAGTAAGCGGCGGCAAAAACAGGCGGATGATATTGCCGTCATTCTGCGGGTTCAATCCAATGTTGGATGCGATAATAGCTTTTTCTATGGGGCCCAGCATGTTTTTTTCCCATGGTTGAATAGAAAGTGTACGGGCATCAGGCGTAGTAATATTGGCAACTTGTGAAAGTGCGGTAGATGCACCATAATAATCTACAAAAACGCCATCTAATATCTGGGGGTTGGCTTTGCCGGCACGTATCCTGCCCAGTTCCGTTTCCAGGTGATTGATAGCTTTTTTCATCTGGCTGGTGGCCTCATCTATTATCATGTCTAATACCTCGCTCATGCTGTGTTTTATTTTTGGGTAGGCAAATGTAAAAAAGTTCCGTTACATACTTTATACCGATACTTTTCTATATATTTATTTCAGGTATAAATACTTTAACTTTCCTTATTTGGATAGCCTTTTATACATCGGTAAATTTGTATAAAATATAGGAATAATATAGATGGAAACAATAGCAAAAAGTCCCGTTAGCCTGACACAAGATGCTGTGAATGAAGTAAAAAGGCTGATGGCAGAACCGGGTTTTGAAGGTGGGCAATACTTGCGTATAGGTGTAAAGGGGGGCGGTTGCTCGGGCCTTAGCTATATGCTGGGTTTCGACAGGCAGGAAGAGGACGATGAGATGTTTGACATGGAAGGCATATCTGTAGTGATGAAAAAAGCGCACGGTATATACCTGATGGGTATGCAGGTAGATTTTCAGGATGGATTGAATGCACGTGGTTTTGTGTTCAATAACCCCAATGCCAGCAGCACATGTGGCTGTGGCACGTCTTTCGCAGTTTAAAAGGTGTAACATATTGTATAAGAGCATTTTCATATCATTGGTATTGTGCGCAGCCGGTTTACAGGTGCAGGCACAGAAAGCTGCTACCGAAGAAATCAATAAGGTGGATGGAAAAGGTGCGCGCCATGGTAAATGGTTACTCAACCAACCTGGACGTATGGGCGAAGCCGCTTTTTCAGAATTCGGTACTTATGACCACGGTACTAAAATGGGGCAGTGGTATAAGCTGGATAATGAGGGAGACCTGATGGCTATTGAAACCTTTAAGAGTAATGTGCTGGATGGTGAGGTGAAATACTATGATAAAGGAAAACTGACTACAATAGGCTATTATTTAAGCCTTAACCCGGCGAATGATTTTGATACGTTTTACGTAATTGACCCCATAACAGATGTAGAGGTAAGGCGCATTATACCTACCGATAAGCGCACCATCAGGCATGGTACCTGGCGTTTCTATGATACGGAAAATGGGCGCCTGGTTCGAGAAGAGGATTACCAGGCCGATGAACTGGTATTTCATAAAGATTATGAAATGTCGAAGGCAGACAGCCTATACTACGCTAAACGGCAAACTAAACTGCCGCATGCTAAGAAGAAAGTGTACACACCTCCAGCTGCGAAACAAACCAGTTACACAAACTAAATAAGAAAGCCCATCTGTGAGGATGGGCTCTATACTGCAATTAACCGTATGGTTATTGGCTGTTCTTATTTTTATTGTTGGCAGATGTCCTGCTTTCCGATGTGTTGTCAGTGCCGGATGACGAATTATTCCTGTCGTTCCAGCTATTGTTGTTGTTTTGCACACGCAGGTGGTTTTCTACATTCATAACACCCGATATCGACTCCGCAATGCTTTCTGCGCGGCGTTTAGCCTCACGGCTTTCTACATTGCCTTTCAATATTACTTCGCAATTGCTTACACTTACTTCTATATCAGAAGCATCCAGTTGTGAATCATCAGCCAAGCGATCGCTGATATCTTCTTTTATTCTTTCATCAGAACGTTTGTAGCCCTTAGGGCCTTTACCTGAATGTTGGCCCCGGCTACTTGTTTGCTGGTTCCAGCCACTGTTGCGCGATGTGTTCCAATCGCTGTTGTTGCCGCCCCAGTTCCCTTGATTGGTAGATTGGCCTAATGAGCCTCCATTTGCGCCTTGTCCCCAGCTACCTTGATTCCCATAGTTACCTTGGTTACCATATTGGCTGCCGTAATTGGAACCACCTGCGTTATAGTCATTGCCATAGCGCGTGCTGCCATAGCCACCGCTGCTCGGGTTGCTGTTCATGCTTTGCCAGTTATTATCATAATTGTGCTGGCCATAGCCTTGATTTCCATAAGTGTGCGCATAATTGCTTTGGTTGTAACCGCTATCATTATACCCCTGGCCGTACTGATTGCCATACAGTTGCCTGTATTGATTATCAGGGTTGAAATTCTGGCTGCCTGAATTTGAATAATTACTACCAAACGGGCTGGTATATTGCGAATCATTTCGTGGGTTGCCATAGCTGCTTTCACCACTGTATGGCTGGCTTTGCCATTGCGATTGCTGATTCTGCCTTTGGTTATTATAGCCACCTTGCCAATCTTCGCGATAACCCCCGCGTCCACGGTTCTGGTTTTGCCAATCGCTATAGCCCTGATCTTGTTGAGGGCGGTTGTAGCGGGTACCTTCATTATCCCATTGATTATAATCAGAAGAAGCAGCGTTCATATAATCTTCATTGTTCCTGGTTGATGAGGAGCGATAATCGTTAGGATTTGAATAGTCATTTCCTTGCAGCGCATTATCAGCAGTTTCCCTGTACTGAGAGCGTGAGTTTGTTGCCATAACTAGTGATTTTTTAAAGTTTATGATTTACTCTTTCTGTACTAAAAACTATGCCTGCACGTATATACCCATTGCATGTAGAACAATGTACACAAGCTGAAAAGCCTTGGTTGTAGATGTGTCTGTAACGATTTTAGATAACAACTATGTGTGGCTGGTATTAGATTTATAACGCAGCGTTTCAATAGTCGCGCATATTTATAGCCTGAATAATAAGGCGGCAATAATGCGGTCTTCCGATTTTACAAGGTCGGGTTGCCAGCCGGTAGGTATAGGGGTAGTGGTGTAGCCTGTAGGCGATGTAACACCACCGCGCCCTGCAAAATAGGGTACACTAGATTGCCTGTGTACATATTCTATACGGAAGGTGATACTTTGGTTAGGCATCCAGTCGAAATTAGTAGAGCAGTCCCAACCAGTAAACGTGTCGCCGGGATTAGCACTGAATGGGTGGCTGCCGGCTGTTTGTGTAGGATTGGTAGGGTTTGGCAGTGGGCTGGCATCGCCGGTAGGGTACAGCACCAGGTAGCGGCCTGGGTTGGTCATATACCCGCCACCCATGGTCCATGCAAATTTATTTTTATTGAACCATATGCGATTATATATCATGCCGCTGATAAAATGCTGTGAAGGAGTAGTAGCATCACCATTGAAGGCTTTTACGCCACCACCGGTTTCAAACCCGAAATCACCCGTTAATGAAAATGCCATCCGACTTATGCCACGCGATGTGGGACGATTATAGTATCGCACTAGCAAACTGTTGTCGGAGTGAAACCTTTTCCTGCCCGGTATATTTGCTGCATCGCTGCCATAATAATCATTAGTTAACAGCTTGATGTATTCCTGCGGGCACCAGGTAATATTCATACCTAGCCCGGGCATGCTATTGAACTTGCCATAACTCTGCCAGCCATTTATGATCCAGGGCTCTATTTTCAACTTTGCGCTTGGATATATCTGCACACGCAAGCCGTTAAAGAACCAGGGAGTATTATCGGATGTAAATGAAGCCTGGTATTCCCAGTTCTCCACCTGGTAATAAGAGTTCAGCCCGATATAAGACATGAACATACCTGCATCTACATTGATGCCATGCCATACATTGAAATGGTAGCCTGCATAGGCTTCGCTCAGGTAGCGGTATACATTCGCCAGTTCATATTGCCCCCGATATACGCTATAATCATTACGCGGTACTACTATGGAACGTGTGCCAAACTGTGTCATTATTTTGGCATGTGCATTTTGGTAATTGAATTCACCACCTATGCCTGCAAAAGAAACCTGCATTTCATTATTCCGCGCCAGTGCGGTAGAGCCTACCACCGTATTGTCTATCGGGTTGTTGAAGGAATGGGTGTAATTGACATCCAGCATTACGCTTCCTGTAAAATATTTAGTTTGCAATGCAGAATGCGTGCGTCGGTCGCTACCGTTTTGCCACGTCATATCCATACCGGCAAAAGGTGTCTTTTCTTCTTTTGGTTCGGTGACTTGTTCTTGTTTTGTCTTTGATTGCGCTGGATTATTTATTAATGCTATAGCGTATAGAAAGCATAGCCATATACCTTTTTTCATTTATGATTTATTTAGTTTTAGAAATGTATGTGAAAGCGTCCGGTGTATCCGGATGATTAAATCCTATATTCTTAACCGTAAAGTTGGAAGCTTCTTATCAGCGTAGAAGTATTGGTAGAAGAATGTACCAGCAAAAATAAAAGAGTAGTTGCACCGGGATAATGAGATTCCACAACGCTATTTTTTGACGACGCAAAGTTATAGTCCGTTATGCTGATAATAGCGTTGTGGCAATATATTATTTACTTATAGAAACTATAGAACAAATGCATATTGGTACTATTATTATCTTGCAGCCCAGATGCAGTACGACTTTTCTCAGAAGCTGCCGATGTTTGAAAACCGGCTGCGCAAAATGTATAAACATTATAGCAAGCTGGCCCGCAGACAAGAGGTGGCATGTTTTCGTTTTTACGATCACGATTTGCCGGAGTTCCCTTTTGCTATAGAACTGTATAATAATGTAGTGCATGCAGCAGAATACAAACGCAGGCATGGCATGGAAGATGAAGAGCATGAAGCCTGGCTGGAAGCCTGTAAAGGCATTATAGCAACCGTGCTGGAAATAGACCCTGCTAATGTGTTTATGAAAGTGCGCCAGCGCAAAGCAGGCAGGCAAGGCCAGTACGAAAAATTCTCTGAAGAAAGAGTAGAACGCATTGTACCTGAAGGGGGCTTGAATTTTATCATCAACCTTACGGATTACCTGGATACAGGCTTGTTTCTCGATCATCGCATTACCCGCAATATGGTACGTGAAGAAGCTAAAGGTAAACGTGTACTGAACCTGTTTTGCTATACAGGCTCATTTAGCGTATACGCGGCACATGGTGGAGCGGCGAGTGTTACTTCGGTAGACCTGTCTAAAACCTACCTGAACTGGGCTAAGCGTAATATGCAGTATAACAAATTGTATGATGATAAGAAGCATGAATTTGTACATGCCGATGTGATGGAAGTGATACGCGACCTGCCTGCAGATACATTTGACATTATTGTTTGTGACCCGCCTACCTTCTCTAATAGTAAGCGTATGGACGAGACTTTTGATGTGCAGCGCGACCATGTAGCATTGCTGAAACAATTGCTGAAAGCATGCACCGATGGTGGCAGGATATATTTCAGCAACAATTACCGGAACTTTGAGCTGGACAGGGATAAGATACCCACGCCACATATACAGGATATTACCGCAGCCACTACGCCTTTCGACTTCCAGGGTAGGCTGCACCGCAAATGTTATATCATAGATAAGCTATAAATTGCACCGATATGGATAATGCCATCATAATAGTAAAGGACCTGGTAAAGAAGTATGGCGATTTCACGGCTGTAAAGGGTATCAGTTTCGAAGTGAAGCACGGCGAGATATTTGGTTTGCTGGGCCCTAATGGTGCGGGTAAAACCACTACACTGGAAATTATTGAAACCCTTCGCGAGAAAACAAGCGGTGAAGTATGGGTAGATGGCAAGAACCTTGACAAGGAAGCACAGGATATTAAGAAGATAATAGGTGTGCAACTGCAGGCCGCAGGCTATTACCCCAACCTGAACCTGGTGCAGATTATAAAACTATTTGCAGGGCTTTACAATCGTGAGGTAGACCCGATGGCATTACTGGATACCGTGAACCTGCAGGATAAAGCAAAGAATAAATTCAAAGAGCTATCAGGCGGGCAAAAGCAACGCTTCTCTATAGCCACCACGCTTATAAATGAACCCAAGGTCATCTTCCTGGATGAACCTACTACGGGCCTCGATCCACAGGCACGCCGCAACCTTTGGGACCTTATAAAAGCGGTTCGCGAGCGTGGTGCTACCGTAGTTATCACTACGCATTATATGGATGAAGCCGAAGTACTGTGCGATAGGGTAGCGATAGTGGATAGCGGGGAAGTGATAGCGTTGGATACACCGGATAACCTTATCGATAACCTCATAGCGTCCGGCTTTAAGCGTCCTAAGCAGGTAAAAGAAGCCAACCTGGAAGATGTATTCCTGAATAAAACGGGTAGAGAGTGGCGCAATGAATAGGTTGTATATACTGCTGGTAATGCTATTGGCTGCTAATGTTGCATTTGCACAACAGGATAGCATCACGGCGGAAGATAAAGCCTACACTGCCATCGAAGCCATCCCTGAAATACAGCAACTGATAAAGAACGATACCGGCAAAGTATGGCAACTGATGATGCGCACCACGCGCACGCCATCTGCCAATTTCAAATACTATTGGATACAGGTAGGCCAAACCAATAAAGAACGCTTTTATACCCAGTTCAATTTTTATGTAGACCCCAAAGATTTCGAGGTCTACCTGCTGGATACAAAAACAGATTCCATCTTTACCGTGCCGCAATGGCGCTTACGGTATCCTTAAAACCAACTACTTTTTTTCTTGCGGCTGGTACCACCCAGTCCCAGTGACCCCAGCAGGCTACGTACTATTGTATTGCCCGCCGTGCGCATCATGCTTTTAGCTATCGGGTTATCTACTATGGTTTCCAGAATATTCTTTTCTTCCGCCTCGGCAGCTTTCTTTGCAGGTGCTTCTTCTTTAGCTGCTTCCAGTTTTTGAGATAATATTTCATAGGCACTTTCGCGCTCTACGGGTTGGTTATATTTACCTGCCAGTTGAGATTTATTTACCAGGGCATCTATCTCCTGCGCCGTTAGTATATCCATCCGCGATTTTGGTGGGCACATCATGGTAGCTACCAGTGGGGTAGGTATGCCTTTTTCATCCAGTAGTGTTACCAGTGCTTCGCCAATACCCAGTTGGGTGATGATATCTTCTGTTTTATAAAAATCGCTATCCGGATAGTTGGCAGCAGTTAGTTTGATGTCTTTACGGTCGTTGGCAGTAAAGGCACGCAGCGCATGCTGAATCTTCAAGCCCAGTTGCCCCAATACCGCAGGCGCCACATCCATCGGGTTCTGCGTGATGAAGAAGATACCTACACCTTTAGAACGTATCAGCTTGATGATGGTTTCCAGTTGGTTTATCAGCACCTCATTAGCATCAGAAAATATCAGGTGGGCCTCGTCTATAAACATCACCAGTTTTGGCTGGTCCAGGTCGCCGGCCTCTGGTAGGGTAGCGTATAGCTCCGATAACAGCTGCAGCATGAACGTAGAGAACAGTTTAGGCCGGTCTTGCAAGTCGGTAACGCGTACAATGTTGATGATACCACGGCCATCATCGGCAATACGCATCAGGTCATCTACTTCAAATGATTTCTCACCAAAGAACTGGTCGGCTCCTTGCTGTTGCAGCTCTATCACTTTGCGCATGATAGTACCTACCGATGCAGCAGATATATTACCATAGGTATCGCTCAATTCCTTCTTGCCTTCGTTGGCAGCCCATTGCAGTGTTTTTTGCAGGTCTTTCAGGTCTAGCAACGGCAACTGGTGGTCATCACAATACTTGAATAACATCGAAAGAATACTTTCCTGCGTAGGGTTCAGGCCCAATATCTTAGATAACAACACCGGCCCGAATTCCGTAACCGTAGCACGCAGGCGTACTGCCGGTTCATCACTCAGCGATAGCAGCTCTACAGGGTAGCCCGCTGGTGTATACGTGATGCCCATATGCTGGGCACGTTCATTTATTTTGTCGTTGGCTACGCCCGGTGCGGCTATACCGCTCAGGTCACCTTTTATATCCATCATCAGCACAGGCACACTGGCATCACTCAGTGCCTCGGCTAACACTTGCAGGGTTTTTGTTTTTCCCGTACCTGTAGCGCCGCTTATCAGTCCGTGGCGGTTCAGTGTTTTCAGTGGTGCAGTAACCGTAGCTTCTGCCACCAATGCACCATCCAATATGCCTTTCCCCAGCATAAAGGAAGCGCCCTTGAATGTATAGCCCTTATTTATCGTTTCGATGAATTGTTCTTTCGTTGCCATAGAGGTGAGAAATAAAAAGTCCTGCAAATAATACAGGACTAATTTAAAAACGTTTTTGCTATTCGCGGTTGCCGGTTAAAAGAAATAACCTTGCTTTTCCAGTATTTGAGCGCTCAGCCTGCGGCGTGCATCCTTAGTATTAAAGCTCGCCGTTTTGGTATAGCGTTTCAGGCCCATCAGCATCATGCGTTGTTCGTCACCATCAGCAAAAGCATTGATGGCATTCTTACCTGCGTGGTTGATGCGGTCTGCTGCATCGGCTATCAGTGTTTGCGTAGCATCTATGGCCAGTACGGCATTTTCGTTATTGTTCTGCTGCATCTTCATAGTGCGTAATAATGCACTTTCGGCCATAAAAGTTTCATTCACCATATCGGCCAGGTACATCAGTATTTCCTGCTCGCCTTCTATCTTCATCATCAGCTTTTGCACGGCGGCACCGGCACACATCAGTATTGCTTTTTTGAAATTCGCTATTGCTTTCAGCTCTGCTGCAAATGGTGCATCGTCCTCCCCAAAATCAGGTATGCTGGTCAGCTCCTTCTGTATAGCCATAGCAGGCCCCAAAAGGTTGATGCGGCCTTTCATGGCACGCTTCAGGTACATATCCAGCGTCAGTAGCCTGTTTATCTCGTTCGTGCCTTCAAATATCCTGTTGATGCGGCTATCTCTATAAGCGCGTGAGATATTGTACTCGTCAGAAAAGCCATTACCACCATGTATCTGCACCCCTTCATCCACCACATAGTCCAGCGTTTCAGAGCCTATTACCTTCAGTATGGCGCATTCTATAGCATACTCCTCGGCGGCCCCCAGCAGCGTTTCATCTTCACCCTTGCCGGCTTCTGCCAGTTCGTGTTCTTTATCAGCTATCCAGCGTGCAGAACGGTACAGCGCACTTTCCGTAGCATATATCTTGATGGCCATCTCTGCCATCTTGTGTTGTATGGCACCAAACTGTGCTATGGGGGTTTTAAACTGTTCGCGGGTAGCGGCATAGGCTACGCTGATGTTCATAGCGCGTTTAGCGCCGCCCAGTGCCGCAGCACATAGTTTCAGCCTGCCTATGTTCAGTATATTGAAGGCAATAATGTGCCCACGGCCTATTTCGCCCAGCAGGTTCTCTACCGGCACTTTGCAGTTCTCAAAAAACAACTGGCGTGTGCTGGAACCTTTGATGCCCATTTTATGTTCTTCTTCGCCAAAGCTTAACCCTTCCGTACCACGTTCTACTATAAAGGCACTGAACTTATCGCCATCTATTTTAGCAAATACGGTAAATACATCTGCAAAGCCAGCGTTGGTTATCCATATCTTTTGCCCGTTTATAATATAGTGCTTGCCATCCTCGCTCAATACGGCAGTAGTGCGCGCACCCAATGCATCAGAGCCCGAATTGGGTTCCGTAAGGGCGTAGGCGCCTTTCATTTCGCCCGTTGCCAGTTTAGGTACATATTTTTGTTTTTGTTCTTCCGTGCCGAAGTACAGGATAGGCAATGTACCTATGCCCGTATGCGCGGCCATAGCTACTGCAAAGGAATGCCCGCCACCCAGTGCTTCATTTATAAGCGTAGCAGTCACAAAGTCTTCACCAAGCCCGTTATATTTTTCGGGTAATGCGGCACCCAGCAGGCCCAGCTCGCCTGCTTTATCCAGCAGCTGCGGCATCAGGCCTTCTTTTTGTTTGTCTATATCCAGGATATGGGGAAGTACTTCTTTATCGAGAAACTCGTTGCAGGTTTGTTCTATCAGTCTTTGTTCTTCGTTGAAATCTTCCGGCGTAAAAGTATCGGCAGGGTTGGAAGGCTGAACCAGGAATCCACCGCCTATCAATGCGGATTTTGTATTTGCTTCCATAAGCTAAAATTGTTTCTATAAATCTAACAAAAATTGCGCGTCAACGTTGTTAATTTTTTGTTGACGAATGGTGCTGCGAATGATTATTTTTGAGCTTTGACAACGGCTTTACAATAGATGGATAACAGCAGCGGATATATACCTGTAGGCAATAAAAAATTGCATTACCTGCGTAGCGGTAGTGGTAGCAAGGTGCTGCTGGCCTTTCATGGTTATGGCAATAGTGCCAATTTATTATTATCTATAGCCGAACCATTGCAGGCACAATACACATTGATAAGCGTAGACCTGCCGCATCATGGTAATAGTGAATGGCCTGATACCGAATACCTGGAGCCGGCTGCTTTGCCCCAAATAGTAACACATATACAGCAAACTTTTAAGGTAGAGAAAATAAGCCTGCTGGGCTATAGCATGGGCGGCCGTGTATGCCTGAAGATAACCGAGATGGTGCCGCAGTATGTAGATGCAATTGTATTGCTGGCTTCCGATGGTTTGCAATTCAATTCATTTTATTATTTCGTTACGCGTACTACGCCGGGTAAGTATTTATTTCATCGCTTCCTTACCAATCCGGCACGATATACGGGTATGATAGAGTGGGCGAGGAAGCGCAATTGGATAGATGCTTCGCGCTACAAGTTTGCCATGCAATACCTGAAAGCGGAGCAGGACAGGCAATTTCTGCTGAAGGTGTGGCCGTGCATGGCGCATATCCTGCCCGATTATAAAAAGCTGAAACGTGTATTGAACGAGCATAAGATACCCGTGCACATCATTATGGGTATGCACGATAGGGTAATACCTGTAGCGCTGGCAAAGCAGTTCAAGCGCGATACGGAAACCGTTACGCTGCATATCGTGGACAAAGGCCATCGTCTGCTGGATAGTGATACCATCCCTTTAGTAGCCCAATGCCTGCTTGCGGAATGATAATAGTGATTATCATATGCGTGTTATTGGGCATAGGCTATGCTGCGCTAATGCTGCTATACCGTAAAGGTTGGCAGGAGCAGCCGACGTTCATAGTAGATGAAGGTTTCATACCCACTACCACACTCAGCATCATCATCCCTGCCCGCAATGAAGAGACTAATATTGGCCGTTGCCTTGATTCCATCTTCGCGCAGGACTATCCGCGCCATTTGATAGAAGTAGTGGTAATAGACGACCATTCTACAGATGCTACAGCCAGCATAGTAAAAGGCTATGACAAGCCGAACCTGAAATGCCTGCATCTTGCCGATTATTTGGATGATGAAACCATAGCTTATAAAAAGAAAGCGCTAACTACCGGCATCAATAACAGTACCGGCGAACTTATCATCACTACCGATGCCGATTGCTTTGCCGGCAACCAATGGCTGAAACATATCGCTGCTATCTTTGAAAAGGAGCAGCCTGTAATGATTGTGGCCCCGGTAGATTTCACCACGAACGGCGATGTGGTTCAAACCTTCCAGTCGCTCGACTTTATGAGTATGCAGGGCATAACGGGGGCAGCCCACAAGCTGAACCTTGGCAATATGAGCAATGGCGCTAATCTTGCATTCTCCCGCAAAGCCTACCTTTCTGTAGATGGTTATAAAGGTATAGACCATCTTGCTTCGGGAGATGACTATTTACTGATGATGAAGCTGAATGCCGCATGGCCTTCTCGCATCGCCTACCTGAAGGCAGAAGCAGCTATTGTGCACACACCACCACAACCCACCTGGGGTAGCTTCCTGCAGCAGCGCATCCGCTGGGCATCCAAATCGGGCAAGTACGATGATAAGCGTCTTACGGGCATTTTGTTACTGGTTTATCTGTTCAATTTTTCTTTCCTTGTATTGTTGCTGCTGGGTTTCTGGAATGCATGGTTATGGGCATTAGCACTTACACTACTGGTATTAAAGACCGAGGTGGAAATATATTACCTGTACCCTGTCAGCAGCTTCTTCCGCAAGCGCAAGCAGCTATGGATATTCCCGTTGCTGCAACCATTACATATCCTTTATATCATATCAGCGGGCTTCCTGGGCTTCGTAGGGGTTTATAAATGGAAGGGTAGAAAAGTAAAATAATATTCATGTTCAAAGGCATAGCAATCATGCCTATTTTGTTTTATTTTACAATATTAATTAGCATAAGAGAGGTATGCGCAAAGCTATTTTCATATCCATCGTTATCATATTGGTAGCTGTAACAGGTTATATATATTGGTTCTATTACAATCCCTATAGCGATGGCAGCCGCGAGGGCGTACTGCAAAAGTTCTCCCGCAAGGGCAATGTATTCAAAACCTATGAGGGCGAAATGATACAACTGGGCTTTGGCCAGAGGGGCGCCGCCATCAATTCTCAATATTTCTACTTCAGTGTAAACGATGTAGCCCTGGCCGACTCGATAGAAAAATGCATCGGTAAGATCGTCAAGTTCCACTACACACAATATCGCCGCAACCTGCCCTGGCGTGGCGAAAATTATGATAAAGTCAATGCAGAGCGGGGCCAATATGTGGTTGACCGTATAGAAATGGTGCGCAATGCAGACTACTACTAAGCCAGTATCAGGAAGACAGCAGGCGATTTTTCCAGTGTAGGTTTCTTTTTCTTCCAGTCACCAATGCTTTGTGTTTTTATATAAGCATCGGCGGCTGTTATGTTTTGTGCTATACACAGCCTGGTGCTATCGCTGCATTGTTTCAATACTTCATCCAGTAGCTGGTTATTGCGGTAGGGGGTCTCTATAAATAATTGAGTCTGGTTCTCTTTTCTTGATAATGCTTCCAGCGCTTTCAGCTTCTGTGTACGTGCCGGGTCTTTTATAGGCAGGTAGCCATTAAAACAAAAGCTTTGCCCGTTCAGTCCCGATGCCATAAGTGCTAATACTAATGAGCTGGGCCCTGTTAACGGCACTACCGTAGCGCCTATACTATGTGCTACTGCAGCTACTTCTGCGCCGGGGTCGGCTATGCCGGGGCATCCGGCTTCACTCATCACACCTACATTTTGGCCCTCGTTCAGCCATTTTTTCAATGTAGCCATATCAGCACCTTCATGCTTATCTATTTCAGAAAAAGCTATTTCTTCTATCACCAGCTCCCTGTGCAGCGATTTAAGGAAACGCCTGGCGGTACGCACATTCTCAGCAAAGTAGTATTTCAACTCTTTTGTATGTGTCCGTACTTCTGGCGAAAGTGTTTGTACTGCGCCTTCTGCTATTGGTATCGGTACCAGGTATAATATTCCTTTTTTGCTCATAGCCGGGTTAAAAATACGGCATTGTGCTGCAACCTGTACTTTTGCACTATGATATTGCCCGAATCGTTTTACACACGCAAGGATGTAGTGAAGATAGCTCAGGAATTACTCGGTAAAGTATTGGTCACGAATATAGATGGCATCTATACATCGGGTATGATAGTGGAAACAGAAGCGTATGCTGGTGCTGCCGATAAAGCATCGCATGCCCATGGTAACAGGCGCACCAAACGTACAGAGATCATGTTTGGGCAAGGTGGTATGGCGTATGTATATCTGTGTTATGGCATCCATCATTTATTTAATGTAGTTACCAATATGCGCGATGTACCGCATGCAGTATTAATACGCGCAGTAGAGCCTTTAGAAGGCATAGAACATATGCTGGAACGGCGAGGAAAGGAAAAGCTGACACCATCGCTTACAGCCGGTCCCGGTGCTATGAGTATGGCATTGGGTATTCATACCAGCCAGACGGGCAAATCTTTACTGGACAATGAAATATATATAGAAGACAGAGGCTTCAGGATACCGTCTAAAGATATTGTGCCAGGTACAAGGGTAGGTGTAGCCTATGCGCAGGAAGATGCATACCTGCCTTACCGGTTTTTCATCCGGGGCAATAAATACGTAAGCAAAGGAAAAGGGTTATAAAAAGAAAAGCCCTGCATTTGCAGGGCTTTCTGTTAGTATTCTTTACCTCTTAGAACTTAGGACAAGCGAAGTTGTAAGTAGGAGTAGATTCACGTTTGTTGATAGCACCGTTGAATATCAGCGATACTTCCAGTGCGCCATTGCTGTTGGTAGCACGAGAGAAGCCAGACATTGTCAGGTCGTAGCTGATACCCAGTTTCATTTTAGACCATTCGAAACCTACATAAGGAGCCAGGGCATCGTTGTAGCGATACCAGCCACCCAGGTATAATACGGTGTTTTTAGCATATTCAGCATCGTGGCCGGGGTTCAGTACGAAACCTACTGCGGCACCTGCCAGTACTTCTGTAGCGCTGGCTTGAGATTGAACCAAACCGCTCGCATACAGTACGATATTCTCATTCAGGTCGAATGAACCACCCAGGTAACCTGTGTAACGAGAGTGAATTTTGTGGTTATCACCCAGAAAGCTCTCAACAGGCTGTGTCAGGTGGTAGTATGAGAAACCTACATAAGCAGTAGAGTGTTCTGTCATACGGCCTGAATACATTAAACCTAAGTTGAAATCAGGATATGTAAGATCCGAATTGTTCATTGCTTCATTGCTTTGTCCGCTGGCGGTACCGGTAGAAGCGTTCCATTGGTCTTCAAATATCAGCTTAGACGGGTCTACGCTTTTCTGAACCAATATACCTTGCAGGCCCAATGACAGGGTGTGTTGTTTTTCATAACCAAAAGCTTTGTGATAAGCTAATGATAATCCGACACTTGTATTTTGCAAACCGCCCGAACCGGAACGGTCGTAAAGCCCTAACAGACCTATGCCTACTGCATCTCCGTTATCCAGGGTACCCTTCATAGCAGCCATATCAAAGGATATGGTACCTGTAACATAAGGGTTAGAAGATACACTGCTCCATTGTGAACGGTAGTTGGCCGCCAGGCGAAGGTCGCCCTGGGTAAGGCCCGTAAGCGCAGGGTTTAGTGTGAGGGGTGATGCAAAATATTGGGTGAAGTGCGGATCTTGTGCCATTGCCGAAGTCGCTAACATCATTGATGCACCCACGCCTAGTAATATTTTCTTCATCTGGGTAACGTTTATGAATTTTATAATTGAGTTTCTGAAAGCCAAAATAAGCCAAATAATCCTATTATCCAAGACAGTAGGAATAATAATTTTAGTTGGGTTAAGACTGTTTTTTTAATCCGAAAGCTAAGTCCCCTGCATCTCCCAGCCCGGGAACGATGTAGCCCCTTGCAGTCAGTTCTTCATCCACCGCTCCCGTCCATATCTCCACTTCCGGAAATTTACGCTTTAAAAGCTCTATGCCCTCGGTGCAGGCAATGGCCGAAACGATATGTATTTTACTGGGTTGGGCTACATTTGTAAGGGTTTCCAGTGCCAATACCAATGACGCACCCGTTGCCAGCATCGGGTCGGCAATAATTAAGATACGGTTGGTAAGGTCGGGGCAGGTAAAATATTGCTGTTCTATTTCAAAACTGCCATCACGGTGGTGTTTGCGATACCCCGCAATAAAAGCATTATCTGCTTTGTCAAAATAATTGAGCAGCCCCTGGTGCAGTGGCACGCCCGCCCTTAAAATGGTGGCCAGCACAGGTTGCTCTGCTTCCCGGCATATCGCTTCTCCCATAGGCGTTTGCACGGTCAGCATGTTATAATTCATCGTTTTGCTGATCTCATAAGCAGCTATTTCGCCTATACGTTCCATATTCCTGCGAAAACGCATACGGTCGCCCTGTACCTCTACATCCCTTATTTCCCGTACCCATTGACATAGAACCGAGTTTTGCTCGCTCAGATTGTGAACCATAACATCTTAATTAATGTGGTAATGCAATGTACTGCAAAATAACCGGCTATCATATAGGCTTGTTAATGGATTGTTTAAATGTGTAATTTGTTCAGCTATTGCCGTTAAAGTGGCGTTAAACTGCCTATGGCATATTTTGATACATACGGCAAGCTTCTATTTTTGTACCTTTGCACACCTTTTCAAAAGAGGGTAACACAAATTCCAAGATGGACATTCTACAATCTCTTGACCGCTCCAGGCTGCCACAGCACATAGCCATTATAATGGATGGTAATGGCCGTTGGGCAAAAGAACAGGGGCAGGACCGTGTTTTCGGTCATCATGAAGGTGTGCTTAGTGTGCGCGATATTGTAAACGGCTGTGCGGAAATAGGCATATCTTACCTTACACTATATGCATTTTCTACCGAAAACTGGAACAGGCCTAAAGAAGAAGTAGATGCGCTGATGGAATTGCTGGTGAATACCATCAGGAAGGAGGTAGAAGAATTGAAGAAAAATAATGTGCGCCTGCACGTTATTGGTGATTTTGAAAGCCTGCCTGCTGTATGCCAGAAGGAATTGAACGAAGCAAAAGAAATGACAGCCGCTAATACGGGGCTCAACCTGATACTGGCACTCAGCTACAGTTCCCGCTGGGAAATGATAGATGCTGCCAAAAAGATGGTGGCCGATGCTGCTGCCGGTAAGCTGAAGCCGGAAGAGGTGAATGATGCTGTGTTTCATAAATATCTTAATACGGCACCCTTTCCCGATCCTGAATTGATGATACGCACGAGTGGGGAATACAGGATCAGCAATTTTTTACTTTACCAACTGGCCTATGCAGAGCTGTATTTTACACCTGTGCACTGGCCGGCATTCCGAAAACAAAATTTATACGAAGCGCTGCTTGATTACCAAAAACGTGAGCGCCGTTTCGGTAAAACGAGTGAACAAATTCAAACGAATTCTCCCCAGCATGCCTAAGAGCTTTTTGCGTTATTCTTTATTGTTTACTACTCTGCTTGCAGCTAATGCGCAGCATTTATATGCGCAGCTGGCTATGCCGGGAGACAGTACTACCAACCTCAGCAGTTTGCGTCAGCAAAGGCAAAGCTTTTCCGACCCTGCTACCCCCAAACAGTATGAAATAGCCGGTATCACCGTTAGCGGCACCCGTTATCTGGATGAAGACCTGTTGATAGCCGTTACAGGCCTAACCATTGGTGGTAAAATAAAATTGCCGCACGATGAAAGCATTGCCAAAGCTATCCGCAACCTGTGGAAGCAAGAGCTTTTTTCCGATGTTTCCGTAAGCATTACCAAAACAATAGGCACTAAGATATTTCTTGATATTAAAGTAGAAGAACGCCCGCGCCTGGCACGCTACAACTTTAAAGGCATTAAGAAAAGTGAAGCACAGGAACTGAAAGATAAATCGGGACTTGTAAAAGGTAGGGTAGTGACAGAAGCTACCAAGAAAGAGGCGATGGTGCGTATCGAAAAGTATTTCTTTGAAAAGGGGTACGGCGATGTGCGCATGAAAGTGACGGAACGGATTGATACCATTTCTACCAACTCCATTATACTCACCTTCGATATTGATAAAGGAAACAAAACCCACATCAACCAGGTAAGTATAGCAGGTAATGACAATGCCAATACGCTGAAGCTGAAACGCATGTTGCGTTCTACTAAAGAGATGGCGCGTATATCTATATACCCTGCTGATGCTACCAGTATGTTTGGAAAGGAGGAACGTTCTTTCGGTAAATACATGAAAGAGTTCCATTTCTTATCACTTTCAAAAACACTGGAAGCGCTCGACCCTTATTTCCGTTATAATTTCTTCAGCTCTTCTAAGTTCAACCAGAAGAAGTATGAAGATGATAAACAAGGACTGATAGAATATTATAATACATTAGGTTTCCGCGATGCTGCTATCGAAAAGGATACGGTTTATCGTGTGGAAAATGGTAATGTAAACATTGATATTAAAGTAAAGGAAGGCCGCCGTTATTACTTTGGCGATATAGAGTGGAAGGGTAACACCAAATACTCCAACGACTTTCTTACCAAAACATTGGGTATAAAGAAAGGCGACATCTATAACCAGCAACTGCTGGATACCCGACTGGGCCGCGCTATGAGCCCCGAGGGTGGTGAAGATATCAGTAGCTACTACATGGATGACGGATACTTGTTTTTCAACGTAGACCCCGTAGAAACTTCAATCATTGGCGATACTATTAATTATGAGATGCGCATTACGGAAGGGCCGCAGGCTACTATCCGTAACATAACCATAACAGGTAACGACCGTACCAATGAGCACGTAGTACGCCGCGAACTCAGGACACTACCCGGTAATAAATTCAGCCGTACCGACCTGATACGTTCACAGCGCGAGATAGCCAACCTTGGCTTCTTCGACCAGGAGAAAATAGGCATACAACCTAAACCTAACCAGGAAGATGGTACCGTAGACATTGAATACAGCCTTGTAGAAAAATCGAGCGACCAATTGCAGCTTTCTGCAGGTTTCGGTGGCGGTGTTAGCTTCTATGGTAATATTGGTATTGTATTCAGCAACTTCTCGCTGCGCAATATCTTCAAACCGCAATTCTGGGATCCGCTTCCGGTAGGAGATGGCCAGCGCCTGTCGCTGAACTATCAATCGAATGGTAAATACTACAACTCTTTGAACTTCTCGTTCACGGAGCCCTGGCTGGGTGGTAAAAAGCCAAATGCATTAACTACCAGCCTGCTGTATAGCCGCTATTCAGGTGTTGGTGCACCGCTACCTGCCGACTCTTCATTCATCAGTGTATGGGGTGGTGGCCTGTCGCTTAGTAAGCGTGTGAAGTGGCCGGATGATAACTTCGTATTTACCTATGGGGCAAACTATCAGAACTATCAGCTAAAAGATTACTCCCTGCTGACAGATAACAACAATAATCCATTCAGAAATGGGTTTAGTAATAACCTGTACTTCAAATTAGTATTAGCACGTTATTCTGTCGATCAGCCGCTGTACCCGCGTAGTGGTTCTAACATCAGCTTTACATTCCAGTTTACGCTGCCATACAGCCTGTTTAGCGATAAGGATTATGCTAATGAAACTGTGCAGGAAAAGTATAAATGGGTGGAGTATCATAAATACCGTTTCACGGCAGAGTGGTACCAGAAGATCACCGGCAACCTGGTATTTAAGTTAGCTACCAAGTATGGTTACCTGGGTTATTACAACCCGGAATTGGGTTACTCTCCGTTCGAGCGTTTCCAGCTGGGTGGCGATGGTCTTTCAGGACGTAACTTCTTCGTGGGCCGCGATATCATAGCGCACCGTGGTTATAAGGATCCGTATCAAACTAACGCTGTAATATTTAATAAATATACTGCAGAGGTGCGCTATCCGTTCTCGTTAAGTCCTACATCTACTATATACGGTCTTGCGTTTGTAGAGGCAGCCAATGCGTGGAATGATTTTAATGATTACAATCCTTTCAAGCTGAAACGTTCTGCTGGTTTGGGTGTCAGGCTGTTCCTGCCTATGTTCGGCCTGTTGGGTCTTGACTATGGGGTTGGCTTCGATAGCTTCAACAGGGCTACCGGTGCTACCAAGCTGTCCGATATCGCCGCCTTTACCTTCATGCTGGGCTTCGAGCCGGATTGATGCTAATGGATTATATTGCATAATAATAAACTCAGTAAAAGATGAAAAAGATAGTTTTAAGTATTGCCCTTATACTTAGCGTTATTGCCGCTAACGCACAACGCTATTGTATCATTGATAGTAAATACATACTGGATAAGGTAGTAGATTATAAAGATGCCCAAACGCGCCTGGATAAGCTATCGAAAGACTGGCAGACCGATATAGACAACCGTATGCAGGAAGTAGACCGCATGTATAAAGCCTACCAGGCCGAACGTGCCATGCTTTCCGACGACATGCGTAAAAAACGTGAGGATGAGATTGTGCTGAAAGAGAAATCGGCCAAAGACCTGCAGAAGCAACGCTTTGGTTATGAAGGAGAACTGTTCAAAGAGCGCCAGAAACTGGTAAAACCCATACAAGACAGGGTGTACAATGCAGTGCAGAAAATGGCGCAGACAAAAGGTTTTGATTTGGTTCTGGATAAGGCCGGTGGTGTAACAATGTTCTATGCAGATCCGAAACTGGATAAAAGTGAGGATGTGTTAAAATTACTTGGAATAAACAAATAATGGCATTTACTTTGCACAGCTTAAATAAATAAAAGTTATACAATATACACAATGAAAAAAATCGTATTATTTCTTGCCTGCGGTTTGTTGATCGGCAACATGGCATTTGCTCAAGCTACGAAATTCGGTTATATAGATTCTCGCGAACTGCTGAAAGCTATGCCCGAAATGACGAAGGCTGAAGCTGATATTCAAACCTATGCTAAATCTTTCCAGGATCAGCTGCAGACAATGAGCCAGGAGTATGAGAAAAAAGTGAAAGAGTTTCAAGCTGGCGAAAAAACCATGACAGATGCGGTAAAAGAAGTGAAAGTGAAAGAGATTCAGGACCTGGAAGGCCGCATCCAAAGCACCAACCAAAGTGCACAGGAAAAAGTAGAAAAGAAAAGGCAGGAACTGCTGCAACCTATTTTGGATAAAGCAGACAAAGCAATAAAAGATGTAGCTAAGGAAAAAGCATACGATTATGTTTTCGATTCAAGCACCGGCACTTTATTGCATGCTAAAGAAAGCGATAACATCCTGGCACTGGTAAAAGCCAAACTGGGTATTAAATAATCATAGTAAATCTGATAAAAGAAAAGGAGCACAATGTGCTCCTTTTTTTAATGCTCTTTGCCAAACAATTTCTCGCCCGCCCTTATAGGTATCTTTAAGCGGTTTTCTACCGGCGGAATGGGGCAGTTATAGCCTCCCGCATAGGCACAATATGGGTTGTAGCACTTGTTAAAGTCAAGTACTATCCTGCCATCTTTTATATCTGCAGTAGATAGGTCTATATACCTGCCGCCTCCGTATGTTTCGGTATAAGTAGTTTCGTCTGTAAAAGGCACGAAAAGATGCTGTGCATGTGCCGTGTCTTCCAGCAGTTTCAGGTTTTGATATACTTGCAATGCCTGCTGTTTTCCGCCAATGGCAAAGGTAAGCACCCCATATTGCCTGAATTGTTTGGTTTTGCCACTATAGGTAGGCATATCAAATGGCTTAGCCTCCGGTGTCTCCGTTATAGTAGCTACTACACGATACAGGCTATTGGCATTGTAAAAGCGTAAATAGGCCGTATCACCGCCCTTCAGCGGGCCTCGCGGCTCTGTTATGAATGCTTCCTTGTACTGCTGCCTGTGTGCCGCTATCCGCTCTTCATACGAATGCTGGGCCTGCGCAGCATAACAGGCGCAGAGCAGTAGGGCAGTGCTGATGATATATTTCATGCTATTAAAAAAGCCCCGTATCGTTACGGGGCTTCAAATTTATGTGTAAAATTACGATTAGTTTCCGAGGTATGATTTAAGCAACTGGCAGCGTGTAGCAGTGCGCAGTTTGGTTATCGCTTTGTCTTTTATCTGGCGTACACGCTCACGTGTCAGTGAGAATTTTTCGCCTATGTCCTCCAGGCTCATAGGATGTTCTACACCTATGCCGAAATACAGTTTGATAACATCGCGCTGGCGGTCTGTAAGGGTGCTGAGCGAACGCTCAATTTCACAACGCAGGGAATCGTAATGCTCCAGTTCTGAATCTGCAGAGTCTGAATTGGGGTTTTCCAATACATCCAGCAGCGTATTATCTTCACTGTCTACAAACGGTGCATCTACAGATACGTGGCGTGCAGCCACACCCAGTGTCGTTTCTACTTCTTCCGTACCAATCTCCAGCAGTTCTGCCAGTTCTTCGGTAGATGGTTCGCGTTCAAATTCCTGTTCCAGTTGAGAGTAAGCCTTGCTTATTTTGTTAGACAAGCCCACTTTGTTCAGTGGCAGGCGCACAATACGTGATTGTTCAGCCAATGCCTGCAGTATCGATTGGCGTATCCACCATACTGCATAAGAAATGAATTTAAAGCCGCGTGTTTCGTCAAAGCGTTGTGCCGCTTTTATCAGGCCCAGGTTTCCTTCATTGATAAGGTCGCTTAACGAAAGTCCCTGGTTTTGATATTGTTTAGCAACAGATACTACGAAACGCAAGTTGGCCTTTGTCAGTTTTTCAAGGGCGCGCTGGTCGCCTTGCTTTATCCGGATGGCAAGTTGTACTTCTTCTTCCGGTGTAATCAGGTCTACTTTACCAATTTCCTGGAGATACTTTTCCAGTGATTGGCTCTCACGATTGGTAATGGACTTCGTGATCTTTAGTTGACGCATAGACATAGGCAGAGCTTTTGTTTAAGTTAGAGAATAGAAGGAGTATAATGAGTAGATTGTGACATTGTTGTGGCAAATCTAAGTGTCAGAGCAATTCAACCCAAAAAAAAAATTAAGAAATTCTTAACAGCAAAAATCAAACCAATTTTATGGAGGAGCAAGCTTATTTTACAGGAATTTACTGAAATAATTTTGATTGTTCAAACCTTTTTTTATTATTGCAGCAACGTTAAGCTTTCGAGAACATTTACGATGAGTAAGAAAAAGACAATGTATACACTTGAGTTTCCGGTAAGGTGCTCTCCTTCTATTCTATACGAATTTTTATCTACCCCTGTTGGTTTGCAAGAATGGTTTGCTGATAAGGTCGATCAGCGCGATCATACTTTTTACTTTAGCTGGAATGGTGCTACAGACACGGCTGACGTGGTGGAGCAACTGGAGAATGAATTTGTAAAATATCGTTGGGATTATTACGATGATGATGAATTTTTCGAGTTTCGGATAGAACAAAGTCCGATAACAAACGAAACAATTCTGAAAATAACTGACTTCGCAGATAAGTATGATATCAAAGATCAGGAACGCTTGTGGAATTCACAGGTGAGTGATCTGAAGCATCGTATCGGCAGCTAAGCATCGTTTTTTGAAAAAAAATTAAAAGCTTGCTGAAAAGCAAGCTTTTTTACTATGTTAAAAGCACAGGTTTATCTATAGCAAAGCAACCATAAAGCGGTAGTTTTCTGTAGGTTTGCACAAATTCTTGCCGGCATTGATCAAAAAACTGGACATACTTATACTCCGCAGTTTCATCGGCCCGTTCATTGTTACCTTTTTTATCACATTATTTGTGCTGGTAATGCAGTTCTTCTGGCTGTATATGGATGAGCTGATAGGTAAGGGCTTAGGAGTGTGGATGATTGTTCAGTTGCTGTTCTACATGTCTACCACCATGGTGCCGCTGGCATTGCCTTTAGGCATCCTGCTGGCTTCTATCATGACCTTTGGCAACATGGGCGAGAATTTTGAGCTGGTGGCCATCAAGGCTGCAGGCATATCCTTGCTGCGCTTTATGCGGCCCTTGCTGTTCTTCATCCTGCTTATTGGCCTGGGGGCCTTTGTTTTCAGCAATAATGTGATACCATACGCCAATCTTAAGGCATTATCCCTGTTATACGACCTGCGCAATTCAAAGCCTACTTTTAATATTCGCCCCGGTCAGTTCAATAAAGACATCGATGGCTTTTCTATAAGAGTGGGAGAGAAGGATAAAGACGGGCAAACCATACGAAACATACTTATTTACGACCATACATCCGGTAGCGGTAATAACAAGGTAGTACTTGCCAGGCAGGGGCAAATGCTGCCTACGCCCGATAAGCATTACCTGATATTCAGGCTGAATGATGGGTGGCGATATGAAGAAAATATAAACAATGAAGGCAGCCGCAATACCAACCAGCAGGTGCGCATGTACTTCAAAAGCTGGGATATGGTTTTCGACCTTTCATCTTTCAGGGTAAACCGCACGAACGAAAACCTCTTCAAAGATGCCTACCAGATGATGAATGTAAGGCAGCTGAGCCAGCGTATAGATAGTTTCAAACGCTATGAAAACCATGTGGCTAAAAATGTAGGCATATACATAGGTCCTAATATAGCGGCACTGGGCAATAACAATTTTATAGATACACTGAAAGTAAAGCCGACAGCTAAACTTGCTGCCCGTGCGTACGATTCTACCTTTCTGCAATTTGTACCCGATACACTAAGGGGCAGGGTAATGCAGAATGCCGTGAACCAGGCACGTAATGCTAAAGGCCTGCTGGATATTTCTGCTACCGATAAGGCTATGCAGTTCAATAACTATCTGCAATTCAATATCGAATGGCACCGGAAGTTTACCCTGTCATTTGCCTGTGTGCTGTTGTTTTTAATAGGTGCACCACTGGGGGCTATTATACGCAAGGGTGGATTGGGTATGCCGTTGGTAATAGCGGTATTATTCTTCGTGGTGTTCCATATCATGTCTATAACCGGCGAAAAGCTGGCAAAGGCAAATGCTGTACCCAGTTGGGCAGGCATGTGGATGGCAACGGCCATGCTATTGCCCATAGCTTTTGTCTTGATAAACCAGGCCCGCAACGATTCACAAATATTCAGTAAAGAATGGTATGCACGCGTGTGGAGTAAAATAATTGCACCGTTTAAACGTAGAAAACAAATTGGATAAGCCGTACACTTCATACAACCCCTTCTTCATTATTCCTTTTATTCTCTGGATAATGGCAGGGGGTATCGCATTATCAGTATATGATAAGCAAACGCTATTCGCAGCCTTCAATACGCATCATAGCAGCGTAGGCGACATGCTGATGGAGTATATCACCTTTATGGGTGAAGGTAGTTTCGTTACCATTGTATTGCTTTTGCTGTTGGGTTTCAGCCGCCTGCGCAACTGGTGGTATTTTACCGCCGCCGTTATAGCCGGTGTGCTGCCATCTCTCATTACACAGGCTATAAAAAGCGCAACAAGGGCACCGCGCCCGCTCAAATACTTTAATGAAGCACCCTGGATACATACCTTGCCCGAATGGCCGCGCGTAATGGAGCGTAGCTTTCCTTCGGGGCATAGCTGTGGCGCTTTCAGCTTGTTTTGCCTGCTGTCTTTATTATTACCTCCAAAATTCAGACCTTTAGGCCTGTTGTTTTTCGTATGCGCTCTGGCAGTAGCCTATTCGCGTATGTACCTGGCCGCCCATTTTTTCGAGGATATATATGTAGGCAGCATCATAGGTGGTTGTTTCAGCATGTTTACTATTGCTGTAATGAAACGCTACCAGCCTGCCTTTTTCAAAAAGCGTTGATTAACTTTTTCAAACCGTATGTAAATGCCAAATTACATCCGTTACTTCATTATAATAGCCGGTGCCGCACTGTTGTTCTTTCCCTTTCTGGGGCAGGTGCACCTGTTCGATTGGGATGAGATAAACTTTGCCGAGTGTGCCCGCGAAATGATTGTTTCGGGCGATTATCTGCAGGTGCAGATAAATTATAAACCCTTCTGGGAAAAACCACCGCTTTTTATATGGATGCAGGTGCTATCCATGAAGGTGTTTGGCATTAATGAATATGCAGCACGTTTCCCCAATGCACTGATGGGTGTGGTAACGCTTACATCGCTCTTTTACATTGGCAAAAGGGTGATAAATGAGAAAATGGCCGGTTGGTGGGTATTGCTGTATGCAGCATCGTGGTTACCTCATTTCTACTTCAAAACGGGTATTATTGATCCCACTTTCAACTTTTTCATCTTTATAGCCTTCTTCCAGGTACACCTCATAAAGTTTGGGGAGCGAAAACTGGTGCATGCTTTACTGGCAGGTGTGTTTCTAGGGCTTGCGGTGCTTACTAAGGGGCCCGTGGCTATTTTGGTGGCCCTGCTGTCATTTGTAGTATATATTATCGTAAATAAGGGGTTATGGGGCTACAAACCGCTGCATTTACTGGTCGTCGCATTGTCTGCCTTTGCTACTACCTGCATCTGGTTTGGCATAGAGGTATTAAACCATGGCTGGGCACTGGTGAGCGATTTTATCGTGTACCAAATCAGGCTTTTCCAGACAGAAGATGCAGGGCATGGCGGACCATTCTTCTATCACTTTATCATTCTGCTTATTGGCTGTTTCCCTGCTGCGGCATTCCTGTTTCAGTACAGCCGGAAACGTATTATGGATAATGAAAGCCACCGTGAATTCACCCGCTGGATGTGGATAATGTTTTGGGTGGTGTTATTACTGTTTTCCATCGTTAAGACCAAAATTGTCCACTATTCATCGTTGTGCTACTTTCCGCTTACATACCTGGCTGCACTGCAGCTTTACAGGCTGTCTACGGAAAAGGTAAAGGTAAAGCCATTGGTAAAAGGCATCTTGCTTTTTACAGGCTCACTGGTAGCTATAGCCATCATGTGCCTGCCATTAGTAGGGCTAAATAAGGACAAACTCATTCCGCTTATTGATGACCCGTTTGCGGTAGGCAACCTGCAGGCCCCTGTTTCATGGAGCTATGCAGAGTGCATGTGGGGCTTACTATACCTCATCGGCATATGGGTAGCCGTTATGATGATGAATAAAGATTTCCGAAAGGGCATGATAACGCTGTGCGTTGTCAATCTTGTTATTTTACAGGTCACTGTCATCCATTTTACACCCAAGATTGAGGCTTTTTCACAACGTGCCGCTATCGATTACTTTAAAAGTTTCCGGGGCAAAGATGTATATGTACATGTATTAGGTTATAAAAGCTATGCACATCTCTTTTATACAGATAAACAGCCGCAGGCCAATCCCAACTACGATAATGAAGACTGGCTGTTGAATGGCAATATTGATAAGCCTGCTTACTTTATATGCAAAATAATGGATGCCGGTAAATACCGTGCAATGCCTCAACTGCAGGAAACGGGAAGCGCCAATGGTTTTGTATTCTTCCGGCGGAAATAATAGTACTTTTTCTACATCATATTTAATCAGCCTCTTTCCTAAGGGGCTTTTTCTTGCGCCTTTAAATACGGTTTTGGCGGGCTGTGTTGCAACCTTTTGCCGTTCCTCAATCATCATGGCAGTACGTGTTTTCACCTCTGCATGCAAGCAAAAAATAAGCCCCGGAATTATCCGGGGCTCTATGATGAAGGTCTGAAATTGTATGTTATCGTACCAGTATTACTTCACCCTTCTGGTCTACACTCTTACCATCGCACTGGAAGTTGATGTAGTAGAAGTAAGTACCGGCATCTTGTGGTTTGCCATTCAGGGTACCATCCCAGCCACCGCGTGTGTTAGCAGTTTCATATACCACCTGGCCATAACGGTTCACTACTTTGAAGGTGCGCATATTTACAAAACGCTCGTTGCCGGTAGCCTGAGGGAATGGGCGGAACAGATCGTTCCTGCCATCATTGTTAGGCGTAAATGCCGTTGGGAAACCAATTTCGCAGCAAGACTTTGTATTGATCAGCACACTGTCTGAATTGAAACAGCCAAACTCATCTGTTACACTTAGTTTCACATAGCTCTTATAATCTATGCGTGCATAGGTAACAGGCAGGGAGCTGTAGGTATCAAAGAACCTTGATGGTGTCCATGAGTATTTGGCAGCCGGTAGTATCGTGTTAGCTGTCATCAGTATGCTATCGCCTATGCAGAACAGGCGGTCGGCAGTATAGCCATCTACTTTAAAGGTAGCATCGGGTTTTGCATGTATATAAGTACTGTCTACTATCGTGTTAGCACACAGTTCATCTACCAGTCGCAGGGTGATGTATTTTTTACCTGCATCATTCCATATCACACCGTAAGGACCCTGGTCGGTAGAGTAGTGCGTGGTATAACCGCCATCCCAAGACCAGAAGAAAGAATCTACAGTAGAAGTATAGCTGCGCAGCGATACCAGTTCTGTCTGGCCCTGGCATATGTTAGGCCTTACTTCTATGTCAGCCGTAGGTACCGGGTCTACACGTATGTTTTTGGTATAGGTTTCGCTCCAGCAATTGCTGTGGCCTACGGTCAGTTTTATTGTTTTAACACCCGCAGAGTCGATGCCTAAGTACAGTGGTGTTTCAAATGAAGAACCATCCAGTATCCTTACACCGTCAAACGGAGGGAAATCCCATGCATAAGTAGATTGAGGGAAGGCGCTGCCATAGTAACCCAGGGTCAGCGTATCGCCCTGGCATATCGCATCGCGCGATGCCAGTATCAAACCATTCGGACGGAAGGTAACGATGACTTCCATGCGGGCGCGTTCACTTTCGCAACCATCTACCGTTTGCGATACATAGTAGTAGAAAGTATCTTTTGCAGTAGTATTAGGTGCCGGTGCCAGTGTAGTGGGTATACCGCCTGTTGGCTCATAATACCATTTCAGTTCCTGTCCATTTGCATTTACAGGGAAAGATGCGGCATTTTCGCAATAGAAGGTAGGGGTAGTAACCACAGGCACATTTGGCTTAGGTGCTGCGCTGTATACCACCATGGTACGCGGGCTTTCGCAACCGCTTATGGTTTGCGATACCCAGAAGGTATCTTTATGTGCCGTAGTCGTGTTGAAGTTAACAGCTGCAGGCGTGATGGGCGAACCGCCTGTTTCCGTATAGTACCATTTAGGGTCTGGGCCCAGTACGGTTACCGGTTGGAAAGGTTCATTCAGGCAATAGTTTACTTTACCTTCAAATTTAGGTGCCGGCGGCGACAGGAATATCACATCTGCACAGCCTTTTTCTGTTATAAAAGTAGTATTGCTGCCTGTAACGGTAGCGCAGTACTGGCCTGCCAGCGAGGCATCAAAACTTGGAATGATCAGGGTATCATCTGTTTGGCCGGGTATCACGTTTCCGTTTTTATCATACCAGGTATATACGGGGTTTTCAAAATAAGCGCTCGATTTAGCGCTGATGATCACAGTAGAACCTTTACAGGCAGGGGTTGGGTTCACTGTAAGTACCGGCGGGTTCAGCGGATAGAATTTGATATTTCCTTCAAATGCAAAGGTATCAGTTGTGCTTGGGCTAAAAATACCTGCATTGGGTGCTACACCTGTATATTGATTGGTATCCACCGTATGCAGTCTTACACCACCTGCGGTAAACCCTCTTGGTGCCGGCGCATTACTGTTTGTTCTACCACGTGCTACTATCGAATCATTGCATACTACCGCAAATCGCATCATGGATTTGGAAGGTACTACTATTGCTAGGTTCTTGAAAATCGGTTCAACGCCAAAAGAGGCACCTCCGCTGTAGACAGTAGACTGTGCATTGGTCCAACCCGTAGCTGTCGATATATTAGGTGCTCCACTAAGCCAGGTGGATGTCTGCCACAGCTCATAAGTGGCACCATTAGCACTTATTACTACGTTTACAGGACCAGGATAAGTGAACGGTTGGTTTGAAATGTGCAGGCTGCTTACATCCGTTATTAATATGGGATAATTATTAGTATTCTCAACGGAGAATGTAACATACCTATTGGGGAACGCACCATCTATAAGTACATGTGTTGGAGGAGTTGCCGGGAAGGTATAAGGTGTGTTAATCGTCACCTGTGCCTGCCCTTGCATCGCTGCCAGCAATGTACTACATACCAATAAGCCTTGCCTGAATAGCTTTTTTATCATGGGTTAACTTGTTTCTTATTATTTGAAAACTTGCTATAAACCTATATTATATTATTATGACAGCAAAAAGCCTTCCAAACGTTGGTGGTGCTTAAATGGCGATGTGCTGCTAATAATGGTGTTAAAATACTAATAATTATGGTTTTTGCAAACCTTGTGTTAAAATAAAACACCAATTTGCCCCGGTATTTTAATGAGATATTAATACCATCCGCACATATGTATGACAGTTGGCAAGTGTTACAGCCCTGCCAGGAAGGCCATCGTATCTACACCATCGGCATAGTCGTTTAGCGATGGCGACTGTGCAGCGCCAAATGCAGTTTGCCCGTGCCCCACTATACATTGTATATCCTCGCTGCCGCTTAATTCCTGCAGCAGGGCATTTTTATCGTCATAACGCCTGTAGTGCAGTACACTTACGGCGCTGAAGGGTAGGGCGTTTTCCACCATCAGCAGGCTGTCGTTGCTAAGGTAGGCCACCTTGTTCAGCAGGTATATGGCCAGGTAATAGTCGTAGTTGTTCTTATACTTATGGTGGTGTATCATGTCTGCATACTTATTGCAGGCATCCATCAGTTTGGGCATATCATAGTCCTGCGGCACGCATACCTGCGTTACGTTCCTGCACCCCAGGCCAAAGTAGGTAAAGATGTCATCGGCCAGCCTGTCCAGCTCCTCTGGCGTTTCGCTGCCATCCAGTACGGCTACCGATGTACGGTTTCGGCGGATGATATGGGGGTATTTTCCAAAATATTGCTCAAAATAGCGGGCGGTATTATTGCTGCCCGTGGCTATATAGGCATCGCAGCCTTTCAGGTTGTCGGCTATCGTCACCTGTCCGGCCACTGCCGGTTCCCATTCCACCAGTTTTTCTACTAAGTGTTTCAGCAGTACCTCGTCTTTTCCCGATAGTTTCAGCACGATGGAGTGCCCGCTCATAAATCCGCACAGAAAATCGTGAAACCCTACCAATGGTATATTGCCCGCCATCACCATGCCCACCTTTTTAGGTGCGGTAGCCACAGGGTAGGGGGCTATCCATGCATGTAATGCATCGGACTGCAGAAACCGGGAAACGATATTACGGACTGCTTGTGTTATATGGCCGGGGGTAAACCAGCCATTAGCCTGCACGGCCCGCTGTTGCGCCGTTTCCCAGGCTTCGTCCTGCCCCTGCATATAGTGGCCCAGCCGTTCCAGTAATGCTATTCTTCCTGCTGTCGTCAACATGCCATTTATATTTTGGGTGCGAAATTGTAACTTTACCGCCACAATAACCAAAAGAAGATTCAGAATTATGGCTATAAAGATAACGGATGAGTGTATAAACTGCGGTGCCTGCGAACCCGAATGCCCCAACAACGCGATATATGAAGGTGGCGTAGAATGGGCTATGGCCGATGGCACCGGCGTAAAGGGCGACTATGTAATGATGGATGGCTCTGTAACGGGTGCTAACGAAAAGCACGAACCGATAGCAGTAGATACCTACTACATTACCCCCAATAAATGCACCGAATGCCAGGGCTTTCACGATGAGCCGCAATGCGCTGCCGTATGCCCGGTAGACTGCTGTGTACCCGATGAAATGTATCGCGAAACGGTAGAAGAACTACTGGCCAAAAAAGAAAAAATGCACCTGTAAGGGTAGCTGACAAAGTACTCAGCTGAAACACATTAAAAAAAGCCTTTTCCTATCGAAAAGGCTTTTTCTATATAGTATGGTGTCAACTTATTGTTTCGGCAGGTCGCCCACTTTTTTCCAGCCTATACCCGGCTTGGCCACTGCATCTATTTTGTTCGCCATCATTTGCAGGTATTTAGGGCCAAAATGGGCATTGTGTATCTTCTTTTCCTTGCCATCTATGGTAAACCCGTAGATGATGCCCGGTATATCGGCTATCATATTCTCATATACATCCTTACAGGTATCTACACGGTAGTTGGTAAATTCCTTCATCAGCTTCTGGGCGTCTTTAGGCTCTATTTCACGCTCGTACACACCGGTATATTCGGTAAACTGCCTGCCGGTATAGCGCACAATGCCATTGCGGAATATTTCTACCTGGTAAGAGGGGCAGCGACCAAAGCACGAAGTACGCTCCATGCTGATGTAGCTAACGCCGGCTATGGTTTTAGTGGCTTTGGTGGTTTTGGTAGTGCCGCCAGTGGTTTTCTTTTGCTGGGCGCAGGCAGTAAACATCAGTGCCAGCGAGGCTACGGCAAAAGCAGAAACGTATCTCTTCATTACAAAACTTGTTTTAATTATCGGTTTTACGGTTGCCAAAGATAAGATAAGATGCGGCACCTTGTGTAAGGTAAGCGTAAGATTAAGTGTTAAAGACTGTGAAAAACACCGGTGTTTTTTACATATGTGTTTTGTAGGTTGTGCAGGCGAAATATTTCGTAACACCTTAAAACACAAAAACTCATGAGAAAAACCCTTTTAGTAATCGCACTGCTGTGCTACACCCTCACATCGGCATTCGCACAAAAACTGACCCTTACCAACAATAGTTGTGGTGACGTATTCATCCGTCTGCATGCGGATGATAATACGGGTTGTGGGCCTGCCAGTATTGATGAATCCGATGCCATTTATCTTACAGCCGGCAGTACTATTGTTTATAGTTTTACGGGTACGATAGGTACCAGTAGTGTAGTAGGTACAAACTTTGTTTGGATAAGTACCGGCACATCAGGTACACCAAGTGCTACATTGGCGGGACCACCCTCGTCTTTTAATTTCTTTAAAGCAGATGTTTGGTCTTCTTGCGCACCTGGCGGGTGGCCTGTTTCCGGTATCTGCTACCTGTCAAATCCTGTAAATATGCCATTTGATGGTGTTACAATAGACAATCCAAATTGTTCTGGAACTTCTTCAAATGCTTTTGTAAATTCTACTGCATGTGGAACCTGTGACCCGTGTAGAGAATATCATGCACCCTGCACACCTCCTGGTCCATCACTTTGTCACTGGTATAGTTGGGGGACAAATATTACGGCTGCGTTTACCGCTTCAGGTAGTGACTGGAGTGTAACTGTTTACTAAATACATTCATAACCCAAGGTGCATACTTTGGGTTATTTTATTTCCATATATTTTTAAAATGGCGTATATTTGCTATGATTGTGTATGTTTAAAAAGAAAAAAATACTACCTCTATAAAACCGGAAACAACCCGAAGCAATTTTTGAGTTTGTTGCGAAAAAGAAAAAAGTGAAAATTTCACAACAAAACACAACAAACTGAGGAATTGAATATTTTTAAGCCATGAATGAAGAATGGCGTTATAGACTGGCACTCACCTTTGTAAAACAAACAGGCCCTAAAACAGGCAGGGCATTACTGGCACAATACGGCTCGGCATCAGCGGTATTTCACGCCCCGCTCAAAGAGCTGAAAATGATAGAAGGTATGGGCGAAGTACGTGCCCGCGCTTTTCGCGATGAGGCCGTAATGGAACGTGCCGATAAAGAACTGGCATATCTTGCCGAAAACAACATCACTCCCATATGGCTGCAGGACGATAACTACCCCCAACGCCTGAAGGCATGTATAGATAGTCCGCTGCTGCTGTATTATAAAGGCAATGGCAACCTGGATGCACAGAAGATAGTAGCCATAGTAGGCACCCGCCGCAGTACCGATTATGGCCTGAAACTAACGCAAGACCTTATTGCCGGCCTTGCCGACCAGGAGGATATACTCATCACCAGTGGCCTTGCCGATGGTATTGATACCATAGCCCATAAAGAGGCACTGAAAAACAATATACCCACCGTAGGAGTAGTAGGCCATGGCCACGACCAGATGTACCCGGCAGGTAATAGAGGGTTAGCCAAAGAAATGCAGCAGCATGGTGGTATGCTTACAGAGTTCCCATCGGGTACTATACCTATGAAGGAGAACTTCCCCATGCGCAACAGGGTAGTGGCCGGCCTTAGTGATGTAACCGTAGTGGTGGAAAGCGATATAAAAGGTGGCGCGTTGATAACTGCCCGTATAGCTGCCAGCTACAACCGCGATGTGGCAGCATTCCCCGGCAGGGTAAGCGATAAGCGTTCGGGTGGGTGCAATGAACTGATACGCACCAATACCGCCGCGATGATAACCCGTGCTGAAGACCTGCTGGAACTGATGAACTGGGGCAAAGCAAAAAAGAAACCCGTTCAGAAACAACTGTTCATCAACCTGTCGCCCGATGAGCAAACGCTCATGAACCTGCTGCAGGGTGCTGACAGTATGCATGCCGATGACCTGTACCATAAAAGTGGCATGACCAGTTCTCAACTGGCATCTACGCTGCTATTGCTCGAAATGCAGGGATTGGTAAAGACTTTACCGGGTAAGATGTACAGGGTGGAGTAGTGCTTATGCTACTACATCGCCCTCCAGGTCATAATCATATGCCTTGGTTATGTGTACATTCACAAACTCGCCGGGTGCCAGTGGTCTGTCGGTATTGATGATAACCTCGTTATCTACCTCCACGCTGTCAAATTCGGTGCGGCCCAGGTAGCGTCCGGCTTCTTTCTTGTCTACTATTACTTTGAAGGTTTGGCCTATTTTCTCCTGGTTCTTTTCATACGATATTTCCTGCTGCACTTCCATTATCTCCTGTGCACGTGCTTCTTTCTCTTCGGCAGGTATATTGTCTTCAAATTCGTAGGCGCTGGTGTTCTCTTCATGAGAGTAGGTGAAGATACCCACGCGGTCCAGCCTTACATCTTCGAGGAATTGTTTTAGTTGGTCTACATCATCCCTTGTTTCCCCGGGGAAGCCGGCTATCAGGGTGCTGCGTATAGCTATACCGGGCACTTTATCGCGGATGGCAGCTACCAGGTCATATATCTCCTGTGTTTCCATCTGGCGTTTCATGGCCTTCAGCATATTGTTGGAGATGTGCTGAAGCGGCATATCCAGGTAATTGCAGATGTTGTCGCGCTCGCGCATTACATCCAGTATATCCAGCGGGAATTTTGATGGGTAGGCATAGTGCAGGCGTATCCATTGCAGGCCCGGCACATCGCTCAGGTGTTTCAGCAGGTCGGCCAGTGCACGCTTCTTGTATATGTCAAGGCCGTAATAAGTAAGCTCCTGTGCTATCAGCATTACTTCCTTCACGCCCATAGACACGAGTTTCTTAGCCTCGGCTACTACTTCTTCTATGGTTTTAGATATATGGCCACCACGCATCAGTGGAATGGCACAGAAAGAGCAGGTACGGTTGCAACCCTCAGATATCTTGAGGTATGCGTAGTGCTTGGGCGTGCTCAGCAGGCGTTCGCCTACCAGCTCGGTTTTATAATCTGCGTTGAATTGCTTGAGTATCAGTGGCAGCTCCATGGTGCCAAACCATGCATCTACTTCGGGTATTTCGGTCATCAGGTCGCTGCGGTAGCGTTCGCTCAGGCAGCCGGTGATGTACACTTTATCCAGTTTTCCTTTTTTCTTCAGTTCTACCTGTTCCAGTATGGTGTTTACGCTTTCTTCCTTGGCCTTGTCTATAAAGCCGCAGGTATTCACCACCACTATGTTGTGATCCAGCTTTTCGCTTTCGTGGGCTACGTTTATGCCATTGGCATTCAGCTGGCCACTCAGCACCTCACTGTCCACCATATTTTTAGAGCAGCCCAGTGTTATGATATTTACCTTATCCTGTTTTAGTTTTTTCGTTTTCACTATATCAATGTTTTAAGCTGCTATTATTTTTTACGGAAGAAGATGCGAATGGGCACACCGCTAAACTGGAAGTGGCTGCGCAGTTTGTTCTCCAAAAAGTTGCGGTACGGGTCTTTGATAGCATCCGGGTAATTGGCAAAGAATGCAAAAGAAGGTACGGCAGTAGGTATCTGCGATACGAACTTGATCTTTACACTATGCCCGCGAGACATAGGTGGTGCAAAGCGTTCTATCTCTTTCAGCATGATGTCGTTCAGTACCGAAGTAGCTATGCGACGCTGCCTGTTATCATATACCTCCAGTGTTTTTTCCATAGCCTGGAAGATACGTTGCTTGTCTTTGGCGGATATGAAGATGATAGGCACATCTGTAAATGGCGCTATCCTTTGCTTGATGGCTTTCTCATAATCGCGGGCGGTATTGGTTTGCTTTTCAGCTACCAGGTCCCATTTGTTTACCAGCAGTACAACGCCTTTACCCTTGCGTGTAGCCAGGCTGAAGATGTTCACATCCTGCGCGGTCATACCTTGTTCGGCATCTATCAGCATCAGGCATACATCGGCTTCATCCATAGCGCGTATGGCACGTATCACCGAATAGAACTCCAGGTCTTCATGCACATTCTTCTTCTTGCGCAACCCTGCAGTATCTATCAGCACGAACTCTTTACCAAACTGCTTATAGTATGTATGTATAGTATCGCGTGTAGTGCCGGGTATGTTGGAAACAATGGTGCGCTCTTCACCTATCAGTGCATTCAGCAGGGTAGACTTACCGGCATTGGGCTGACCTATAATGGCAAACTTGGGTATTGTCTCCTGTTCTGTTTCTATTTCGTTACCGTCCTCATCCAGTTCTATTTCTTTATCTTCTACAGGTATCTGGCTGGCTACTTCATCCAGCAATTCACCCGTACCACTACCGGATATGGATGATATAAAGAACGTCTTATCGAAGCCTAATGAATAGAACTCTGTAGCATCCAGTGCACGCTCTGCATTATCTACCTTATTTACCACAAGCAACACAGGCTTGGGGCTGCGGCGCAGTATATTGGCCATATCCTGGTCCTGGTCGGTAATACCGGTAACCGTATCGCATACGAAAATGATGAGGTTGGCCTCATCTACAGCTATCTGTACCTGTTTGCGTATCTCAGTTTCAAACACATCGGCTGAATTGGCTACAAAGCCACCGGTGTCTATTACGTTGAAAGCTTTGCCATTCCAGTCGGCTACGCCATACTGGCGGTCGCGGGTTACACCACTCACGTCATCTACTATCGCTTTACGCTGTTCCAGCAACCTGTTGAACAATGTTGACTTTCCTACGTTGGGCCTTCCTACTATCGCTACCGTAAATCCGGGCATATTAAAAAATTAGTTGGCAAAGGTACTATTATAATTGCAGCTATAGCCTGTTTTCATGACAAATATTAACAATGGCTGGAATATCAGCTGCTTTTAACCTCCATTTATACCGGCAATCTTTTATGGCCGATGCTTTGTAGCTTTGCGCGATACAGTATGACTGACAGGATAGAAAAACTCAAAGCCTTTTTGCAAACCTCTCCCGAGGATTGTTTTCTGAACCATGCACTGGCATTGGAATATATAAAACTGGGTGACGATAACCAGGCGCTGGCGCTGTTTCGTAAAAACCTGCAGCACGATGAGAACTATGTAGCCACCTACTACCACCTGGGCAAGCTGCTGGAACGTGTGGGTGAAAGCGAAGAAGCCATCACCATATACGCGAAGGGCATGGAGAAAGCCAAGGCGGCCAAGGATATGCACAGCTACAACGAATTGCAGAGCGCTTACGAAGACCTGGCTTATTAGGATATGGACTTACAAAAGCAATTCATACAGCACTGGAATGAAAAGGGTTTTGCCACGGTGCCGCAAAACACACTGCTGGCCGTAAGCGGTGGCAGCGATAGCATGACGATGGCTACTTTGTTTTTACAGGCAGGCATACCATTTGGTATAGCGCATTGCAACTTTCAGTTGAGAGGAGAAGAAGCCGATAAGGATGAAGCACTGGTAAGGCAATGGGCCTTTAGCCATAGTATACCGTTTCACCATGTGCGCTTTGATACCACGCAGAAGATGGAAGAGTGGAAAAAGGGCGTGCAGGAAACGGCCCGCATACTGCGCTACGAATGGCTGGAACAGATACGTGCGGAATACAACTACCAATACATAGCTACCGCACACCATGCCAATGATAATGTAGAGACCCTGCTGATGAACCTGTTTAAAGGTACGGGTATGGCGGGGCTGCATGGCATACCCCTGCGCAACGACAAGATAATAAGGCCGCTGCTCTTTGCCCCTAAAACGGCGATAACGGCTTATATAGCCCAGCATAATGTGCCCTACAGGGATGATGCATCGAACGCGACGGATAACTACCTGCGTAATGAGGTGCGCCACCATATAATACCGGTAGTAGAGCAGATATTTCCCAACGGGGTGCAACACCTGAACGAGAGCATCAACCGCTTTGCAGAGGCAGAGGTGCTGTATAAGAAAGCAATAGAGGAAGAACGCAAGAAGCTGGTAGAAAAGCGTGGACAGGACTACTATATACCCATACTGAAACTACAGAAGCGCGAACCGCTACATACGATATGCTACGAGCTGTTTAAACCCTATGGATACTCGGCACAGCAGGTACCCCAAATCATATCGCTGCTGGCATCTGAAAGCGGGCATTATGTAGATAGTGCTACGCATAGGGTATTGCGCAACAGGGGTTTTCTCATCATCACATCGCTGCAAACTGAGGCTGCCGACCATGTGCATATAGATGCCGTGCCTTGTACCATAGATACACCGCATGGTAAGTTTACCTTTAGTATAACAGATAAGCCGGATAACATACCCACCGATGCCAACCTTGCCTATATAGATATGGATGTGGCTACCTTGCCGCTGACCCTGCGCAAATGGCGCACAGGCGATTATTTCTACCCCTTAGGTATGGGTATGAAAAAGAAGAAGGTGAGCAAATACTTTAAAGACCAGAAGATAGCCCTGCACGAAAAAGACCATGTATGGGTGCTGGAAAGTAATAAACGTATAGTATGGCTATGCGGCATGCGCCTGGATGAACGCTTTAAACTATTGCCGAAGACACAGCATGTGTTGAGGGTGGAGGTGAGGTAAATTACTCGCAATGACGTTATAAATTTTACCGTCATAGCGAGGAGAGTATTTGCGAAGGCAAATATGTACCGTGGCTATCTCACGATAACATGAGTAGCGTAACACTTATTTCTTGAGATTACCACGTCGCTGCGCTCCTCGTAATGACGATAGTGGGGGTAGTGAGTGAATGCTCAGCAGCGATATACAGCACAAGGGTGCGACGCAACTGATGTTGCATAGTAGCACTGCAGATCGTTACACAATACTCAATTTACGACGTTGCTCGTCGCGCTTCTTAGCAACGGCGGGTGTATCACTTGTTACACCTGTTACAGTGTTACAGAGGGGTGAGTAACGAAATAGAGCACAAGGGTGCGATTGCTTCGTCATACTTCCTCGTAACAGGCTACACGGATGCTGCATAGTAGCACTGTGGTGATACGCAACAATTATATCTTGAGGTTGCTTCGTCGTGCCTCCTCGCAATGACGCATGAAGTAGTTTTAAAACGTGGGGTTCATTATCTGCTCGAGGAAGATGCGGCCGTGGGTGGGGTCGAACAGGAAGGTGAATACAAAGCCGAATACGGCACCCCAGAAGTGGGCACCATGGCCTATATTATCGTTCCCTTTTTTATCCATATAGGCTGAATAAGCAAGGTAGGCTATAGCGAATATGATGCCCGGCATGGGTATGATGATGAGTATAATCTTCGTCCACGGGGCAAAGTAGATGGCCGAGAACAGTACCGATGCTACACCGCCCGATGCGCCGAGGGCACGGTAATAACTATCATTCTTATGCTTGGCATAGGGTGGTAGCGAGCTGGCTATGATGCCTGCCAGGTATAACACCGGAAACAGGTAGGGCTTGCCTATCATGGCAAAGAACGTTTCCACATGCGTACCGAACATATAGAGGGTGAACATGTTGAAAAACAGGTGCATATAGTCGGCATGAATGAAGCCGGAGGTAAGAAACCTGTGATATTCTGAAGGGCTATCCATGCGGCGGGGCCACAGCAGGAGCTTATCCATCAGTGTTGCATTATTAAAAGCGCCTAATGATACCAGTACCGTTACAATAACAATGATCAGTGTAAAACTCATTTTCCAGTCCTATTACGCTAACGAATATAGCTATTTACGAATGATGATAGGGAGAATTGTTTAAAATGCTGAAGGCGCGGTATACTTGTTCTGCCACCATCAGTCTTACCAGCTGGTGTGGAAATACGAGGTGCGATAACGACCATACCTGCCTGGCCTGCCTGCGTATATTATCCGTTACCCCGAATGCACCGCCTATGAGTATCACCAGTGTTTTGGTACCCATATTCATCATTTGCTGAAACTGTTGCGCCCATTGGGGAGATGTGAGCAGCTTGCCCCGCTCATCGAGCAGAACGAGGTAGTGATGCGGTTGCAGCTTTTTCAGTATCATTTCTTCTTCCAGCAGTTTGGCCTTATCAGCATCAGTAGTGGCCAGTTTTTTGGGCAGTTGCAGCAGTACCAGGTCTACAGGATTGTAAGGGCGGGTTTTCTGAAAATAGTATTTCAGCCCTTCGTCTATAAAGCTTTCGTTTTCCTTACCTACCGACCATATTTCTACCTGCATAACCTACCGGGTATTTTTAGGGTTGGCAAATTACCACTTTTAATGAGGGAGAAATATAACAGTATCTTTTTTATGAAAACTATTTGTAAAAATGCAGGTGGTCTCTTATCTTTGCACTCCCAACAACGGGAATGGCCTCGTAGCTCAACTGAATAGAGCATTTGACTACGGATCAAAAGGTTTCAGGTTTGAATCCTGACGAGGTCACTTTAAGGGTTTCAAGGTAATAACTTTGGAGCCCTTTTTCTTTTGCCCACACTCAATCCCGCCCGGTATCAAAACCTTTTCTCTTTCTCTTAACACCTTGCAGGCAGTATACTTTTGTATACTGCTTACTTATGGATAGCCATCGTGTGGTAATTTTGCATTATAGAAAAATATAGGCTATGACGATGAAAAGAAGGATAGAACACATAGACACACCGCAGGGCGAACCGGGCTTTTTAGGAGCCGGCCATGTAGCCCGCCCTGTAATACAGCGCAGCTTTGCTGAAAGCGACCCCTTTATATTGCTGATGGATGACATGCTGGATAAGAAAGACAGCACACCCGTAGGCGGCCCGCACCCGCATGCCGGTTTCGAGACCGTAACGCTGATGATAGAAGGCAGCCTGGGGCTGGGCCACCATGCCATGCAGGCAGGTGATATGCAGATGATGACCGCAGGCAGCGGCATCGTGCATACCGAAACGATAGACAAGCCATCGAAAGTGCGCATACTGCAACTGTGGCTGAACCTGCCCAAAGCCGATAAATGGGTAGCACCCCGCGTGCAGGATATCAGCCTGGATAAAGTGCCCGCTACTACTATAGATGATATGAGCGTGAGGCTATACAGTGGCACACTGGCAGGCCTTACATCGCCCGTGCTGAATTATACGCCTATGATACTGGCCGATGTAGCACTGCAGCCCGGTACACAAAACACACTACAGGTACCTGCTAATTACAACACGTTTCTATACATGCTGCAAGGCAGTGTGATGATAGGCGATACCACCCTGCATGCCGACCAGGTAGGCTGGCTGAACATAGCCCCCGATGCGAACCTGAGCGATATAGACATGACCGCAGGCAGTGAAGGTGCACGCTTTGTAATGTATAGCGGCAAGCCCACGGGCGATGCCATAAAACCCTACGGCCCCTTTATAGGCAACGACTCGAAAGATATACTGCGCCTGTATGATGAATATAACAAAGGCCTGATGAAACACGCAACACTACTGCCGAAGGAACAGCAGTTGGTGTGGTAGGCTGTATCACTTGTTACACCTGCTAATGCACTACACTTATCGTTCTGTGATGCATAGTAGCACCTGACGTTTGGTGTGTGGTTATTCGCGTCATTGCGAGCGATAGCCTGGCAACCTCACGAAATGTGGGATAGTACAACGCGAGTAAACACTCATGCCTTGAGATTAGCTTCGCTGAGAAAAGTTACCACGTCGCTGCGCTCCTCGTAATGACGGTTGGTGTGTGGTTTTTTCCTCGCGTCATTGCGAGCGATAGCGTGGCAATCTCACGATAACGCAGGGCACTCATGCCTTGAGATTAGCTTCGCTGAGAAAAGTTACCACGTCGCTGCGCTCCTCGTAATGACGGTTGGAGCAATGTCCCAATGTCCTGTTTATATTGTTACGGGATTTCGGGACAATAGGACAGAATTAGAGTTGCAGTTTTATATGGTTATCAAATTTCTGTTGTGACTGATGAAAGCTCATCTTAATTTTATTATTCTTTCCGAGGTAATTTATTGTTTTGGTTTTATTTATTCTTATCTCTTCGGCGTTAGCTAAATAAGGGTCGCAAAACTCAATTACTTGGTAGCCTAAGTTTATAGTACGACCATATAATTCTATTTCTACAGGTAATGAACTCTGCATAAAAAAACTATCATTTAAAGTCTGATTTATCAAATCGTCGGTATTCACTTCACTAACTTTAAAAGTTAGTGGGTTTTCCCATGGTAGCTCTGTAACACCGTCAATTGCGCATAATACTGTTGCTACCTTTTCAAGTATCTCATCGTTGATACTATCTATGTTGTTGAACCGAAAGCCATAATGTGTTTCTATTTGCCTCAATTTTTCAAAATAGTTCAGTTTTGCTTGCGCGGCCGCATACAAATTTTTATTAGATGAAAAAGCGAACTCTAATTCATCATGTTGTAGAGTATAAATCGTGAACTTCTTTCCATTTGAAAAGTTTGCAATAAACTGGAAGTAATCCATTTCAAAGCCAGTTGTCTCATATTTCTCATTGTGCTTATTATACACAGTGTAATTAACTTTGCCATTATCATCAGGTACTGTGTCCTCTCCAGGGCCCTCAAATTCAATTACTCCACTTTCTAACTCAAAGGATAATAATGACTTGAATTTTGTTAGTATCCAGCTTACCTTGACATTTCTTATTTCATAGCCATTTGGTAGCATAACTGTTACATATTGAGAGATAGAAGGTGGAGATAAAATGATTTTTGAATTGGTGCTATCAGTAGACAAGGTAATACCTTCAATTTTATATTTTATATCGCCGATTGTTTTTGCATTTAACTCCAATGGTCTAAGGTTACGACCTGTTATATGTTCTAAAAATTGACTTTCTTGATTTTGGTCTAGGTTTAGTAAAAGCTCTCCTTTAAGCATGGTATTATTAATACCTCTAAATCCCCGTATGAAATATTTGCCATTATCTGTTCCAAAGTCTACTTCAATATTGTGATTGTTCATGAACGTCTTATAAGTATCTATCGATACTTTTTCTTTAAAAAAATCATCTTGTATATTGTCTTTAATATTGTCCAATAACTCATTAATAAACGGTTGTGCTTTGCTATTTATATACTGAATACCCTTTTGATTTAAATCTGCAACTTTTGAAAGCTGTAAATTAGGTGCTACTAAAAATGCCTCGTGCATATGGTTGCCTAGTTTACTTGTAATAGTCTCAAATGTTGCCATCATGTTTGGGTCTTCAAGGTTATAACCTAAGAACAAAACAGAGTTGCTAGCGAGTCTTTCTTTAATGACAGTATTTATCAAGTCATTCTCTCTTTTTACGAAATCATAATAATCTTGGCCTGTAATGACGATTCCATCTTTATTATGTTCTAAATCGCCATGTATTTTATACAGAGTTGGAATATTTGAATTTAGATATGCTATATCTTCATCTTTCGTGGCTAATTGTAATTTGCCGCGATACGCATTTTCAAATAGCTTATCATAGTTGGTCGTTATTATGGTTCTAATGTGAGGAATAGAGGCGAGCTTTTCATGATATTCAATAGAAGACGGCCTTCTATTGATGAATATGTCGCATAGGATTTTATTTAAATTATTCCTTTTGTTACCATTACTTCTTACTAATTCCGTTGCAATATTCGTAAGTGGAGCGGTAGGTAATGTACTGCTTTGGTCTTCTGCAGGTAAATTGTTATATAGTATTTGAGCTAACTGTACTCCTGTAGGATAACCGGCATATATTGATAAGCCTGCGCCTGCCCAAAGAACTACTGATTCATGGCGTATTTTTTCGAATAATCTTTCCTTTGACATAAACATTAAATTACGACAACTATCGCTTTTCTAAAAACCGTCCCACGTCCCATACTTACGGGTATGGATAAACAGGGACAACGGGACATTAATTCTGTACCCACCTACCAATCGTAGATTTACTAACACCAAGCTCATCTGCAATATCTCTAATGCTCATGCCTTCATCGCGTAGTTCTTTAGCCTGCTCCATCAGGTACTCCTTATTACCTTCTTCTTCGGTCTTCAGGTGTTGCAACTCACTACTCACCCCCGCGGTAGAAAACTGCAGGAAGTTGTGCGGCTTTTCTATGCGACAGAGGAGGACGTTTTCGGTGTCGTACTTTATCTCGGTGGCGCGTGCCTTTATCTGCTTCAGGTAGCGGATGCTTTTATCGCCCTGGCTTTCCCCAATGCAAAAGCTACTATCGCAAAAGTTGATGAGCATTTTGCTGCCTTGCAGGTCGTTGCGGGTCATGGGTTTGCACAGGTCGCGCTTGGGGGTGTGGGCAAGGGCGAGGATGCTAAGGCCATAGCGGGCTTTCAGTGCCTTTAGCTGCTTCATCAGTGGCAGGGCATCTTTGGCGCGTTCCGTTTCGTTCTTCAGGTAGGTGAGGTTGTCTATCACCAGCACCTTGGCTCCCGTTTCCTGTATCGTCTTTTCCAGCGAGAAGTGCAGGTATTCCTCAAAGTCGTCAAAGTGGTCGGGCACTTCGGTTTCGGGGTTTATCTCTGCACGATAGAAGTGTTTGTCAAAATGATAATGATGCGTATAATTGATACTATACCTTGCTTCAAATTGCTTGTCGAACAGCTCGAAATCGAAGTACACCACGGGTTGTGCCTGTGCTTCCAGCTTAAAGCCCGGTATGGCTTTGCCCGTACTGATGCTATCGGCTATCTGCACCGCAAGGATGCTCTTACCCACATTGGTATCTGCAAACAATATGCACAGTTCCCCCTCGTGCCAATACTCGCTGAAAAGCATGGTAGGTATCGGGCGTTTGCTGGCTTGTTCCAGCCATTCATTGCCCTGCATTACTATAAATAAGCCCTTGTGATAGCTGGCCCGCTTTGCCAGTTCATCTACCCGCGCATGCAGTGCTGCAAGGTCTATCTGCGGGTTATCATATATCGTAGGCAGCTTCTGTGGCTGCTCTTGTCCGTTATTATTATTCTCTAAATTACTCATGATGATATACTTTTTGTTGGGAACAGGATATACGTTTTTTTATCCCTCCCAATGGTTACTTGAAAAGGTTAAACAATAAATAAAAGTAAAATTGCAACGTAACTGTTGCCTGTAAAACACTTTGGGTAAGGGCGTGTAGACCTTTGAAACGTATATTGGGTAGGGTCGTCACCCGTTCATGCTGTTACAAGTCAGCACCGTACTTTCAACACTGGCTATTCAGGATAAATGGTGGGTTCGTGTCTTTCCCATCGCCGTAAATTTACATAGCAATATTACGTGTATTTTAATAATAACAAAAAAATATTTTTTTTAGCCGCCTTCCATCGTATAGAAGCGGGCATAGCTACTGAAAAGTAGCTGCTTTTAATCCTGTGGCACTGCCCTTGGCCGGCACTAACGCTACCTGTTATTTTTTATTTAACAGCATGTGAATGATTATAGGCGTACCTTCATAGAAATTCCTATGGCTATTACCATCACCAGGCTTTTTGCTGCAATCACAGAACTATATCGTATTAAAACCCTCAACATGAGGCCGCAGCAACCTTTATCCGTAGACTCCCTGGCATTGTATATGCACTGTAGCTGTGAGGACATATTGTATTATGCCGGCCTGTTGGAAGCTGAAGGTAAAATAACCATTTTAGATGCCCGTGCGCAGGTAACCACATCCAGGCAACGCAGGCGCCCCGGTATTGCCCAGATAGTATTGAGATAAAGCCTGTTTATTGCTATAATTTTTTGTGCTATGACGTTTGTATTTCCATCGTATAAAGAAACGGAGTTTGAAGCGCTCTATAAGTTGTTTTTGCACACAATGGATATACAAGGCCATGAAACCGTATTGCGTTATGACCGACAGGATGCACAAACAATTGCTACCGTAGTAGATAGCGTAGCCGAAAGGATGACACCCGCGCAAATAAAAGCACTGGAAAGCATCGGTTAAAATATAAATTGCAGATTGGTATTAATTAAGCCTACCTTTAATACCGTTACAGGCAAATGCCCTTCTGAACTACTATTGTTCTCCTCTCTTCAGGTTCGCCGCTGCTGGTAATTACATTACCTCTATGTTATGAATATACTTATCAGCAATGCCGATACATCTGTCAACCTGTTACCCCTCAGGCATCTTTTTTCAGAATTTGGCACGGTATCATCTGTAATGGTACTGCAGTCCTACCGTGTAGGCACCGGTTTTTGCTGGCTGGTGATGCGCGAACCATCTGATGGTAACAACGCTATATCGCAACTCGACCATACCCGTTTTATGCACCACATCATTGGGGTGCGCGCAGGCATACTTACATTATTTAAAAAATAGCCCACCATGAATGACCACGAATTATCAACCATGCTTTTTTTAACCGAAGACCGGATGGCTATACTCGATAGCGCAGGGCATACCATATGTGTAAAAAGAGAATGGAACGGTTGTGACTATTATCATCCCATAGCCGTAGAAACTGAAGGATATGAGGCCGTATGCAGCCAGGTGATGCGGCACAAGGTATGTACCCGGTGGGATGCTTCGATGCACGCCCTGCTTTGGGAAGTTGTGGATGTATGCAACAAGGTTGTTTTAATGCCAAGAGGCTTCAGTAATATTAGTTAATCACAATAAAACAATAAAAATATGTCGAAGGAAAAATCAGAGAAGAAGAACGATAAGAAAAAGGCTGCTAAGAACCTGATGGAAAAGCGTGCAGACAAGAAGCAAAAACAAAAGGAGAAACGTAAAAGTTCGTAGCCAATAACATCGGGGAGCACCCTGAAAGGGGGCTGTTATTAACCTGCCGGTATTTCAGCATACCTCCCTTAGGGACAGAATTTTTTTTCTGTCCTTTTTTTATTTAATACAGGTACCCACTTAATGGCACCGTAAGACTTTTTTCAAAAAAACCTGTCAAAACATTTGACCCTTACGCAGCGTCATACCCTTTCTTTGTATTTCAATCTACAGGTATGGACAAGTTTACGGTAAAGCAACTGGCTAAAATATCGGGGGTAAGTGTGCGCACACTGCACCATTACGATGCTATAGGCTTGCTGAAACCCGCCGCCCGTACA
>CABHOP010000012.1 GCA_902168085.1 uncultured Bacteroides sp.
CGATGGCACGGCCAATAGGCTTGGGCTCATCTGCTACCGCATAGCTATGGTGCTTACAGCAGTGCGCTTTGGCGGCAGCGTGCAGCTGGATACCCTCACCTGCATCAGCGCCGATTTTGAAAACGCGTGTATGATAGTAGAGCAACTGCTGAAGCATAGCTTGTATGTGTATGAGGGGCTGGCGGAAAAGGCGCTGGTACCAAAGTCTGTATCGGCTACTATGCTAACGCGGAATGCCGAAAAAGAAGAGCGGATAAAAGAGACGTGTATGTGTTATAACGCCGGTATGGTGTATGAAGATATAGCGTTGCGCGTATTAGGTAAGGCTACGGGTGTTTCTACGGTGTATAGGTGGGTACGGGATTTTTGTAAGAAACGTGCGTAGCTAAATTTTCCATTTTTTCCATTTTCCACAAGTGGAAAACTGCATGTTTAAAAACACTTTTCTCTCTCCCGCGTCATTGCGAGGAGTATTCCCCCTCCCGTCATTACGAGGAGCGCAGCGACGTGGTAATCTCAAGAAATAAGTATTGTATAAAAATGAGAGCAAACGTAAATAGGGTTTTCGAAGACACATGTTATCGTGAGATAGCCACAGTGCATATTTGCCTTCGCAAATACTCCCTTCGCTATGACGGATTAAACATATCACCACCCTTGTATAGCATCCCAAAGGTCATTCCATTGCGGATTGAAATCATTTATCAGTTTCTCCTTATGCTTGCGTGCCCTGTCTTTCAGTTTCTTTTCAGCGGCTATGGCTTCTTCTATACGGTCGTACCCGTTGTAATAAACAAGCATGGTACAATTATACATGGCAGTAAAGCAATTGGGGTCAACCTTATTACGATGTGCAGACACCCTGTTATACAGATTGGAGGTAACACCAATATACAATGTTGCTCTGTTGGGAGAACACATAATGTATAGCATACCACCTCTTTGCATTGGCTAAAGATAATACAATACACCCCTTTCTTTCGTCATTACGAGGAGCGTTAGCGACGTGGTAATCTCAAGACCTGAGTATTTACTCGCATTTTACTAAAAGGTGTTATCGTGAGATTACCACGTCGCAATGCTACCCACAGCGGCTACACTATTGCTCCTCGTAATGACGGGAGAGGATGTTTTTTTTGCGCCTCGCAATGACGCGGTAAGAAGCCAGATGTAAAAAAACGCATTTTAAAAACACGGTGTTCCATCAGTGGAACGTGGAACGAAATGGAACAAACTCAAAAACCCCACACCCATGCACTCCGTACTCGATATAGAAGTAAGCTGCGTGAAGAACTACTTTACTAAGACCAATCCGCAGCCGGTAAACCTGCTCACATGGCTGGGCAGTAAAAAGTATGCAGCGCAGATAGAAGCCCTGCGGGCGCAGCCCGATAAGGCCATGCGCGATAAGCTGAAGGCACAGCTACCCGCCATCACCCCCAGCGGCACCTTTAGCGAGGCTAATGAAAAAGGCTTGCTGGCCCACAGCGGTTTCATACAGTTCGATATCGACCTGAAAGACAACCTGCACATACCCAACTACCACGCCATAAAGCACGAAATAGCCCGTATCAAAAACGTAGCCTATGTAGGCCGCAGCGCAGGCGGGCAGGGCTATTGGGGGCTGGTGCGCATAGCCTACCCCGAACGCCACCTGCAACACTGGCACTATATGCACCAGCTATTCAGCCGCATGCAGCTGCGTATAGACCCTGCACCCAAAAACGTAGCCAGCCTCCGCGGTTATAGTTACGACCCTGATGGTATATACAACCACAACGCCGTGCGCCTCTTTCACTACCTTACCGATGCCGCGCCACCCGTACACGCCGCCCGTCCGCACGATGCCAACCATGCACTGGTGCAGTATTGCCTGGAGCGTATAGATGCGCAGGAAATAGACATCACCGCGGGCTACAACACATGGATAGCCATCGGCTGCGCCCTTGCCGGCACGTTTGGCGAAGAAGGCCGCGCCTACTACCACCGCTTCAGCCAGCACCACCCGCAGTACGACCCTGCCGAAACCAACCACAAATATGATGAGTGCAAAAAGATAACAAAACCCACCAACCTTGGCATCATCGTCAACAAATGCAAAGAAGCCCGTATGGATATGCGCTTTGGAGCGAGAAGGGCGTTTTGAATTATAGTTGTCCCAGCCGTAGTGCTACTATGCAGCGATAGTGGCGTTGGCACCGTTCATCGGTAGGGGTGCTATGGGGCAATGCACCCACTCGCGTCATTGCGAGGAGGCACGACGTGGCAATTTCAAGACCACACCATACTCGCGTCATTGCGAGCGCTAGCGAAGCAACCTCGCGGGATGAGAGTATGTATACTTATCGAGGTATCGTATATTTATCCATATAAACCATGTCATCATGATACGTTACTATTTCGATAGTCAAATATTTAGATATCTAAATACTGATAAGCAGTACGATGCAGTATTGTTAGAGGTAATGGAATCCTTACGAGAGAAAGTGATAATGTGTTATTCGGATGCTCACCTAGACGATTTAAGCGCATCGCAACAACCATATATTGATCGTGATTTAGAGATAATGACAAGATATGTTAAAGATAATTTCTTTAGTCACGATCAAATAAAAAAAAGGACATCTTGTTTTCTAGTTGAGCCAATAGAAGCATTTCACTCAAAGGATTATGCGAAGGCTAAGGAATATGAGGCTAATCCATTGTTAGTGCTAGATAATTTACTAAAAGATGCATTTATTGATGACGGTGATGAAAGTGGATTGGGCGAATTATTTCGCACTACTGTAAATAGTCTTTTTGATTTACCTATTGCTGATTATAAATCGTTGACTGAAAAAATTCCTTTAGATGATGAAGCACAAAAAATGTTGTCTAATCTAATTCCTAAAAAGGATATTCTTACCATTAGAGATATTGCTCAACAAGCTTTTCCGTATGGTAGTCTAATTGGAAATGACAAAAAAGAGTTTTCTGTGTTAAGAAATTTCACCACAAAATATTTAACTGAAGATATCTCTTTTGAAAGTTGGGGGCTTGACTTTGATAGCAAGATGGCAAACTCATCTCTTGGTAAAGATTTTATTTCTTTTGTTGAGTCTTCTATGAGTGATAGTCAAAAAGGAGATTTCTACTACAAGTTCAATTACGCGTATACATTGTTAGAGATATTTGGTGTTGATAGAGAACAAAAGAAGTTTACCTATAAGAACTTATACAACGATGCATGCCACGCATATTATGCTTCTTACTCTGATTTTCTAATCACAAATGACAAAGGCCTTCAAGCAAAAGCCTATATCCTCTATAGTATATTCGGAATTAAAACAAAGGTTATCACTATGGATGACTTCAAGAAAATGAAAAGTCTATTGTTGTCGAAAGAAGAAGATTATGAAACTTTTACTAATACTCTTGTATTTGATTTAGAAAGTGCTTTACAAATATCTGAATGGAAAAGTTTAGAAAAGAATTCTATGATAAGAACCTATTTGCCCCAGCATCACTATTTTAATTATTTTAATAGACTTAACGTTGTTAATGAAGAGGGTAGAAAACAGTATGTTACTTTGTATTGTAAGAGGCATGAACATGCAAATCTGTATATGTATGCTGAAATCGAATTGCTTACTAAAAAGCTTATGACCTTATTGGGAATGGATGATGACAATAAAGGAGCATTTTTAGTTGAAGAACGTGATGAAAAAAAGAATAAATTTTCAGACGACGAATATATTCGTCGTTGGACTATTAAAAACCTACAATTTTCATTATTTACTAGTTCTTGTTATTTAGCTCTTAGTGTACGACCATTGTAATTTCCCCTCATTCCGTGAGATTGCCACGTCGTGTCTCCTCGCAATGACGCGGGTGGTGTATATAAATAAACCGTCTTTGCGAGGGAGTATCTGCGAAGGCAGATATGTACGAAGCAACCTTATCCAAACGAAAGATAGATGCGAGATTAGATTGCTTCGTGCCTCGCAATGACGCGGGTGGGTGTAGTGCGTACTTGTGTAGTCGCGAGGTTGCTTCGTGCCTCGCAATGACGCGGGTGGGTGTAGCGTATCCCCCTCCTACCCTCCTCCAAAGGAGGAAATTCGTATGTCCCCCTCGGCGAGGGGGTGCAGGGGGGGCTACTTGTGGTGGGTGCTGCGAGTTGGTGTAGTCGCGAGGTTGCTTCGTGCCTCGCAATGACGGAAGTGGGTGTAGCGTATCTACCTCCTCCTCCCTCCTCCAAAGGAGGAAATCGTATGTCCCCCTCGGCGAGGGGGTGCAGGGGGAGGCTACTTGTGGTGGGTGCTGCGAATTGGTGTAGTCGCGAGGTTGCTTCGTGCCTCGCAATGACGGGAGTGGGTGTTGTCCCTTTGGTCAATCCATAAAAGGCGTTCGTCAACCCTATGCCCCGGCTACCAAACACTATGTGGCCAATGCTTGTCTTCCCTGTCAAAGAAAAAAGGATGAAAACACATATGGATCAACACCTGCCGCCACCGCACCGTAGCAAGGCCACCATCACACGCGGCATCACGCTGGGCATATGCCTGCTATACTATATAGCCGTGCTGATAGCCTGCATCGTCAACTAAAAAATGGCTTAACGATAACAGATATACCTTATGTACTCATCGTATAAGGTTGCCGCCCGGTTGCTCTCAGCCGGGCATTTTTTATGCCTGTTCCTATATATGTGCAAATAAAAAAAAAGGCCCTATAAGTAGGGCCCTTTTAGCTGTGCTGCCACGCACCAAACCTAATGAAAAGATATCCGTGTTTTTATGTGCTGCCTATACCGGCATGCAATCGTTTATTAGTGTGTCACCACCAGCTTTTGCCTGGCTATGATGTGCGCATCGGTAACGGTAACCATATACAGCCCCGCCTGCAGTTGGTGCTGCACCTGCCTGCCATCTGCCTTTTGTGTGTGTACGGTCTTGCCCGTTACATCTGTTATATACACCATCGCCTTATCCATCTGCATACCTGCGGGCAGGTTGGCTATGGCAAATGCCCCGTTGGCGGGGTTGGGGTGTATAGAGATGGCCTGTGCTGCATCCACATCATCTATGCCCGTAGCCTTGGCCGTTCCGTATTTGTAATCAAAATCGAAATACATAGTAGCCGTATCGCCCGATTTGTAGCCGGCAGGCAGGTTCTTAAGCGCGGTTATTTTGATAGCCGCATACATATTGGTAGTCCTTATGCGCGATATATATACATCGCCAACAGCAGGGCCATTCACCGTATTTGGGCTTATCAGCGGGTGCGCGTTCTTTATCGTTTCTACATCTGTAACGGTAGCATAGTCGAAGCCCAGAGGGGCTTTAGCAAAGGATGTTTTACCATTGCCCATTATATCGCCCGCCCATATGGTGCTGGTGGCCGATGTAAAACCGAAAGGTGTGTTTTTACCGAAAGGGCCTCCATGCTCTACCATATCAATGTTCTCTACCTCTGCTGCACTCCACTTGCCCATATTGGCAGGGTTGAAGCTGCCATGATGCTGATGCTTTACAAAATCGTAGCCACACATGGCCCCGTTGGCACCCACACCAAAGGGCTTGCCCCCGTTGATAGATGAACTGTGATGCTCGTAAATGCGAATGCCTTTCTTTTCCGTAACCGCCTGTGCAAATGTGGCTAAGGGTGCTAAAGTAATTAGTAGTGTAAATTTCAAACGATTCATAATGTCATTCTTTGATACAGGAGACCGAAGGGTTTTATGTTGTGTTGGGCTATGCGTTTTTTCTATTGACAAAAGGTTATCAGCTACTGACGAATGGCTGCACTATATAGCTATGGCCGTATGTATGGCATAACTGTGTTTCAAGGTATCTGTAACAATTTTGCGATAGCTCTTGCCGATGGGCAGTACTTTATCGCCTACATAAAAATTATAGTTCAGTACGCTATCTACCTTATCCAGGTTCACCAGGTAAGACCTGTGTATACGCAGGAAGTTGTATTGAGAAAGTGCCGCCTCCATATTCTTCATCGTATTAAGGGCCAGCACGGTTTTATTCTCGCAACAAATGCGCACATAGTTTTCCAGCCCTTCTATATACAGTATCTTCTGAAACTCTACCTTGATGAAATTATGGTCTGTCTTCACAAAGCAATAGTCTGCATTGGTAGCTACCAATGTTTCGCGTTGCCTTTCCGCAGCCATGCGGCGCTCTATCTTATCCACTGTTTTTAAGAAGCGTTCAAAAGCCAATGGCTTCAACAGGCAGTCCACCGCATCCAGCTCAAAACCTATGTGTGCATTAGCAGGCTCATCGGTAGTAAACACCAATAGCGGCGGAGGTGCTTTAAAGTTGTCTTGGTGTACCCCAACAAACCATTGTGTTTTTACGTCTGTAAACAATACATCGGTATTATTATTCAGTAAATACTCTTTGGCATGTTCTATATTATGGAAGCTACCCGCCAATGTTATGTTGGGCAACATCGAAATATAATGTTCAAACTCGCTGCGTATAGCGCCGTCTTCATCTACAATTATGCAACTAAATTTCATACGCGATTATTTTAATAGTTTGTTTGTTAAAGCAGCACATGAATAGTGTTGCTCTTACTAACAATAAAATTAGAATGGATAAAGGCGGCAGATGTAAGTACTACCACCCTATTTTATAATTACGTAAAACGCTTATGCATCTAAGTAAAACACGTAGACATTGAACACAGGATGCTTGTATCTTGCAGTATGATGCGCGCTGGTAAAGGGTTACAAAGCATGCAGGTTAAGTAGAACACTGATTTATCTACGTAGAAATACGTATATTGGCTATACAAGCATATATGCAGTTGGAAGAAAGATTAAATTCGCATTAAATGAAAAAGGGCTTACTGATATTCCTGGCTTTTTTTTGCTATAAAAGCGATATAAATGCGCAGGTTGGTAATAGTAACCCCCTGCCGCAGGCAGAAGTATTTACCGGTACCTTAAAAGATTCGGATGCCATAAAAAGGCTGTGCCTACTGCACGATTCACTGAGGCGAACAGGCGACCCACGATGCCTGGAGATCATACAAACCGCCTACGACCAAAGCAAGAAGACAGGCTACAAATGGGGCTTTTTTTATTCATCCAACATTATGGCTTCTGAAAAACAAGTAAGGGGTCAGCATGAAGAAGCAATAAAACTATTAGAAGCGATTGCCCCCTATGCAGAGCAACCCAGGAACATAAGCATAGCCAGCATCGTATATAACAACCTTGGCCTGTCTTATTCCGCATTGGGAAAATATGAGCAGGCCTTACAATACTATAATAAAGGGCTTGCTGTATTAAGCCATAAAGAAGCACAGGTAAACGGTACGGACTCTATAGGATTGTACACAAACATCAGCGTGGTTTGGGGGCGGCTGGAAGAATATAACCACTGTATAGAAACCTCCAGATTAGCAGAAAAAATAGCTATCAGGAAAGGCAACATAGAGGGTTTAAACGAAGTGCGTGAGAATATAGCGTTTTGCTACGTGCTGTTAAACCACCCCGATAGCGCAGCGCTGTACTACAACAAAATCCTGTCATCCACCACAGAGAATGCAGCGGTTGAAAACAATACACCTGTGATTGACGAGGCTTTTTTTGAAAACTATCGCAAAAGAGCCATGACCTATGAAACTAAAAATACTACGAGGGCTAAAGCCCTGGCGGGGCTGGGCGGGATATACCTGTTAAATAAAGACAATAAAAAAGCATTGGAGTATTATAACCGGGCATTGGCTATTTTAATAAACGAGAATATATATACCTATCCGGTACTCAATGCAATGGCTTCTATAGGCGAAATATACTTAAACCTCAACCGACTTAAAGACGCAGAAAAAATACTGACGATCACTTACAAAGAAGTAAAAAGCATAGCGCATAAAGAATTAGAGGAAAAAATAGAACCTTTAATGGCCAGGTATTATTATGCATCCGGCCAATATGCAAAAGCATTTGAGCATTTAAAGAACTATTCCGCAATAAAAGATTCGGTTTTCCACCAGGAGAAAGCAAAAACCCTGAATGTATTGCTGAACTCAAGAATAGCAGAGAAGAACAAAGCAATGCTGGCACAGCAACTGCATATAGTTGACCAGAAAAACCAGATACAGAAAAAGAACTTCTGGATAGGTGGTACTGCACTGGGCAGCTTGCTGCTACTTTCGGTAAGTGTAGCAATGGTACGCAACTACAAGCATAAACAAGCCATTCAGCAATCGTATATACACCAACTGCAACAGGAACAGGAAATAAGCCAGTTGAAGGCACAGGTAAGGGGCGAAGAGCAGGAACGTGAACGCATAGCGCGCGAACTGCATGATAATATTGCCAGCCAGTTGTGGGCTATAAAACTGAATGTGGAAAGCATTAATGAAGGGGAAGAGGACAAAAGCCTGGATGTTATCTTCCAGCAGTTGAACGATGCTACGCAAGACATACGTAAAACAGCCCACAACCTGATGCCCGATCTTTTGCTGGAAGAAGGCCTGGCAACAGCACTGGCTTCATTGTGCGAAAAAACGGGTATGCATTCCAAACTGGAAGTTGACTTTCAGGAATATGGTGTTGTACCCAGAATGGATAGGGAAATAGAACTTTCTATATACCGTATGGTGCAGGAACTGATGCAGAATGTGATGAAACATGCCAAAGAAGCCAGCAGCATGCTGGTGCAGCTTAGCTGTGCAGGCACGATGCTAAATGTAACCGTAGAAGACAATGGTAAATACTTTGATACTAAGCAGCAAAACGAAGGCGTTGGCTTGCAACAGATACGTAAAAGAGTAGCTGCCATGAAAGGCCATTTCGACCTGCAGAGCATACCCGGCAAAGGCACTACAGCTTATTTGGAATTTGACCTGGAACACCTGTTATAAACAAGCAGACATTGAAATAAACATGTTACAAAAATGATCAGAGTAGCTATCACAGACGACCACCCTATTGTAATTGACGGGTTGCTGAATGCATTTGGCGATGTTAAAGACATTTCTATCGCAGGCACCTATAATAATGGTGCTGACTTACTGAAAGGATTGCAGACAAAGCCTGCCGATGTTTTATTGCTCGACCTGCAATTGCCCGACAGAAACGGTAGCGAACTGGCCCCTATCTTACTGCAACAATATCCGGATATACGTATCATTATATTAAGTGGCATTGAATCTACCCCGTATATAAAGGAGATGATGCAAAAGGGATGTAAAGGATACCTTCTAAAAAGCAATACCGTAAAACCGGTATTGATAGAAGCGATAAAAGAAGTGTACAATGGCGGCATATACATTGAAGCATCTATAAAGGAGCAACTGCTGCATGAAATGCTGATAGCAAAGCGCAAGCTGGACAAGCTGAACCCTAAAATAACCCAACGTGAGCTGGAAGTACTAAACCTGATAATGGAAGAACTAAGCAACCAGGAAATAGCCGACCGCTTGTTCATTAGTTTGCGCACGGTAGAAACGCACCGGTATAATTTACTGCAAAAGCTGAATGCCAAAAACACAGCAGGGTTGCTACGCATAGCGCGTCAAATGGGTATAGGATAAAGAACGGAATTGAAAAAGACAGTGAATATATCTATGTACCTGCGGGTGGCCAGCTTCTTGTTTTTGCTGCTGTTCTGCAGGTACATGTGTGTAGGACAGGAAGCACACCTGCACCTGCCGGAGCATAAGGGAAAGGGACACAAAAACGATACCTCATATGTAAATTTCTTAATAGCGCAGTCCGACTCCATAAAAAATACAGATAGAAATTTAAGCGTCCGCATATTACAGGTAGCTATTGAAAAAAGTAAAGCCATCAGCTTCTCCAATGGTTTCTTTAACGCTATTTACCAATTAACCCAGCTATACATTAGCAACAATGAGCCCGAAAAGGTATTGGCACTTATGGCAAAATATGCTCCTTATTATGATAAAGAGCACATGAAGCATGTAACTTCCTGGTATGAAGAAGTATCTCATGCCTACTATTACATGCATAAATATGAAACATCACTAAGCTATATATACAAATCGCAGTCGCTTTTAAACAAAGAAAATAACCACCAGGACTCTTCAGACATTTATACAAAACTGGGGGTGGTATGGTCTGCGTTAGGCGAACTAACCTACGCGCTTCAAAACTATAAAATAGCAGAAGAAATAGCCATAAGAAACAACGATAGCATAATGCTATCCATGCTTAACCTCAACCTGGGAGCTATCCATTTCAAAAGAGACGAACTGGATGAAGCTGAATATTACAACCGCAAATCGTGGGATAGGGCTGTAAAAAAAGCATCACCCTTTCATAAAACTATTGTATTGGGCAATTTAGGCGCCATTAATGACAGGAAAAACAAGCATGATAGTGCTATATATTATTTGAAACAAGCAGTGGCCTTAGCAAAAGAAAAGAATATAGGTTTAAGAGGATTGATTCAAATGCAAACGATGCTGGGTAGTATATATGTAAATGCCAATCAATACAGCAAAGCCAAAACCATACTCCTTGAAACAGAACAACTGGCTAAGGGCACCCAGCTTGAACAATCTTTATATCATCCCCTATCTGAATTATATCATGTGCTGGGTGATGATAAAAAAGCTTGTGATTATTTGCAACTGCTTATCCCATTGAAAGACACGCAATATAAACATGAGAAAATAAGCTCGATGAATGTGCTGTTAAACGCCCGCATGGCTGATAAGAATAAAGCCATGGTAGCACAACAGTTGCGCATCAGCAAACAAAAAAGTGAGCTGCAAAAGAAAAACTTCTGGGTTGGCGGCTCTACCGTGGGATGTTTGTTGCTGCTTTCTATCAGCGTAGTGGTGGTACGCAACAACAGGCATAAGCAAACGATACAGAAATCATACATCCACCAGCTACAGAAAGACCGGGAGATAAGTCAGCTAAAAGCACAGGTACGCGGCGAGGAACAAGAGCGGCAACGCATAGCCCGGGGATTGCATGATAATATAGCCAGCCAGCTATGGGCCATAAAGCTGAATGTGGGCAGTATGCTGCAAAATAAAGAACAACAGAAAAAAGGGCTTGCCACCATATTTCAGCAATTGGATGACGCCACGCAGGACATACGAAAAACAGCCCATAACCTGTTACCCGACCTGCTGCTTGAAGATGGCCTGGCTACCGCAATTGCATCGTTATGCGAAAAAACAGGCCGGAACTCTAAACTGGAAGTTGACTTTCAGGAATATGGCACCGTGCCGCGTATCCATACAGATATCGAGCTATCGCTATACCGGATGGTGCAGGAATTGATACAAAATGCAATGAAACATGCTAAGGATGCTACCCACCTGCTGGTTCAGCTTAGCTGTGCCGATACCCTGCTGAATATAACGGTAGAAGACAATGGCCAATCTGCCGGAACAGAACAGACAGATGGCATAGGGCTTCAACAAATCCGTAAGCGTGTACAGGCTTTAAAAGGGCATTTCGATTTTCAGCGGATACAGGGCAAAGGAACCACAGCCTACCTGGAAATAGACCTCCAGAATTTTATTTAATACGACAATCAGTTTCGATTATTTTTTTTCGATGCATACAATTTTGTTTTCCGTGACAGGAAAACTAATTTTATGAACATATTGTATGCAATCAGAGTCTAACAAATACGAGTTTGAAGCACTTTTCAACAATGCGGCTATCGGCATCATCATCGTAGATAGTGTAGGTACTATCCTGCTGGTCAACCAGTTTGCGCTTCAACAATTTGGCTACCAAGACAATGAAGTAATAGGCCAGAAAATTGAAAAGCTCATTCCGCAGCGTTTTAAAGCAAGACATGAAACCCATCGCGATAGATATCACAATCACAACCCCCATAGCAGGCCTATGGGCACAGGGCTGGATCTTTATGCTGCCAAAAAAGACGGCACTGAGTTCCCTGTAGAAGTGAGCCTGAGCACCTATACTACCCCGGAAGGACGATTCACCATTGCCTTCGTCAGCGATATTACCATACGCAAAGAATCTCAGGATGCACTGGTAAAACTAAATGCTGCGCTTGAGGAAAAGGTTAAAGAGAGAACACTATCGCTGGAAGAGGCTCTTGAAAAAGAAAAGGAGTTGAACGAACTGAAGTCAAGATTTGTATCGATGGCTTCTCATGAGTTCCGCACACCATTAAGCACTATTTTATCATCTGCCTATCTTGTATCCAAATATGTAGAAAGCGAGGAGCAACCCAAAAGAGATAAGCATATTCAGCGCATTATTTCTTCTGTAAACATGCTGACGGATATACTGAACGACTTCCTATCGGTTGGTAAAATAGAAGAAGGTAAGATACAGGTGCGGATTTTTGATGTAGATATTCCTGAAACCGTTTCCAGTTTATTAAACGAATTATTCCATATTCTGAAAAAGGGCCAGAAAATAAGTTATAAACATGATGGCAGTAATATAACATTAATAGATGCCGCATTGCTGAAACATATCCTGATGAACCTTGTTTCAAACGCTATAAAATTTTCCCCGGAAGATTCTACCATATCAGTAACCTCTGCTGTTACTGAAAATGAATTCGTACTATCGGTAAAGGATGAAGGCGTTGGTATATCTGAAGAAGACCAGCAGCATTTATTCCAGCGTTTCTTCCGTGGTGCTAATGTTACTAATATCCAGGGCACCGGGCTGGGGCTGCACATTGTTTCCAAATATGCAGAACTCATGAACGGGCACATTACCTATGAAACCGCACTAAACAAAGGCACAAAGTTTATCATTACATTTAAGAACAATCATACCATCTGATATGAAATCTGTTTTATTAATAGAAGACAACCCTGACATTCGTGAAAACATGTCTGAAATACTGGAATTATCGGGTTATAAAGCACTCACAGCTGCCGATGGGAAACAAGGTGTAGCTATGGCCATTGAAAACAAGCCCGATATTATCATATGTGATATTATGATGCCGGAATTAGATGGATATGGTGTGATACATATGTTGCAAAAAAACCCAAGCACCCAGAATATACCATTTATCTTTTTGACAGCGAAAGCAGAACGTGCCGAGATAAGAAAAGGCATGGAGCTGGGCGCTGACGACTATATAACAAAGCCATTCAATGGAACGGAATTGCTAAATGCTGTAGAAAGCCGGCTAAAAAAGAATGACCTTTTAAGAAAAGATATTTCGCAAGGGCTGGAAGGGCTTAATAATATCATTACCATAGCAGGCGGTAAAGACATCCTGAAAACATTGGCCGAAGAAGGTAACTTCAGCAAGCTGAAAAAAAAGCAAATAATATATAATGAAGGCAACCATGCTGTAAGACTTTATTATGTACAAAGCGGCAAGGTTAAAACCTATAAAACCAATGATGATGGCAAAGAGCTGGTAACGGGCATATATAATGAAGGCGACTTCTTTGGCTACATAGCCATACTGGAACACAGCACTTATAAAGAAACTGCCGAAGCACTGGAAGACTGTGAAATAGCCATCATAGGTAAAGACAATTTTGAAGGGCTGATAAACAATAACAGGGATGTGCTGAAAAAATTTGTTGAGCTGCTGGCTAAAAATATTTCTGATAAAGAGCAACAACTATTAGGCCTTGCCTATAATTCACTGCGCAAAAAGGTTGCAGATGCGCTGGTAACTGTTTACAACAAATATAAGGACGACAAAGCAGAGCGCTTTGCCATGGATATAAGCAGGGACAATCTTGCCACAATAGCGGGCACTGCCAAAGAATCTTTAATAAGAACGCTCAGCGATTTCAAAGAAGAAAAGCTGATAGATATTGTGAAGGGCGATATTATAGTGCTGGATGAAAAGAAACTAAGAAACCTGATTAACTAGCACTAAATGACCGCTTGCATATAGTTGTTGAAATCGGTTTTCAGGTGACTGAACTCTTTTTCCATCATTTCCATATCCGAACGTAATGTCTTCATCATAGCAGGCAATTCGCCATTTACTTTACGTTTTTCCAATTCCCGAATATCACGACGAAGAAAAGTGATGATGGTATCTTTATTCAGGAAAAAATTCTGGTAGTGTTCCATTTTTTCAAGCACATCGGCACTGGCAGTATGTTGTATCACATCTGCTATCCTGTTTTTCATGTATATATTCTCTTGCTGCAGGTAGTCAAGTGTTCGTAGCCAGGCGTTTATCTCGTATGTATATTGTTCGGTTTGCACTGCGCGTATTGTATTATTTACTTTTTACGGGTCGATAAAATTATTAAGGATAATTGAGCATTCACGCTATTTGCATCATAGGGAATACTGATTGTCATCAGTTTTATGATTAAAATATTCTAAAAACTTAAACCTTGGATTCATAGATAAATCTTTTTCTCATACCTATCAATCTCTTCACGCTTCTCTTTTTTCAAGATCCTGATTATATGTTGTTCTCATTGCTATACCGCTAAAAATCATAAAAAATCCTACGAGTGCATATACAAATTGCAACATGCTCAGTTGCTTGATAATGATAATCTGCACAGCCAGCCATATAGCCAATGCTGCCCCTGCCATAATAGTAAGCATAGGGTATCGCCCTTTTTTAAGCCATACTGCTGCTGCAATAGCAAGATTGGCTACTCCATTCACAAAAAAGAGATATAGCCCCGGAATGAAATAGTCATGAAAAATGCTGTTCTCTATCCACTGTATAGGCATACCTACGCCGCTGCCCGTGGCATCTGCCATCAAGGCATATCCGCCAAACAAGGCAGATATACCATTCAATAGCAATAGAGCAATGGCCAGGTAACGCATCATTTTTTCACAACTGTTTTATGACAACAACTTGCTTTTATCTCATTTTTTTCCATTTCCAGTTTAGGGCTCAGGTACGGCACACCAAGATTCATGCCCCTCAATATGAACAAACAACCGAAGAGCAACATAGTAACCGGTACCAGTTTCCGGATAGAGAGCTGCCTTACAAAACTTACCCTGTTTTTCAATACCGTCAACATCACCAGCATAGGTACGGTACCTAAGCCAAAGGTGTACATCATCAGCATGGCACCAACCGCAGTTTGTGCTGTTATGCTGGCAGATAGGGCCACATATACCAATCCACAAGGTAACAGTCCGTTCAACGCACCGGTAAATAGCAAGGACAGCAAACCGGGTTTCGCCATAAACTTTGCCAGTGCAGCCCTTACCCAACCTGCCCATGGCAAATTGAACTGCAGTGTTTTGCCGGGAATGAAAGATGCCACCCCGGCAATTAATAACAGTGCGCCTGCTATCATCGATACATATTGCTGTATATGGGGATCAAATACCGATTTGAATGAAAACAGTATTAACCCCAATGTGGCATATACACTCAACCTACCCAGATGATATAATGCAATACCCAGCCACTTCCTGTATCCGCTTAAAGCCTGGAAAGGCATCACCCATATAATAGGGCCACACATACCGGCACAATGCATGCTGCCGGTAAGCCCCATCAGGAAAATCATGGTATAGGCCAAGGGTATCATTTTGCTAAGTTTATTTCTGTTTCCTGATAATAGGTTTTTCCATCAGCACGCCAATCCATTTTTACAGTGTAGATGGTGTTTACTAACTTATCTACAGGTATAGAACAATTTTCCTGCGCATCGATAGCCACAGGAATATTACGATCCCATTTTGCATTCAACTTGGAATAAAACTGGATATTGCCCTCAACAACCGCTCCGTCAAATTCAGCCGGAAAGTCTATTGTAACATTACTGCCGTCTTTATACACCTTCACCGGTTCAGATAGCGTTGCCTGGTTTTTACCTGCTTCAATCACATTCTGATAGGCTAATTCCTGGTTATAGTAGTCTTTAGATACGAGGTCAAAATCTTCCCGCATACTTTTAGTTACCAGCACTACTATCAGCACAACAAAACCGCCATACAGCAGGGCAATTCTTGCACCCCAATTCATTTTTATCGCACTCATGATATTAATATTTTAATTGCCTGCAAATGGCCCAAGGAAAGAAGTGGTTATGGTTCTGATCTTCACACCTTCTTCATATACACCTATCTGCAATTGCGTTTTTCTTTTGGTGACAGCGCTCTCTGCCAGTGTTATGAACATAGAGCCCCTGGCATACTGTTCTTTGGGCACTTTAAGTTCTGTTTCACCTACCAGCTTTATTTCACCCTTAAAATTTTCCGGCTTCAGCACTATCTCTTTATCCTTATATGTTTTATTCAGGAACTTGTAGTTGTACAGATTACTTATTTGTCCATTGCTTTGCTGGTATAACTGTCCGGGTGTACGCAGTATAGAAATGCCCACATCGGTACGGCTGGCCAACAGGTAAACCAACACACCCAGCAATACAACCATCACCCCCGAATAAGCTTTCATCCTGCCGGTAAACCGCAATGGCTTCTTTTCAGTAATGTTGCTTTCAGAAGCATATCGTATCAATCCTTCTTCAAACCCTACAGCAAGCATCATTTTATTACATGCATCAATGCAAGCCGTACAGTTAATACATTCCAGTTGTGTACCATTTCGTATATCTATACCCGTAGGGCACACCTTTACACATTGCGCACAATCTATACAATCACCCAGGTCGCGTTCGGCAGTTTTCTTATACTTTCCTCTAGGTTCTCCACGCACATGGTCATAGGATACTACAATTGAATTTTTATCAAGTAATACGCCCTGCATTCTTCCATAAGGGCATACTACAGTGCATACCTGCTCTCTAAACCAGGAATAAACCCCAAAGAAAATAGTAGTGAATATGACGATCGCCACAAAGCCGCCAATATGCTTGCCAATTGGTTCTGTTATTATTTTTTTAAGCTCTTCTACACCTATTATATAAGCCAGGAAAGTATTGGCAATAAGGAAACTTACTATCCAAAAAATGGTCCACTTACCAAATTTCTTCAATATCTTATCCGTATTCCAGGGCGCTTTTGCTAGCAGTTTTTGTTGAGCACCATCGCCTTCTATCCAATACTCTATTTTACGAAATACCATTTCCATAAAAATGGTTTGCGGACAAGCCCAGCCACAGAAAACACGGCCAAACACCACAGTAAACAAGGCTATGAATACAATGAACACCACCATGCCAAGCCCGAAGATGAAAAAGTCTTGTGGCCAGAATATTTGCCCGAAGAGTATGAACTTACGCTCCAATATATTTATAAGGAACAGGGGATGCCCCTCCCAGTATATGAATGGCAGTGTAAAAAACACCAGCAGGTATAGTACAGTCAACCACTTACGGGCATTATACAACTTACCTACAGGCTTGGTAGGGAATACCCATACCCGTTTACCTTCTTTATCTACCGTTGCTACTTTATCTCTGAACGAGCCTATCTCCCCTTGCATATGCTTTCTATTTTGCTGCTACCACTTTAGTACTATCCGCGCCTGTTGTTTCCTGGTATAATTCTCCTTGTTTCTCTTTAGGTGCTGCCGGCTTTGTACCTTTTATCGATTTTATATAACTCGTCAGCTCCGCAATCTGCTTTGGCGAAAAATCGTCTTTCCAGCTTTTCATCCCTTTATCAGGCCAACCGTATTTTATAGATTTGAATACATCGCTAAGACTACCACCGTGCAACCAATACTCATCTGTAAGGTTAGGCCCTACACCACCGCCACCATCTTTGGCATGACAGGCTGCGCAGGCTGTTTGAAATATAGTTGCCCCTGAAGCGATACCCGCATCATCCAGCATTTTTACTGTATTCTCATCTACGTTACCTGAAGATTTAGCCAGGTATGCAGCTTTATCGGCTTCTCCTTTTTCCACTTCTGCTACATATTCCTGGTATGAACTTGGTCCATTACCACCCATATGGTAGTAATATATATAAACAACACCTACCACAATGGTCAGATAAAAACCATATTTCCACCAGGGCGGCAGGCTGTTATCCAACTCCTGGATGCCGTCATAATCATGATCGAGCATAATATCCTGCTCCTTCTCAACAGCTACAGCCTTATTGAACCTATCCCAGAATGGTTTTCTTCTTATAGCTTTTGCTACTTTTTCCGTTTCAGGCTTATTGCTCAATAACCTGACCAATACACGCATGCTCAACAACATGGATAGTATCACCAGCATTTCCAGCGCTATAATACCTATCAGCAGGTAAAAATCGGAAGCGGCAATGCCACTGATGTAAGCCGGGGCCTGAGGTGCTGCAGCTGCCACTGCCTCCTCTGCATGTGCAGCTGTGCCCAGTAACATTATAAACAACAGTGCTACCGGTGCTATTACTTTATTCCTTTCTTTACGCAGTTTGTCTTTGTAAACAAAGGCCAATTGTCGCAATACATTACCCAGAATGCCTATCGCAAAAAGCAGTACGATGATAAGCGCTACCAACCCTATAAGCATTGCGTTCATTTCGCTGCCTTTGCCCTGGGCAGTTTTTTCGGCCGCGGTGGCAAGTACAGGTGCCAGTATGGCCAGTGAGGTAAACAATGATTTTATTATTCGTTTTAACATATTGTCTGTTTTAGGCTTCACTGTCGTTATCGTTTGCTGCGAATGGTAATTGCTTTAGATCACTGATATAACTTTTATTCACCCTGAGCGCCCATATAGTAAGCGCCGTGAAAAACAGGAAGAAGATGAGCAAGGATGCCATAGGGTATATACCTACGCCGGTAATACTTTCGAGATAATGCCTGAATTTCATATTACTATTATTAATGCGTTAATTAGATGCTGTTTTTTGTTCCAGTTTAATATCCGTACCCATGCGTTGCAGATATGCAATGAGCGCCACTATTTCCTTATTGCTCTTTATCTTGATGTTATCTTTCTGAAGACTTGCCCTGATGCCTTCTGCCTGTTTCATTATATCTGCATTGGCCTGCATGTCATATCCTTTTTCATATGGCACACCCAGGGTTTGCATGGCCCGTATTTTTGCCCCTGTTATGGCTGTATCCAGGTCATTTTCAAACAGCCATGGATAGTTTGGCATGATAGAACCCGGTGACATGCTGGATGGTTCGTACATATGGTTGAAGTGCCAGCTATCAGGATATTTACCACCTACCCTTGCCAGGTCGGGCCCGGTACGTTTACTACCCCATTGAAACGGGTGGTCATATATAAACTCACCTGCTTTAGAATATTCGCCATAACGGGCTACTTCACTTCTGAAAGGACGTATCATCTGGCTGTGACAAGTGTAACAACCTTCACGCACATATATATCACGGCCATGTAACTCTAATGGTGTGTAAGGTTTCACACTGGTGATGGTAGGGATATTTGACTTCACAAGGAATGTAGGTATGATTTCTATAGCACCACCTATCATTACTACTATCAAGCTAAGAACCATTAATTGTACCGGCCTTCTTTCTATCCAGCGGTGCCAGTGCTGGCTGCCATGCGCTACATATGTTTTAGCCAGTGGTGCTGCCATAGCCTCTTCGTCATTCACAGCTTTACCTTTCTTAACTGTCTTCCATATATTCACCACCATCATTATTACACCCGACAGATATAATGTACCGCCAATGCCACGCATTAAATAGAATGGACGCATTTGCGTTACCGTTTCCATGAACTGGTATTTAAGCTGGCCTTCCGGAGTAAACTCTTTCCATGCAAGGCTCTGCATAAAGCCGGCCCAGTATAATGGCACCGCATAAAATATAATACCCAGTGTGCCTATCCAGAAGTGCCAGTTGGCCAGTTTGTTTGAATGCAACTCTGTACGGAAGATGCGTGGTATCAACCAGTACAGTATACCAAAAGTGAGGAAGCCATTCCAGCCCAGTGCACCAACGTGTACGTGTGCAATGGTCCAATCTGTAAAGTGGCTAATGGCATTCACATTTTTAAGGCTTAGCATAGGGCCTTCAAATGTTGCCATACCGTATGCTGTAACCGCTACTACCAGGAACTTCAATACCACATCTTCACGCACTTTATCCCATGCACCGCGCAGGGTAAGAAGGCCATTCAGCATACCACCCCAAGACGGTGCAATCAACATTACAGAAAACACCGTACCCAAAGACTGTGCCCAATCGGGCAAGGCAGTATATAATAAGTGGTGTGGCCCGGCCCATATATATATAAATATCAGCGCCCAAAAGTGGATAATAGACAGACGATAAGAATACACAGGGCGATTAGCGGCCTTAGGCAGGAAGTAATACATGATACCCAAATAAGGCGTTGTAAGGAAGAAAGCCACCGCATTATGGCCATACCACCATTGCACTAAGGCATCCTGCACACCTGCATACCATGAATAAGACTTCATCCATGAAAAAGGTATCTCCCATGAGTTTACAATGTGCAGCATAGCTACTGTAACAAAAGTGGCGATGTAGAACCATATGGCTACATACAGGTGGCGTTCGCGGCGTTTGATGATCGTACCAAACATATTCCAGCCAAACGCTACCCACACCAGTGTTATGAGTATGTCTATCGGCCATTCCAGTTCTGCATATTCTTTACCTGTAGTATAACCTGCCAGTAACGTAACTGCCGCCAGCACAATAATGAGCTGCCAGGCCCAGAAATGGAATTTACTCAGCTTATCGCTAAACATCCTTGCCTTACACAAGCGTTGCAGTGAGTAATACACACCCATAAAGATGCCATTACCCACAAAAGCAAATATTACCGCATTGGTATGCACCGGGCGCACACGTCCGAATGTTGAAGCGGCCGTGCTAAAGTTTAACTGCGGGAATACTAATTGAAAAGCTGCCAGCAAGCCTGCCAACATACCTACTACGCCCCAAAAAATAGTGGCATATGCAAACCACTTTACGATCTTGTTATCGTAGAAAAAGCGGTCCATACCCTCTGACTGAATAGTAGCTGTTGTTACCTGAGAACCTGAATTAAAGGCCGTATCCATGTATTTGTTTTTATTAATTGGCTGAATTATTTTTTATCAATATTGTTATCATATAACATACGCATAGCTGCACCTTCCTGATCTTCAAACTGGCTGGACTTAACACTCCATATAAACGCAAAAAGAAAGAAACCTGCAACGAGAATACTGATAGCTACGAGGACAAAAAGAACACTCATTATACCTTTGAATTATAGGCCAAAACTAATATCGCATAGACGACAATAGTATGACTAAACCCCTGCTAAAAACTGACAGTAATCAGTAATACCTACCTGGCTTGAAGTGAAAGACGCAGGCGCCGTGCCCAAATGCTGCTGGCACCCGTTGTTATAAGTATGATACTCAAAGTACTTGCAGGCATCAAAATAGCAGCTATCATAGGTTCCATATCACCCCTTACAGATATATACAATCCAACAATATTGTAAAGAATAGAAACTATGAAGCTAAGATTGATGATTGACCGTGCCGACCTTGCCAGCCTGAGCAGCCGCGGCAAATAAGCTAACCTTGAAGCATCCAGTATGGCATCGCAAGAAGGAGTAAAATTATTAATATCATCCGTCAGTGTAATGCCTACATTACTTTGCTGCAGGGCACCGGCATCATTCAGCCCATCGCCTATCATGGCCACTTTTGTGCCATTTTGCTGCAGCTGTGCTATGTATGTAAGCTTATCTACAGGTTTTTGAGCAAATAGTAATTCACTTTTCTGTCCAAGAAGTTTTCGCAGGTCTGCTTCCTGCCTGTTATTATCTCCTGAAAGCAACGATATTTTACACATGTCGCGTAGTTCCGGCATTACCTGAACGGCAGCATCCCGAAAGTCGGGCAGAAAGTAATATGCCGTTATTTCATCATCAATACGCACATATACATTTGCTTTATTATCTGCATCTTCTACAACACCTGTAAATATTGCCGAGCCTATACGAATTGTGTGTTTGCCAATGGTCGCCTTTACGCCGCTTCCGGGTATTTCTACCCAATTATCAGGTTGTATTTTTGCATGCGGCCCTAATATCTCGCACAATGCAACGCTGTGCGGATGCTGGCTGGATATAGCCACTGAATAGACTATTGCCTCCTCAGCAGCAGATAATTGATGGCCTGAGGTACTATACGTTTTGCTGCCCTGGGTAAGCGTACCGGTTTTATCAAACACAATATGGTCAATATTTCCAAGCTGTTCTATTACAGTAGCATCGCGCAGGAACAGGCCATTATTGCTGAATATACGAAGCAGGTTACCATTCGTATAAGTTGCAGATAGCAAAAGGGCACATGGGCATGCTACTATCAGCATGGCCGATACAGCAGGCAATATTTTTGAAGCATCGTACACGGCCCAATACAGAGCTGTTATAGCTGCCAGTATGAACAGAACTATCGTAAAGTATTTACTGACTTTGTGAATAATGCTTTCTTCTTCGTTGGCTGTTGTCTTATTATTTGAAAACGCATGGTTATTCCATAAAGATGTGAGGTAGCTACCGACAACAGGTTTAATCACCTGCATCAGCAACTGGTCTCCTTTTTGCCTGCCACCGGCATATACAATGCTTTTCTCCGGCACCTGCACAGGTTCGCTTTCACCGGTAACGAAACTGTAGTCTATACGTGCATTGCCTTTTATCAAAATGCCATCGGCAGGTATGATCTCGTCATTATGAAGCTGTACAATATCATTTTCTTTCAACTCTGTTATTTTCGTGCTTACTACGCTGCTACCTTTCAGCACATCTACAGCTATAGGGAAATAGGCTTTATAGTCGCGGTGAAAGGATAAAGACTTATATGTTCTTTCCTGCACCACCCTGCCTACCAGCATAAAAAAAACAATGCCGCTCATGCTATCAAGATATCCTGAAGCAATACCTGTAAATATCTCGTAAAGGCTTCTTGCATATGTAATGATCAGCGCCAGGGCAATAGGCGCATCAATATTCAGTATTTTTTGTTTTAACCCCGCCCATGCCGTTACAAAAAATTCTGATGCTGCATAAAAGAATACCGGTACTGAAAGTATAAGATTCAGCACACGAAACAACATAGTATATTGCTTATCTATGCCCGCAGATGACAGGTATTCGGGAAAACTCATCAGCATGATATTGCCAAAACAAAAACCTGCTACGCCCAATTTATATATCCGCCGTCTATCGATGTGCTTAGTTTTTTTTCCCTCGCTATCATCCAGGCTTATGTGCGGCTCGTAACCCAATGTTGCTAACAGCTCTACTACTTTTCTTAAGCTGACTTTATCCGTCAGAAAGCGTATCGTTACTTCTTTAGTTGTAAAATTGAGCCTGCTTTCCACAATACCGTCATTCAGCTTGTGCATATGCTCCAGCAGCCACATGCAAGAACTGCAATGGACACCCGGAATGTACAATGTTACAATAGCATGTTTCCCATCATAAAATTTATAAAGCTGACCGGCTATAGCAGCAGCATCCAGGTAGGCATATTTATTACTGCGCAGTGTTTTAACCTGCGACAAACCGGGATGACTGCTCAATTGATAATAATCGCACAGCCCGTTTTGATTAATGACTTCATAAACCAGTTTGCAGCCTTCGCAGCAAAACACTTTTTCTTCTACATGTATATTGGCTGTGATACAGGATGTCCCACAATGATAACAGCTAAGTTTGTTAGCTGCTACTTTTTTTTCAACAACCTTACCTTCATCAGTGGTGAACATTGATCTTTCTTTGTGAGCGTATTATGGAGGTCATCAGAAATGCCTCTTCCACATATAGTAGTTCTTTCAGCACTATCTCTATCAGAAGCATTTCGTCGCGCAACGTTTTATATATAATAGGATAGCTAAGATTAGAATATAGCGGCAATGCCACTACTTGCAGTTCACTAAGCAATGATAATATTTTAAGGTGCGACTCCCTGAGTGTTACCAGATGGGACTTATGCCCTATTTCGCAATTACCGGAGCATGCTGCACAATTGTGGCCGGTAGCATCCTTATCATATAACTGATGCAGGTATGGCGTGAGCATTTCCTTCCTGTCGTACAGGTAATAGGATATTGCCTGCAACAATTTTCCACAAGTATCTGTATAATTTTGGGTAACCTGGTGAATATCCAGCCTGCTCAGCTCGGCTTGTTTATCAGCAGCTTGCTGCACCATTGCACTTATTACATCGTAATAATCCACATGCAATTTGTCTGCCAATTCCTTTAAGGATAACATTTCGTATTGATGACAGTTGAGCTTTATCACGGGAATTACTTTGGTACAAAAGTACCCGCTATAAGACAGCGCCGTTATGACTGAAATACGGACAAAAACTGATTTAAATCAGTATTACCCTACTAACACAAAAGGGCTGCGATATAAGCAGCCCTTTACAAAAAACACATATAATACTATTACTGTTTCAGAGATTTGACCAGCATATCAATATACAGATCGATATATACCTTGGTATTATTATTCAGGTTTTCATTAAAAACACAATTTATCTGCAACCCACGCAGCGTACTAATGCTAATAAGCGCAATTGTATCCAATTGAGATTCACAAGCAGCACTGAATTCACCGGTTTCGATACCATACGACAATATTGATTTTATCAGGTCCAATTCAACCGTATCATACTTTTTCTTCACACTGGACATCAGGCACATGCTCGACATAATGTCCGAATCGGAATTAATTATATTTAGAATGAGGCCCTTTTTGTTATTCAACTCATTATGTATTGTTGCTGCAAATACCTTCAGTTTTTCCTCTGCAGTTTCTTCCATAGATACGGCAATCTCAATTTGCCGGAAGACATCGGCTTTCTCTTTAAAAAGAACCGCCTCAAAGATATCTTCTTTGGTAGCGAAATAATAGTACAGGCTACTTTTGCCTTTGCCTATGGCTTTTGCAATATCCTCCATTGTCGTTTTCGCAAGACCGTATTGCTGAAACAGCCCTTTGGCAGCCTCAATAATATTGGCTTTCATTAATCCTTCTTTTGCAATTTCCATCATACGTTTATAATACTTATAGGGGGTTAATAGAATTCAAAATTATAACGTTTATATGACCGTGTTTGTAACCATTTTGTTAATGAATCGGTTGAGCCAGGCAGTACGTGTCAGGGCATTGTAAAAAACAATACCAACCACAGCACACACTATACCGGCTACCACATCTGCTATATAATGGTGGCTGGTATAAACAGCGGCAAACCACACACCAACCATTATAGTAGCGAAAATGACATTAATATAACCTAGCCTGTTCCTTAAGCCATAATACAGCACCAGTGTTGGATATGCGGAATGCAATGATGGCATAGCCGCAAATACATTTGACCCTTTTGCATATAGTGATTTAAATATTTCCACCCCGAAAAAAGCATCGAACCTCGATAATCCCGCTGTATTGCTCAATGTACCGGGCTCAAAGGAGAATCCGTGGTTTTGTACGTACCATGGTGGTGCCGCCGGGTAGGTATAATAGACTACAAAGCCCACAAGGTTTATCACCAGGAAACTAAATGCAAAATGAAAAAATTCCTTTCTATACCTGGCAAATAAATAGCCGCCAAAAAGTAAAGGTACCGGCACCCATGTTAAATAAAAGAAGCCGGTGAGTATATCCAGAAATGTATTATTATGCAACAACCAATATTCATTGGGGGTAATGATGGCGCCATTATATGAAATGCCAAACCAGTTTTTTTCAAATGCATATAGGTCGGCTATGTACACTGCATTAAGTTTATAGTTGGGAAATGCTTTCATATAGTCGAACAGCACCCAGTACACTATAAATACAGAGAACCCTATTACAAATTTCCGCGTCTTTACAGATGCGAAATACAGGATATTTACCATCGAAATAAGAAATACCTGCTCAGGCCTAAAGCCTATCAATAGATATGACAATAGCATGTACCCAACCGTAATTGCTGCCATCATCAGCAATTGCCTGCCCTTAAATAACGTACTAGACTTTAAACTTTTCACTAATGCTACAATCATAATTTCTACTTCATTCTCGATTTCCCCCGGTTATCGCGAGCGACACGAGAGTATATCGATATATTCTTATCGAACAAAAACTGGAATAGCAGTTTTGTGTACGAGGTGTGGTATCCTAATGTTTCGTAATAAGAATTTGCGATTTGCTTGATTTTCGGCAATTTATTCCATGGTATAGATGGGAAATCATGATGCTCATTATGATAGCCCACATTCAGGTTTACAGGGTTTAGTACGCCATAATAACTTTTGGTTTCCTGGTGGTCTCCGTGCGTCAGGTAGTGTTCTTGTATCCAGCGGGCACCTAATGGGTGTAACCCAATTGAAAAGAAGAAACTCAACACCAGGAACATTGTTGATTTGCCCCCTAAGAAGTATATAACCAATGCCATAAAACCAAATTGAACAATCCAGTTTACCAATGTCCAGCCATCAAATATTTTTATCTCTTTGGTAAGGCGCAACGGACGCAATAACTGAAATACAGGATAGAACAATAACCACAGTGCTTTACCTAATGTGGAGTTATCTATCAATTTTGCCTCCCAGCGAAAAGGCATATCTGCATCCAGCTCTTCTACACCCTGGTATGAATGGTGCTTCAAATGATATTTCTGAAATGAAACCGAACTGGGGAATACCAATGGCAGGTTGGCCAATATGCCAGATAGTGTATTGAGTGTACGGTTCTTGAAAAGAAGGTTATGCGCGCATTCATGAATACAAACAAACAAGGTATGGCAGGCAAAAGCACCAACGCAATATGATAGCACTATTACTAACCACCATGGGCTTTCTTTCAACACAACAGCCAGGGTTAATTGCACAGCTACACATAGCGCTATCACCAAAATGGTATAAGGGTTACGACCTATCAACGCCCTTATTTCAGGATGCTTGTTGATGATCTCCTTTGTACGCTTTTTGTGTGGTTCGCTTTCATCAGACCATACAAAGCTTTTAGTATCTCTATTTGCGGCCATTTACAGTTGTTCGTTTTAGTTGTTACAATAGTGTTTTATAGTTGGTTATTCCGATCTGAATATCTTATCCCACAATACAGAGCTTACACCATACTTCTTGCTGGAATCCTGGTAATGGTGCCGCATATGATGCCGCTTCAGTTCTTTCCAGAATTTGCTTTTAAAATTGTAGTGATGCAAAGCATAGTGGCTCATATCATATATCAGGTAACCTGTAACAAAACCAGGAAAGAAAGCATGAAACTGCACTTCATTAAACACTGCAGACAAAATGAAATAAAATAATACAGCCAAAGGAATGCTTACCGATGGCGGCATTACCAATCGTTTTACATCGTTAGGATAATCGTGATGCACACCATGAAATACAAAATGGATACGCTCCATAAACTTCCCTTTGGGAGTAAAATGAAACACAAAACGGTGCAAAACATACTCTATAAGCGACCACCCAAGTATGCCTAAGAAATAGAACAATATGATAGTACCGGCATTTGTATGCAGCACAAAAGCACTTTTACCCAAAAAGTATAACACTACCGGTACGTATATAAAAAGCGGCACACTGAAATGTACTTTTGACATTGCTTCCATAAAGTTGCTTTTAAACATCCTTACAGACTCTGTTGAATTAGAAACAAAATTCTTTGCCATGGTTTTTCTATGGTTTTATTCTTTCTAATACGGTAGCACCCGTTGTTACATCAGTACCTTTCAGTTCTATATATATTACATTGGGCGACCAGAATGTACCTCCGTGAATTTTTATATAAATTCTTTTTAACACTGCCTGCTTACCTAAAATATTCGCAAATACATAATAGTTATCATCAGCAGCTTTTTTCAAGTACAACGGGCGTTTGTTATATGCTAAAAATCTCATCTCATAGTTATCTTTCGATAGCTTCTTTACGTTCAGCCCGTAGGCAAATTTTCGCTGTATAAAGTTTAACTCTTTCCTACTGCCATCTTCCGCATAGCGCAACCAGAAGATATGAACCGGCTCATCTGCATTCAATACACCATTCTTAAGGTTCAATTCATAAACTATCGTATTCTTATTAGGGGTACGCTGCACATAAAAAAGCATATTCTTAATACCGGATGGTATAGGCATGGTATCCTGTTCTTCAAAAACAGGCATTAGTGTATTGGCCGCAGTTTTATCTACTGCACCCAATAGCAAACAAGCCAATAGCATTATATATATCTTATATCCTTTCATTCCAGTTTAATCATCTATTGTTTTGCATCCAGTGCTTTTTTTGCATCTCTGAGGCGATTGATGGCCGTGATGTTGGTGAGTATTGCCATTATCGTAATAGGAAAAGTAAATACAGACATGGTTTCAAAGACATGGAACGGAATACCCGGAATAAACAGTTTATAATCGCCACCTATAAAATGAGCCGTAACACCACAGGCTATAGCCGTAATACCTATCAACACCACGCGTTCGGGGCGTTGCATCAAGCCACCTTTACATTCAATACCTAAGCCTTCAGCACGTGCGCGTGTATAGCTTACCATCATAGAACCTATCAGTGCTATAAATGCAAATAGTGAACTGAGGAAGTAGTGATGTGATACCAGATAATAGCATATACCAAGGAACATTACCAATTCGCTATAACGGTCAAGCACAGAATCATACAGCGCGCCGAATTTTGAGCTCATGTTACCAAGCCTTGCCACCTGCCCGTCCAGCATATCAAACAACCCTGCAAAAAGTACCAGTGCGCCTGCCCATCCTACATAAGAAAGGTCTCCGCGATTCCCTACTTCTGCACCCTTAATAAAAATGATAGCTACACCTATATTCAGCATCAGGCCGATGGTAGTAACTGCATTAGGCGTCAATCCTATTTTTATCAACAGCTTAACGAACGGATTTATAACCTTATAAATACCGTGTTGCAATGAATCCCGTGTTGTATTAACCGCTGTGCTCATAAATAACTGTTTTAAAAATCAAACTTGAAACGTGCACGAATACCCAGATCTGATACATTGGGGTTATCGAGGTACGTAAAACGTTTTACCACATCAACCCTAAAGAAGTTGAATATATTACCAATACCTACGCTACCTTCTATGTAAGGTTTGTTCTCCAGTGTATAGGTTGCCGGTGTGCCATCTGCATACGTCGGGAATTTCAACAAATCAGGGTCGTTACCTGGCAAGTTCTCGCTACGCACGCCACCGTACAGCATCTTCAGGTTTATGTATTCTCTAAATCTTGTTTTCTTTATCAATGGTATCTTGTTAAAAATGAAACCATTGAAGCAGTGGTCTATAATCAGGCTGGCATAGTGATCACTGACGAACTCCAGAAAGTTCATCAAGTTGTACGACTGTAATTGTAGTGAATATGTTTGGTTGGCGCGGTGTATGGCCAGCAGCGGGTATGGCACCTTACCAAAGATATTGCCACCTTCCAACACCACATCACTATAACCCAACTGCGACATGTACACGCGTTTGTAAATATTGGCAGATATGTTTTGGTAATTATACTGGCCGTTAAAAAGACCTTCTATGCCAGCTATCGCCCTTACCGTAAATACCGGGTAGCGGTTGGGCATAGGGATGCGATATTGCTTACCCTGATAAAATTCTTCGTGTGGAGCCCAGCGCAATTCAAGGCTGAGTTCCGAAGTGGTGATGGAATTAACCTTTTGCAGTTGGTATGGATTCGCAATTTCTTTCACATACTCCAGTTGTCCGGCAGCCTGCTGCCTCCAATTTTTAAATCCTGCGCGAAACGAAAAATGATTGCGCATTTCATGCAGGTAGTCCAATACATAAATATCATTGTACAGCCATTTGTCATTCACGCCACGCTTAATAGATAGCAACACGTTATCTTCCTGTATAAACTGTAGCTCCTGCCCGGGTATCTTCGTATCTTTTTGATAATTGGCACGAAGCACGCGAACGGGAAATTCAAATATCGAACGATTGGTAAATGAATAAGCCCCCCCTATATAGTATTTCCACTTTTCATCCTTAAAGCCGTAGGCGGCATATGTTTCTATCGTATAGCGTTTGCTGAAGGTAGTGGTAGTGCGCCCACCGAACCTTAAACGGAAACCTTCTACAGGATTGAAACTGTAGAATGTATTTACAGGCCCCACCTCTACATAAGGTGTGATACGTTTGTAGCCTGCTATGAGCATGGTACCAATATCCATCACTCTTTTAAAAGAGCGTGAATTGCGTAAACTGTCAATATTAGCATAGGTACGTGCTTCAGCAGCGGTTAATGAATCGTGCCTGCTGGTGTTCCAATAAATTTCATCCTGTTTACCGGCCTCAGCATCTGTTACTAAAGTTTCACCCTTATAAAAATCATCCGGCCTTACGTTATTTACCAGGAAATTTTTAAATGAAACCGTACGCTGCCCATACACACCACCCGATCGCTTTTCAGAGATACCAAAATCTGTCTTTACATCTGAACGCGAGAGGTAGTATTTATTGTCGTTTGCTTTCTGAAAATCAAGGTTGATATCAAGGTCGCGTACCCAGTTGAGGTTAATATTTTTATTAACGGTCATTTGTACCTTCTGCACCGCGTAGTTGGTGTCCAGCGTTACATATAGCCTTCCCTGGAATAACATATCCGTTTTATTGCGCGGATAAAAACTCAACCCTACCAATTTTATATTGTCAACAATTACCGTGTCCACAATAAAAAACTGGTAAAATGAGGGCGCCATGTTGGCAATAGGACTTAAGAACTGGTTGGTCATCACAGTAATGTTATTGCTGTATATGTCCACATCCTGGTACATGTGGTTTACATAGGTATTCAGACCTACATTGTCCAGGTATTCACCAAAGTTTACTTTTCTGTCACCTTTGACTATGACTTTGTTCTTGTCACCTTTTTTTCTGAAATAGTTATCGGCTATCTTTTCCTGCAGGTATAATGGCATCAATGCCTTATCGGGCACCGATGTTGTGTCAATATTATTGATCATATACTTGAAGGAGCGGAACAGGCGGTTTTTGCGTAATTTTTCGGGCGTATTGGTTAGTGCCAGCTCCAGCTTCTCATACGATTGATATTCCAGGTATTCATTATTCTGGCTCCTGTTACCATCCCTATGTTCTATCACTTTTCTTATCAGGTCTACAGCAGGATTGTTCTTATTACGATACTTTACCTTCTTGGGTTTTACCAATACTTCCTGTAGTGAACGGTTATCGGGCTGCAAAGAAATATTAAGGGTTTGCGTTTTACCCGGATGTATTTTAAGTGTTACCGTTTGATAGCCAACCAAAGAAACCTGCAGCTTTGTTTGCTCGCTTTCAGACTTCAGCTCGAAATAGCCATTGGGATTACTATTGGCGCCCAATGGTGTGCCGGGGAAAAAGACACTTACAAATTCGAGCGGTTTCTTTGTCGCTGCATCTTTTACATACCCTTTTATAATGGTGGTTTGGGCTATGGCGGGTATAGCACACAACCACAACAACAAGATTGCTGCCAGCCTAACAAACATATTTCCTGTCTTAACTGAATACATACGTCTTCTGCAATAAATAATTATAACTAATCCCAACTAATACGGATACCAATACTTTTGAAAGTGCATAGTTGACATGCCAATAATCGGCCAGCAGGTACATACCACCTGCATTCAATGCCAGGTTACCGCACCATACCAGCAGATATCTGAATGCTTGCTTTTTTGCTTGTTTATCAGCCGCATCAAAAACCCATTGGCGACCTAATAAAAAATTAGATACACCACCACTGATATTACCGGTAACGGTGGCAGCCACATATACCATGCCCAACACCTCTACTGCCAATACAGTAACGAGGAAATCGATGAGCGAGGCGATGAGTGAAGCTGCCTGTGCTTTTAAAAAAGTTAACATTACAGGTATTCTATGCGTATATCATTATCCACATTATCACATTGGTATAAACCCCGGATAGCACATCATCTGCCATTACACCCCACCCACCGGGCAGTTTCTCTACCCTTCTTATGTATAAGGGTTTTACAATGTCAAAAAAACGAAAGAGTACAAGCGCCAGCAGTAAATTGTAAGTAGTAACCGGTAGGCCAATAAGGCTTATAAACATGCCTGCCACTTCATCTATCACTACTTTTTTATCATCTTTTCCCCAATGCGCTTCTACCTTTCCGGCCGACCATATGCCTGCCATAGTAGTAAGCAAGGTCAGAGCAACCTGTACCGTAACATCACCCCTAATAATAACTGTTACTACGTACCAACACAGCACACCACATATTGCCGCGACGGTTCCTCCTCCCTTGCCTATATAACCTATACCTAGCCAACTGGCTATTATTTTGTGCAGCTTTATCATAAAGACTCAACCAATTCCTGGTAGTAATCCAGGCCCAGGTGCGTTATCATGTCTTCGCCCATAATATGGCGCAGCGTATTCTGCAATTTTATCAGTTGTTTGAAGATGTCGTGCTCCGGCTTCAGGTCTGGTGCTGTTTGCGGCGACTTGAAGTAGAATGACAACCATTCCTGGATACCGCCCATACCTGCACGGCTGGCCAGGTCCATAAACAGAGCCAAGTCTAATACGATAGGTGCTGCCAGGATGGAATCGCGGCACAGGAAGTTGATTTTAATCTGCATCGGGTAGCCCATCCAGCCAAAGATGTCGATGTTATCCCAGCTTTCTTTGTTATCACCATGCGGAGGATAATAGTTGATACGCACTTTATGATACAGTTCACCATACAGTTCCGGATTCAGGTCAGGACGCAGTATTTCTTCCAGTACACTCAGTTTAGATACTTCTTTTGTTTTGAAGTTATCCGGGTCATCCAGTACCAGGCCATCCCTGTTACCCAATATGTTTGAGGAGAACCAACCTTTGATACCCAGTGCCCTTGCATGCAGACCAGGTGCAACGATTGTTTTCATCAATGTTTGGCCAGTTTTGAAATCTTTACCGGCTATAGGCACTTCCATTACTTTGGCCAGTTCTACCAGTGCCGGAATATCGCAGGTAAGGTTTGGCGCACCATTGGCAAAAGGCACACCCATCTTGATAGCCGCATAAGCATATATCATACTGGGAGATATGCGCGGATCATCATTGTGCAGGCCAGCTTCAAAATTGTCTATTGTGTCATATACCTCACAGTGATCGATATATTTTTCTGTAGAAGCACACCATACCATTACCAGGCGGCTACAGTTATTCTTTTCTTTGAACGACCTGATATCCTCCATCAGTTCGAAAGCAAGATCATATTTGGTCTTTGCTTTCTTGATGTTGTTACCATCCAGGTTCTTTACGAATTCCCTGTCAAAGACTGCCTTCATTGGCTTGATCGCTTCCAGTTCTGCCTTTACAGCATCTAACTGGTGGCGTTCCAATACCTGGGCATTTACAGCGGCTTCATACACATTATCTTCATACACATCCCATCCACCAAATACGATATCATTCAAATTTGCAAGCGGTACGAAGTCCTTTATCAACGGATACCTGTTCTCCGTTCTTTTACCCAGCCTGATGTTACTCATCTGTGTTAATGAACCTACAGGTTGCGCAATGCCTTTCTTTATTGCTTCTACACCTGCGATAAATGTAGTAGCTACTGCTCCTAGTCCGGGGATCAATACTCCAAGCTTGCCCTCAGCGCTTTTGATTTGGTATTCCATGTTATTCTATTTAGAAAATGTTTGTTATTATAACCAATTATTGTTTTTATACCATTGTACCGTGTTGGCCACACCCGAATACAAATCGAAACGAGGTGTAAAACCAAGGTCTTTCTGCACACGTTCAATACTACAGTTCCAGTTTTCTGCTGCCAGTTCGGCCAGCTTTTCTTTATTCAGCGTCGGCGCTTTATCGCTATTCTTATATAGCTGTTCTAATGATGCAGCTATCAGGCGGGCTATGCCCATAGGTACATGCAGCCTGAAAGCACTTCTCCCCAACTCTTTCTTTATGATATTTGCCAACTCGTACTTATCATATTTCTTGCCATCCGACAGATTGTAGGTTGCATCGGCAATGTCAGAATACATGGCTTTTATCACCACGTCTGCTATATCCTGCCCGTGTATAAAGCTCAGGGTTTGGGCCCCTCTGCCTATATAAGGTTCTATACGGCTGGCCAGTGTTTTGAAGACGATGAAGATGTCTTTTTCACGTGGGCCATATACCGCAGTAGGCCTGAAAATAATTTTCGGTAGCTCTATCTTATTCAAATACTGCTCTGCCAATAGTTTGCTTCTACCGTAGGATGTAACAGGTTGCGGGGTACGTTCCTCCGTTATCGGATTAGGGTCATCATATACTGTAGGCCCTATAGCAGCCAGGCTACTTAGAAAGATAAATTTCTTCACCTGTGTATCCTTCACCGCCTGTGCCAGGTTTCTTGTATACTCCGCATTTACCTTGTTATAATCATCTTGCGTTTTAGCCCGGGTAATGCCGGCAGCATGTATCACATAATCGTAACCACCTTCCGCAATATGCCTGCGCAATTCATCTGCTTTACCAAAAGCAGGCGTAACATATTTCAGGTTCAAATCGGCAAAGTGCGCCACATCGCTCGATGGCCTTACAGCAGCACTTACTTCAAGCCCTGCATGGAGGCATGCCTCCACCAGGTGGTAGCCTATAAACCCGCTGGCACCCGTTATCAGAACTTTATCTTTCATTCAGCTGCTTTTCGTATATCCTATACCTTTTATAAGGCACACCATTAATGTTCTGAATAGCTTTATTCATCAAAAAATTATCCTCCAATATCCACGAAGCCTCAGCTGTTTTCATATTCTTCTTCATACCGTTTTGTATGATGCTGCCATAAAACACAGCTTCAATACCCAACTTTCTGTATTCCTCCAATACGCCAAGCGCTATTACACGTATGCCATTTATCTTCTTGCGTTGTGTCAGCAATTTGAATAAGCCTGTAGGCAGCAAACGGCCGCGTTTTATTTTTATCAGCACCTGGTTAATGTCTGGTATACACAGCGAAAACCCGATGGGCTTACCGTCATGCTCAGCAACCATACAGAAGTCTGGATCCAGTATCAGCTTGAGGTCTTTTGCCAGGTAGTCAAATTCGTCATTGGTCATAGGTACAAAGCCCAGGTTCTTATCCCATGCTCTATTATACACATCGCGGATGCCATCTACTTCCTTTCGGAAGTTTTTCATATTCACTTTACGAAGCGTGATATTCTTATGTTTCAATCTTTCTGCCAGCAGGTTCATTAATGCCAGCGGCTTATCATTGAACGATTCAGATGATATCTGGTAAGCAATCAAATCCGTTTTCTTTGAAAAACCGTTGCCTTCTACAAGCGTATTGTAATAGGCTTTGTTATATGACATCATAGCTACCGGTGGAGCATCATAGCCTTCTACCAGCATACCGCATGTTTCATTGGTAGAAAAATTCACCGGCCCAATGATCGTTTTAACACCTTTAGATATCAGCCATTTTTCTGCTTCTGTAAATAATGCCTGTGCTATAGCATCGTCGCTTTCGCAATCAAAGAAGCCAAAGAAGCCATCCTTTGTATTATTAAAAACGTTGTGATTATTGTTCAGTATCGCTGCTATGCGTCCCACAACTTTATTATTGTTGTAAGCCAGGAACAACTGCAGCGAAGAATGGTTGTGAAAGGGATGTTTGCCCGGCGAAAGCAGGTCGCGCTGTGCTATAAATAGCTCAGGCACATAATGCTGGTCATGTTTATACAGCTCATGCGGAAAGTCTATAAAAGCCTTTAGCTGCTGCTTACCGGATACGGGTACTATTTGTATCATGCGTTTTCTTTTACGGCTACAGGCATTACAGCGTTATATGCTTTCAATAGCTTGGAAATGGCTTCGTCTATCTGGCTGAATGTATGTGTCGCCATCAGCGAGAAGCGTATCAGTGTAGCATCGGGCGGAACGGCCGGAGAAACTACGGGATTTACAAACACACCATCTTCCTGCAGCATACGTGTGATGCGGAAAGTTTTCTCATTATCCCTTATGTATATAGGAATAATCGGCGTTTCTGTAATACCAATATCAAAGCCCTCACTTTTCAGCAGGCCGATGGCGTAGTTGGTATTCTTCCACAGATTTTCAATATGTTCCGGCTCTTGCTGAATGATGTCTAATGCTTTCAATACACTGGCTACAGAAGCAGGCGTCATGCTGGCGCTGAATATCAGCGAACGGGCATGGTGCTTCAGGTATTCAATTGTAGCGTTATCCGCAGCGATGAAGCCCCCCAGCGATGCCAGCGACTTACTGAATGTGCCCATCACCATATCTACTTTATCGGCAAGGCCAAAATGAGAAGCTGTACCTGCGCCTGCCTGGCCTATTACACCCAGGCTATGCGCATCATCCACCATGATATTAGCATGATATTTTTCTGCCAGTTGAACGATAGCAGGCAGATTAACTATATCACCTTCCATACTGAAAATGCCATCTACAGCAATGATTTTCACGCTTTCTTCCGGCAGGTTCTTCAGTTTGGTTTCCAGCTCGTCCATATCATTGTGGCGATACTTCAGTGTACGGGCAAACGACAACCGGCTGCCATCTATCAGCGATGCATGGTCATATTCATCCAGTATCAAATAATCATTTCGCCCTGCAAGAGATGAGAGCACACCCAGGTTTACCTGGAAACCGGTGCTGAAAATGATAGCATCATCCTTGCCCACATATTCTGCCAGCCTTCTTTCCAGCTCCATGTGTATATCAAGTGTACCGTTCAGAAAGCGGGATCCCGCACAGCCGGTACCATACTTTTCTATTGCCTGCCTGGCTGCTTCTTTCAATCTCGGGTCATTCGTCAGCCCGAGATATGAGTTGGAACCAAACATCAATACACGCTTACCATCTATTATAACTTCTGTATCCTGT
>CABHOP010000013.1 GCA_902168085.1 uncultured Bacteroides sp.
CGAAGAAATGGGTCTGAAATATGGATAATAACCGGCGTTCCTGGCTTCTTGTGCAGCAGTATACGCACTTACTTTTTTGTGTAGATTACCTGCCATTGAGAATTTTTAACCTTTAAACCTTTCGACTAAATTGGTTTAAAAGTCCAAAATTAACTAAGAGTGATATTCAACACGAATTTTTTTTCGGAATGTGTATAATTATTATCTATAAAGAGCCAGGTAAAAAATACTTATTACCTACTGAAAATCATCCGAATAGACTGGCCTGAACAGTCTTAACCCTTGATGTATGGCTACTATCAGCGTTTATATGATATACCTGCGAAGGCTCATATCTTGACGCAATAGATACATTAACATCATTTCTATATGGTGCAAATAATTCTAAAGCCTTACCAGGGTCGTTATTATCTTTTGAAAGGTGAGCCAGCAAAAGATGGGTCATATGAGCAGGGCGGTGACTACAAAAAACCTCCAATGCCTGGCAATTAGATAAATGGCCTTTACCGCCCCGTATCCTGTTCTTTAAATAGATAGGATATGGGCCATTTTCCAGCATTTCAATATCATAATTGGCTTCCAGAAAAGCGGCATGGCACTTACTGAAATGGTATGTCAACTGATCGCAGGCGATGCCTATGTCTGTAAAAACACCTATGGTCGTGCCATTCCCCTCTACCACAAAACTTTGCGGGTCGTTCGCATCATGATGCTTTGCAAAAGCTGTAACCTGTAGGCCTTCTACATCAATCTTGTCGCCGGAGTTGAAATTGACAATCAAATGTTTATCTATCAGCACCCTGTTATCGTGCGTAGCGGCAGTAATATAAACCGGCAACTGGTACCTTCGGGATAGTGCGGTTATGCCCCTGATATGGTCTGTATGCTCATGAGAAATAAATACCGCCCGAACGGTACGCATGGATAAATCCAGCAAACGCATACGGCGCTCCACCTCTCTGCATGAAATACCTGCATCTATCAGTACGGCATCTTTACCATTACCTACATAATAACAGTTTCCATTACTCCCCGAATTCAGCGATGCGATAAACAAAGACATACCTACTACAAAGAAAAGACTTTTATAGGTGTAATAAAAAAGGACTGCAGAAATGCAGCCCTTTTACCGAATATACCTGCCTATGACAACGAATACTGAATAACGATACCCTGCTTTATGGTAAATACAAAACTGCCATTTACTATGGGTATCCGTTTCTTTCCTTTTTGCTTTTCACCCTGCACCTGTATCTCTATACGACCGCTATCGTACGCGGTGGCATAAGAGTAAAAGTGTACCATATCGTTCAGGAAAGCTTTCCCGATAATATCGATATTAAAATGTTTCAGAATGATCTTATTAAAATCGAGCGTACCAAATAGCTTGATAATTGCTTCATCATTCAGGCTGGTGATGGCATTCAATATTTTGCATACAGATAATGCAGATTCGTGATCAAGATTTTCATCATTTACTATAAATGAATTGGCCATCAGATGCCGCGTTTTATTTTGCTTATTGTCCATTGCATGGATATTTAAAATGAATAAATAAAAAAGCCCTTTGAGTTTGTCAAAGGGCATACATGAATAGTATATACATATACTCAACATCGCACCTTTGAGTTCCCGGCATAGTGGATACAGCAACAATGTTGCGTAGTATTATGGCTATTATATTTTACGGTTTGTATCATGTTCAAAAAAATAAGCCCCTCGGCTGGTACCGAAGGGCTGCGTTAAAATCTTATATTCATTACACGCGGCTACACACTTCGGCTTTCGAAGATGTAATGACAACATGTATGTTTTACTACTACCATTTTTACAATATTAGACTTTAAAAAACATGCATCCAAATTTATCTTATCAGCACTACATCCCCTTTTTTGAACAGTCCGGTTTGCCCACCCGCCACTTCATATTTCAGCGACCAATAGTATGTACCCACATCTACCAGTTTACCATTATAAGTGCCATCCCAACCGTCCTTTATGCTATTGCCACGATATACTTGTTCGCCCCAGCGATTGTAGACTACAAATTCAAGAAGACGAACATTGGGGTTATCCGTAACCACCCTGAATATATCATTTCGTCCATCGTTATTAGGGCTGAAGCCTGTTGGTAGCCACACATCATTGGGGATATCTACTACCTGCATGTTGTATGTACAGCTATCCGTACAGTTAAGGTTCTTTACAACACATACATAAGATGATTTATACTCTTTAGGCTCAATCGTAAGCGTTTTGCAGTTACCACATACCAATTCACCATCGCGGTACCAGTCAGCTGTCGTTGCATCTGCGCAGGCAGGCAATACTATTTCAGCTTTATAGGAGAGCGTCATAGCCGTATCTTCAAAGCGAGCCTTAGGATAAGGCACTACTACTATATTAGACGTATGGCTTGTGGTACCTCCGGCGTTGGTGGCAGTGAGTGTTACCGGGTACACGCCTGCTGCAGGATAACATATAATGCCCGCCGATGACCCCGTAACTTTTGAAGGTGTGCCACCATCAAAACTCCATTCATATTGTTGCGGGTAGTTTGCCACCGTGGCAATAAATTCAACGCAATCCCCTTCACATAAGCTGTCCCTGTAAGGTTGCAAACCCGTTATCTTAGGTTCGCAAAACCTCACACGTACGGTGTCACTATATTTATCGCAAGGACTTTGTAGCTGCACCCAGTATTTGCCGGGTTTATTCACAGTGATATTGGCAGTAGTATCTCCTGTACTCCACAAGATATGTTGCGCGAGTATCGGCACCGAAAGGCCTGCACTATTGGCTTCATTGCATATAAGCGTATCATTGGGCAGTTCAGGTTTATAATCTGCAGCGGTACGCACATACATCGTATCGCTGAAAGTGCCGCATATATTTTGAACTTCCACCCAATATTGCCCCCTCGTAGTAGCTGTAATAGCCATACTGCTTTCGCCTGTCGACCATCTTATATTATCAAAACCAGCCTCAACAGATATAGGCACAGCAAAACTTCCTTTACATATAAGCGTATCTGGTGGTAACATAACAGAGGACGGCAATATTTTCACCTCAATTTCCTGTGATGTATCTGCCTTACAATAAGGATGAGAAACAATCACACTATACCTTCCGCCATCAGTAGTACTGTAGGTATTACTATTGCTTGCCGGTACGTTTACTCCATTTTTCTGCCATGTGTAAGTATATAAGGAACCGGTGGGGGTATATAATGTTATAACATCATTCTTGCACAACACCGTATCGGAAGCCGGCTGTAAGTTAGTTACCGGGGGATTATGCACGGTTAGTGCAGCCGTAGGCGATACAGCTACACAGCCACCATTAGAAATGGTTACATTGTAACTCCCCGTTTGATGGGCAACCAGCGACGCACCATTGGCACCGGGTATCGAGCTACCATTCATGCTCCAGGTATATTCATAATTAGTGCCGGTACTCGTTTGCAATGTGGCTGTTTCACCAAGGCATATATTACTGGCAGAAATAGAAATAGATGCTGTTGGTATAGGCACTATGGTCACTTCAACTTCGTCCGAAGTATCTACAGTGCACACATCAGCCATTACCCGCACTTTGTATTTACCCGCTGCATACACTATTAATATTTGCGAAGTATCAGAAGGCAGCAGCACTCCATCTTTAAACCATTGATAATCTAATGGCAATATGCCCGAGGCTGGTGCTACAAGTATCGTTGTATCTCCGCTGCATATTTTCAGGTGCGGAGAATATATAGTGGCATCCATCGGTTCATCAGGATCTGTTCTGAACTCCAGGGAATCGCTATAGGTAAAACAACCGGTGGTGGTATCAATAGCCACAGCCTTATAGCTTCCTATACGGTCTACATACTTACTATAGCCAAAATTAGATGGTCTGCGGATGGCAAAATAATAACCGAGTGATATATTATATATGCCCATCTCCCATTCATATTTATAAGAAGTAGACGGATTGGTGATCGTCATCGTAGCGGGCGAATCGCAAATGAGATCTACCAATGGCTTAGGCGGGTTAGGTGCCATTGCAATAATAGTGCTGTCCCTCATGGTTTGTGAACAGTTAGGAATTGTAATGGCTACGCGGTACACCCCAACATTAGCTGCACCTACAGCTGCTATCACAGGCTCTCGCAAGGTAGAAGAGAAACTATTGGGTCCTGTCCATGAATAGGTAGCGCCGGGAATAAACAAGGCGCTTAACTGGACGGTACTGGAACTACACGCTACATAATTGCTTGCTGAGATAAGATGCGTAACAGCCAGGTCCAATATCTTTAATCGCTGCACAGCAAATGCGCCGCAGGAGTCTTCTACTTTTACATCATATTCATCATTTGCATTGCCCCCAAAGCCGGAAAAAGTACCGCTGCTATTGCTTGCTATGTACGGACCGCTCGCTCCGTTTCCCTTTGCAGCCAGGTAATAATTATATCGCAACCCACTGCGCCGGTAAGGCATCCCATCTTTTCCTGTTACAAATATCTGCCCCTGCCCACTGCTACCACCTGCACATATATACCCTTGCGATTGGTTGATATCTACCATCACAGGAGAAAGCGTATGCGTAAATGTATAGGATTGAGTGTATGCATTAGGATAGGGGGGTATAAATACAATATGCGGTGCCGTGCTTGCCGGCACAATAGTATAAGTACCGGGCCCCAATATTGTAAAAGGGGTACCGCTGGGATATTGTGGCCATGTACCGGTAAAATCGTACATAGGATAGCCATCCTTTAATACTGCATATTTTATCGGCACACTATTGCCATTGCTGGTAGCAGAGCCTGCGGGCAAAACAGACAATCCGCTACATGTTTGTGTAAGCGTGGGTGCTAATACTGTATATTGGTATAAATGTTGTGGTCCGACAGTTATTGGCAAATAATAAGTACCACACTGATCGGTTATCTTCCATACATAGGTACCTGTCGGAAATTTCAATGTATTAGGCAATATAGGTGTCTGATTGTTGATAACCGGATACCTATTACTACCACTCCATCCACCTAAGTAAGAATAACCTGCCGGCCCGTTGAACAATTCTATGGTTCTGTAACTGGATGCAGCTGTTGTGGTAAATTCAAACCCTTCGATATAGTTATGCAGGCCGGATGCGCCCGTTAGTACAGACACCTTGTATGGCACCCCAACGATAGGCGCCGCAGACATGATGCCGCTGCCTGTATAGCCATCGCCTGTTGTAAAACTAATGGCGTAATTACCCAATGGCAACCTTACAGGCATGTTACCGGTAACACCCGATGTAGAATAAGGCCCATAAGAAGTACCGGTGCCTGTGTTACGCACCGAATAAGTAATTGGGAAACAAACCAGGGAACTAAAACTAAGTACTGCTGAAAAATCAACATTACAATCCTGACTGATGGAAGCCGTGACTTGCGGATGAGGAATAGTTTGGCTAACGGTAAAATTAGTTCCGCAAGGCGGGGTAATAATATAATTTACCGTTTGTCCGTAACAATCTTTAATCGTTTTCCCCGACGATAATGAAATATTAAACGGAGCATTGTCCAGACCTTCCTGTGCCGTTACGCCTGATACACCACCACTTATCTGGGCTGTAGCTTTATAAAGGCCGTCGTTAAAGTAGTTCATCCATCCGCTCACATTGGTTTCTATATATGGCTTGGGGATGCTAACTGTACTGCAAGAAGTGGCTATGGGAACAACAAGATTCAACGTAGGGATAGTTAAACTATTAACTGTTGCGGATGCAGGCGGTGTACCGTTGCCACATGCATCCACAGCTTGAAAAGTATAGGTACCGGAAGGTAGATTATCTACAGAAGATGCAGAGGAGCTTGTGGTAAATGTTTTAGGCCCTGAATAACCTACAGGGGAGCTTGTCATATTAATAGTGAAAGGGGCTCTTCCACTGATTACTGAAACACCTATCACACCATAAGCACCACAATTCAATGAATTTTTGTTGGTGTTCACAATTAAAGATGGGAAATCATAAGCCCCGGGCACATGGATAGTAGTATTTTTACCTACCAATGCCCCGCCACATGTAGCTACCACAGCAACCTGGTAAATACCGGACGGGATATTATTGAATGTGGCGGAATTATTCAAAGGGACAGAAAAACCATCAGGTCCTAATGGGATGCCATACTGGATGTTAGACAGATTGCTTACATCGGGGCCGGACAAAGTAACAGTAAAGCTGGCATTAGCTGCACAAGTAGAAGATGCAGTAACCGTAGCCTTTGCCGACCAGTTTGAACATTGGGCAAAGAGTACATTCCCCGCTAACAATGAGCATAGCAATAGGCCGACAAGAATCAGGGCATGTTTATATAGTTTCATAGGCTGCCGGTTAGCTGAAAACAATCTGTGCCTCGGTGATCTAAACGCAGTATAAAGGTATTACCAACCTATCCAAATATCAATATAAATATGCAAGTTTTACGTTATGCTGACTAAACAAGTATAACTCAAAAAAACAGCCCTATGTGAAGGTGGGACCTTATTAGCCTGAGAGTTAAAATACCATGGCAATAATTAACTTAAAACAAAATTATGCACCATTACTCTGCTATTATTTTGTTCATTTCTTTTCTTATTTCGTCATTACACAAATTACCTATGCTACCGGCATGTATATGATGCAGTTGTTTTCCGCTATAAGAAAAGCTACCATTTTCCACTTCCATGCCCACCTGTCGGTATGCATCCCGAAATGCCACGCCACTATTCACCATATCATTTAATTGCTCCACAGTAAATATGTACAGATACCGTTCGTCATCCAGTAAATTATCATGTACCTCTATTTCTTGCAGCATCGTCTGCACAATAGACAAACATGACTTCAATGTCTCAATGCCGGGGAATAATATCTCTTTGGTAAGCTGCATTTCCCTATGATAACCCGATGGCAGATTATTCATCAATAAGGCTAATTCATTGGGTATTGATTGCAATCTGTTGCACTTACCACGCACCAGTTCAAATACATCCGGGTTCTTTTTATGAGGCATAATACTACTGCCTGTAGTCATATGTGAAGGGAAACTTACAAAACCAAAATTCTGACCGTTATATAAGCATACATCCATGCTGAAACGAGATAGGGTTGCAGCAATGCCGCTGATAGCCTGTGCTACTATCTTTTCTGTTTTTCCCCTGCTCATTTGTGCATATATACTATTGTAGTGCATACTGCTAAAGCCAAGCAAGCTTGTTGTCAATTGCCTGTCTAAAGCAAACGATGACCCATACCCTGCACCACTACCCAATGGATTCTTATCGACCATACGGAAAGCCGTCATCAGCATATCCATATCATCTACAAGGCTCTCTGCATAGGCTGCAAACCACAGGCCGAAAGACGAAGGCATCGCTACCTGCATATGGGTATATCCCGGCATAAGCTTGTCCTTATGTTGTTCACTTAAAGACAACAGCTTATTAAATAATGATAAGGTCAGGCCTTTCACTTCTTGCAGCTCTGCTTTTAGATACAATTTTATATCCACAGCCACCTGGTCATTACGGCTCCTGCCGCTATGTATCTTTTTACCGGCCTCACCAATGCGTTGTATCAGCATCCATTCTATCTGGGAATGAATATCCTCGCAGCTATTATCTATTGCAAAACAGCCTGCAAGTATCTCGGCATATAATTGTTCCAGTGCAGGCTTTATCTTGCTAAAATCTTCGTCATTTAACAAACCCACATGATGCAGCATTGTAACATGTGCTATCGAGCCTTGCACGTCATATGGAGCCAGCAACATATCAAACTCCCTATCCCTGCCAACGGTGAATGCATCTATTTGTTGCGTTATGGTTGAACCTTCTTTTTGCCAGATTTTCATACAACTGATTTTACCAGATCTATATATAATGCAATGCCTTCCCTGATCTCTTGCAGATGGATATATTCATCTGCAGTATGGCTACGGGCAGAATCACCGGGCCCCATCTTCACTGTTGGAAAATGCATAAACACTTTGTCCGATAAGGTTGCAGAGCCAAAATAATTTCTGCCAAGTGCAATACCCGCTTGCACTATCGGATGTGTTATATCAATCGCCGTTGGCCTTAAACGCAAGCTCCGTGGCACAACTTCACATTGCACATGCTGCTGTACAATAGCTACAACATCTTCATTCGTATAGCAGTCATTCACCCTCAGATCTACGGTAAATTTGCAGGAGGCCGGCACTACATTATGCTGTGTACCTGCCTGCAGCATCGTTACTGACATTTTCACAGTGCCCAACATTTCTGATACTTTTTCAAATTGATACTCTTTGAACCACTCAATATCGTGCAATGCCTTATAAATAGCATTATCCCCTTCACATCTTGCCGCATGCCCGGAGGCGCCTTTCACCTCACAGTCTAAAACTACCAAGCCTTTTTCAGCAATAGCCATATGCATTTCGGTAGGCTCACCCACTATTCCAAAAGCTATCTCACCTAACTGTGGTAACAAAGCAGCTATACCATTAGCGCCGGATATTTCTTCCTCAGCAGTAGCTGCTATTACAATATTATATTTCAGGTCCGCTTGAGAATAGAAGTATAAAAATGTGGCAATAAGCGACACCAGGCAACCGCCTGCATCATTACTACCTAAACCATATAACTTACCCTCTTTTTCAATCGGGCAAAATGGGTCGAGGGTGTATGCTGCATTGGGCTTTACAGTGTCATGATGCGAATTAAGCAGGATTGTCGGCTTCTCTTTATCAAAGTGTAAATTCGTTGCCCATAAATTATTCATCAACCGGTGCGCAACAATGCCTTTTGCCTGGAAAAATTTCTGCAACAGCATAGCTGTTCCCTGCTCTTCCTTACTGTAGGATGGCGTAGCAATCAATTGCTTCAGCAACTGTAAGGCTTCGCTATATAATTCATCTATCATCTGCATGTTCATACTATCTGTGTTCCCGCTGTTCCGTTAATTAACTCAGGCAAATGCAATGCATTCCCTATGATCACTTTTGATACACCGTATTCAATGGCAGCACAGGCATTTTGCAATTTGGGTAGCATGCCTCCGTTTATCGTACCATCATTTTTTAACCGATCGAAATCAGCTACCGTTATTTTATTAATAACACTATTATTATCTCTTGCATCTTTCAATACACCATCCTTTTCGAAGCCATATACCAGTTGCACGTCCATTACTTTACAGATTGCCTTGGCCAATTCCTGCGCTATTGTATCTGCATTTGTATTCAGCATCGTTCCATTTCCATCGTGCGTTAACGGCGCTACAACGGGTATCAATCCCGCATTAAGCAGCATCGACAAACTCTTCGTTGCCACCCCAGCTTCATTTACGTCGCCTACAAAACCATAGTCCACATCTTTTACCGGCCGCTTTACCGCTTGTATTATATTGGCATCTGCACCTGTTAATCCAATAGCATTGCAGCCTTTAGCTTGTAAGCAGGCTACTATGTTTTTATTAATAAGGCCGGCATAAACCATAGTTACCAACTTCAAAGTTTCCGCATCGGTAACACGCCTGCCATCAATATAATCGGGTACTAAGCCCAGCTGCGCACCAATGGCTGATGCTACCTTGCCGCCTCCATGTACTAATATCTTATCTCCATCTATGGATGCAAATATTTCTATGAATGATGCAAGCTTCTTTTCATCATCTATTATATTGCCCCCCACTTTCACAACCGTAAGCATATCCTATTGTTAATGATTTAAAATTTGAGACAGAACAGCTTGCGCTGCCCATACCCGGTTAGCAGCTTGCTGTGTTACAATACTATTCGCTCCGTCCAGCACCTCTGCCGATAACTCAAGGTTTCGCCTGACGGGCAGGCAATGCATAATTTTTGCATTATTCGTTACTGACAGCCTGTTCTGTGTCAGCATCCATCCATCGCCATCGCTCAATACCTTTCCATAGTTATGATAGCTGCTCCAGTTTTTCACATACACAAAATCAGCTTCCTGTAGGGCTGCCTCCTGGTCATAGGTAATGGATGCGTCTTGCGTATATTTTTCATCCAGTTCGTATCCCTTCGGATGTGTTATGACAAATTCTGCATGCCCCCATCCATTTATCCATTCTGAAAAAGAATTAGCTACACAATGTGGCAGTGGCTTGATATGCGGTGCCCAGGTCAGCACTACTCTAGGTTTCCGTTTTTCTTGCCAATGTTCGCTGATAGTTATAACATCTGCCAGGCTCTGCAATGGATGCAATGTGGCACTTTCAAGGCTTACAATAGGTATCCCTGAATACGCTATCAATTTCGACAGCAATACTTCGCTATAATCTGCATCCCTATCCAGCAACTGTGGAAATGTACGCACACATAATATATCGAAATAGCTGCCCAATACCGGGGCTGCATCCCTGATATGCTCTACGCTTGTTCCGTTCATCACGATGTCATCATCCAGCTCCAACTGCCAGCCTTCTTTATCCAGGTTAAACACAATCGTATCCATACCCAGGTTACGGGCAGCCACCTGTGTGCTGATACGGGTACGCATGCTGGGATTCATAAACAATAATCCAATACGCTTGGCTGTACCAAGATTACTGTGCAATGCCGGCTGTTGTTTGTACAGCAGGGCCTGTGCTACTAACGCATCTATATCTTGTACATCCTTTACAGAAGTGAAATGTTTCATCTTTTTGAGATTTATGCAGGAACATGTAACATTTCCACCTTAATTGCATTTAGCAGTATATCCGCATCTGTTTTGGTAATATTTAAAGCGGGCAATAGCCTGATAACATTAGGCTTTGCCTCTCCGGTAAAAATCCGATGTTTCCATAGCAGTTCTTTTTTAAGATGGCTGTGACTCTCAGGCACATCAAACCCTATTATCAAGCCTCGTCCACGCACATTTTCCAATCCTGCTATCTGCTTTAAACCTTCCATAATGTATGTACCCATTTCAGATGCATGTTGCATTAGCCCATCCTGTTCCATCACTTCCAAAACGGCCATAGCGGCCGCACATGCCAGGTGATTACCACCAAATGTTGTCCCCAGCATTCCATGTTTAGGTTTGATATGTGGCGCAATGGCGATACCGGCAACCGGAAATCCATTCCCCATTCCTTTAGCCATTGTATATATATCAGCATTCACACCTGCATACGCATGCGAAAAGAACTGCCCGCTACGGCCATAACCACACTGTACACTATCTGCTATATAGAGCGAACCATAAGTATTACAGAGATTGCGTATTGCCGTCAAAAATTCTACAGTAGCTATATTAATACCGCCCACACCCTGTATACCCTCCGTAATCACACCTGCTATTTCATTACCGTGATGTGCGAAGTACTGCTCCAGTACAGCCACATCATTGAATGGCACGAAAACAATATTATCCGTTTCATTTATGGGCGCTACGATTATTGCGTTATCTGTAGCAGCAACCGCTAAAGATGTCCTGCCATGGAATGATTTAGAAAAAGCTACGATCTTCTTTCTTCCTGTATGGAAAGAAGCTAGCTTCATCGCATTCTCATTGGCTTCTGCTCCGGAATTGCACAAGAAAAGCTGGTAGTCTTTCTTTCCCGATACTTCACCCAATTTTTCGGCCAGTTGCTGCTGGATAGGGATACGGATAGAATTAGAATAAAAACCGATCTCAGATACTTGCCTTGTTATCCTATCCACATAATGCGGATGGGCATGGCCTATGGATATAACTGCATGCCCGCCATAGAAATCAAGATATTTTTTCCCATTATCATCCCACACATGAGCACCCTCACCCTTTACTATATTTATATCATTTATAGGATATACATCAAATAATTTCATTTCAATATTTTTTAGAATGCTATCGATTTAAGTTTCAACCCTGCATCTTCCGGTAATCCAAATACAAGGTTCATATTCTGCACGGCCTGTCCCGATGCGCCTTTCATTAGGTTATCTATTGCAGTATGCACTATTAACTTATCTTCTACCTTTTCCAGCGATACAATGCATTTATTCGTGTTGACCACCTGTTTCAAGTCCACTACACTTTTAGAAACATGGGTAAATGGATGCTGACTGTAATAGGCTTCATACAATTCATAGGCTATATCCAGGCTTATATCTGTTTTCATATACGCTGAAACATATATCCCTCGGGCAAAATCACCGCGCCAGGGCATAAAATCCAGTTGTTTAAAACTATCCTGGAAGCCACGTAATGTCTGTACGATTTCCCCCACGTGCTGATGCGACAGCGCTTTATATGCTTGTATATTATTAGCCCTCCATGCAAAATGCGAGCTGGCTTGAAGTTTCTGTCCCGCCCCGGTGGCTCCTGTTATACCCGTTACATGAACTTCCGACAATAGCTGCTTTACCGACAATGGCAATAGAGCAAGTTGGATAGCCGTTGCAAAACATCCCGGGTTGGCGATGCTTTTTGACGTTACGATTTGCTCCTTATAAGCTTCCGGCAAACCGTATACAAAGTTGCGTTCACCCATACTACTCTTTGCAAGCAATCTGAAATCCTGAGATAAATCAACAACAACCGTTTGTCCACTTATCTTGTTCAGCTCCAGGAATGCACTAGCCTCACCGTGCCCCACACATAGAAACAGCACATCAACATCTTCAATCGCAGAAGAGAACAACAAATCTGTTTCACCCAACAGATCTGTGTGAACATGGTATACAGGCACACCGGCATTACTGCGGCTATGAACAAATGCTATATCCACATTCGGATGCTGCAATAATATGCGCAACATCTCACCGCCAGTATAGCCTGCGCCACCTATAATGCCTGCCTTAATTTTTTTCATCTGCAAATACATTTTGATTGCTATTAACTGCATGGTAGATAGATACCTGGTTGCCGAATATTTTAGCAAATCCTCTCACATCATCGCCATTCCAGGTGTTATTCATTTCGCCGTATGCGCCAAATGCATTGTTCATTAGGTCATGAGGTGTGTCTACACCTGTTACTACAAAACGATGTGGGTACAAAGTCACATACACTTTACCTGTCACCATCTGTTGGGTATCGGTCATAAAACTTTCCACATTCCGCATAGTAGGGTCCAGCAGCATACCTTCATGCAGCCAATTGCCATACCACGTAGCCAGTTGTTCTTTCCAATACATCTGCCACTTGGTAAGGGTATGTTTTTCCAATAAATGATGCGCCTTTATGATAATTACAGGTGCCGCAGCCTCAAATCCCACCCTTCCTTTTATACCGATAATGGTATCGCCTACATGCACATCTCTGCCTATACCATATGGCTGTGCTATGTCTTGCAATTGCTGAATAGCACTCACAGGATCCATCATGCTATCATTCAGCCCAATCAATTCCCCCCTTTCAAAATGCAGTGTTATTTGTTTCGGGCTGGTTGACGTTACCTGTGTTGGCCATGCTGTTTCAGGCAAATACTCATTGCTCGTCAATGTTTCTTTTCCACCTACAGATGTGCCCCACAGCCCCTTATTGATGCTATACTTAGCCTTTTCAAAGTTCATATCTACACCATGCTCTTTCAGGTATGCCATTTCCTGCTCCCGGCTCAGTTTCATATCCCTGATAGGTGTTAGTATCTCCACCCCGGGTATCATACCCTGGAAGACCATGTCAAAACGCACCTGGTCGTTACCGGCACCGGTGCTACCATGCGCTACATAATCTGCACCTATCTGCTGCACATACTGCGCTACCGATATAGCCTGCACCATACGCTCTGCACTTACACTTAGCGGATATACGGCATTCTTCAGCACATTACCATATACCAGGTAGCGGATGCAGGTTTCATAGTATTTCTGCGTTACATCTACTACTTTAAATGATGCCACACCCAGTGCCCTTGCTCTTGTCTCGATATCGTCCAGCTCTTTATTGCTAAAGCCGCCAGTTTGTATGGTTACAGCATGTACTTCAAGCCCCATTTGTTTCTGCAGGTAAATGGCGCAATATGTTGTATCTAAACCGCCGCTATATGCCAGTACTACTTTTTTCATCCTTCTTGCTTTGTGGTTACTGCTTTACAGCTCTGGCCTTTTTTTGTAAATATTTTTAAAAACCTGTTTTTCTTGACATTAATGAGCCGCTCATATACAGGGGCCTTTTGTTTGAAATGGCTGGCTGTTTCTTCCGGTGTATAGTGATCCTGCGGGTCGTACAGCATACCTGTGCATAAGCAGTTCTTTCGCTCTTTGCTCATCAGTATGTCGTAATTCACGCAGCTTTTACAGCCTGCCCAAAAGGCATCATCCTGTGTCAGTTCCGAATATGTAACGGGCTCGTACCCCAGGTCACTATTGATTTTCATTACAGCAAGGCCGGTGGTCAATCCAAATATTTTTGCATCCGGATATAGGTCCCTGCTCAGCTCAAATATTCGTTGTTTGATCAGTTTGGCAAGGCCACTCTTTCTAAAGTTGGGCGATACGATCAGGCCGGAATTAGCTACATACTCGCCATGGCTCCAGCTTTCTATATAGCAAAAACCTGCCCATTCACCGGCTTCCGAAAAAGCAATGACCGATTTGCCTTGCAGCATTTTTTCCTGCAGGTATTCAGGCGTGCGCTTAGCTATGCCTGTACCGCGAGCCTTTGCAGACGCTGCCATTTCTTCGCAAATGGCATGCGCATAACCGGTATGGTGACCGGAGGCCACCAATACCTTAAAGGTTTGGTTCATTTATGTATGAATTAAAAAAATGTGGTAAATACACGAAACCACCGCTATGAACATGCGGAGCTTCAATGGACGAAAGCTTTTAAAAGCTTCTTCAACAGTCAATGACTATCGGAATACCAGGATATCAACGTCGCAACCACAGGCAGGTAAACCTGTTGCAAAAAACTGAACCTGTTAGGGATTCAGCAAAAAACCCACGCCCGAAACCCGCAACCGGTGCGGTGGTATCGTCAAGCGATGTAATGAAGGTTTTTTTCATTTCTTACGTTGATCTGAGAAGTGTTTGAAAAATTTGCAATGCAAAGAAAAATACTTTTCAGGAATAATTGCAAAATAAATTTTTCCGTTGGTATCAATTTAACATTGCGCTGATATATACGCAGCCTATAACTGCATTGCATATAATAAACAAATGATGCCATGCATGCCCATAACTTTACATCAACAATGGCATTATGGCACCAATAAAGCTTAGCATTCTCGATCAGTCTATTGTAAGACAAGGATGTACTGCAGCCGAGGCTGTGGCGGAAACGATTGCTACAGCACAGTTAGCCGATAAACTGGGCTACCATCGCTTTTGGGTATCAGAACACCACAATTCCACATTTATAGCCGGCTCTACCCCCGAGGTGTTGATGGTGAAACTTGCGGATGCTACCAGGCATATACGCATCGGTTCCGGTGGCATTATGCTGCCCAATCATAGCACACTGAAGGTGGCAGAGAATTTCAGGATGCTGGAAACGCTTTTCCCTGGCCGCATAGATCTGGGCATGGGTCGTGCGCCGGGTGGAGACCGCATTACGGCACACCTGCTCAATCCTTCTAATGATTTTGCAGAAGAAAAGTATTTGCAACAATTAGAACATTTGCAGCATTTCTTCAGGGATTCGGCTGCTACCCAACATGGCCCTATAATAGCCGTACCGCAGTGCAGCACTATACCTATGCAATGGATACTTAGTTCCAGCGGTGGCAGCAGCGAAATTGCTGCGCGGTTTGGGTTGGGTCTTGCCGTGGCAAAGTTCATCAATGGCTTTGTGCAACCTGATGTAGTAGATGTATACCGTAAAAAGTTCGAACCATCTCAGCAATTCCCCGAACCACATGCTATCATGTCTATATCAGTACTCTGCGGCGAAACGGAAGAGAAAGCTGCCGCTATGCGCAAGCATCTCGACTATATACTGCTTCAATTTGAGAAAGGCAATTTTCATAACATAGCGGCTCCTGATGACATTCCAAGTTATACGTTTTCAAGCTTTGAGCTGGACCGTATCAAACACAATAGCGGACGTGTTATATCCGGCACACCCGATGATGTAAAAGAACAGATCACACGATTACTAAACGACTTTGGAATAGATGAATTGATCGTTTCTACAATGGCTGCCGATGCAAATGACCGTAAGCGTTCATTCGAACTATTGGCTAGTACCTTCAATTTAAAAGAAAGAGATTAAAACTTATTTCATCCTGTCTGAAAGCTCGCGCCTGTACGTTATGCCCACAGGCAATTCTGCATCACCGATGGTAACAGTTTGATTGCTGTATTTGTTTATTTTATCCAGCGCTATAATATACGACTTGTGGATGCGCATAAACCGCGTTGCAGGTAGCTTTTGTTCCAGTTCTGTAGTAGTGATGGTTACCAGGTGGGTCTGTTTGTTGGTAAATATCTTCACATAGTTACCCAGGCTTTGGGCATACAGCATTTCTTTTGGATCTATACGTATCCAGTTACCATCCGCTTTCACCATAAAGGGCGCATCACCATCGCTGGTATTTTCTGCACTTGTAACAGGCTGCAGCGACATATACCTTTCCACCGCTTTCAAAAAGCGCGGAAAGTGTATTGGCTTCAGCAAATAATCAATAGCACCATACTCATAGCTTTCCAATGCAAATTCAGTGTAGGCAGTTGTAAGTATTACTTTAGGTGGATTGCTTAATGTATTCAGCAAGTCGAAGCCTGTCATCTCAGGCATGTTGATATCGAGGAATATTAAGTCTACTGGATTGGCGTGCAGAAAGTTGATTGCCTCCAGTACATTATGGCACTGGCCAACCAGTTCCAGGTGTTGCAACCTTTCTATATAGTTGACCAACACATAGTGCGCAGCCGCTTCATCATCTACTATCAGGCATTTTACTTTCGTAGTCACCATCTACTTATTGTAATTGCAAAGATAACGATACCAGGTACTCTTCCCTGGTGATATGCCTGCGAAGCCGATGCCTACCTGGATACAGTATCTGCAAACGCTGCTCAATATTCTGTAGCCCAATGCCGGTTGAGGTGACCTGCCTGCTTTTTTTAGGCATGGAATTGCGTACTGTAAGTTCCAGCTGGCCGTTCCTCACTTCTATAAGGGTATGCACATAACAGGCTTCAATATTATTCGCGCCGTGCTTAAAAGCATTCTCAATAAAAGGCATCAGCATGAGTGGTGCTATATAATATGGTGCGTCCGGCTGGTCTGTTTTAAATTCATATTGAATATCACAGCGGCAGCCTACACGCTCTTCTTCCAGCGCTATACAGTTTTCTACAAAGGTTAGCTCTTCTTTCAGTGAAACCCATTCCTTACATATATTATCCAACTGGTAGCGCATCAGTTGAGACACCTGCAATATCAGGTCAGGTATGCGCGAAGGCTCATGCAGGCTGATGCCGTATAGGTTATTAAATGTATTAAATAGGAAGTGAGGATTGAGCTGTGAACGCAGTAGGTTGAGCTCAGTATTGTTGATGCATAACTGCGAAGATGCTTCCTTCTTTTTCTGCCTGTAGAAGCGTAGCATGATGAAAGGAGAATTAATAGCTATAAGGCTAACAGCACAGGTGGCAGTATTAAACAGGAAGCTTTGCTCTGCAGTGGTTTTGTTCATTATATAGCAATCCGGCGAAAGAAAGGATTTGGCCAATGTTAATGCTGCCCCGAATACCAGTAATAGGCCTAACCCTATGGGCACATATTTTAGTGGCTGTTGCTTTTCCATCAGGCGCGGCAGGATAAAAAAGCGGTGCAACAGCGCATGCACATACAGTATCCCGAAATAACCCAATCCTACCCACAGTGCATTCCAACTGGTTATCAGCATCCAGTCGTTGAGCGTGAACAGCACGAACAGGGTTGCAAACACCAGGAATTCCTGGAACCACACATTCTCCATTATGTTTTTACCAATACGAAACATACCTACTCCATCTCGTGCAAAGAAAAGCACGCATTTCGATTATTTCAATTATAAATGACCAATTCAATTCGTCATTTATAAATACACTGGTCATTTATGGCAAATTTCTGTAAGGCAGGCTTGGTTCTTTTGCATCTTAATTATGAACCAGATGAAACATTTTAGACCAATTGCACGAACCACTTTTATTGTAACAAGTATTTTATTAGCATTCGCGCTGCAAAGCTGTAAGGATTCATCAGCCGGGCAGCAAGGGGCACAAACACCTGCCGTACCTGTGCTGGCTGTAGATACAGCCGCAGCCATTACGTGGCAGGATTATACAGCAGCTATACAAGGCAAAACAGACGTTGCCATACGTTCACAGGTAAATGGTTACCTCGATCATATTTATGTTGACGAAGGCGCTTATGTTACCGCCGGCCAGCCGCTTTTCAGGATAGATGAGCAGCCCTACCGTGAGCAATTAAATAATGCTGTAGCCAACCAACATGCCGCCGAAGCTGCTGTAGTAGCAGCACAACTGGAGGTAGATAAGTTAACGCCCCTGGTAGAAAACAAGGTAGTATCAGAAGTGCAGCTAAAAACCGCCAAAGCCGCCCATAAAATGGCCATCGCTCGTGCCGAGCAGGCAAAGGCAGCGGCAGGCACAGCGCGCATCAACATGGGCTACGCGGTAATAAAAGCGCCGGCAAGCGGATATATTGGCAGGCTGCCATATAAAAAAGGCAGCTTGATAAGCAATACCGACCCTACCCCGCTTACAACATTATCGGATGTGCGTGAAGTACATGCTTACTTCTCTATGAGCGAAACGGAGTTCATACACTTCAGCAAGCAATACCCTGCCGGCAAATTACCGGAAGCGGCGCTGATACTGGCCGACAATGAAGAATACAGCACAAAAGGCAAAGTAGACATGGTTGATGGCCAATTCGATAAAACCACTGGTGCCATCACCCTGCGTGCCACATTTCCTAACCAGCAAGGCATACTGCGCTCAGGCAACACGGGCAAGGTGCGCATTCGCCAGCAGCATAGCCATGCACTATTAGTGCCGCAGCAGGCAACGCTGGAACTGCAGGACAAAGTATTTGTGTATGTGCTCGACAATAAAAATAAGATCAGCAAAAAACCGATAGCTATTGCCGGCAAAGTAGGTACCGACTATATCGTAAAAGATGGCATAGAACGTGGTAACCGCATTGTGTATAGCGGCCTCGACAGGCTGCAGGAAGGTGCAGAAGTGAAGCCGCTACCTGCCGGTAAATAGTCAACCATTCATATCACCCACACTTAAAAGAAGAATCAATGTTTAGAAAATTTATAGAAAGGCCGGTATTAGCCACAGTAATATCCATACTGCTGGTTATCATGGGTGTGTTGGGATTATCAAACCTCCCATTACAACAGTTCCCCGATATTGCCCCGCCAGTAGTACAGGTAATGGCCGTATATCCGGGTGCGAATGCAGAAACAGTGCTTCGCTCCGTAGCACCATCGCTGGAAGAGGCAATCAATGGCGTAGAGAACATGACGTATATGAACTCTACCGCCAGTAATGATGGTACACTTACCATCAATGTTTATTTCCGCCTGGGTACCGACCCCGACCAGGCTGCCATCAACGTGCAGAACCGCGTAGCGCAAGCTACCAACCAGCTTCCTGCTGAGGTGGTGCAGGCAGGTGTTGTGACAGCCAAGCAGCAAAACAGCTTCATCATGGCCATCAACCTGTATAGCGAAGATGAAAAAAACTACGACCAAACGTTTATTTCCAACTATGCCAGTATCAATATTGTGCCGGAAATAAAACGGATACCCGGCGTAGGGCAGGCGTTTGTATTTGGTGATAAGAATTATTCTATGCGCGTATGGCTGAACCCTGCACAACTGGCAGCCTACAACATGACACCACAAGAAGTAATGGCGGCGATACAAGACCAGAATATGGAAGCTGCCCCCGGCAGGTTTGGCCAGAGCAGTAAAGAAGCATTTGAATATATCATCAAATACAAAGGCAAACTGACCAAGCCCGAAGAATATGGCGATGTAGTGATACGTTCAAACGAAGATGGCTCTGTGCTGCGGCTGAAAGACGTGGCACGTGTAGAACTTGGCTCTTATACTTATGGTAGTGCCAACCTGGTAAACGGTAAGCAAGGTATTACGATTGGCGTACTGCAAACAGCAGGTTCTAATGCCAACGAAATACAGATAGCCATCAATAACCTGATGGAAAAAGCAGCACGCGATTTTCCCAAAGACGTAAAACACCTGATGCTGTATAGCACCAAGAAAGACCTTGACCAGTCTATCAGCCAGGTAAAGCATACTTTAATAGAAGCATTTGTGCTGGTATTTATCGTAGTATTCATCTTCCTGCAAGATTTTCGTTCTACCATAATACCTGCAATAGCCGTACCTGTGGCTATTGTCGGCACATTCTTTTTCATGCAGTTGTTCGGTTTCTCTATAAACCTGCTCACCTTGTTTGCATTGGTCCTCGCCATAGGTATAGTGGTTGATGATGCGATTGTAGTGGTAGAGGCCGTGCATGCAAAAATGGAACATAAGCACCTGCCACCTCGCGCAGCAACCATTTCGGCCATGAGCGAAATAACAGGTGCTATTATTTCCATTACACTGGTAATGTCGGCGGTATTCCTGCCGGTGGGTTTTATGAAAGGCTCTACAGGATTATTCTATCGCCAGTTTGCCTTTACGATGGCCATAGCCATTGTAATATCCGCCATCAATGCCCTTACGCTTAGCCCGGCATTGTGTGCTTTATTTTTGAAAGACACACACAGCGATAAAACAAAACTTACAACCAAAGGCTTTAAAGACCGCTTCTTTACAGCTTTCAATACCAGCTTCAACACCATGACGGGCAAGTACACCAATAGCCTGAAATTCCTGGTACGCTACAAATGGGTAAGCCTCGGCGGGTTAGCACTTGTTACATTGCTTACAGTATGGATGGTGCGCAAAACACCAACTGGCTTTATCCCTAGTGAAGACCAGAGCTTTGCAGTTATAGCCTTATCAATGCCACCCGGTGCATCCTTAGAGCGCACTACTCAAGTATTACATAAGGCGGATGAATTATTGAAACCAATGGAATCTGTTGAAGCGGTGAATATCATTTCAGGCTTCAACATCATGACCAATTCTACCAGCCCCTCGGCTGCTACAGGGTTTGTACTGTTCAAGCCTACCGAACAGCGTGGTAAGATAAAAGACATCAATGGCATCATGAATGAAATGCGTGCCAAGCTTGCTACGATAGATGGCGGTAATTTCTTTGTCTTTACATTCCCCACCGTTCCGGGCTTTAGTAATATAGATGGCTTGGAAATGGTGCTGCAAGACCGCACCGGCGGTAGCCTTGATAAGTTTAGCGGCATCGCCTACAACTTCATTGGCGAACTGATGAAGCGGAAAGAAATAGCCGTAGCCTTTACATCCTTCCAGTCAAATTATCCGCAGTTGGAAATGGAAGTGGACGACATTAAAGCTAAACAACTGGGCGTGAGCGTACGCGATGTGTTGCAAACCATGCAAGCTTACTTCGGTAGTGTGCAGGTGTCAGACTTTAACCGCTTTGGTAAATATTACCGTGTAATGGTGCAGGCAGATGTATCATCGCGCGCCGAGCCTTCGGCTATAGCCGGTGTGTTTGTTAAGAACAGGAATGGCGAAATGATACCTATTAATACATTGGTAAAACTGAAACGCGTCTTTGGACCGGAAACAGTATCGCGCTACAACCTTTTCGGCTCTATAGGCATCAATGCCATGCCAAAACCGGGTTACAGCTCGGGTGATGCTATCAGGGCTGTAGAAGAAGTAGCTAAAACAGCACTTCCATCCGGTTATACCTATGAGTTTTCCGGCCTCACACGAGAAGAGATCACATCAGGCTCTCAATCGGTTATCATATTTGCATTGTGTTTGTTGTTTGTTTACTTCCTGCTGGCAGCCCAGTACGAAAGCTATATCCTGCCATTGTCTGTAATCCTGTCTATTCCTACCGGCGTATTTGGTGTGTTTGCAGCTATTGGCATCGCAGGCATTGAAAACAACATCTATGTACAGGTGGCCTTGGTAATGCTAATAGGCCTGCTGGCAAAAAATGCTATCCTGATAGTGGAGTACGCGGTACAAAGAAGGCGTGCAGGTAAAACCTTACTTGCAGCAGCGCTCGAAGCTGCCAAGCTCAGGCTACGCCCTATCATCATGACTTCTCTGGCCTTTATAGTAGGTATGATACCTATGATGAGTGCTACCGGTCCGTCTGCCTTAGGCAACCATTCCATCAGCATCGCAGCAGCAGGCGGCATGATAAGCGGCGTAGTACTGGGCCTGTTCATCATCCCTGTACTGTTTGTTGTGTTCCAATACTTGCATGAGAAGGTAAGTAAGAAACCACAGGTTTGGCATTTCGATGATGACAACAATGGCAATCATAAAGAACTGAAAAGCTCATTAGCATTAGATACACAGACTGTATAATAACATAAGACTTCATGAAAAAGACATATAACATCTTATGGCTGCTCATAGCTTTATTAGCATCGGCATGCCGTATATCTAAAGACGTTAAAACACCCAATGATTGCATACCATCTGCATATCGCAATAGCGCCACTGCAGATACACAAACCATAGCAAACATTCACTGGCAGGATTTCTTCCCCGATGAAACATTGCGGCAATTAATAGACACAGCGCTTGTACGGAATTTTGATATGCAATTAGCAGTCAAAAACCTGGAGATAGCACAGCAGTCTTTAAAACAAGCACGCATGTCTTTAGTGCCCGCAGTTGGGTTGAACGTAGCAGCTTCAAGTACTGTTCCATCAAAGAACAGCTTGAATGGCTCTCTTACCAGCCAGTTTTTAGGTACAGAGCACATCGAAGACTTCAGTGCCAACATTGGCATATCGTGGGAAGCAGATATATGGGGTAAGGTGCGCAACCGTAAGCGTTCTGCATTGGCAACATACTTACAAACAGCCGAAGCAAGGAAAGCCGTGCAAACGGGCATCATCACAATGGTAGCACAATCATATTATAACTTGCTGATGCTGGATGAGCAATTAAAAGTTGCACAAAGGAATGTACGCCTTACAGATAGTACGGTACGTATATTACAACTACAGCAGGAAGCAGGGCAAGTGACTGCGTTGGCTACACAGCAGGCTATGGCACAGCAGTTGGTAGCTGCACAGCTCATACCCCAGTTGGAGCAGGACATAGAACTGGTAGAGAATAACCTGAGCATCCTTACCGGCAGCGTACCACAACGTATAGAACGAAATGCGGAACTCGATGACCTGGAAATACCGGCTTCATTACCTGCAGGTATTCCTGCACAGATGGTGAGCAATCGCCCGGATGTAAAAAGCAAGGAGCTGGCACTGACAGTTGCTAATGCCAGGGTAGGTCTTGCAAAGGCAGACTTCTACCCTGCGCTGAATATCACAGCTACAGGTGGCGTCAATTCATTCAAAGCAAGTAACTGGTTCAACCTGCCTGCATCTTTGTTTGGTGCAGTAACGGGCGCCATAGCACAACCATTACTGCAACGCAGGGCTATACGCACCAACTACAATATCGCTAAAATAGAAAGAGAAAAAACGGTCATTGAGTTCAAGCAATCTGTATTGCAGGCAGTGAGCGAGGTATCGGGCGCAATGGTGAAGATTGAAAAGCTGAACGAACAATACCGTGCTGCCAGCAACCGTGCAGAGGTGCTTCAGCAAGCCACAAAAAATGCCCAGTTGCTATTCCAGAGCGGCATGGCCAATTACCTGGAAGTAATAACAGCACAAAGCAACTCGCTGCAAAGTGAGCTGGCTCTTGCCAATATAAAACTGGCACATCTCAATGCTGTTACAGAATTATACCGCGCAGTAGGTGGTGGCTGGAAATAATTTAGTCAAGGGGGTGGCTAAACTGTAGTGAAGATAACAAGGTTTCATTTGTAAGATCAAGACGAAGCGGGGTGATGGAAACCTTGTTATTCTCTACAGCCCATCGGTCAGAACCTTCCTCGGCAGGGTCCAGCGGTATTACGGTCGACCAGTAATGTTTTCTACCCATAGGGTCTATGCCCGGCACTATCTTACCATCGTAAAATTGTACCGACTGTCGGGTCCACATCATGCCCATTGGTTTTTGCGGAAAATTGACATTGAACAATCCAAGGTGCTTGTCTTGCAATAGCAGGGCAAGCACCTTTTCTACATAAGGTTCCAATGCATCAAATTTTGGTTCGTCTTTGCCTACCGGTGTGCTTAGAGCAATACCTTTTATACCCAGCAATACAGCCTGTTTGGCTCCCGCCAATGTACCTGAATGCCACATCGAATTACCAAGGTTAGGGCCTAGGTTAATGCCAGAAAGCACCACATCTGTTTGCGACCACATATGTGTGCCCAGTGCCACGCAATCTGCAGGTGTACCATTTACACGGTGCGCTTCTATACCTTCAAAATTGATGGGCGATTTCTTGTACGACAGAGGCCTCGAATGTGTCACCGCATGCCCCATAGAAGACTGCTCTACATCCGGCGCCACTACTTTTACCTCACCAAATTTTTGAGCTATGCGGGCCAGTGCTGCTATGCCGGGGCTGTATATACCATCATCGTTTGTTATCAGTATTCTCATGTATCAAAATGCTACATAATCATGCCACCGCGCATGGTACGGATTTTTAGTACTATGTATATATGAAACTTGCACAACTGATACACAACCCAACCGCAGGCGCTGAAACCTACACGCCGCAAACCCTCGTAGCATTGATAGAATCCTTCGGCTTCAAGTGCATCTACACCTCCAGCAAAAAAAAGAACTGGAAGAAATTCGATAGCTCTGCCGACTTTCTCATCATTGGCGGTGGCGATGGCACTGTGAAGAAAGTTGCTGATGTTTTATTATCGCGTAGAATATTAGATAAGCAATATAAGGTAGCCTTGCTACCATTGGGCACTGCTAATAATATTGGCAAAACGCTAAAGCTATCGCAACTCTCTACAGAAAAAATAATCCAATCGTGGAAGAAACCTGCCATAGTACCCATAGACGCAGTACAGCTATCTGGCTTGCTCGATAAGGAATTCTTTCTTGAATCTTTTGGCTTCGGTATTTTTCCGCACCTGATGAATAGCATTACGGAAAAGCATAAAAAAGCAGTTGGCACACCTGAAGAAGAACTGCAAATGGCTTTGGAAATGCTGCTGGAAATAGCGGAAAATTACAAACCTAAAGAAAGCAAGATATTTATAGATGGCAAAGACTATTCGGGTGAATACCTGATGGCAGAAGTAATGAATATACAATCTATTGGCCCCAACCTGGTGCTCAATCCCAAAGGCCATCCTGGAGATGGCATACTGGAAACGGTATTAATAGCAGAAAAGGACAGGAAGAAATTAATCCGCTATATAAAAGAGCTTATCAAAGGGAAAGAAATACCCTTCCCCGTGAATGCCATTCGCGGCCGGCAAATCACGCTGTCCTGGGTAGGCGCAGATGCACATGCCGACGACGAAGTGATCGAATATACCAAAGAGCAGGAAGTGACACTCGATGTACGAAATGGCATCTTACAGTTTATACTGCCCAAACGGGAAAGCCGCAAATCCTAGTTAAGCCCGAAATGCTTAGTGGCCATATCTTCTACCGCACTACCGATAGCTAATGCTGCGGTAGCTGCGGGAGATGGGGCGTTCAGCACATGGATGGCATTACCGCTCACTTCTATTTTAAAGTCGTCTATCATATTACCTTCTTTCGATAAAGCCATTGCGCGCACACCAGCACGTCCGGGCACAATGTCGTCGCTTTCCAAAGAAGGTATCAGCTTCTGCAAACGTTTCAGGAAATAAGCTTTCGAGAAGGCACCACGATATTCATCCAGCCCAAAACGCCACTGCTTGGCAAAGAATTTCCAGGTACCGCCAAAGCCAAAAGCCTCAGCAGTATCTTTTGCATTGAAGGCTGTTTTACTATAGCCTTCACGTTTAAAGACGAATACAGCATTTGGACCGCATTCTACTTCACCATTCGTCATACGGGTAAAATGCACACCCAGGAATGGGAATTGCGGGTTTGGAACAGGGTATATCAGGTTGCGCACTTTCTTTCTTCCTTTCTCGCTCAGGTCATAATAGTCGCCCCTAAAACCTACGATAGCATCTTCTGTTCCGGCACCTTCTTTCTTTGCTATCCTGTCGCTTTGCAGCCCTGCGCATGCTATTATATAACGCGCTTCAAAACTTTTATTATTTGTTTTTATAATGGTCTTGCCATCCTGGTGGATAAAGTCTTTTGCTTCTGTATTCAGGAACACTTTACTACCATTGAACTTTTGTTCCAGCAGGTCGGCCAGCTTCTGCGAAAAACCTACATAGTCTATAATGCCCGTGCAACCCACCCACAAGCCGGATATACCTTCGCAATAAGGCTCTATCTCTTTTATCTGCTCACGTGTTATTACGGCTATATCTTCTACCCCATTGGCCAGGCCATTCTGATAAACTTTGTTCATATGCGCCAGCTCACTTTCATGAGTGGCTACAATTACCTTACCGCATATATCATGCCTCACATTATGCTCCTTTGCAAAGGCTACCAGTTCACGCCTGCCTTCCACACAGTTTTTCGCTTTGTAAGAACCGGGCTTGTAATAAATGCCTGAATGTATAACCCCTGAGTTACGCCCCGTTTGGTGAGATGAAACTCTACCCTCTTTTTCCAGCACTGCAATTTTCAGGTGCGGATACTTAAGGTTTACTTTATAAGCAGTTGCCAGTCCTACGCAGCCACCACCTATCACTACTATATCAAAAAGGTTGTTGTCCATTACAAAGTCCTTTATAAAAACGTTGCAAAGTTGCGGCAATAGTTTCAGGCATCCAATAGTTTTTCCTGTTCTGCTCTTGCAGATTATAGACGGTCTCTGGCATTAGCGTATAGTTTTATTATAATAAATGAATAAATTCGCGCTCGATAAAAACAATTCATGGCTTTTCTTGAAAAGGATCTCTCCGTTAAAACCTCTACCCTGCCCAATGCCGGTAAAGGTCTCTTCACCAATGTTTTCATTCCTAAAGGCACCCGTATTGTAGAATATAAAGGCAAGAGAACTACCTGGAAAGTCGCCAGTAAAGATGTAGACAACGGGTATATCTTTCATATAGACGATGAGCACGTGCTGGATGCCAAGAACTACAAAAGCTCACATGCACGCTATGCTAATGACGCAACTGGCCTCAGCCGTATAAAAGGCCTCAGTAATAATGCAGAATATACCATTGAAGATGATAATCGTGTGTATATAGATGCAAAGAAAGACATTCCCGCAGGTAGCGAAATATTCGTTAGCTATAGCAAAGAGTACTGGGATGTAATACGAGCCAATATTAAAATTGACAGCGATAAGGCTAAAGCCAAAACGAAAAAAGCAACTAAAAAGTAGCCTTACCATACATAGCATGGTGTGTTATCTGGCTGTTTATACGGCTGGAGAGAACTTAATCCTATATTAATACTCCTTTCCATCAATCAGCGCCTTACACATTACACATTAATTTATATTTTATGAATTAATTAAACCTTTCTATGTGTAAAAATCATTTTTTGTTACTTACATTCGCATCGTAGGGGGAATTAAGGGTGAGCAATAGCTAGGATGTTTATCGTCTGCGCTACTTTATTTACATATAGAGGACTCACCGATGAAAAATGAAAGACAGATTCTGTTGAATTTGAATGCACTTGCTGTATGCATTTGCATAGCATTTGTTATTTGCCTGCAGATAGGCCACTACCCTGCTTTTAGTATATATTTCTTTGCAGCGGCATTATTATATGGCCGAAATATATGGCTGGCATCTCGCAACAAAGTCACAGCTACAGCTATTAATTCCATTGTAATCTCTAACATACTGGTACTATTATTCGATACCGGTTATAATAGCCCCGTTTATGGATTCATGGTTTATATCCCATTAATGCTGCTTCTTTTTATTATAATATCCTATGAAAAGAAAAGCGTTAGTATCTCTCTCGCACTGTTCTCCGCCCTGTGCTTATTTATCACCAATTTCACAGAATTAGGGGGGCGGCTTTCTACTCATTTATATACCAGCAATTACCTCAGCGTTATAAAAGGCATTAATGTGAGTGCAACAATGTTGCTCTGCATATTTATCACAGGCGGCATCATTATCGCAAACAAGCGTATCACTAACCTGTTGCACATAAAAAAGAAGCTGCTTGAAGAGAAAGAAAGCACGATAGCTTTCCTTAACAACCATGTTTCCGAAGGTTTATTCCGGATAGCTCCGAATGGCGTATGTGTAGCTGCAAATCCGGCTTTTGCATCTCTGTTCGGATACAATCCTTCTGAAGTTATCAACACATCACCCTTCTATCTTTTTTTCGATAAGTATACATTTAATGACATTCTTGCGCTGCTCCGCATGGGAGACCTGGTACTTTCTAAAGAATTTGAATTACAACGAAAGGATGGCAGCGTTTTTACCGGAGTCGTTAGCCTTACGCAGTCTAATTACAACGGCAATCTATATTACGAGGGCATCGTTAAGCCCCTGATACCTGAAAAAAAGAAAACTAGAATAAAGGAGAAGTCACAATTTCTTTCCATCATTAGTCATGAAATACGCACACCGGTCAATACTATAGCTGGTATAGGTGCACACCTTGCTAAAAAAGATTTGCCGGAAGATATACAGCCTGATGTAAAATTGCTGAACGAGTCTTCACACACCCTTATCCGCGTATTAGATAATATACTTCTATATAATAATATAGAAAAAGGTAGCCTGGTACTACATAATAAACCTATAGACTTAAAGAGCTTGTGCCGCAATGTTTGCAATCTTTCAATACTAACAGCACAACGCAAGAATATTTCGTTGCAGTTCGATTTCGATACCACGTTAACCACACCCATTATTGGCGATGCCGCTAAACTGGCACTTGTACTGAACAATCTGGTTAGCAACGCTATCAAATTTACAATGCAGGGTAGCGTTATGCTAAGTATTAAAAAAGTGGCGGAAACAGAGAATACTGTAAGTGTGCTGTTTATTATTAAAGATAGCGGCGCGGGTATTCCCCCTAAAAGCCTGCCATATATTTTCGATGCCTTCAGTCATCTGAGCAATGATATCACGCGCCAACACGATGGCATGGGCTTAGGCCTGTATGTTAGCAAACATATATTATCACTCATGCATTCCCATATTGAAGTGGATAGTTCTGTTGGACTGGGTAGTTCTTTTCAGTGTTTTCTGACATTTGAAAAATCAGGCAATACATATCCTGTAAAAGTGAACTACCCCACAGACTTACGTGGGCTGCGCATTTTATTAGTAGAAGACAATGCATTAAATGTACTTGTTGCCAAACGCGTATTTCAAGATAAAAATGTAACACTGGACATAGCTGAAGATGGCTTTATTGCATTGGAAAAAACACTGCAGAACACCTATGATATTATACTTATGGATTTGCACATGCCCGGCATGGATGGCTTCGAAACGACAAAAGCCATACGCAAAACAAATAAAAACGTGCCTATCATTGCTTTCTCTGCCGATGTATCTGATGAAGCAAAAGAAATGGCCATCAATGCCGGTATGAATGACTTTATAACAAAACCTTTCGACCCAGAAAGGCTATGCAATAAAATATCTAAAAACCTTTGATCAACACACCATTTTTTTAACCAATTCAAACTCACCTATTATGAGAACCGGGGGAAAATCAACCTACATGTTTTTTATCTATACGGCAATCTGCTTCTGCGTCAACCTTGAGTATCTGTCAAACATCAATAGTATTATTTTCTGCTCTTTACTCGAAGGTTATATGCTAGGCCTCATCACTTATAATCTGATGGAGCCCATCCGTTCGTTCTTTTCACAGCTTTTGGGTGACCAGTATAAATTCGACTCCAATCGTATGAAGAAATTTATATTTCCGCGACTGGAGATATTTCCCGATATCGTATCAATATTCAGAAAGAACAATTTAGAAGAAATTCATGATGTAATGCTATATAATAGCCAAACCGAGATGGAAGATTATGACGTATTTTTTGAAAAGTCTGCATTTCCAATGCTGCTGGTCGATCCTGTAAATGGCCATTGCCTTAATGTAAATAATGCCGCTGTCGAACTGTTTGAATTCAGCAAAACAGAGTTTATTAACGGAGATGCAGGCACTTTCTATTGCACACCTGGTAATGAACTCCCGGTTAATACAACCATATTAGACGGGGGTGTGTATAATCACAAAAAGAAAAACGGGCAACGTTTCTGTGCGCATGCCTACTTCAAAAATGCAACCTTCAAACATCATCAGGCCAGGCTTTTGATACTTATAGAAGAAACAGAAAAAATATCATTAGGTGTCAAGGATATACCCCGGCAAGAACTAACGATGCAGTATTAAACAATAAAGGGAGCGAATGCTCCCTTTATTGTTTTTATCGGCCCGCATGGCTTCCTTCTGCTATTTCTTCTACCATCTTACTGCAAAATGCAGGTAAATCATCCGGGTTGCGGCTTGTTACCAGTCCGTTATCTACTATCACCTCTTCATCTGCCCATTCAGCACCTGCATTTACCAGGTCTGTTTTGATAGAAGGGTAAGATGTCATCTTTTTGCCTTTTACATAGCCTGTTTCTATCAGTGTCCACGGTCCGTGGCAAATGGCGGCGATGGGCTTTTGCTCGTCACAAAATCCTTTCACAAAGGTTACAGCATCCTGGTTCATGCGCAGTTTATCAGGGTTCATTACACCACCGGGCAGCACCAGCCCATCATATTGTTCACTGGTTACGCTATCTACCGTTTTATCTACACTAAATGCATCGCCCCAGTCAGTATGTTTCCATCCCTTTACCTGGCCACTTCTCAGCGATACTACATCTACCTGCGCACCTGCGGCCTTCAATGCCTCTATAGGTTTTTCAAATTCTGATTGTTCAAAACCATCTGTCACTAATACGGCTACTTTCTTATTGCTCAACTTTTGCATGGCTATAATTTTTCCTATGCTTGGGTTAAAAACTATACCACACCCATTCCCCAATTTTTAACGCCGGCATGGCATTGTCTGGCACGGTTTTTATTCTACACTTCATCAAAACACTGAAAACACGTCGAGATATGAAAAAGAGAACACTAAACTACCTTAGGAAATCAAAAGCAAGGAACATATTCAGCCGCGTAGCAGAAGTTGACCTGAAAACATTTCTGTCTGCAGCACAAGAGCTTTGCTATAGCAGTACGGTAAAACGTCACGTAGAAAAAACGTTACAGCGCCTGGATAGTTACCAGTTTGGCTTACGTGCATAATTTACGATACATAAAAAAATACCCCGCATTGGGATTGCATACCAGGGCTTGCCTTACAGGCAAGCCTTTTAAAAATCAGAAGAGCTCCAATTGCCAGCTGCCACCTTTATAGCGGCTCTTCTCTATTGTTTCATTAAAGTTAGAAAGCGATATACCTAACAATCTTGTAGGTTGTCCTTCCGGCGATGTGGATAGTAATAGTTCCTTTGCAACAGATGCTATCGTATCTGCATCATCCGTAGGGTTTGGTATAGACATGCTGCGGGTTATCTGCTTGAAATTGCTATACTTTATTTTCACGGTAATCGTCCTGCCCTTCAGTTTATATCGCTGCAGTCTTGCCTGCACAAGGCCGGCTATCCTATCTAATTCCGTATTCATCTCTTCCACCTTCGTAAGGTCGTAAGGAAAAGTATCCTCCGCCCCTACCGATTTGGTTTCCCTGCTGGTATGCACTTCCCTGTCATCTATTCCCCTTACTATGTGGTAATAAAACCGGCCTGTTTTCCCAAACAGTTCTACCAGTTCGTCTTCTGTCAGCTTCTTCAGGTCGGCACCGGTAAACAAGTTCATATTGCGCATTTTCTGCTCTGTCACTTTACCTACCCCAAAAAACTTTTCTACGGGCAGCTGTTCCATAAATTCTGTTACAGCCGATGGCCCGATAAAGGTTAATCCATCGGGCTTGTTATAATCTGAAGCTATTTTGGCTACAAATTTATTTACAGACACACCTGCCGAAGCAGTCAGCTGCAACTCATCTTTTATAGCTTGCTTAATCCGTTTGGCTATTTCTATGGCGGAACCAATGCCTTGTTTATCTTCCGTCACATCCAGGTATGCTTCGTCTAATGACAAAGGTTCTATCACATCGGTATACCTGCGGAATATCTCTCTTATCTTTTCAGATACCTCTTTATATACTGCAAAGCGGGGATATACAAATATTACATGCGGGCATAGTTCCTGCGCTTTCTTCGATGCCATGGCCGACCGTATGCCATACTTACGGGCCTCATAGCTGGCGGTAGCTACTACACCACCTCTACCCTGCGGCGACCCGCCCACTACTATAGCTTTACCTCTGTATTCGGGGTTGTCGCGCTGCTCAACAGATGCATAAAATGCATCCATATCTATATGGATGATCTTACGCTGTTTGTTGTTGGAGGCTTCCATTGCACCTGCAAATATCAATTATAATTTATACTAGCTATGCCGGCATTTATAGCGCATTCAGGTAGGCAGCAATTTCATCCGTAGTCAATACCATATCTATCGCATCATTACTTACTACGGCTGTTTCCAATTGCTGAATAATAGTCACACCCCCATTGTCTTTTATATCTTCAAATCCTTCCAGTCCATCCATATGGCCCCCCGATAGTAATACGCCAATAACGGAACTGGCATATACATCTGCTGCTGCACTGAAAGCTATATCAATATTTGACTTATTATTTACGTCCTCCGATTTCTTTAAAGCAAAAGAGCCGTCTTTCGCAAACAATAGATGATAGGCAGCGGGGGCTATATAAAGATTCCCCGCAGTTATCAGTTCCTTCTCCTCTGCTTCTTTTACTTTAATTTTTGTTTTAGTTGCCAGCAGTTCTAATAGCCGCGCTGCACCACCATCATCACCGTGCTGCACTATTACAATGGGAGTATTAAAATCAGGTTTCAACTGCGGCAATAATCCCAGCAACGCCTCATGGTCGCCTGCCGAACAGCCTATTACTATTATTTCATCCAGTTCTGTTATTTCATCTTGCGCCATAGTTTCAGTTTAATCCGATTTTATCAAATTTTCAGGGCCTCATAGTGCTAGGATACAAGTCGTGCACTAAAAAGTCCTTAATACTATTATGTATTAAGGACTAAAATACGATTTTCCGTCTTTACTTATTTAGCAGCCACTCTCCATATGCGGTTTGTTTTGTCATCCGTTATCAGTAGCGCACCATCGGGTGTTACAGTTACACCCACAGGTCGGCCATGTACTTTGTCCTTTTCAATATCAGCTATAAAACCTGTCAGGAAGTCTTCCATCGCCCCCGCAGGTTTACCGTTCTTAAATGGCACAAATACAACCTTATAGCCCGAAAGTACCGACCGGTTCCAGGACCCGTGCTGGGCAATAAAGGCACCATTGTGATATTTAGCCGGGAATGCCGTTTTTGTATAGAAAGCCAATCCTAATGATGCAGTGTGTGCACCCAGGTTCACATCCGGCACTATCGCTTTTTTCACCAGCTCCGGCTTTTGCACCTCTACCCTTGGGTCTACATGCTGTCCCCAATAAGAGTAAGGCCACCCGTAAAAACCACCTTCCTGCACGCTGGTCAGGTAGTCAGGCACCAGGTCATCTCCCAGCTCGTCTCTTTCATTCACGGTTGTCCACAGTACATTTGTACCGGGCGCCCAGTCCATTCCTACGGGGTTGCGCAGGCCACTGGCATATATCTGCCGATTGCTGCCATCGGGGTTCACCGTCAGTATGGTAGCTTTCAGTATCTCGTCATCTATACCATATTCTGCTATATTACTGCCGGAGCCTATGGCTATATATATTTTCTTTGTGGTAGGATTATAGACAATATTCCTTGTCCAGTGCTGGTTGTGCTTGCCTGCAGGCAGGTCCAGTATCTTCTGTCCGGCACCGGCTATTTTGGTATCGCCTCTTTTATACGGATAGCGCATCAGGGCATCGGTATTGGCTACATAAAACCAATTGCCTATTACCAGCATACCGAAGGACTGTTTCAAATCTTCAAGGAAGGTAAAACGTCCTTCGGGTACGCCGTCTTTATTGGCATCGCGCAGCAGTGTTATCCTATCAGCACTATTTTCCAGGTTGTTCGATTTGGATGCACCAATTACCGTAGCGCCCACCTTTTTTACAGCGCTGTAGTTCGAATTGCTTTCTGCAACCACTACATCGCCATTGGGCAATACATACATCCAGCGTGGGTTTTCAAAGCCATCGGCATACAGTGTCACTTTGAGCCCATCAGGTGCTTTCGGCGTTTGCCCTTCCTCCCATCCTATCACATTGCTAAAATTGGTGACCGATTTGGTAGCAAAAGGGGCGGGCATTGTGTCCACTTTTTTAGTTTGTGCCTGTACGGCGAATGCACCAAGGAACAGAACTGTAAAACCGTATTTCATAACAAGGATTTTCTGAACTAACCACGGTAAAAAACTATACCAATGTTGCAGATTGTGGCATGAAATTTAAATTTGGTAACAAACTGTGCTTCATGAATAAACTGCTACTTGCTGCTTGCATATGTCCTGTCTATGCAATGGCTCAAACGGATACGCTCTTAATCCCAACAGACTCCTTAAAAGGCGGCATATTGAGCGAAGTAGTGGTGCGCGCATACGAGCAGCATACTAATATCGTAGATGCACCTGTAGCCATCAGCATAGTACGTAGTGAACAGTTAAGTAGGTTTAATAACACGAGCATCCTGCCTGCCATTAACAATATGCCCGGGCTTCGTATGGAAGAACGTTCGCCGGGCAGTTTTCGTTTGGGCATTCGGGGCAGTAGCTACAATGCACCTTTTGGTGTGCGCAATATCAAAACCTATTACAATGGTATTCCGTTCACTGATGCGGGTGGTACTACTTATCTCAACCAGTTGGGCTATTACAATATTCAGTCGCTGGAGGTGATAAAAGAGCCCGGGGCCAGCTTATATGGTGCAGGTACCGGTGGTGTTATGCTTATTAACAGTATTACACCTGAAACCTGGCACACAGGTGGCAGCATAGCATATACTACCGGTAGCTTCAATCAGCAAAATATAATGGGCGAGGCGCGTATAGGCGATTCTTCCTTTCAAAACACGCTACGATATCAACATTTATCAAGCGATGGCTACCGGCAACAGTCAGCATTGCGAAGGGATGTTATATCATGGGATGCCGTATTGAATAATAATGGTCGCAGTTTGTTATCGGCCCACTTCCTTTATAGCGACCTATATTATCAAACGCCGGGTGCACTCACCTTAGCGCAATACGAACAAAACCCTCAGCAGGCAAGGCTCACAGCCAATAACATTCCCGGCGCGGTAGATAACAAAGCAGCCATATACCAGCGCAGCTTCCTCAGCGGCTTCACTTATCAATATATCTACAATCAACACTGGCAATCTACGGCTACTGCATTTGCCACGTACACCCGTCTCATCAACCCCACCATCCGCAACTACTCACGTGTAGCACAGCCCAACTTGGGTGCGCGTAAAGTATTGAAGTATGAGAACGACATCGGTACAAGCAAGCTGCAATGGCTATTGGGTGGTGAGACGCAGCAAGGCTATAGCACAGAAAACACCTATTTGAACATTGCAGGCAACCCCGGCAACATGCAGCAGCAAAATGAAGTAAGTAATAACATATTGTTTGGCTTTACACAACTAAGCTGGCAGATACACAAATGGTTGTTCACCGGTGGCGTGAGTGTCAATCGTTATGAAACACGGTTGCAACAGCTATTCCCAACACAGCGCGCTGAAATAAAACGTGTATACCCTGTGCAGGTCTCTCCGCGGCTGGCAATACTATATAAGCTCAATACCAATAATGCGATCTACGCTTCTGTAGCGAAAGGCTATGCACCACCCGCTACTGATCAATTGGTGCCTACCGGTAGCGCTGCCAATTTATCTTTGGTCCCTACCGAGGGCTGGAACTATGAAGCCGGCACACGCGGATATATACTGGATGGCCGCTTGTATTATGACCTCACAGTGTTCTATATGCAGCTTTCCAACACCATAGCTCAGCGCCGCGATGCTGCTGGTGGCGATTACTATGTAAATGCTGGTGGCACACAGCAGGCGGGCGCAGAAGTACTATTACACTATCGCTTCATACAAAATGAGTCGCTGTTTATAAACCGTTTCAATATACAGGCTTCTTATACCTACAATCATTTCAGGTATCAAAACTTCATACAGCTCAGCGAAGATTATTCCGGTAAGGCATTGCCGGGTGTGCCGCCACATACTGCTGCATTGGGTATCGATATTGCTACACGCATTGGCTTATACCTGCACCTGAATGGCTATTACAACGATAGGATTCCGCTAAATGACGCGAACAACGCCTATGCCAATGCATATACCATCGCAGACGCACGATTGGGGTACAAATGGAAATACAAACGTTGGGCGGCAGATATATTTGCGGGTGGCAACAACCTACTCAACGAAACTTATAGCCTGGGTAATGATGTTAATGCAGCAGGTGCGCGGTATTATAATGCAGCACCCGGCATTAATTATTATGCAGGCTTAGCAGTACATTTTAATTAGTCTTTTATCAACCCTATGCGGCGGGAATGTGCTATAGCCTCTTCGCTATGGCGAAAGTAACACACCTCGCCACCTTCAGCTTGCATGGTGCGCTGCAGTTTATTAACGATCTCATACCTGTCTTCGCGTACATGCCGCAGGTAAATGCATAGTATACGGCCCGGAAAGTCTTTGGCCAATTGCTGGTAAATAAAAGGGTCCTGCTGGCTATCATCACCCAGCAACACAAACTGTTTATCCTCGTATGTCTTCAGCAGCCTTACGATGCGTATGTATTTACCGTTGTGGTTATTCTGCCCCGTCTTCAGGAACTGGCTGATGTGCTTTATTTGATTCAATAAATACACGCCATCCGGTACTCCATTGTGGTCGGCAAAATTGCGGATGTAATCATACAGGTTCCATTCGCTGCTGGATACATAGAAGAAAGGCCTGCCACCCCGCGCCAGTAATTGATAATGCCTAACCACACCCTCAAAAGGTTTTCGGGTACGCGCATTACTTGTCAGCAGTACATATAAGCGTTTACGCAGGTTGGATGAATGCGAAATGAGGAAAGTATCATCTATATCGGATATAAAGGCAATACTGGAATCACCCGGTATAAATATCTTACCGTGCCCGGTTATCTGCCCCCACCTGCGGTGCATAAACGATACTGCCACGTCGTGCCACCCCGGTGGCAGCAATTGCGGCGATGTCCATTCAAATCCAAAGAACCCATCATCTTCTGTAGTAGTGGTATAAGCCTGTCCCATCCAGTGGAGTGTTACTTCTACACGGGGTTTAGTCTTTACCATAAACAGGCGTATCAATGCCAAAGCATTCCGCAGCACCTTATTTTTAAAGCTCTTTCTGCCAAAAGGAGACACACTGAATACGTGGCCGTGCACCTTCAGCGCCTCATCATCACCAAAGCCGTGATATACCTTAACCACCGGCATTGTATTCAGCCTGAACAGACTATACACCCATTGGCGCAGTTTTTTTATAGTATTGATCAAGCCCTTAGCGGTTTATTATTGGTTAACAACAAATTAAAAAGCATGCCACTATCCCCCGGCTCGCGCGTACTGTTTGTCATCAACCCTATTTCGGGCGGGCAGCCAAAGGCTTCTCTTGAACAAGTTATCAAAGAGCACTGCAGCGATAAAGACATCATTACAGAGCTATTTACCCTTAGCGGTAAAGACGATGAAAGCTCCCTGCAGTACTGGATAAAAGACTGGAAGCCCGACATGGTAGTAGCCGTAGGTGGCGATGGCACCCTGAAACTAGTAGCAACCGCACTGGCAGACACCAACATACTTACCGGCCTTATACCTGCAGGCTCTGCCAATGGGATGGCCCGTGAACTGGGCTTCCCGGCCACACCCGAAGCCTGCCTGGAGATACTGTGGAATGGCGATGACAAAGCCATAGACCTGGTAGAGATAAACGATCATCTTTCCATACACCTGAGCGATATAGGCATGAATGCCCAGCTCATCAAGTATTTTGAAGACAGCGACCACCGTGGCAAATGGGGCTATATGCGTGAAGCATGGCGTGTGGTAGCCAACAAGAGCCAACTCAAAGCAACTATAACCCTGGATGGTAAAACCATACGGCGCAATGCCCTGATGATAGTAGTAGCCAATGCTTCCAAATACGGCACCGGTGCTGTTATCAATCCCGAAGGTGATATAAGCGACGGGCGCTTTGAGGTCATTGTAATGAAACGCCTATCGCTGTGGGAGATACTGAAGATGCTCTGCAACGTCAGCCGTTTTGATAAGCGCAAGACAGAGATACTGCAAGCCAAAGAGCTTACCATCAAGCTGAAAAAGCCTGCCCACTTCCAGGTAGATGGGGAATATCTTGGCAAGACCGCAGCGCTGCACGCAGTGATAAAACCCCGCAGTCTCCGCATGGTATTACCCGTTAACGATGCGGTGTAAGTAGCGTATAAACGTATGCATCTACATACGCATCGTTGTGCATGATATAATCTTTAAAGAAAGCATCACGTGTAAAGCCATTGCGCTCTACCACCTGTATGGATGCGGCATTGTCAGGGTTTATTATAGCCTCTATAGCATGTAGCTTCATATCATTGAAGGCAAAGTCTATCACGGCTTTTATGGCTTCCTGCATCAGGCCTTTACCCTGATGGTCTTTATGCAGTATATAGCCCAACTCTGCACGGTGGTTCTCTTTAGAGATGTTGAAGTAACCGATAGCACCCACCATCTCACCACTACCTTTCAGCGTGATGGCAAAGTTGATGCCTTCATTAGTAGCTACATTGTTCCGTATCACGTTGATAAGTGCTTCCGCATCTTCCACATTTTTTGCCAATGGGCGCGGTACATAGCGCATCGTCTCCGGATCGGAACGCATGGAGAACATAACATGCTTATCCTCCAAAACCATCTCGCGCAGGATAAGACGTTCTGTAGTAAGTGTAGGATGTGGTGTGAAGTTTATAGTCAACATGGTTTTATGCTTTTTTAGGTGGCAAATCGAAGGCCATCGCTTCGTGTTCAAAATGGCCTTTGTGGCTGCCATCGCAAAAAGGTTTGTTCTTAGACAAGCCACAGCGGCAGATAGAAACCACCTCGCGGCCCATCAAGCCATATGGATTGCCTTCTTTATCCACTATTTCAAAGTCGCCCTCTATCTTCAGAGAGCCATTGTTGTTCACTGTTATTTTTGTAGTAGCCATAATTATCTTCTAATCTTTATATCTCAAACTGTTTTAGTTGTATTCCATTTGCGGTTTTCCATTCAATAGGCCCGCTTGCTGATCTTCCTAAAATCATTGCTGCAGCTCTGGATGGAGAATTAAATGTGTAATGGCGTGTTGTTTTAAGAAAATCACCGTAGGGAATCAAAGTCCCATCATTAATCATTTTTGCTTTTTCAACTCTAATGCTCTCTGATAAAGAAGGCTGCTCTTGAACTAAAAAGACTGAATCTTTAAAGACTATAAAGCCCTCTGTAGATGGCTTTCCAGAAGCATTTGCGCCGGCAGTACTCTTGCAGAAAAATGCGTGGCTTTCTTTTTCAGACTGTTCAAAAGTATCCTCTATTTGTTCAAAAATTCTATGTCCTAAGGTAGCCGTCAGAATTTTGATGTTTGACAAAAACTCTTCGAGCTCAGCTTGTTCTGCCTCTGACAACTCCGATTTGGTTGGTGTATTTTGATTGATCGCATATCGACCAGATTTTATAGCAATATCATGTAAGCGATGTTCCAAATATTTAACACTCGCTTTATTTAGGTATCTGTCCTTACTTCCAAAAAATATTACCTCGTTCCAAAAATCCTTATGTATCAGATGATCAGCTAGTCTTGCAAATACAATTTCAGCTTCACCTATATATGCAGCATCATTATTATCTTCATTTTTGCCTAACAGAATATATACTCCAGGCTTCTGGAATTCACTACGAGACTGATAATCTTTCACCCTTATTCTGGGCACCTTAATACCGATACCTGTCCAATTAGACAATTCAGCTGTCACTAGACCATTCACACTCCCCTCTACTAAAAATAATCTGATAGTTTTTCCAAAAGGATTCATTAATATAGGCTTTATACGAATTAAATATCGGTTTCTTTCACCACCTTTCTTGTCCCTTCGTATAGTTCATATTCCAGTAGGCGGCAATCGATGGTACTGTTGTAAAACTCGATACGGCGTTTGGCTTTGAGGCCTATTTTCTTAGCCAGGTCTAGGTTTCCTGTAAATACATAGCCATAATAGCCTTTACATTTCTGCTTCATAAAATCGCCAATGCGGGCGTAGGTTTCTTCCAGTTCGGTTTCCTCACCCAGCCTGTCGCCATATTCGGGGTTTACAAACATCACCCCTTTTTCACCCTCGGGCACGGTGGTGTCTGCAAAGTCGCATTTCTGGAATTCTATCATCTTCACCACGCCGGCTGCTATCGCATTTTTGCGGGCATTGGCTATCGCCACTTCGCTATAATCGCTGGCGATAATTTTCAAACCGGGTAACTCCTGTATCTGCTCATCCAGTATATCCATTTCCTTTGCATATACTTCATCATCGTAACCTATCAGGTGCATAAAGGCATAGTTGGTACGGAACAGGCCGGGACGGGTATTGGTAGCTATCAGCGCGGCCTCTATAGCCAGCGTACCAGAGCCACACATGGGATTTACAAACGGCGACTTCCTATCCCACTGGCTGGCGAGGATGGTAGATGCCGCCAGTGCTTCCAGCATCGGGGCACGGCCGGGTATTTTGCGATAACCATGGCGTGCCAGCGAATCGCCTGAAGTATCTATAAACAACTCCGCTGTTTCGTTTTTCCAGAAGAGGTGAATTACGGCACCGGTCAGCTCTGCACCTGTTGAGGGGCGCTTGCCCGTTTTATCACGCATTCTATCCACAATAGCATCCTTTACACGCAGGTTGGCAAACATGCTGTTGTTGATGGTATCGTTCATCACATTGCTGGTGATGGAGAAATAGCCATCTTCGGGCAATATCTCTTCCCAGGGCAGCTTTACGGCATTGTTATATATATCATCCGCATTTTCCGCCGTGAATTGCTTGAGGCTATAAAGCACCTGGCTGCCGCAGCGCAGGTTCAGGTTCAGTTTGATGCAATCATTCATGGTGGCAAACAGGTGCACACCGGTTATAAAGGTTTCTTCCACCTCGAAGCCCAGTTCTTTTACCTCTTGTTCCAGGTAGGGAGCAAGGCGCTTGTGGCAGGTAATGGTTACAGGCGACTTTGTAGTATAAAATGACATTTTGTTGACTTGTTGATTGGTTGATCAGTGATAGGGATTTTGTTTCTTTTTGTTTCCGGTTTTTGAGGAACTATATTTTGTTTCTACCCCTCCCGACCTCCCCTGAAGGGGAGGGGGTGTTATTAATGACAAATAACATTACTAATTGTCAATAATTATATCTGTTGATGGTTTTTGATAGTTTTCATGTAGTTTTTGCAGATTTTGTTTCTACCTCGCCAGGTCTATCTTCACTTTCTTATTCTTTATCTTCTGGTCTTTTATCTTGGTAAGGATGAAGTTGACGCTTTGGCGGCGAACGGCTACGAAGGAGAAGAAATCTTTCACTTCTATCAGGCCGATGTCTTCTTTCTTCAACTCTGCTTTGTTTGACAGGAAACCTACGATATCCACCTTGTTCACTTTATCTTTTTTGCCCGCAGCTATAAATAGCGTAGCCCATTTAGGCCTGTCGGGTAAAGAAGGGTTTTCAGGCACTTCGATTGTTTCTATGTCTTCATCAACATATGAAGGCAGTTTTTCATCAGGGCCCAGCAATAGTATAGCCGTACCGCTGCTTTCCATACGAGCCGTGCGGCCATTGCGATGGGTGAAGCTATCTTCGGTATGTGGCAGGTGGTAATGCACAATGTAGCGGATGAACGGTATATCGAGGCCACGTGCGGCAAGGTCTGTTGTTATCAGGATATTGGTGCTGCCATTGCGGTATTTGCAAAGGGCGCTATCGCGCTCGCGCTGCTCCATAGCACCGTGGTAAAATTCATTATTGATGCCCTTCTCGGTAAGGTAAGCACTGGTACGCTCTACAGCCTCGCGGTGATTGCAGAAGACAATGGTAGAACGGTTGAGTATACACAACAGGCGGAACAAGGTATCCAGCTTATCGCGGTCATCAGAGAGTACCTGTTTTACTTCCAGCCTTACTTCCTTGGCTTCTTCGCCGGTGAGGAAATCGAGCGTGGTGGGTTCGTTCAGCCCAACAAAATCGGGTATCTCTTCGGGGCGCGTAGCCGATGTAAGGATGCGCTTGTTGATATTGGGCAGGGAATCGATAATAAACTCTACCTCTTCCTGGAAGCCCAGGTCGAGGCATTTATCAAATTCATCGAGCACCAGTGTATGAATGCTATCTACAGTTATATTGGTACGGCGGATATGATCGCACAGGCGGCCGGGCGTGCCTACTATTACAGCGGGTGGCTGCACCAGGTTGTTCTCTTCTGTTTCGCGCAGGTGGCCACCGTAGCAGCAGGTAATTTTCAGGCCCGTGCCCATGCTGCGGAATACCTGCTCTATCTGTAAAGCCAGCTCGCGTGATGGCACTACGATGAGTGCCTGCGTCAGTTTGTTATCAAAATCGAGCAGCTCGAGTATCGGCAGCAGGAAGGCAAGGGTTTTGCCCGAGCCCGTGGCTGAGAGTAAAATCACATCATCCTCCGCACCGCTATGTTCCAGCGCAGCCTCCTGCATAGGGTTGAGCGCTTTGATATTAAGATTGGTAAGTATGCTATCTATATCGTAATTTTTCTTTTGCATTACTGCAAAAATACAGAAAATGTGTGATATATAGATATTGGTGAGTATTGGTGACGGAAAAGCCTAAGCTAAAAAACTTTATTTTTAGCTTACATCTATTGACTTATGAGCACACATGTTGGAATCAATTACCCTAGTCGTTTTCCAGACAATTTGATTGATGACTTAGTAGCAGAACTCCAATCAACTGGAGTAAACACAGAAATAAGAAAAGAAACACTTATGTATGCATCTATGGAATGGGCTATTCCAGGACTGATCTCCGCATATATATTGAAACCATACTTTGAGGCTTTTTTGCAAGAAGCAGGAAAAGATCATTACATTATCTTAAAGAATTGGGTAAAGAAAATTGTTACCCGTTTTAAAGAGCTACCAGTCGAAAATTTAGCTGCTAGTCAGTCCACTGAAAAAGTAATAAATACTGATAATATCCAATCAAAAGCAATAACAATTCACATTCAATGTAAAGGGCATTTTTTTATTAAATTGCTATTTGATAATAAGATAGGCACAACTGAAGTTGAACTGTGCATTGATGATATTATGGACATGGTCTTAGCGCACTATTTGAATGAGCCTAATAGCCTAAGTGTATTTCTAGATAATCAACGTTTAAGAGGTGGAGAAATCTTTGCAATCATAGACCCTGCTACAAATAAATGGAAATTCCTTGGAGTAGACGAGGTTATTAAGATGATTAAATCCAAATAAGTCTAGTAGATTTTCTGATTCTCTCCCGCAACCAAACAATTGCATATATTTGCAATCAAACAGTTGCAAAAAGATATGAGAAAACTAAAACTACAAGTACAGATATCTGTAGATGGCTTTGTATCTACCGGGCCGAATGATGAACAAACATGGGTAACATGGGCATGGGAAGAGATACGCCCGCATGTACTGGCACTGGCAGATAGTAGCGATACTATACTGATAGGCCGCAAGCTGGCGGTAGATTATATCCCTTATTGGGAAGATGTGAACACGCAGCCTGATAACCCGATGCATGAAGTAGCCACACGCATTACGGCGCTGCATAAAGTAGTATTTACCAAAACCATGAGCGAAAGCATATGGCCCAACACCAGCGTAGCCACGGGCGATATGCTAGCCGAGGTGAACAAACTGAAACAACAACCAGGCAAGGACATTATTGTATATGGCGGCAGCTCCTTTGTATCGGCATTGGTAAAAGAAGGGCTGATAGATGAATACCACCTGTTTGTAAACCCGGTAGCATTAGGCAAAGGTGATGGTATTTTTGGCGGGCTGGATAGCTTTCGTCAACTGAAACTGACCGACAGCCAGGCGTATAACAGCGGCATTGTGCGCCTGGTATATAAGCCATAAATTATGTTGTGTATTCATGATGCCTTTTAACGAAGGCATCATTTTATCATTTCATTAATAACTTACCGAAAGCATTTATTTCAGCGCATATACGCACTGTTTAATAAGCATATATCCATTCAAACTATTGTTATTTAAAGGGATAGCTTGCCTGTCTGCCCTGTTTTTCGTACCTTTGTACAGATTTATTAACCGGGATCATGATTTGGGCTATCGAATTTTTGAAATTCTACCAGTATAGCTACTAATGTTTCCCACAAGCTTCGGGCTATAGCCCTTTTTGCAAAAAATCAGTTTAAAGGAGCTGATAAACAATAACAGGTATAACAGGTAATCCGGTCTTTTCAGGCACATGGCTACCTATATGTTTTCAACAGGCTATGCCTGCTGTTATTCTATTTTTGTTATGATCAGAATTTACAACAAAGAGAACCGCCTTACACAGGAGGAACAAAAAAACATTACACAATTTCTTTTTACCCACCTGGGAAAGTACGGCGATACGCCGGAGGATATCAACAAAGCCATAGACTATGTCTTCAGTAGCCAGACACCGGGTGGCACCATCCTCACTGCATGGAATGACGACCACCTGACAGGTGCAGTAGTAGTAAACAAAACAGGCATGAATGGATATATACCGGATAATATACTGGTATATATAGCAACGCATGAACAATATCGCGGTAAGGGTATTGGCAAGCAATTGATGAATGAAACCATCACCCATTGCAATGGCGATATTGCGCTGCATGTAGAGCCGGACAACCCCGCTAAGAAACTGTATGAAGGCCTTGGATTTAAGAATAAGTATTTGGAAATGAGATTAAAAAAGGAAAACTAGTATGGCATTTATAACATTAAACACAAAGAAATTAAAAGAGAATTACAGGCAACTGGACAACTTGTTTAAAGAGCAGGATATTAGCTGGGCTGTAGTAGCCAAAATGCTTTGTGGAAATAAAACATATTTACAGCAACTGGCAACGCTTGGACTGAAGCAGATATGCGATAGCCGCATAGCCAACCTGAAGGCTATAAAAGCTATAGCGCCGGAGATAGAAACAGTATTTATCAAGCCCCCTGCAAAAAGAAATGCTGAAAACGTAGTAGCCTATGCCGACATCAGTTTCAATACGGAATACGAAACGATAAAACTATTATCGGACGCCGCAAGCAGGCAAAATAAAAAGCACAAAATCGTCATCATGCTGGAACTGGGAGAGCTACGCGAAGGTGTGATGCGCGAGCAGTTTATAGACTTCTATGCACAGGTGATGGAATTGCCGCATATAGAAATTGTAGGCATTGGCACAAACCTGACATGTATGTACGGCGTATTGCCCGACTATGATAAACTAATGCAGTTGCAACTGTACAAAGAGTTGATAGCTGCTAAATTCGGGCACCACCTTCCTTTTGTTTCGGGTGGCGCATCTGTTACCATACCCCTTATTGAAAAAGGGATGTTGCCAACAGGCATCAACCACTTCAGGGTAGGTGAAACCCTTTTCCTGGGCACCAATGTATATACCGGCGAAACCTATGACCATATGCACAATGATGTTTTCAAGCTATATGCCGAGATCATAGAATTGAACGAAAAACCCAAAATACCGGATGGTAAGATGGGCACTAACCTGGCAGGCCATGTGGCCGAAATAGATGAAAGCCTTACCGGCACTACCTGCAGGGCTATTGTAGATATAGGCTTGCTGGATGTAGAAGACGGACATATAACACCTGCAGATGAAAGTATGGAAATAGCGGGGGCAAGCTCTGATATGATAGTAGTAGACCTGAGTGACAATAAGCGCCAACTGCAAGTAGGCGACTTGGTAGAATTTAAAATGGACTATATGGGCATACTGCGCATCATGCATTCGGCCTATGTAGAAAAACGGTTGGAAAACAACCAGGCAGCGGTACCTATCACATTGAACCATCATATTGCCACAACCCTATCTGCCAACTAACCCTGCATACCGTGACCGGCCCCATCACATATTATTAACCTTCTAAAAAAGGAACGACTATGAATAAGATAAAAAGAATACTGGTACCCATGAGCTTTAGCCAATCATCACTTAATGCAATGGAAACTGCCATTGCGATGTGTAAGCGACATAATGCTACCCTATACCTTTTGAATGTATTAGAAACTGAAGACATGATACCTACAGCGGGCATGAATGTGCCCACTGTAGAGCTGGTGCTGGAAATGGAAATATCGCGCTCTGAAAACCTGAAAACACTGGCCAGGAAAGTGCGCAACAGCCATAATATAGCCTGCTATGCACAACTGGAAAATGGCTTTACACCTTATATCATTTGCTCGAAGGCCGAATTGCTGAATTGCGACCTGATAGTAATGGGCCATAACAGCCATAAAAGCCTCAAAACTTATCTTTCAGGCAGCCATATTTATAAAGTAATGAAACATGCTAATTGCCCTGTACTAACTGTGCCTGCAAATGCCCCATCCCTGGAATTTAAAAATATACTATTCCCAGTACGCCCCGTAGCGGGCATACTGGAAAAATACCAGTTTATAGAACCCATCATAAACAAGAACAAAGCATCTGTTTTACTTTTTGGCGCTGCGAATAAAAGCAGTTCGGATTTTGAAAGAGTAAAGAAAATTGTTTCCCGTACAGAGGCGCAGCTTTCTATGACAGAAACACCTGTAGACCATGAATACTATTGGGGGAAACAAATAGCGGAAACCATTATTGAGCGTGGTAAAAAAACAAAGGCCGACCTTATTGTTATGACCACCACACTAAGCCGCAGCCTTAAACGATTCTTTATTGAAGAATACGCAAAGAAAATGATAAGCAACCCCAGCATACCCGTATTGAGCATAAAGCCGCGTGGCTATAACGGTGGTAAAAACTACGAAACAAAACTAATGCTACGGACGCCTGTACTTAGCTAATCATTCACTACCACATTCATTCATCTATATACAACGCGATACATCCATGAACCATATATGGAATACAACAATACTGGGCAATAGCATAACAGACTGGGGAATCGTTGCCCTTATATTAGCCGCAGGTTTTACCATTACAGGACTACTTAAGAAGACCATTATAAAGGCAATTAAAAAATGGGCCAGTAGTACACAGAATGCATTAGATGATTTTATCGTATCTGTGACCGAAAAAACACTGCTGCCGCTGCTATATACCGGCGCGGTGTATGCGGCAACATCTTACCTAAAGCTGCCTGCCAAAGCAGATAAAATATTGCATGCCATACTCATGGTCATTGTATTGTTCTTTGTGCTTCGTGCTATCACTGTTATTGTAAAGCAGTTTATCTTCACCTTCATACGCAAGCAGGAAAACAGTGATGCTAAAGAAAAGCAGGCAAAGGGCCTTATCATTATACTGAATATCATCATATGGATGTTGGGGTTTGTATTCTTTATAGATAACCTGGGTTACAACATCACTACCATAATAGCAGGACTGGGCATAGGGGGTATAGCTATAGCCTTGGCTGCTCAAACCATACTGGGCGATTTGTTCAGCTATTTCGTCATCTTCTTCGACCGTCCTTTTGAAATAGGAGACTTTATAGTGGTAGATGACAAAGCAGGCGTAATAGAATATATAGGCGTGAAAACAACACGCATACGCACATTAAATGGCGAACAACTGGTATGCTCGAATACCGACCTGACCAATGCCAGGCTACACAATTATAAAAGACTGCAAAGCCGCCGCGTTGTATTCAAACTAAACCTGGTATATCAAACGCCTTATGACACACTAAAACAAATACCGCAAATAGTAAAAGACATTATCTCACCCAAAGAGCTGGTACGTTACGACCGGGGGCACTTTTGTGCTTATGGCAGCTCATCTCTCGATTTTGAATTTGTATACTATATAGACAATGCTGATTACAATGTATATATGGACACACATCAGTCTATACTGCTTGATATATTTGCTGAGTTTGAAAAGCGGCATCTTGAATTTGCTTATCCAACACAAACCTTATACCTGCAGCCAAACACAGAAACCGGCATCACCGATACGCCACCTAAAGAAGATACTATAAAAAGCAGTGTTCGTAGTGATAGTAATATGCAGTAACATTGCTTTTCATAAGCAATAAACATGTCTTACTGCACAGTTATAGAATACATGCCTGAAGAAAAGAAGGCGCTACATAAGAACTACCACGATAACCATTATGGTTTCCCGATACATGATGACAACGAACTGTTTGGCAGGCTGATACTGGAGATAAATCAGGCAGGACTGAGCTGGGAAACAATATTGAAGAAAGAAGCAGGCTTCCGCAAGGCATATCATAATTTCAACCTCAGGAAAATAGCTGCCTATACAGAAACTGATAGGGAAAGGCTGATGCAGGATGCAGGTATCATCCGCAACCGGCTGAAAATAAATGCTGCTATAGAAAATGCGAAGACCATACTACAACTGCAAAAGGAACATGGCTCTTTTGAGAAATGGCTGGAAGCCAACCATCCGAAAACTAAGGAAGAATGGGTGAAACTGTTTAAAAAGACCTTCCGTTTTACGGGTGGCGAAATAGTAAATGAATTCCTGATGAGCATAGGGTACCTGCCCGGTGCGCATGATAGCAACTGCAAAGTGTACAAACAGGTGCTGAAGGAAAAACCCATGTGGAACAAGAAGTAGTTAGCAGCGGCTGCCATACAGCTTTATTCTATTTCTTTCAGTAATCTTTTGGCTTCCCTCTTTTGCGAGCCGCCTTCGTTCACTATGCTTTCCAGTATTTCTTTGGCTTTTTGTGTTTTGCCCAGCGCTGTGTAACATTTGGCTGCACCTACGGCCGCGGCCTGCCTGCGTGCGCGGTTTTCGCTGCCGCGCATCTCTTTGGTATATACATTCAGGGCATCGCCATAGCTCTTTTGTGAAAAGAGTTTATCGGCCCTGTCCAATGCATCAGATTCTGTATTATCTTTTTTGCGAACGCTTGCTTTTACCTCTTTCAGTTCTGTTTCATTATAGCTGTTGCCGCTTCTTGCATTATATGCGCCGGCCGATGTAGCTGCTACATTTGCGGTACTCCGGGTTGGCATCTTTTCTGCTTCTTCGGCGGTTATTACTTTATCAGCAGCGGGCTTATCTACCAGCGGCACTTTATATGCTTTTGTTACAACTTCCGCATCCTGCTGGCCTTTGGGTATGGCACGTTGTTCATCATTTTGCTGATTGCGGGCAGAGGTTTCGTATTTTGACTTTTCAGGGTCTTTCATAGCATCGAGCACCACGGCAGCCGACTGCTGCTGCGCCAGTTTTTCCACCTTATCTGCCAGTTTTTTGAAAATGCCGGGATTCTTGGGTTTCGGTTGTGCAGGTGCTACTTGTGCTGCGGCTGCCATACGGTCGGTTGTTTCCGGCCTGTCGGTGGCATCAGCATCCTGGTTACCGGGCACAGCCGCAGCGGCTATTGCTTTCTCATCCGGTGCCGGTTCCTCATTCATAGTTATCGGGCTGTTTTTATCAGCAGGTATTTCCTGTGCTATGCCCGGTTGTGTATTAGCCATGCTATCCTGTGTATTGCGGTAGTACCAAAAGCTACCTACCATCAGCAAGAGTATAGCCGCAACGGCAGCGGTGCGCCACTGGGGCTGTACATTATTTTTTTTCTTTCTTTTAGCCTGATGATGATGGTAATTCGATTGGGTAGCGGTAATGGAATTCAGGTGTATCTGCGGGTTATGCAGGCCAAAATGGTCTTTCAGAAAAGCGGTATCCGGTTCTACCATAGCTGCCAAGCCACCTTCCTGCTGTTCAAACAGGCCTTCTACCGCATCGCTGCACATAGGGCAAGCGTTAAGATGCACCTCTGCAGCGTGTGCCTCCTCGTTGGTCATGGCACCGGTTACATAGTCTTTCAGCTGCCTCCGGGTAAGGCAGGTGCTGTTATCGAATATATGTATCAACTGCTCCTTGCTCATAATTTCACGTTCCGCGACGCCTCCAGTTTTATTTTCAGGTTACGCCTGCCATTCTGTATGGCACTCTTCACCTGCATTACGGTATAACCGGTTTGTACGGCAATTTCTGCGTATGTTCTTTTTTGTAGATAAAACAACTCAATACAGGTACGTTGTTCCTCATTCAAAACCTTTATCGCAGCCTCTAATTGTTCTAGTAATTGTTCCTGTTCTATCTTATGATGCCAATCTTCCTCAAATTCCATATCTCCTACATCACCTAATTTGCCATTTACTACCGGCACCGGTTTGCGCAGTTGCATAAAACAGTGATTTTTTGCCACCTGGTATAGCCAGGGCTTAAAGCTTTCCACCTTAAAGCGCTTGAGGTCTTCCAGCAGTTTTATAAATACCTGCTGCATAGCATCTTTGGCAGTATCGGGGTCTTTCAGGTATTTCAGGCACACGCCATATACCAGGTGCCCATACCTGTCGAACAGGCAGGTAAATGCCATATGCTCATTCCTGTGCACATACCGGAATATCAATTCCTCGTCCGGCAATTTCCTGTATTCTCCCTGCGGCACCTTGGTTTTCCGTTTTAATTAAAATTACTGATAAATATGGCTACAACCCGCCATACGACTGTTATATTGCAAAAACTGTTCCATGATACCATATATGCGAAATACCTATGATTTTATATCTCAAACCGCTATATTTGCCACACTTAAAATTTTAACGTTATCTAATCATTATGGGTTTATTCTACCTCGTACCGGCCTTCGGTATTCTTGCCTTGCTGTATACAATGATAAAAGGCTCCTGGGTGAGCAAACAGGATGCGGGAAACGACCGCATGAAAGAAATTTCGAAGTACATAGCCGAAGGTGCTATGGCCTTTCTGAAAGCTGAGTATAAAATACTTACCTATTTCGTAATTATAGCCGGCCTGCTGCTGGCTTTCATGGGTTACAGCAATCCTAAAAGCAGCTGGATGATAGCGGTTGCCTTTGTAATAGGTGCGGTATTCAGCGCGCTGGCAGGTTTCATAGGTATGCGCATAGCTACCAAGGCCAACGTACGTACGGCCAATGCGGCACGTACCAGCCTTAGCAAAGCACTGTCCGTATCTTTTGGCGGTGGTGCGGTGATGGGCCTGGGTGTTGCCGGCCTGGCGGTACTGGGTTTGGGCAGCCTGTTCATCATTTTGAAAATGATATTTGCCCCCGAAGCCGGTGTTGACAGCCTGGAAATGGAGCGTACCATTGAAGTACTGACCGGTTTTTCACTGGGTGCTGAAAGTATTGCCCTGTTTGCCCGCGTAGGCGGCGGTATCTATACCAAAGCAGCCGACGTAGGTGCCGACCTGGTAGGTAAAGTAGAAGCAGGCATACCTGAAGATGACCCGCGCAACCCCGCTACTATTGCCGATAACGTGGGCGATAACGTAGGTGACGTAGCAGGTATGGGTGCCGACCTTTTTGGTTCTTACGTAGCAACCGTACTGGCTACCATGGTACTGGGCCGCGAAACAGCTTCTGTTGACAATTTTGGTGGTTTCGGGCCGATACTGCTGCCGATGCTGATAGCAGGTGTGGGTATCGTTCTTTCTATAATAGGTACTATGATGGTGCGCATATCTGATGGTGCAGGCATCAGCACCAACGCGGTACAGAAAGCACTGAACCTGGGTAACTATGGTTCTATGGTGCTGACGGCTATCGTTTCTTATTTCCTGGTAATGTACATCCTGCCTGCAAGCATGACGCTGCGCGGACATGAGTTCAGCAATACACAAGTATTTGGCGCCATCATGGTAGGCCTCGTAGTAGGCACACTGATGAGCATCATCACCGAGTATTATACAGCTATGGGCAAACGCCCGGTAATGAGCATCATCCGCCAGTCGGCTACCGGCCACGCTACCAATGTTATCGGCGGCCTGGCTATAGGTATGGAAAGTACATTCTTACCCATATTGGTACTGGCAGGGGGCATCTGGGGTTCTTATGCTATGGCTGGCCTGTATGGTGTGGCGATAGCTGCTGCAGGTATGATGGCTACTACTGCTATGCAGCTGGCCATCGATGCCTTTGGCCCGATAGCTGACAACGCAGGTGGTATAGCTGAAATGAGCGAACTGCCTAAAGAAGTGCGTGAAAAAACAGACGTACTGGATGCTGTAGGTAACACGACTGCTGCTACCGGTAAAGGTTTCGCCATTGCCTCTGCTGCCCTGACAGCACTGGCCTTGTTTGCCGCTTATGTAGGTGTGGCAGGCATCGAAGGCATTGATATTTATAAAGCAGAAGTACTGGCGATGCTGTTTGTAGGTGGTATGATACCATTTATCTTCTCATCGCTGGCTATACGCGCAGTAGGACAGGCCGCTATGGCTATGGTGGAAGAAGTACGCCGCCAGTTCCGCGAAATACCGGGTATTATGGAAGGTAAAGGCCGCCCTGAATATGATAAATGCGTGGCCATCTCTACCGATGCCT
>CABHOP010000014.1 GCA_902168085.1 uncultured Bacteroides sp.
GTATTGCTGGAGCGCAACTACGGCATCAAAATAGAAGATGCACGTGAGGGCCGCAAAGTGCTGCAATCGGTAGCATCTATGGCCGAATACATACAACAACACCGCAAGATATAATTTGCCACACCACTCATGGCAGAGAGGATAGTCGTAACATCGCTGGGCATATTATCTGCGCTGGGCAATGGCGTAGCAGCAAACCTGCAGGCATTACAACAGCAGCAGCCCGGCTTGCGCTACCCGCAATTGCTGCAAACCATACACGCCCACGAGTTCTTACTGGGCGAGGTGCGCTACAGCAATGATGAGCTATCTGCCATGCTGGGCCTGCCTACAGGCAATAACGGCTACACCCGCACTACCCTGCTGGCTATGGTGGCCATGCAGGAAGTACTAAAGGGCATCGATAAAAAAGAACTGCAGGATGAAGGCTTTGCTTTCATCAATGCCAATACCGTTGGCGGCATGTGTTCGGTAGAAGATATGTATGAAGACTTCCTGTCGGATAACACAGCAGAAGATTCACTAAAGTATATAGATACGCTGGACTGTGCCGAAAGTACGCAGAACGTTACCAAACACTTCGGGCTGAAGCCCTTTACGGCTACCCTCAGCACAGCCTGCTCATCTTCGGGCAATGCTATCATACTGGGGGCAAGGCTGATACAACATGGTATTGTGAAACGCGCCATCTGTGGTGGCTGCGATGCCCTGAGCCGCTTTACGCTCAATGGCTTCCACTCGCTGAAAAATGTAGATAAGCAACCTGCCCGCCCGTTCGATAATACCCGCTTCGGGCTGAACCTGGGTGAAGGTGCCGGTTATGTATTGCTGGAAACCGAGAAGAGTGCCAAGGAGCGTGGTGCAGAGATCATTGCCGTGCTTTCGGGCTACGCCAATACCAATGACGCTTACCACCCTACCGCGCCCAACCCAAATGGCGATGGTGCGTACAACACCATGCAACTGGCTTTGCAGAAAGCACAATTACAAACTACAGACATCAACTATATAAATGCCCACGGCACGGCCACCACAGCCAATGATGCTGCCGAGGGCAAGGCTATAGAGCGCCTGTTTGATGGCCATACGCCACACTTCAGCTCTACCAAGCCATATACAGGCCATACACTGGCTGCAGCAGGCGTTATCGAGGCTATATTCAGCATCGGTGCCCTGCAACAGCAAATGGTATGGCCATCGCTCAACCACACCACGCAGATGGAAGAAGTGAGCATCGCCCCCACCACGCAGCTTATTGAAAATGCGGGCATCAACCATGTGCTCAGCAATTCATTTGGCTTTGGTGGCAATAATGTATCCCTAATCTTTAGCCGCGCATGATGCAGCCTGTTTACATATCGGCTGCCAGTGCTCTATCGCCGCAGCATAGCTTTGGTACAGATGCACCTTTGCAGCCTGTAATGAGCAGCGATAACGGCAGGCTCTATGTGCAGGATGCCGATTATAGCAAGTTCATCAACCCTGTAGCCATACGCCGCATGAGCCGTATGCTGAAAATAGGTATCAGCACAGGCATGGATTGTTTAAGGCAATCGGGCATAGAAAAGCCGGATGGTATCATCACCGGCACTGGCCGTGGTAGTATGCGCGATATGGAAATATTCCTGGGCGATATGCTGCGCCTGAAGGAAGAAGCGCTGAACCCTACCTACTTCATACAGAGCACTTACAACTCCATAAACGGTTGGCTGGCGTTGCAAACCAAATGCACGGGTTATAACCAAACCTATGTACACCGCGGGCATTCATTGGAAATGGCTTTGCTGGATGCACAACTGTTGCTAAATGAAACGACCGATAAGCAACATTATTTAGTAGGCAGCTTTGATGAGTTTACCGATGAATACTTTGTTGTAAAGAATAAAATAGGCTACTGGAAACAGCCCATACCCCATAGCCTCGACCTCTACAAACACAGCGACACACCCGGCAGCATAGGTGGCGAAGGCAGTGCTTTCTTTATGGTGACTAATGAAAAAGAAAATGCCCTGTTTAGCATAGCAGCCCTGCAAATGCTGCAGGACTATGCGCCTGAAGAGGTAGATGCCGCAATCACCCGCATACTGGAAGAAAACAAGATATTGCTGCGCGATGTAGATGTGATACTCTGCGGCATGAGTGGCGATAGCCGTTTCGATGGTATATACAAACCGCTATTTAGCAATACCACCGTACATACCACCGTAGGTGCCTTCAAGCACCTGTGCGGTGAATATGATACATCAACTGGCTTTGCTTTATGGCTGGCCGCACAAGCATTCAAAACACAACAGGTACCCGATGCCATCATTCAGAAAAAAGGCATCAATCCATCTGTAAAGACCGTGCTGATAGTGAACCACTACATCCTGAACAGCGCGAATGTGATGTTGCTGAGGGGGTAACACTCTAAAATAGCTGCGCTGCTACAAGCATACATAATTCTGCAACTGATTTATCTGAATGCACTTCAACCCTGTATGATTCGGCAAGACATTCAAACGTATTTTCTTTGAAGCTTATCAGGTAGTGCTTATATTTTTCAAACATTACGGGATTGCGTCGAGAATGTACGGAGTTAACTTTTATTACTTCTGCTAACCATTGTGAATGCTCTATTTGTTGACCTGCGTAGACGTTCAGACCGAATTTGTAGAGTGCGTGGCCATGTAATACCTCATCATTAGGATTTCCTAATTTATGTATGATACAATTTTCAAAATAAACAGCCATTGCATTTACATCCGTTTGTTTAGCTTCATTAAAGCTTGGGCCACCTTTATCTCCATTGTAAAATACGACAACTGTTGTGTTGCTATTTGATAATACGCGCACCTCGGGAACACCTGTTTCCGGCGTAATATCATGGAGTATCGTTATCGACGGGTGTTTGATATTATTGGGAGCCGTTAGTTTATCCGGATTGAAAAACTGTTTTATTCTATTCCACATATTTCTTAGAATACATTCTAAAGCTAATTAAATCACTGTATTCTTACCTGTTCTCCCAAGAACTTAGGTTGTTTATTAAAGCTGATATCCAGCAGCAGTTTGATGCGTGCCAATTTTTCCCGCATTTGTGTTTTGAAACCATAGTTGGCTGATACATCCTGCGCATTAAAGGCTACGGCTTTTATATCCTTCTTATCAGCTATGAACAGCGCCCGCTCATTATGAAAAGGCTGCGAGATGATGAGTATATCATCTTCGCCAAATACCAGTTTACACCGCACAATACTATCCAGCGTACGGAAACCTGCAAAGTCCAGGAATATCCTTTCCGCAGGGATGCCCGCAGCTATCAGGTCTGCCTGCATCATTTCCGGTTCGCTGTATTCTTTACGACTATTATCACCACTTATCAGCACGTACTGTATCTTGCCTGCTTTGTATAATGCTACCGTGGCATCTATACGGTATTGATAATACAGGTTCACCATACTATCAGATAAATACTTGGAAGTACCCAGCAGCAAGCCTACTTTTTTAGCCGGCACATTGGTTACGCTACTATACATATTTGTTTTGGCCGATGCAGATACCCATCTGTCCACACCCCACACGGTGATGATACCAATAATGATGATAATAAAAAGAAAACGAAACATGCGTTTCATAGGCGGGCTATTTTTATCAAAAGATACGAGCAGGTGGAAATTCCACAAAACATTTGGAAGAAAAGAAAACTAATTGCCTTTACCCGCTTTCTGCTTCGGATAAAAGAACGCAGTCATCACAGCCCCGAAAATGATAGCCGTCAATATATCCTTCCAATCTACACGTTTCAGAGCAGCATCCATACCCTTATCCAACGCACTGATAAGCACGCCTACTACAAAATACACCACGGTAAGCACTACAAAATGCCAGAAACGCTTCGTCTTGATCATATACGAACAACAGATTGATGCAATAAAACTATGGAAACAGAAATTAGCGCTATGTTAAGATTATATAGCGCCTACTATCATCACCTCGGTAGGTGTGGGGTTGCCGCCTTCTTTTTCAAGAGATATAGCAAAAGCCTGGCCGTTTTGTACCTGCATCGGCACTTTCAGCATCATGCCTGCATTGGCTACCAGGTCGTTGGATATAACACCCATGCTTACGGGCTTACCTTCCTGTATCACCCACAGTTGATATTGTTTACCTTTTTCAGGCATCGGCATCTGGTGTATGGTCAGGTAGGTGTCACCCGTTCCTTTGCTCCAGAATACCATACCCGTCATATCCTTGCCGGGCTGTGCACTGCGCAGCACTACGGTTTTCATACCCGTATCCGCCAGCATATTGCGGCCTTTTTCATAAGCCTCTACTTTAGCCAGCATATGGCTTTGCTGTGCTTGCATAGAGTCTAACCTTGCTGCCATGGCAGCCTTCTCATCGTTTATCTTATTGCGTTGCGATAGCAGCATAAAGTTGG
>CABHOP010000015.1 GCA_902168085.1 uncultured Bacteroides sp.
CGATGAAGGAAGGAAAGATAGTAGCGTGGCACAAGAAAGTAGGCGATAAGATAAAGAGTGATGATGTGATGGCAGAAGTAGAAACCGATAAGGCTACTATGGAAGTAATGCCTTATGCGGATGGTACACTGCTGTATGTGGGCGTGAAGGAAGGCGAAGCTGCTAAGGTGAATGACATCATAGCCATTGTGGGTAAAGAAGGTACGGATATTACAGCATACCTGAATGAAGCACCGCCTGCTACAGGTGGCGCAGCTACAGGTAATGCCAATGAAGGAAATGCACCTGCACAGGCCCAACAACCCGCAGCGCAAGCAGTAGCCGCAGCTTCAAGCGATGAGCGTGTAAAAGCATCTCCGCTGGCTAAAAAGCTGGCAGAAGATAAAGGTATAGATATACATAGTGTGAAGGGTAGTGGCGATAACGGACGCATCATCAAAAGAGATATAGATAACTACCAGCCTTCTCAGCAAGCTGCACAAACAGCACCTGCAAAAGCAGGCGCACCCGCTGCTGCAGTAGCTACCTTTACACCGGGTACAGAAGGGCATACAGATAAACCGCTTTCGCAAATGCGTAAGGTGATAGCACAGCGCCTGTCAGACAGTAAGTTTACAGCGCCGCACTTCTACCTGCGTATGACGGTGACTATGGATAAAGCCATAGAAGCACGCAAGGCTATTAATGATGTATCGCCGGCTAAAGTATCTTTCAACGACCTGATCATAAAAGCATGCGCTATGACACTGCGCAAGCATCCGGAAGTAAACAGTTCATGGATGGGCGATTTCATCCGCCGGAACGAACATATACACGTAGGTACGGCAGTAGCTATTGAAGATGGGCTGATAGTACCTGTGGTGAAGTTTGCCGACCAGAAGTCACTATCGCAAATAGCGGTAGAAGCTAAAGAACTGGCAGATAAAGCGAAAGCTAAAAAGCTGCAACCACAGGAGTTTACAGGCAATACCTTCACTATATCTAACCTTGGTATGATGGATATAGATGAGTTTACAGCCATCATCAATCCACCAGATAGCTGCATACTGGCTGTAGGTAAAATAGTGCCTACACCGGTAGTAGAAGACAACCAGGTTGTTATTCGTCAGTTGCTGAAATTAACCCTTAGTTGCGACCACAGGGTAGTAGACGGTGCCGTAGGTGCCCGCTTCCTGCAAACGCTGAAAGCCCACCTGGAAAATCCGGTAACCATGCTGGTATAACAATATAGCATTGCACATAAATAGAAATAGCCGCCCAAGGGCGGCTATTTCTATTTATCACGAGGTGTACGCTTTTATTCCTGTATGGCTTTTACTATCAGCATAGCCAGCTCTTTCTGGATGCCGGGGTCTTTCAGTTTGCGCAGGTCTTGCTCATTGCTGATGTAGCCGGGGCTTACCACTATAGCAGGTACTGCATTGTCTTTCAGTACTACCAGGTTTTTATCTGTTAGCACAGTAGGCACATTATTGAGTCTATTCAGGGCAGCAGTTATCTTTTCTGCCAATGCCTTTGAAGCAACGTTGTTTACATTCGTGCCGCTATAAATAACCTCACCGCCACGCTTTTGATGGCTGGTTTCGGTATTCATATGAAAGGATACGAAAAAGGTCTTTGCATCAGCACCGGCTTGTGTATTGGCGCGTTCTGTCAGCGTGCGGTACTCATCTGATGAACGGGTAAGCACCGCCTCTATGTTTTTCAGCTTAGCCTGTGTATAAAGAGCTGTAGCAAACTGCAGGGAAAGATCACTTTCCTTATCGCCTGCTGCGCTAATGGCACCGGCATCGCTGCCACCATGCCCCGCATCGATTATCAGTTTTACCTGTTTGTCTTCATTGAAAGAGCAGAGTGTAGCAAAGCTGATGAGGGCTATGAATATCCTTTTCATATAAGGTGTTTTTTGTTACCAGCTTGAAATTAAGAAAAATATATAATAAAAAAGCAGCCATAAAGGCTGCTTACAAAGTATCAGGAGCATTATATTATTGCACTGCAAATGGTACTACCTGTTTTTGATCGTTTTGAATTACCTGCAGAGTGTACATACCTTTTGCATAGGCAGCTGTATTGATGCTAATGCTGGTGGCGTTGGTGCTTTCTGTATGTACCATACGGCCCATCATATCATATACATGTACCAATGTATTTTTATTGCTGCTGTTCAGTTTTACAGTTATTTGCTCTGTAGCAGGATTTGGATATACAGCCGCAGCTAGTTTTGCAACGGCAGCTACCGATGTAGAAGACTCGCTAAGTGTTGTTGTTACAGTGTTAAACTCATCGCCGCTGGTATTGCCATTGCCGTTTACCGCATTTACACTTAACGCCAGCGTTACATTGCCGGTACCGGTTGTCGGTGCAGTCCAGTCGAATGATACCGATAAACCACTTGCTGAAATAGGAGCACTATGTTCTATTACTTTCAATGCAGAGGAAGCGTTCGATTGTTTAGAACCACTTGGTATATTGAGGTAAGTACCTGCAGTACCATTGGCAGATGTGCGTGCGGAGAATTGATAGCCGTATAAGCTATGTGTGCTGTTGGTGCCGGTTACAGTTATTCTGTAGGTTTTTCCGGGGTTGTAGCTGCCGGTTACCGGTGTGCTGCCATCCATTACGGCTATGCCTGCCACCGTATTGGCAGTAGCAGAACCATGACAGCCCCCGCCCCCGCAACCGCTGGCTGCAACATGGCCGATGCCCTGTGATGCCGGCCCGGAACTATAACTGGTTAGCGAAAGGTAAAGAACGCCGGAAAAGGCGGTAAAAAGTAAAATTGCGCGTTTCATATCTATACTTTGGTTTTAATGTACCTACATTAAAGATATGGGAAACGGCTTATATTGCCTTTATTAAAAAGCCTGAATTAATTATAAATTTCCAGTACGGCAGCTTGCAACTCTTTTGGGGTAAGGCTTGTGTGGGTTTTGATGAATGTGCTGAAGTTGGACTGGCTATCGAAGTTTAATTGAAAGGAAATTTCTTTTAGCGATAGTTCATTTAATAAAAGCAGGCGGCGTATTTCCAGCAATAGTTCTTCGTGTATCAGTTGCAATGCCGTTTTGCCCAATGCCTTCTTGCAAGTATCATTTAGTTTTTCAGGCGTGCAGCCCAGTAGCATTGCATACTCCGCTACTTTCTTTTTAGTGTTGATGTGATGGGTGATGAGTGAGATATATTCACTTAGCAACGGTTGCCCTGTAGCATTTACTTGTGCCTTTTCATTCAGCTCAGCAACAGAGAGTAGCACTATTTGCAAATAGCTGTATGCTTTATGCAATGCAATCTGCGATAGTTTATCTTTTTGCTGCAGTAGTGCCTGCATGCGGGCTGTGATGTCAAATAAATGATCGAATGCGGCGATATCACCGGTTACTAATGCATTGGTATGATAGAGGTGGTAATGTTTGATAGCATGTATGTACTCAAAAATGTTTTTGCGGAATTGTATTACCAATCCATTGGCATCGCGCCTATCCATCAGGTGCATCTGCCCGGGATAAATGATGTATATATCATTTGCTTGCAGCTGGTAGGTGTTGAAATCTATTATTTGTGAACCACAGCCTTGTTTTATAAACATTACTTCAAAATAATCGTGACGGTGCATCTTACTATAGTCGTAAGGATTTTTATAATCCAGATGCTGAATAGTCAGTAATGTATTTGGCTGTGGTAGTTCTACATAATTGAGCTTTTCTTCAGTGCCGGGCATAGCAATAGTTTCTTGTTGTTAAGTTAAACAACTGCTGCAAATGCTTCAAGCTACATTTGTCATGATACAGCCATAACCCAAAATAGCCTGCTTTTCGCAGGCTATTTACATTCTATGTGGAGTGGGTATTATTATGCTATGCTGGTATATACGTCTATGTTTTGTGGTTCGTTGCGCAACTCAAAATACCAGAATACAGGAAATGAAAATGCCCCGAAGCAAACCATAAATACCATCCATGCTATTTTTTCGCCGGCGGTCATATGCTTCAACCGTGCTATATGCACTGTAAAATAGAGTAGTATGCCTGCCGTAATGGTACATATAATTGCCAGGAGGATAAACAGCAAATTATAATTGGCAATTGTATTGGTCATTATGGCAATATGGTCTTCAAAACGTGCAGGGAAGGGCGTATTGATGTTGATGATTGTATAGTAGACGGTCCATAGTGTAAACAGGACTATCGGGGTAAAGCTCAGCACTTTACCGTGTTTTTTTGCTGTATTTTCCATAACCGAATTTTTTAGGGTTAACAATACCTTTATTGTATTCGGTTACATAGCTAAAACACTGTGCCCGCAGCGTATAATATTATGCTAAACGGGTTTGTTGATCGATGTAAAAAATTGTGCTATAATGCGTTGGGCTAATTCTTTTTATTTCCGAATTGTATGCTGGTACCACTACCTTGCACCCGCCCGGCATTGTCATAATGAATCGTATTCGTAGCCTTGGTACCACCATTACCCAGGTTTATCTGTTGCTGCTGCGTGTGGTTGCGTTGGCCATCTTCGTTCAGGAACATGCTGGAGTTCTTTATGTCGGTGGTGGTGGTGTTATTCAGCTTGTATTTGTCCTGAAGGTTGCTGTCTATTGCAGGTGTATTGACCGGCTGCCTTGATTCGCGTAGCAACTGTGCGTTCGATTTATTAGTAGTTACAGGCACTTTACCGGGGTCTTTGCTCAGGTCTATGGTCTGGCTTTGAGCCGCAGCAGATATGCTAAGTGTGCTGGCAATGATAATGAGTAAATATTTCATAACAGCGGATTTTAGTACTATAAAATTACGTGAAAGCCTTTATAATAATTTTAAGGAAACTGTTATTGCAGATATAAATATTATGCCTTTACTTTGTATTTCAAAGTGCTTTATATGCATCAGGAAGATATGGCCAATCCGATAAAGACATTGCAGGATATTCATAGCATTATGGAGCGTTCTGCCCGGTTTCTAAGCCTTAGTGGCTGGAGTGGTGTATGGGCGGGGTGTACTGCCCTGGTAGGTGCAGCGATAGCCAGGCAGTGGCTGCAGCAGGCGTCGGAAGGCTTTTTTTATGAGTATAGTAACAGCATTCCTATAGGTGAAACTAATGGTGACTACAGGGCTTATGTATTCCGCTTTGCCATGCTTGCCATCGTAGTGTTGATAGTTGCCTTAGCCGGTGGTCTTTTCTTCACTATGAGAAAGGCCCGCAAAGCTGGTGCTACTTTATGGAGCCCCGCATCGAGGCGGATGGTATTTGAGTTGGCAGTGCCTTTGGCCATAGGAGGCATATTTGCTTTTGTATTCCTGTATCGCGGTTTTGAAGCATATATACCGGCTATCTGCCTGGTGTTTTACGGACTGGCATTGATGAATGGCAGCAAGCATACCTTATCCGATATCAGGTACCTGGGTTTCTTTGAAATAGCGTTGGGTATCCTTTGCCTTTTCCTGCAAGGATATGGGTTGCTATTATGGACCTTAGGTTTTGGGGTTTTACATATCTTGTACGGCATTATCATGTGGAATAAATATGACAGGCAGGCGATAAAAGACAAGGCATGAGGAACCCGATAGAACAATTGAACAAACTGTTTGACAGCAGGGTGCGCATAGGTATTATGAGCGCCCTGATGGTGAATGAATCATTAAACTTTAATGATCTGAAAGCGTTGATTGACGTAACAGATGGTAACCTGGCATCACACCTTAAATCGTTGGAAGAAAATAGCTATATCAAAGTGCAGAAAGGTTTTATCGGCCGGAAAACAAATACTACATATACCATGACAAAAGCAGGCGAAACAGCGTTTAGAAACCACCTGAACGCCCTTGAGGCGATCATCAAAACCACGAAATAAATTTTTTTGCTCACAATACTTTGTAATTCAAAGTGCTTTTAAAATAGAAACATATGGAAACAACCATTTTTGAAAAAGAACCATCTTTTTATGAAAGAAACAGGAACCTGATAAAAGGTTTCCTCATTGGCTTTTTGACACTACTGATGCTGATACCGGCAGCATTGGTATCTGAACTGGTAAATGAGCGAAAGCAGCGCCAAGAGGAAGTTGTAAAAGAAGTAAGCAGTAAATGGGCCAATAATCAAACTATAACAGGGCCTATTCTGTCTGTACCCTACAAAGTATATACGCCGCTGGCCGATGGTAACGTATCAGTGCAAACCTCGCATTTTTACCTGCTGCCGGAAACATTGAACATTGATGGGCAAGTGGTACCGGAGGAACGGCACAGGAGCCTTTACACAGTAGCTTTATACCGGTCTAACCTGAAGATAAGCGGCTCATTTCTACCGGCCTCGGCAGCCAACCAATTGAAGATAGCACCCGAGAACATTATGTGGGCAGAAAGCCAGGTATTGATGGGTATAGATGATGTGCGTGGACTGGAAGATGAAGTGGCGATAAACTGGAATGCAGAGAATATAACGATGGAGGCCGGTGTGCCCAACAATAAAGTTGTGGCTTCAGGCTTATATGCTAATGTGGCTATCGACCCGGCACAGAAGATTTCCTTCTCATTGGATGCTAAAGTGAAAGGCTCATCGAACCTTTACTTTACGCCTATTGGGAAAACAACGGAAGCCAGCCTGCGTTCTACCTGGAAGAACCCGGCATTTGATGGGCAATACCTGCCGGATAAAACGGCAGACATCAGCAATACGGGCTTTACCGCCCACTGGAAGGTGATGCAGGTATCGCGCAGCTATCCGCAGAGCTGGGTGGCAGGTACGGAATATGATATAGAGAAATCGGCCTTTGGCGTGAAGCTCATTCAACCTGCCGACGGATATGCCAAAACGCAAAGGAGCGTGAAGTATGCTATACTGTTTATAGGGCTTACTTTCTTTGTCTTCTTCTTTCTTGAAATGGTACAGAAAAGGCAGGTACACCCGCTGCAATACCTGTTGGTAGGTTTTGCACTGTGCATATTCTACACGCTGCTGCTCTCCATATCTGAATACACCGGTTTCAATCCCGCTTATTTCATAGCGGCTACGGCTACGGTAGCGCTCATCTGTTCTTATATATGGTCCATATTCAAGAGCGGCAAGATAGCCGGTGGATTTATATGTGCGCTGACTGGGCTATATGGTTATATATTCATCCTGATACAGCTGGAAGATTATGCACTGCTGTTTGGTAGTATTGGTTTATTCATCATATTGGCTGTTATCATGTATTACTCACGAAAAATAGACTGGTATGCCCATGACAGGAAGCTGCAGGTGAATGTATAGATGTATGGATAAATCAAAGAAGTTTAGCATAGGCAAACGCCTTGCCAGTTTTAAATATGCTATCAGCGGTATTGTTCAATTGGTGAAACAGGAGCATAATACAAGGTTGCACCTAGCTGCTACCATTGGTGCAATAATAGCAGGCATCATTCAGGGTATTACTGCAATGGAATGGGTAGCCATCAGCATAGCAATAGGTTTAGTATGGATGGCTGAAGCTTTCAATACGGCTATTGAAATGTTTTGCGACCTGGCAACAGAAGGGAAGTGGCACCCCGTGGTGAAAAAGATAAAAGACATATCGGCCGGCGCAGTACTCATTGCTGCGCTGGTAAGTGTGGTGGTGGCTTATTGGGTTTTCTTTTATTGATGAGGGTTTAATTCAAAAACACTAAAGCCGCCCAACAGGCGGCTTTGAAGTATGTTTATAAGTACCAAGGTTATAAGTACTTAGTCTATAGAGGCTGTATTATTTCTGTGCCAGAAAATCCTTCACTTTATCCTTGTGCATCATATTTTCTTTGAAAGTATAAGCACCGGTTTTAGGGCTGCGTACCGCTTTGATCACCTTAGTGTAGTTCTTAGCTTCTGCTGCCAGCTTAGGGTCTTTCTTGATCGCGGTTTTAGCTGCTTTTGCCATGATTCAAAAAATATTTTTAGTAAAATTATTTAATTTCTTTGTGAACAGTAACCTTCTTCATGATAGGGTTGTATTTTTTCAACTCTATACGTTCAGGCGTGTTTTTCTTATTTTTAGTGGTAATATAGCGGCTTGTGCCGGGCAGACCGCTGTTTTTATGCTCTGTGCATTCCATTATTACCTGTACGCGGTTTCCTTTTTTAGCCATTGCTTAATGCTTTATTACTTACTTTAACTAATTAGATTTTTTGACCTTGAGCGCGCAGTTCATTTACTACAGTCAGCAAACCGTTCTTGTTGATAGTACGGATAGCATCTGTGCTCAATTTTAATACAACCCAACGGTCTTCTTCAGCAAGGAAGAAACGTTTTGTCTGCAGGTTAGGCAGAAAACGACGTTTTGCTTTCTTGTTAGAGAATGATATTTTATGACCTGTTATAGGTTTCTTGCCTGTTACCTGACAAACGCGTGCCATTCTGTTAAAATTTAGGACTGCAAAGGTAGTAAAATTTCAAAACTAAAAAGCCAAATGCAGAAAAAATATTTTGAAATATATTGTCTGCCGGCCAAACATGCAGCTTTTAAGCCATTTCAGGCAGCAAAAGCTGGTCCAGGCTGCTAATACCGGGTACATTTTCACACACATAACCTTCGCCATATTTTACGCCTATGCGTTTGCCCAGCAGTAAAGAGCGGGCTTCTATAGCATCCAGAAATCCGCTTTTTGAAATGTATGTTTCTGGTTCTGAGGTGTTTGCATTAGGATTGTGAAATTGGCTGCCATAGCAGTTAATGGCTTCCATTTTGGTCTCGTGTGTATCCGTTACGTCTACTACCAGTGTAGGCTCCATAAAACGGTCCTGTATCATATGAAACACCCTTTTAGGGCGCCATGCTTCCTGCTCGCGGCCATCATATTCAGTCTTAATCATACGCAGGCCCGATAAAAAGCAGGCATCTGCTATCAGTTTACCGGCCCTGCCATGGTCGGGGTGGCGGTCGGCAACGGCATTCGCTATTACTATATCGGGCTGATACTTACGCAGATAGGTAATCAGTTTACGTTGGTGGGCTTCATCATTTGCAAAAAAGCCATCGGCCATATGTGCGCATTCGCGTACGGCCATGCCCATCACTTTAGCAGCAGCCTGTGCTTCCTGCAGGCGCAGTTCGGCGGTGCCACGGCTGCCCAGTTCGCCGGCAGTAAGGTCCAGTATGCCTACGGCTTGCCCCATGCGGGCATGTTTTATGAGGGTGCCGGCAGCACTCAGCTCCAGGTCGTCAGGATGTACACCAATAGCAAGGATGTGTAGTTTTTGCATAAATACGGCCGCATTTGCGGGATGCAAAAATACTGTATTAATGTGTGATTAATTGCGACGCGCCTGCAACATAAGGGCTTGTTGCCGCTGATATTTATATTGATAATAGTAATTAGCCTCCAGCTCAGCTACAATGGCTTCCACATCTTTGTCTCTCTCATAAGGGTCATATTCGCGTTTCAGGCTGTTGCTGAACAGTACCGCTACCGACTGCCATATTACGGCAGAGAAGCCACCTTTCAATTCGCGAATAATGTGATAGCAGTTCTTACCCGTCTGCCTGTTTATAAGCTTTACCAGTATTTGCCCCTGGGTAATGGTCAGGTTTTCCAGTTCGCCCTTGAAGCGTTTATTCAGTTTGCTCTCTACCGTATTCAGGTATTGGCGGCGTTTCTTTTTGTCATCGCCTATCTGTTCAAGATTTTTGTCTACATCTTTCAATATCTCGGCGGCGGCTATAGCATAGGGATACACTTTGGTCACATTATACTTTAGCCTGTCATATTTGGCACGCTGGCGGGCCAGGTGGCGTGGAAGCCTGCCTGTTTTTTCTACCTCGGGCAGAAATACCATGGCAAATGTATCGACGCCCACTACGATGCCGCCAAGCATAATGGTATCATTACCGTTCTGTTGTGCCACGGAAACCCCGGGGCGAAACAGGCAGCAGATGATGAATAATATACATGCAATGCGTAGATACATAGCCTACTGTAAATTTCTGCTTTTCGGCTGGTATTTTTGTCAGCGTATTCCCTAAATATTTGAAAAAACGGGGATGGATACCTGTGCAATGGCATCATTTTGCATCGCCATACAGTAACTTTGTTCTCGTAAAAAGATACTATGAATAGAATTGCGGTAATACTGGCTTTATTGGCGACCACAGGAATGGCAGCCTGCAGCACGCAGGAAGGTAAAAAGATGTCTCAGAACGAGATCAATGCCAAAGTAGATTCTATAGTAGGTACACGGATAGAAGAGCTGAACAACCAGGCTATGGAAGACCTTGACAGGCGCATGTCGATAGAAGTGAAGGCTAAGGCTGATTCCATTGTTCAGGCATATGAGCAATCGCAGCAACCGGCTGCTAACCCGCAATAGGTTTTATGTCACTGCCCGGTAAAGATCATTCCATATTGTATTTTGATGGCGTGTGTAACTTGTGCAATGGTGTTGTGCAGCAGGTTATAAAAAACGACAGGAAACAACAATTCCTGTTTGCTTCTCTGCAGTCGGGTGCCGGTGCCGCGGCGCAGGAAACTATTAAACAACAATACGGCAAAGTGCCGGATAGTATCATCCTGTATCATAAAGGGAAATATTACATAAAATCGGCTGCGGCATTGAAGACAGCCTGGCTGCTGGGTGGGGCATGGAAACTGCTGGCCATAGGCTATATTCTGCCCCCGTTTTTTCGTAATATAGTATATGATTGGGTAGCACGTAACCGCTACAGGTGGTTTGGCAGGCAGGATACTTGTATGATGCCGACAGAAGAACTGAATGCCCGTTTTTTATCATAAACGTTTTAACCCTGCATTAGCAGTAGTGCAGTTAATTTTATTGTATGCGCAATCTTGTATTGGTAGTTATATTGATGATGGGGCTGTGCTCTTTGCAGAAAGGGTATGGACAGGAAGTCATTTATTCTCAGTATGAAAAGTTTGACATCCGCAATGGCGACTATTCTGTAGCCGGCAAGGTGGGCGATTTATTATATGTATATCGCGGCGGCAGCGATGGTTATTACCTGGATGCCTATAATAACAATATGGAAAGGGTAGCCACCGTAGTGCTCGATTTCATACAGGGGCGTGTGTATGAAACCAAGTTCTATACATATACCGACCATATGATATTGCTATACCAGGTGCTGGATGGTGCCCGGCTTACACAATATGCCGTATTGCTGGATGATAAGGCAAAACTGGTAAAACGCCCGATAGCACTGGATAACACAAAGATTGGGTTGTTTGGCGGCAGCAAAAAGACATTTAACTATGCTATATCCGACGATAAGAAAAAACTGGTAGTATATGGTGTGTATGGTGGTGGCCGAAACCTGGAGGCAAAATTCCTATGGATGGACGACCAGTTGAACATCACCGGCAGAAATACGGCATCTTATACTGCGGAGAATGATGTGGAATATGGTGAGGGCCTGCTCTATAATGATGGCACGTTGTATCTACCTGCATATACGCCTGTAGGCAGCCGAAATTATGCTGACCAATTGTGGCTGCTGATGCTAAAGCAGGATATGCGCAAGTTTACACCTGTAGAAGTGGCGCTGAATGAGCAATATGCTGCCGGCACCTATATGAAACTGGATGCCGATAAAGAAAGGATATATGTAGGTGGCTTTTATTCCGATAAAAAGAATGGCAATTACGAAGGGGTACTGTACACATATTATGATATTAAAACAGGCAGCTTCCAGCCAACAAGACTGATGCCGTTTGATGACCGCATGCGCAATGCCACCGGCGGCAGCAGCAAGAAACGTGCATTTAACGACCACCAGGTAAGGCAATTGATAGTTAAAAACGATGGCGGTTTCCTGCTGATAAGCGAAGACTATTTTGTAACCACCCGCAATAGCTATTCACCCGGCTTTGGTTACTATTCATTCTATTATCCTACCATGGGTGCTACCGTCCGCGAATATCATTACAACGATATTATGGTGCTTTCCTACAACCCAAGCGGGCAAATGGAATGGGATACCTTTATACGTAAAGACCAGTATTCGCAGGAAGATGGAGGTATGTTCTCTTCCTATGCATTGATAAATACAGGTGGCGCTATCGGTTTTTTATTCAATGATTTTAATACATCCCGTTCGCGGGTGCAACTGGCAACGATGGATGCCAGCGGAAGAACTGATATTCATTCGTTAGCGCCGGGCGATGGTCAGGATGCCGACTGGTTGCCACGCTCTGCCAAACAGATAGCAGCACGTGAAATAATTGTGCCTTGTTTACGTAAAAGGCAAATCTGCTTTGCCAAAATTGTATTTTAGCCGCAAATTAGCTTTACTGAGTGCTGCACCTCGTTCGGAATAACAGTCCATATACCGTTATAATACTATTTATAGTTACACTGCTGGTAAAACTGCAGGCATTGAGCCACCCGGCGTTGCCAGTGGTGCAGGAGCATCATGTACTGTTTAGCGCAGTAGTAGGCTTTTTCAATTTCTTTTTTCGCAATAGTGCTTTCGCATTTACCATGCTGGCAGCTATTATGCTATATGGACAGGCTATTTATCTCAATGCCGTATCGGTAAAACACAGGCTGCAGGCGAAGCCCACGTATGTGGTAGCATTTCTGTATATCCTTCTTACATCTTTATACCCACCCTTTAGCAGCTTTAGCGAAACCTTGCTGGTAAACTGGTGCCTGATAGCCGGCATTGATATGTTGCTGGGTTTTCACCAGGCCGCGCAGCCACGCAAGCATATATTCAATACAGGCTTTGTGCTGAGCATAGCAGGCATCCTGCACTTTCAGGCAGTGGCCTATTTGCTGTTGCTATTTGTCGTATTGCTGATGTTGCGCACATTCAATGTAGGAGAATGGATAGTGGGTATAGTGGGATACCTTACCCCTTTTTATTTATATACAGCCATCCTTTTCCTGGTAGATAAATTGCCAACGTTGAAGTTGTGGCCCGAAATAGGAATGTCATTGCCGCGTAATATTTCCAATCCCCTCTACCTGATAGGAACGGTAGTAGGTGTTGTTATCCTCTTCTTTTCAGGGATATATATGTTGCAGGGTTACATGCCCAAGGCCAGCGTATATATGCGGCGGATGTGGAGTTCCATTGCTGCCTTCCTGTTTATGTCTATAGCGGTGGCTATAGGCACAGATATATCGGAAACCAGTATATGGCTGGTGGCTATGCCAGCATTGAGCCTTATTATAGCCCCGGCATTAAGCGTGGAAAAAACTAAATGGTTTAGTAATTTTGCGTTTTATTTTTCGCTGTTGCTTGTGCTCTTTTGCCAGCTGGCTATTAAATAACAAACTGCTTAATCTATATAATGAAATTCGGAATTATAGTTTTCCCGGGCTCCAACTGCGACAGGGATATGATGCATGCCCTGAAAGATGACCTGCAACAGGAAGTAGTAATGCTATGGCACAAAGACCGCGACCTGAGCATGTTTACCAAAGACGACTGCATCGTACTGCCCGGTGGCTTCTCTTATGGCGACTACCTGCGCTGTGGTGCGCTGGCGCGTTTTAGCCCTATTATGGAGCAAGTAGTGAATTTTGCCAATAATGGCGGTAAGGTACTGGGTGTTTGTAATGGCTTCCAGATACTGTGCGAATCGGGCCTGTTGCCCGGCGCGCTGCTGCTGAACGACCATCAGAAGTTTACCTGCAAGAATGTTTTTATCAAATCTGAAGGCGATAAAAATTTTGTAGGTAAGAATGTAGGTGACAAGATATTGAAGATACCCGTAGCACATGGCGAAGGCCGCTACCAGGCCGATGCCGCTACGCTGGAAAAGCTGGCTGCTAACAACCAGGTGGTATTCCGTTATTGTGATGAACAAGGGCAAGTGCATATAGATTCAAACCCTAACGGTGCTACTAATAATATAGCAGGTATCTGTAACGAAGGCCGCAATGTATTTGGTATGATGCCGCACCCCGAACGTGCCTGCAGCGATGCATTGCACAACATAGACGGCAGGGTTATACTGGAGGCTTTCAGCAGGATGAACTAAACTTTAAAGTTTTCATAAAACGTTGGGTATTACCCAACGTTATTTTTCCGGAATCATTTCTTATTACAAAGAAAGTACCATAACATGATAAGAATAGCAAGGCCATTAGCGCTGCTGGTTTTAACCTTCCTTATATCATTGGGCCTGAAGGCGCAAGTGATACAAGACCCTACCGTTTGGAAGTTTGAAGCGAAGAAGAAAGATGGTAATAAATACGAACTGATCTTCGATGTAGAGATAAAGGATGGCTGGCATATCTATTCATTAGAGCCGGGTGGTGATGGTACGCTTCTTCCTCCTGAATTTGAGTTTACAAAAAATCCTAACTATAAACTGTCGGGGAAGCTTTTTGAACGAGGCAAGAAAATAGATGAAGTAATAGAAGAAGTTGGTACAGTTCACTACTATAAGAAGGTGGAGTTTATACAAACGGTAACCGTAGATACCAATGGTAAAATAACCGGTAAGTATATGTACCAGGTTTGTAACGACCAAACCTGCCTGCCGCCTAAAACAAAATCATTCACATTTACCATCAATGACCCCTCCCTGCCGAACGCTGCTACCGGTACTGCAGTAGCAGCAGATAGTTCAACTGTAGATACGGTAAAAAAAAACACCATAGTAGCCCCGGCGGCAACTGATAATAACGATCCGCAACAAAACACAACAACCAGCGAAACAAAAGAGGAACAGAAATCATTGCTATGGTTGTTTTTCGCAGCGCTTACAGGTGGTATACTGGCGGTGCTTACACCTTGCGTATATTCTATGATACCTATTACGGTAAGCTTCTTTACCAAAAGAAGTAAGACCCGTGCAGAAGGTATTCGCAATGCCATCTATTATTCACTTTCCATCATCATCATCTTCACCGTATTGGGTGTATTGATATCTGTACTGTTTGGTGCCAATGCGCTGAACAACCTTTCCACCAACTGGATCGCTAACCTGTTTTTCTTTGCCGTGTTTGTGATATTCGGTATCTCCTTCCTCGGTGCATTTGAAATAGCACTGCCTTCTTCATGGACCAGTAAGACAGATGCAAAAGCGGGCGTTAGCAGCTTTGGTGGTATCTTCTTCATGGCCCTGACACTGGTTATCGTGTCTTTTTCATGTACAGGTCCTATTGTGGGGCCGTTGCTGGTATTGACGAGTAAAGGCGGTATTGTGGGCCCTACCATCGGCATGATGGGCTTCTCTATTGGCCTGGCACTTCCATTTGCACTCTTTGCCGTATTCCCCGGCATGCTGAATAAAATAGCCTCTTCAGGTGGCTGGTTGAACCAGATAAAAGTGACGCTTGGTTTCATAGAGCTGATGCTGGCGCTGAAGTTCCTCTCTAATGCAGACCTGGCACAAGGCTGGCGGCTGCTGGATAGGGAGATATTCATAGCTATATGGATAGTGCTGGCGGTATTGCTGGGCTTCTACCTGTTGGGCAAGCTGAAACTGTCTCACGATGATGCTCCTGCTAAAAATATCTATGGGCAGGAATATGTGGGCCTGTTCAAATTGTTCTTGGCCATTACCTGTTTCTCATTTGCCGTATACCTGCTGCCGGGTATGTGGGGTGCACCGCTGAATGGTATGAGCCAGTTTGTACCGCCAATGGGTACACAAGACTTTGTACTGACAGAAGGTGGTAGTGGCGGCAATGCGCATGCATCAAGCAACAACGGTGTAGCACCTGTGAAGTATGTAGAAGAAATGAAGATATATGAACCACCTGTGGTGAAGAACATGGGCTTGGTTACATATTTTGAATATGAAGAAGCTTTAGCAGCAGCCAAGATATTGAAGAAGCCAATCATGCTCGACTTTACGGGCATCAACTGTGTGAACTGCCGCAAGATGGAAGCCCAGGTATGGTCGAAACCGGAAGTGGCTAAACGCCTGAAAGAAGACTTCATCGTAGCATCACTATACTGCGATTATGATAAAACGGAACTACCCAAAGACCAACAGTACTATTCTAAAATACTGGGTGCGCAGGTAGTAACTGTAGGTGATAGAAATGAAGATATACAGGCATCACAGTTTGGTGCAAATGCACAGCCGTTCTATTTCTACATAGATGAGAATGGCAATAAACTGGCAGAGGGTGGTTATGGTTACGACCCCGATGTGCAGAAGTTTGTAGACCATCTGGACAAAGTGAAAGCGAAGTATAAAGAAAGCCATCCGTAATATTTAAGAAGAGGCTATTGCCTCTTCTTTGCTTTTAGGATAAAAACCTAACGCAATATGATAAAGAACATCAGCATTGCAGTATTGCCGGCAGAAGCCGCTAGCGACCGCAGCATCAGGCGTTACATAGTTGACGAAACAGGTGTAAAAGCCAGTCGCATTACCGGCTATCATATCCAGAAGAAATCGATAGATGCACGTGGCAGGCAGCCGCGTGTGATACTGCAGCTACAGGTATTCATTGATGAGAAGGTACAGGAACAACCAGCCTTCGACCCCGAGCTGCAGAATGTAAGCAATAAGACACCACTACTGATAGTAGGCGCAGGCCCTGCGGGCTTGTTTGCTGCTATCCGTGCCATAGTACTTGGTTACAAACCCATAGTGCTGGAGCGTGGTAAAGATGTGCGTAGCCGCCGCCGTGACCTGGCTGCTATGAATAAAGAAGGTGTGGTAAACCCGGAATCGAACTATTGCTTTGGAGAGGGTGGGGCAGGCACTTATAGCGATGGTAAGTTGTATACACGTAGCACCAAGCGTGGCAATGTGCAGCGCATCCTGCAACTGTTCCATCACTTTGGTGCAGAAGATAATATTCTTTACGAGGCGCACCCGCATATAGGCACCAATAAGCTACCGCATATCATTACTGCCATGCGCGAGCAGATAATTGAATGTGGCGGCGAAGTGCTGTTTGATAAAAAAGTAACGGACATATTGCTGAAAGACGGCGCAGTAAAGGGCGTGAAAACGGCCGATGGCGATATGCATAATAGTGACGTCGTAATTCTTGCCACCGGCCACTCTGCCCGCGATATATTTACCCTGCTGCACGATAAAGGGATAGAGATAGAAGCCAAACCTTTTGCATTAGGTGTGCGTATAGAGCACCCGCAGGTATTGGTAGACCAGGCGCAGTATCACTGTATTGTTCGCGATGAGCATCTGCCACCTGCCAGCTATAGCGTGGTAGCGCAAGAGTTTGGCCGTGGTGTATTTTCCTTCTGTATGTGCCCCGGTGGTATCATAGCACCCGCAGCTACTGACCATGGCGAGGTGGTAGTAAATGGCTGGTCGCCATCGAAGCGTAATAACCCATATGCCAACTCAGGCACCGTAGTAGCAGTAAATGAGCGCGACTATGCCAAGTATGGCTTTGCCGGCCCGCTGGCAGGTATGCATTACCAACAAATGGTAGAGCGGAAGGCATTTGAAGTAGGTGGCGGCAAGCTGGTAGCACCGGCACAACGCATGGTCGATTTTACGTCCAATAAAATATCATCCACCTTGCCCGATTGTTCTTACCTGCCGGGCATACACAGTGCAGCTATAAAAGATGTACTGCCCAAAGATGTGAATGATGCACTAAGAGCTGCCATGGCCGACTTTGGTAAAAAGATGAAAGGCTATTATACCAACGAAGCCGTACTGGTAGCTACAGAATCGCGTACCAGCTCACCCGTGCGCATACCGAGAGATAAAGAGACACTGCAGCATACACAAATAAAAGGGCTGTACCCGTGCGCAGAGGGCGCAGGCTATGCAGGCGGTATCGTAAGTGCGGCTATAGATGGGGAGCGCTGCATGGAGGCAGGTGTCGATTGGCTGAAAAGGAATAGAAATAATTAACCTAAGGCAACCTTAACATACTCAATTTGTTAGTCGTTCCATTGCAGCGCAGGCATACACAGATTTTATTTATATATAGGGCTATTAATAGGAATAAATATTTTAGATATTTGTTGTAACTCAAAAACCAGGTATATGAAAAAAAATCTTGCTGAATTTATCGGAACGTTTTGTCTTGTGCTGTTTGGTTGTGGTGCGGCTGTAGTATCAGGCATTTCTGCAACTGGCCCTGCTGGCATCGGTTTGTTAGGTATCTCCCTGGCATTTGGTGTGGCTGTAGTAGTAATGGCTTATGCAATAGGCCCTATCAGTGGGTGTCATATTAACCCGGCAATTACTATATCAATGGTAGTAGGTGGCAAAATGAAGATGGCTGAGGCAGTAGGTTATATCATTGCCCAGTTTGCCGGGGCAACTGTTGGAGCTGCTGCCTTATACGGTATACAAAGCGGTATGCCCGGGTTTATCATGGGCGAATGGGCTTTGGGCTCTAATGGATGGGGTGCGGGCTATTTAGGAGGCTACTCCACTTCATCGGCATTTATTGCCGAAGCATTACTGACTTTTGTTTTCCTGTTTGTAATCTTTGCTACTACATCTAAATGGGGGAATAGTACAATGGCTGGGTTGGCTATAGGTCTTACATTGGTATTGATACACCTTGTAGCAATACCTGTTACCGGCACATCCGTAAATCCTGCCCGCAGCTTTGGCCCTGCATTGTTTGCCGGTGGTAAAGCCATGCAGCAACTATGGCTTTTTATAGTAGCACCTTTAGTAGGTGGTATTGCAGCAGCGTTGGTTTGGCGGGGTATTTTTGAAAAGGAATAATAACAACGATAGGTTTAAATAATAAAGCCTGCAATGCAGGCTTTATTATTTAAACCTATGCTTTTGGGAGCAGGTGCAATGTAACTCCGGGTGTCAACCCTATACAAAGGTCGATAGTATTGAAATGAAATGAGCCCAGTTTCAGCTTGTCCTGATACTCATCGGTTGTTACCAGCATTTTGGTGATAGTGCCCAACATGGGCTTGTCTTTATGCAGTTCTAACAGTTCTCTTCTGCGCTCAGGCGATACATCATCACCTTTTACAAACTGGAAGGTAACATCGGGCGGCAATCCCATTGTTATGGATATGCCTGTGGTCTTAAAGCCCATTTCTTCCAATATGGGAGATAGGGATATGAGTTCATTTGTAAAGGTTGTGGCTTTCTCCTTTGCTGCATCTGTCATACCTGTAAACTTGTCTGAGAGACTTTCCAGGCTGAAGCTATCCAGTACACTGTTTTTGGCATCCGATACTTTTTCGGTCACTTTGTTGAATATGTCTTTCATATCCCGTGTTTTAAGGTTGTGCTACAAAAATAAAGCTATCCCGTAAGAGATAGCTTTACCTATGATTGTTTTTCTTTTGTATTAGTTGTTGATAGCTTTTTGTACCAGGTCTGCAGCCTCGCTCAGCAAGATAGCAGATTGTACTTTCAGGCCACTGTTCTCTATCAGTTCTTTCGCTATTTCAGCGTTGGTACCTTGCAGGCGAACGATGATAGGAATATTAATATTGCCCATGTTGTTGTAAGCCTCGATAACACCCGCAGCAACCCTGTCGCAGCGAACGATACCACCAAAGATATTGATAAGGATCGCCTTAACGTTAGGGTCTTTCATGATGATACGGAAACCGGCTTCTACAGTTTGTGCGTTTGCAGTACCTCCTACGTCCAGGAAGTTTGCAGGCTCACCACCTGCCAGTTTAATCATATCCATGGTAGCCATAGCCAGACCGGCACCGTTTACCATGCAACCTACGTTGCCGTCCAGTTTTACATAGTTCAGGTTGTGCTCACCGGCTTCTACTTCCGTAGGGTCTTCTTCGCTTTTATCGCGCATATCTGCCAGGTCAGGATGGCGCATCAGTGCGTTATCATCCAGGTTCATTTTGCAGTCAACCGCAAATATTTTGTCGTCAGCCGATTTGAACAATGGGTTGATTTCCAGCATAGCGCAATCCAGACCAACGTATGCATTGTACAGGTTGGTTACAAACTTCACCATGTTTTTGAAAGCATCGCCACTCAGACCAAAGTTGAAGGCTATTTTACGAGCCTGGAACGCTTGCAGGGGCATGTTTGGTGCTACCCACTCTTTGAATATTTTTTCAGGAGTGTGGTGTGCTACTTCTTCAATGTCCATACCGCCTTCGGTGCTGTACATGATTACGTTTTGCTTCTTCGTACGGTCCAGCAGTATAGAGAGGTAAAACTCTTTACGCTCGCTGGGGCCATCATAATACATGTCCTGAGCTATCAGTATTTTATTTACTTTTTTACCCGCAGCACCTGTTTGTATCGTTACAAGGGTATTGCCCAGTATATTCTTAGCTACTGTTTCTACATCTTCAGCGCTCTTTATCACCTTTACACCGTTTTGCTCCGGCACTTCTTTCATAGTACCCTTACCACGGCCACCGGCGTGTATCTGAGCCTTCACTACGGCAAATTTGGTACCCGATTCTGTAGATATTTGTTTGTATGCTTTTACTGCATCATCTACATTCTCAACAGCTATACCACTTTGCGTAGGTACATTATAGCGCTTTAATAATTCTTTGGCTTGATATTCATGCAAGTTCATGACTGCGAAAGTTTTAAAATACGGGGGCGAAGATAGCTTTTATTGCCCAATTACTCAATGGGGAATTATTTCATCCCAAATAAAAAATGCACGTATTGTTTGATTTTTATATTTAATCAAACAGCCCACCTTCATACAGCATTTTAGGTGGCTCCAGCTCGGTGCCTATGTGCTTGTTCATCTGTTCTATTAAATATTTAATTAATTCGGGAGAGTGTAGTTCTTCGTGTTGGTGCATAAAGAAATGGCAGGTTTCCAACCCTTCTTTCATCCATTTTTTAATGCGTTGCACCCAGTCGTCTATCCGTTCATAATCAGTGCGGTGAAGCGAGTTGCCTACAAAACGGATGAAGCATTCCGGCGTGCTCAGGTGCATATGCACACAATCGCGGCGGCCGGCAGCATCGGTAATGATGGTGCCGCGCTTTTGCTTGCGTAGGAATTCATATAGTTCTATATCATACCCCTCGCCGCTGGTGTACCAGTCTTCATGGCGCAGCTCCAGGAACATATCTACATCTTTCGGGAAATGGCCGATGAAGTCTTCAATAGTCTCTCGTTGCTTCAACCCCATGCCCGGGTGTGGCATCAGGAAAATGGGGCCGAGGTTGTTTTTAAACTCCATAATGGAATGCAGAAATGCATCTACTTCCGGCCCGGTGTTTTTCAACCGCTTGAGGTGGGTTACTACCTGTGGAAACTTGGGATAGAACTTAAAGCCCTTGGGTACTTTGCTTTTCCATTTCAGTACATCGGCCGGTGCGGGCGACTTATAAAACGTAGCGTTGAACTCAATAGCGTTGAACAGCTTTGCATAATATTCCAGGAAGTCTTTTTCTTTTGTGCCAACAGGGTATAGCTTACCTATCCAGTCTTTGCGGCCCCATTTGGCACAGCCAATGAAGAATTTCGTTTTGCCTTTGCCCTTCTTCAACACCTCGGTTGTCACCTTCGGGTCGGGTGGCAGGGTGAAGTCTATTGTGTCCAGTTCGTTTTCAGGTACTTTGCCAAATTCCATGTTATGAAGTTACTGAAACGGTAGCTGTTTAGAAATTACTTTGGCCTGTAAGCATAAGCCCATGCCAGCACCGCACCGGCAGCCAATATAAACTTCAGGAACCTTACCAGTATATGCGCCTCCTTCTTTTCCGGAACGGGTGGGGTATCAAATACCGTACGATAGCCGGTGTACCTAAGTAGCGCAACTGCCATTGGCACATCTTCGTCTTTCACCTGCAGCTTTACACCGCCAATAGCATTGGTTAGCATCGGGGTGGTTTGCACGCTGTGTTCATCCTGTATAAAGGCAGGTATACCATCAGCCTCCAGCCGGCCCTTCACCAGGTTGGCCTGAAAGGCCATTGCAAAAACAGCTATGGTAATGAGTTGTGTTTTCATTGTAACTGCAAGTTATGGGGTAGGACAGGTGCTGCAGTATCGTTATGTGCAATGCAGGTATAATGAAAAAATGCAGGTGTTATTTTTTCTTCTTGCTGGCTTTTACTTTGGGGTTATAGTCCAGGCATAGCTGTATCCAGTAGTCCAGTTCGCTTTTCTTCTTTATGTTTTCCGTATCTACATACAGGTAGCCCTTCATCGGTTTGCCCTTCATATCCATGGGGCGGGTGCCGGGACGTTCCATCAGTTCATCATACCTGTCTGGGTCTACACGGCACATAATGCCATCAGCATTTACACAGATGCACATCTTGCCATTCACCATAAAGCACATACCGCTAAACATGGTTTTCTCTTCCAGGTCTTCTATGTGCATCAAGGCTTCACGTATGCGACTAGCGAGTGTTTCGGAGTATGGCATGGGAATGAGTACTTAATTATTAATGCTTCTATATCGCTATTTAGATATTGTAGACTTGGTGTCAGATTTTAATTTGCCATAAACGTAATCCATTATAGCGTTGTGCAAAAGCTTATAGTCAATTGGAGAGTTGAAGGTTGCGGACCAAATTGTCTCACTCACTTCTTGTTCATTATTATAAGTTCTCTTTGTAAGTACATAGTCCGGGCTATCTTTATTTAGTTTGTGCACTTTTACTGTATGTAATGTGTAAAGCTGGTCCTTGTCGCTACCATCTTCATTTCTCGAATATATATAATACACGTGTTTTGAAAAACTTCCTTCTGTTTCCTTATCTCCCAAAGACGGGAACCATTCATAACCCCAAATATTTTGATTATTAATAGTCAACTTTTCAAAATTGTAATATTCGTCAATCCCTTCCGGCAACGTTTTATTCTTGTAGCCAGTGTATAATAAGTCTTGGTAAGGTTTGGCTTTGGAGTGTTCGTTTAATCCGAAATAGGATACTATAATGTCCTTGTAAGCCCAATATTTAAAATCTTGTAGGCCTGGGCGTAAATAAGCTTTGTCTTCTTCAAGGCTTTTTATTAGCACCTTCCTTAACTCTATCAATTGATTCCAGTCATCTTCTTTTTTTGCATTTTCGCCAAGAGAATGTAATGTGGCGCTATATCCATAGGCAATATCTTTATAAACAGTGTCAGATTTTGAAGAGGAAGATCTTAGCTGTTTAAAGATCGTTAAGGCGTCGCTAAACTTCTGCTCCTCCAATAATTGATTAGCCTTAAGCAATAAGGAGCTTTGGCTTTGAGAAAATGCAAATATGGGCAATAGGAATAAAAAGATAAGTAATAGCTTTTTCATAACGGTTTAGTGACGGTTTAAAATAATCGATTGAACTTGCATGTAATATACAAAGCGTACTTGTTGCGATGGCTCTTTCATTTTGTTACTTTTAAAATACTTATCATTCCCTCGTCAACAATTCAATATACAGATCTTCCACCTTCTTCCTTGCCCACGGTGTTTTGCGCAGAAATTTAAGGCTCGATTTGATGCCCGGCTCATGCAGAAAGCAATTGATAGGTATATACTCGCCCAATCGTTCCCAACCATAATGCGCAGCCAGGTCGGTTACGATCACTTCCAGTGTTTTACCATGCAATGGATTGTTAGGTTGCTGTTCGGCCATGTAGTAAAGTTAAAAAGAAAACAGCCTTCACGAAGGAAGGCTGTTTGTATAATAGTGTTGTATTGTTACTTTTTTATCGCAGCGATACCCGGCAGTTCTTTGCCTTCAAAGAACTCCAGCAGTGCACCACCACCTGTAGATACATAGCTTACTTTATCAGCATAGCCAAACTTGTTTACAGCTGCTACGCTATCACCGCCACCTACCAGTGAATAAGCACCGTTAGCGGTTGCTTCTGCTACTGCATCGGCTATGCATTTAGTACCGTGCTGGAATTTTTCCATTTCAAACACACCCATCGGGCCGTTCCACAGTATGGTCTTACCTTCTTTCACTACTTTGCTGAAGGTATCGCAAGCCAGGTGTCCTATATCAAGGCCCATCCAGCCTTCCGGTATTTCTGTATTGATGGCAGAAGAGGTATTGGCATCGGCAGCAAATTTATCGGCCAGTATGCTATCGCCCGGCAGGTGTATGCATACGCCTTTATCGCTGGCTTTCTTCATCAGTTCTTTAGCCGTTTCCAGCCTGTCGTCTTCGCACAGTGAATTGCCGATGTGGCCGCCCTGCGCTTTGAAGAAGGTATAAGCCATACCACCACCTATAATGATGTCGGTTGCTTTTTCCAGCAGGTTCTCAATGATCAGTATCTTATCAGAAACCTTTGCACCACCTATGATGGCTACAAATGGCTTTTGTGCATTGTTCAGTACCTGCTCTGCCGCAGCTACTTCCGCTTCCATCAGCAGGCCAAACATTTTCTTGCCAGCTTCAAAGTTGTTGGCAATGATAGCTGTAGATGCATGTGCGCGGTGTGCGGTGCCAAAGGCATCGTTCACATATACATCACCGTATTTAGAAAGCTTCTCTGCAAATGCAGGGTCGCCTTTTTCTTCTTCTTTGTAGTAGCGCAGGTTTTCCAGCAGCAATACCTGCCCGGCTTGCAGTGTAGCCGCTTTGTTTTGTGCGTCTTCACCTATCGCATCGTCTGCAAACTGCACATCGGTACCCAGCAGGGTAGCCAGGTGGTAGGCCACAGGCTTCAGGGTAAAATCGGCCAGCGTCAGGTGTGGCTTCTTTTCGATGTCTTTATGCGGACGGCCAAAGTGGCTCATCAGCACTACGCTGCCGCCATCGGCCAATATCTTTTTAATAGTAGGCAGGGCAGCCTTGATACGGGTATCGTCGGTTATCTTGCCATCCTTTATAGGTACGTTAAAGTCTACACGCACCAGTGCTTTTTGTCCTTTGAAGTTATGATTGCTGAAAGTGCTCATGCTACAATATGGTTTTAAAAAAGAAACGCCACCTTGCGAAGGTAGCGTTTCATATGTAATGGTAAGATTATTTAGATATCAGGCCTGCGAAATATTTCACAGTGCGAACCAGTTGAGAAACATAGCTCATTTCGTTATCGTACCAGCTTACTGTTTTTACCAGTTGTTGGTCACCTACGGTCATTACTTTTGTTTGTGTAGCATCAAACAGAGAACCGAATGAAGTACCGATGATGTCGCTGGATACGATCTCATCTTCGTTGTAACCGAAGCTTTCGTTAGCAGCAGCTTTCATAGCAGCATTGATCTCTTCAGCAGTTGTTTTCTTACCCAGTACCGTTACCAGTTCTGTTAATGAACCTGTGATGGTAGGTACGCGTTGTGCACCACCGTCCAGTTTGCCTTTCAATTCAGGCAGTACCAGGCCTATAGCCTTAGCAGCACCTGTAGAGTTAGGAACGATGTTGGCAGCAGCAGCACGTGCACGGCGCAGGTCACCTTTAGGGTGCGGTGCATCCAGTGTGTTCTGGTCGTTGGTATAAGCGTGGATAGTGCTCATGATACCTGTAACGATACCGAAGTTGTCGTTCAGGGCTTTAGCCATAGGCGCCAGGCAGTTAGTAGTGCAAGAAGCGCAGCTGATAACTGTTTCGCTACCATCCAGTATGTTGTGGTTCACGTTGTAAACTACAGTTTTCAGATCGCCGGTAGCAGGTGCAGAAATAACTACACGCTTAGCGCCTGCAGTGATGTGTGCCTGTGCTTTTTCAGCATCTGTAAAGAAGCCTGTGCACTCCAGTACCACGTCAACACCGTGCTGACCCCAGGGGATTTGTGCAGGGTCTTTCTGAGCATATATTTTGATTGTGTTGCCATTTACAACGATAGCATCGTCGGTATGTTTTACCTCTACACCAAAACGGCCCTGTGCAGTATCGTACTTCAGCAGGTGCGCCAGTACCTCTGGTTTAGTCAGGTCGTTGATAGCAACTACCTCGATACCGTCCATGTTGTAGATCTGGCGGAAAGCCAGGCGGCCGATACGGCCAAAACCATTAATGGCAACTTTTACTTTACTCATTTTATATTTTGTTTAATTTTTTGGGAATCCAAATTTGCCGCAAAGTTACAGGTACTTAATGAGATTGAAAAATGAATTGATATACATGTATGTTAATTTGCTTTATGTATAGACGTGTTTTAATATTTGCCGTTTACATTTTAATCTTGCACTATGGAAAGCAGTACCCCCAGGGAGGTAAAGGTAACCCAGAGCTATCGCTGGATAGAGAATGGCCATATATTACTATGGCTGGTAAAAGATACCTGCTGGGCATTGGAATTTAAGCCGGGTGGGGTGTTTATGATATTCCCTACCGTATTTGTGGCTTTTTACATCCTGTGGCGTTCAAGAAAAATAAGGGCGGAACTATATCACAATATTGCGGTGTGCTGCTGGATACTGGCTAATTCCATATGGATGTTGGGCGAATTCAATGATAAAGACTTCCGCATCTATGCTGCTTCGCTATTTGTCTGCGGCTTATTGGTATTAGCTGTTTATTACATTTTCTTCTTTAAGAAAGACAGGTACTTGTATGATGTGGAGTAGGCTTAATGTCCTGCAAGTGAATCTAAATAATCCGACCTTTTAAATGGGTCGTCAAACTTAATAGTATCGATCATGTTCAGCATAGATCGTACCTCTTTCTCTGTAAGTTTCCTGTGTGCATAATATGTAGGGTTATAACTTGAAAAGGTATCTACATAATCAAGCATAGCACTCAGGTCGTCATTGCTAAGGTGGTTGTATGTCTCGTTAACATCGGTTTTATGCCATATCGTATAAGTGTATTGCGCCCTCACGTCTCCGCTTTTAGCGAAAGAATCATGGTTTTTAATGAATGCAAATATCCAGTTGGTATCAAGGTCTTTCCTGATGTACTGTAGCGGTGGACCTACTATGGGGCGGGTAGGATGATGGCATATACTGCAGTTGGCAGTGAATAACTTCTTGCCGTGAGATAAGTCTTTTCGATAGTTCTGAAAAGAGAGCAAGAGGGTAACTGGCAATAATAGTATAAGCAGTTTTTTCATAACAGCTAGTGTATTCCTCTTGCATTCAATGCCTGCTGGTATAGCCTGGCATTTTTCATGTGGTCAGCATAGTTAGAAGCAAAGCGGTGATAGCCGCTAAAGTCTTCTTTGGCGCAGAAGTATATATAGTCTGTAGATGGGCTGTTCAGTACCGCTTCCAGCGTTTTCTTTGATGGGGTGCAGATGGGGCCGGGTGGTAGCCCGCTATTCATATAGGTATTGTAGGGAGATACGGTTTGTAAGTGAACACCCGTAATGCGTCGCAGTGCAAAGTCGCCTACGGCAAACTTTACAGTAGGATCTGCCTGCAGTCGCATGCCTTTGTTGTAGCGATTGATGTACACACTGGCCACATTGCCCTTTTCATCATTCATATTGGTTTCTTCCTCTACTATAGATGCAATGATGGCTATTTGTTGAGGTGATAGCTTTTTAGCGGCAGCCAGTTGCTTACGGTTATCATTCCAGAAGGTATTATAGTTATCCTGTATCTTGCTGAAAGCCTTTTCTGCACCGGTATTCCAGTAAAATTCATAAGTATCAGGTATGATGGCGCACATGATGGTATTGGTATCCTGTCCATATTTAGCGCAGAAGGCACTGTCTGATAACAGTTGCAGCAGCTTGTTAGAATCTGCTTCCAGTTGGGTGCCTATAAGGTGGGCAAAGTCTTGCTGGGTGCGCACTTTATTGATGACCAGCTTAACCGGTGTTTGCCTGCCGGAGCGTAGCATGCGCACTATGTTGTAGTTGCTCATGCCACGGGTTATCTTGTATTTACCAGCTTTTACACGTGCCGGATAACCTGCCTGCTTTGCCAGCAGCTCGAAACTCCACATATCGCCCAGGTAGTTGCCTTCCTGTAAAGCCCTCTTTACATCTTCGTCAGTAGCGCCGGTGCGGATGTACAGGTATTCACCCTGCGATAACTGGCCGGTGTTAGGGCCAAATACTTTATAGGCAGCAAACAGCCCCATAGCCAATACCAGTAAGCCTATCCATAAGAGGGGGGAGCGTTTTCTCTTTCTATTAGCCGCCATAAGTGCAAAAAAATACCTGCCCAATATTACAGAGCAGGTACGTTATAAAGAAATAAATTATTCAGCTTATTTGCCGGTAGCAGGTGCTTGCTGCCCACCTTGCTGTTGTTGTTGTGCAGGTGCGCTGTTACGCTGTGCTTTCTTCATATCCTGTACTTCCTTTGGGGTTTCGAAGAACATAACAGATACGATGCACAACAGGGCTATGATACCCATAGTAGTCCATGTGCCTTTTTCCATTACATCGGTAGATTGCTTAACGCCCATCACCTGGGTGCCAATGCTGCCAAAAGTACCGGAAAGGCCACCACCTTTAGGGTTTTGAACCAGTATAAAGAATGCCAGTACTGCACATGCCAATAATATAACTATGGTGATTAATGCGATCATGATTGTTTTTCTTTTAAAATAATTTCGATTTTCCGGGCAAAATAAGCCTTTTTCTGCGGATTACGCAAACTTAATTTACGATACATTTCAATGGCCTTATCGTGCCTGCCTTGCATAAAGTGTATTTCGGCAAGGCTTTCGCTTACAAGGTCGTCTTCTTTAGTAATGGAGTTTACGGCCATTTCAAATACCTTTTCAGGTATCTCGTCATTTTCTTCTTCCAAAGCGGCAGCCAGTTTTTCTTTCTGCCACATGGTTTTTACTGCTTTTCTATCTTCTTCTTCGTCGGCTTCCTTCTGTTTGCGTGTCTTAAAGTAGTTGAGCCATTCAGAAAAGCTCATTACCACCATCAACTGTTTGCCTTCGTCGTGTATGCCCGGCAGGTCGGCAGGTATGTTGTTAGATACATGCATGCCCTGGTGCAGAAAGTAGTCTTCCGTATATATGGGCAGTATAAAAGCTTCGTTATCTTCTGTAAGCGGATGCTCCGGCAATGGTTTTTGCAGGGGAGCATGTGTTTCCACAACCGGTTCCGGTTGTGTTTCTTCTATCTTTTCAAGCTGCGGCGGCACATCGAATGATAGTGCTTCTTCAGCAATTGTTCCATTTTGTTCCGTTTCCTGCGCTACTACTTCAATTGTTTCCGTTTGCTGGGGTTGCGCAGCTATTACAGGTTCTCCCGCAGGGAGGGTTTCTGCCAGTGCATTGGCTACCACGGGTGTTATCACCTGTTCGGGAACGGCAGGTTCCTGCGCAGCAGTTACAATTGTTTCTTTTTGTTCCGGTTCTGCTGGTTTTTGTGGCGCTGTAGCCTGCGGTGGTGCCGGTATTGGCTCTTGCCCACCCACAGCCGCCTGTAGAAACTGACAATACAGCAACCAGTTGCCCATGTATAATTGCATCATGGACATCATAGGGGCAGAATAGGGCTGTGCCCGATGTTCGTTTGCAGCTTCCATATAACGTGCGGGTACAAAATACGGATAGGCCTGCGTGAGCGCAGCAATGCTTTCTTTATCTGCTTCCGAAATATGTTCCGGTTCGGCCAGTACCCTAGATATGTATTGTATGGAAGAAGAAGTTATCATGAGTCTGTAAAGCTACTACCAATTTACAAATGCTTTATTAAAGATATCATCTGCCAGCTGATTTCCTATGGTTTCGATAAGGGTCGTTTCCACCGATTGTATGGTTTGGGTGGCAGGGAAGTCGGCAAAGCGGGTAAATGTTTGTGTAAAATCGGCTTTTTCGTCGAGTTTGTTTTTAAAGTTTATGTTAACCGATATAGTAAGCCTGTTCTGGCTCGCGGTCTGTGTATTCTGCACGCCGGATATGGTTACTTCATAGGCGGTAATGGTGCCGGAAATATCATAGTCTGCATTATCGGTATTGACAGGTGCCAAACCGGTTTGCGTGAGTATGCGACTACGTATTTTGGACGTGAGCGATGGGCTAAGCGTAGGTACTACGTTGCGTGCCCGGTTTTCCAGCACGTGCATATTCAGCGTTTTGCCGGCTATACTGGCACCGGTGAAGCTATAGACACCACAACCACTGCAAAAGAATATGAGTACGGGTATTAAAAAAAGATATAACCTGTGCATGAGTGTCGCTTAAAATTACTCTTTAATATCGTATTCTTTGATTTTACGGTAAAGGGTACGCTCTGAAATGCCCAGTTCATTGGCTGCATCGCGTCTGCGCCCTTTATGTTTTTTAAGCGATTTGATAATAAATTCCTTTTCGCGGTCGCTCAGCATCAGCGATTCTTCCACTTCTTCATGATGGTCTACCTGACGATGTTCAGCAGGGGCAGAAAGAATGATGGGGTTGTTACCTGACGGCGTAATATGTTCTGCCGGATAGGCTGGGACATAAGAGCCGGTATCGGGCAACACAGGAGCTGTGAAGCCACCGGGCTGGTGTGTCAGTTCAAAAAGCAATTGCTTGATGTCGGTCATGTCTTTTTTTAACTCGAAAATGACCTTGTATAGTATGTCGCGCTCGGTAGCACTAAAATCGCTGTTCGAGTTTTGAGCCGATGGAGTAGGCATCGGCACATTGGCTGCCGGAGCTGGTAGTAAGGCCAAACCACGGTTGCCTGCAATTTGCGGCATGAACTTTTGCAACATCTCAGAGGTTACATTTTTATCGGTACTCAGTACCGATATCTGCTCTGCAATATTCTTTAGCTCACGCACATTGCCCGGCCAGGGATAGTTTACGAGTATCTGCTGTGCATTGGCATCCAGCTGTACGGATTGGGTTTTGTAACGCTCCGAAAAATCGGAAGCGAACTTGCGGAACAGCAAGGGAATATCTTCCTTCCTGTCGCGCAGGGCGGGTACACGAATAGGCACGGTGCTGAGCCTGTAGTAAAGGTCTTCGCGAAACCTGCCATTATGTGTATGTTCCAGCAGGTCGCGGTTTGTAGCGGCTATCACACGCACGTCTGTCTTCTGTACTTTAGAAGAGCCTACGCGGATAAATTCGCCGGTTTCCAGCACACGCAGCAGGCGTGCCTGCGTGCCCAGGGGCATCTCACCTATCTCATCAAGGAAAATGGTACCGCCATTTACGGTTTCAAAATATCCTTTACGGCTTTCTACCGCGCCGGTAAACGAACCTTTTTCGTGGCCGAAAAGCTCACTGTCTATTGTGCCTTCCGGTATGGCGCCACAGTTGACGGCTATAAATGGATTATGTTTTCGGGATGATAATGCATGAATGATATTGGAGAATGCTTCCTTACCAACACCGCTTTCGCCCGCTATCAATACCGACAGATCGGTATTGGCAACCTGTGCTGCTGTATCCAGTGCATGGTTGAGTGCGGGAGCGTTGCCTATAATTCCAAACCTGTTCTTAATGCTTTGTATTTCCATGATACTCCTTGTTACTCCAATGCCTTCAGGCTTTAAGTTTATAATACTATGCTACTGCTGTTATCTCGCCGATAAGTGTAGCAGAAGTGGCGCTACTCACCTTCACCATCACATAATCACCTTTCGATAGGCTGTATGTTGATTTAGGGAAAACCACCATCTTATTTTGTGAGTTGCGGCCGCACCAGTCCTGATCGCTGCGTTTACTGTCGCCTTCTATCAATACCTTGAATTTTTTACCAATATCGTTTTGATAGCTTTGGCGTGAGTGGCTGTTTTGCAGGTTGATAATTTCTTCCAGCCTTCTTTTCTTTACTTCTTCCTCTACATCATCTTCATAACGACGCGCTGCCAGTGTGCCCGGGCGCTCACTATAAGAGAACATATATGCCATATCAAAGCGGCATATTTCCATCAGGCTAAGTGTATCGCGGTGTTCTTCTTCGGTTTCGGTGCAGAAACCGCTGATAACATCGGTACTCAAACCACAGTCGGGCATTATTTCGCGGATGCGTTTTACTTTACTCAGGTACCATTCGCGGGTATAGGTGCGGTTCATATGCTGCAGGATGCGGGTATTGCCGCTTTGCACCGGCAGGTGTATGTATTCGCAAATGTTATCGTACCTGGCCATGATGTGCAGTACATCATCCGTAATGTCTTTAGGGTGAGAAGTGCTGAAGCGTACGCGCAGTAATGGAGATATCAATGCTACCATTTCCAGCAGTTTATCGAAGGTGATGGCCCCCTCCAAACCTCCCCCCAAGGGGGAGGCTTTTTGTTTATTTTGAAACCATAATGGTTTATCCGGCAGCGTGCTCAGTTTTTGTTGTATTCTTTCCAATACAGCCGGTGTGTTGTTAATAATTTCGTCATTGGTAAAACGCAAAACCTCAAACCCTAATTCATTAAGGTTCGTTGTCCTGATAGCATCGCTTTCCACATTTTCAGGCTGCTGATGGATTTTGCCGTCTACTTCAATAATCAATTGCTTTTTTATGCAAATAAAATCGGCAATGTATTTAGATATAATATGCTGCCTGCGAAATTTATAGCCATCCAAGTCTTTGCTACGAAGGGCATCCCAAAGCAGGTCTTCCCCTTTTGTAGAATTATCCTTATTCTGTTTGGCATAACCTTTCAATAATCCATAAAAAGCAGGGTTAGCAGTAGCATAGCCAAACTCGCTTTCTTCAACCACGCTCTCAGGGGTATCAGCATTCTTTAAGCCCTCCCCTTGGGGGAGGGTTGGGGAGGGGCTCCAGTAATAACTATCTACATTCTGGCCCAGCAACGTCACTTCGCGATAGCCCCTTTCAAAAAGATCTTTGCACTCGTTTACAATGCTTTGTGCATCGCGGCTGCGTTCGCGGCCACGGGTAAATGGTACTACGCAGAAGGTGCACATATTATTGCAGCCACGCATGATACTGACAAATGCCGTAACGCCATTAGAATCGAGGCGTACGGGTGCGATATCAGCATACGTTTCTTCGCGGCTCAACAGTACGTTCACGCTCTTTTGTCCGCCTTCGGCTTCTGATACCAGGCCGGGTAGGGTGCGGTAGGCATCAGGGCCTACTACTATATCTACCAGCTTCTCTTCTTCCAAAAATTTTGCCTTCAGGCGTTCGGCCATGCAACCCAACACGCCTATCAGCATGCCCGGCCTATTGTCCTTTATTTTTTTAAAAGCCTGTAAGCGGTTGCGAACCGTTTGTTCCGCCTTTTCGCGGATGGAACATGTATTGATAAGCACCAGGCTGGCTTCCTCGTAATTGCGTGTAGCACCAAAACCTTCTTCCTGCAATATAGAAGCTACAATTTCGCTATCGCTGAAATTCATCTGACAGCCGTAGCTTTCTATATAAAATTTCTTTTGATATTGATTCGGGTCTTCTGCAAAGGGTGCGAATGCCTCTCCCTGCCTGTTTTCTTCTATCACTTTTTGCAGCAATTCTGCCATAATTTCAGTTTCGGTTTTTGCAAATGTACGTATAAGAACCTGCTTGTAGCATGTAAATCAGTTAAAAATATTGATAACGGTATAGCCCAAAAACAAAGCCGCCCACCAAAATGGCAGGCGGCATAAACGGGTACGAGTTAAAGCTTAATTAAACTCTGTATCCGGTATGTTTTTATTGATTTCAGCAGTTTCCACGTTGGCTGTGATATTCATTGGCCCGGCAGCCAGCTTAATAGTATATGGCACTTTATAACCATTAGCACCGGCTACCTCTTTATAGTTTGCATATTCTACAGATTGCGAACCTTCAGGGCTGGTTTCTACACGTTTTACCAGGTAGCCTGTTTTTGTATCATAGTACTCGGTAATCTTGTCACCTTTCGTATTTACCGCTTCCAGTACGTATGCATCAGCGCCGTTTACCTGGTCCATGCCTTTCAGTGTGCGTTTGATGCCATACTTTTCAGGGTGCAGGTCGGCAGCGATGTCTGCTTTTTCTTTTGAGCTGGCAATTTCATCGGGGCCCATTTCCGCCCTTTGGCCTTGTTGCTCTGCATAGCCTTTAGTGCCATCGAATACTTCTTTAGAGAACACCATACCCATACCTTCTACCATCGACTTCATTTTAGAAGGGCTTTTCTTCATTTCTGTAATGGTAAGTGGTATTTCCTGTCCCTGAACGCTCAATATGCCTTTGCTTACGGTTTTGATGTCCTTAATGCTATTGATAGCTTTTTCGCCACCGATAGCTGCGATGTATTTTTTCATAACCTCAGCCGCAGTAACGTTTGCAGGAACTGCTTTTTGTTCGCCGGTTTTCAGCGGGTTGCCATAGTTGTCAAAATATTCCAGTTTGCCATCGCTGTCATATTTGGCCAGCGTTTTATCTACGTCGCCCTTGCTGCCTACTACTACGATATGCGCTTTGTCGGCATTTACATATTTGCGCGCTACATTCTGAATGTCATCCACTGTTACTGCATTCAGGTTTTTCAGGTAATTCTGGTAGTAATCCTTCGGCATTTTATAGCGCTCTATGTTGATGGCATATTGTGCTATAGTTTGCGGATTTTCAAGGCCGATAGCGAATGAGCCAGACATGTTGTTGAGGTGGTTTTGTAATTCATCCTGCGGTACTTTTTCGCTTTGCAGCTTGCGCATTTCAGCTATTATTTCGCCTACAGAGCTATCGCTTACCGCATTGCGGCATTTAGCATAAGCGGTGAAGGTACCCTTCAGGTCGTCTTGTGTGATAGATGAATAAGAACCATAAGTCCAGCCATGTTTTTCGCGCAGGTTGAGGAACAGGCGGCCATTAGAACCACCACCCAGAATAGAGTTGGCCACACGTGCTTTGATAACATCTGGCGTACCCGGTTGCAGGTCTACAGGGTAAGTTACATTGATAACGCTTTGTACAGCACCATCGCGTGGTACAAATGCCACCTGTGTTTTTTCGATAGGCTTAGGGTCCTGATATTTGGCTACAGGAACATCGGCCTTTGCCCACTTTCCAAAATGTTTTTCGATAAAGCCTTTCGCTTCATCCATTGTAATATCACCTACCAGTGCCATATAGGCTACATTGGGGCGGAAGTAAGTGCTGTAGTATTTCTTGCAATCTTCCAGTGTGATATTTTTTACCGTAACATCTGTAGGTACTTCACCATAAGGATGTTGTTTGCCGAAGTTGATTACAGCGCTCACGTTTTGCAGCATGTCGTCCGGCTCATTTTTGCTGGCTTCCAGACCTGAAAGCGTGCGTTTCTTTATTTTATCCAGTTCTTCCTGTTTGAAGTCTGAATTGATAACGATATCTGCCACCAATTGCAGCATGGTGCCCATGTGCTTTTTCAGCGAGCTGGCGTAAATACCTTCGTCAGACGCGTTGATGTTGGCGCCGATGTAATCTATTTGTTTATTCAATTCTTCGTTGCTGCGATGCGTAGTACCGCTGGTAAGCAGTTCAGACATCATAGAGCGGTAGCCTGTAGCATTGCCTTCCAGTTCGGGCCTTACATCCAGCTGGACGCTGCAACTAATAACCGGTAGCTTGTGTTTTTCAACTACGAAAACACGCAGGCCATTGGGTAAAGTGAAACTTTGAGCATCGCCCAGTTTTACTTCTGGTGCGGGGCCGGCTTTAGGCCTCACGCTGCGGTCCAGCTTTTGTGCCGATGCGCTGATAGCTATTGCTATCGATAATATAGAGAGCGTTAATTTTTTCATTTTTTCTGTTCTTTTCAGTTGAAGTGTTGGGGGTAATAAGCAATTATCCTTTCTTTTCCTGTGCTTTAGGCAGATAGTAAACTACCAGGCGGTTTTCCTTGGTAAAATACTTGTTGGCCACGCGTTTCAGGTCTTCCTTCGTTATTTTGGTATAGCGCGACAGTTCTGTGTTTATCAGGTCGGCATTGCGGAAATACGTGTAGTAGGTAGCCAGATTTTCAACGATGCCTTGTATACGCTGGTTTTGCGTTACAAAATCATTCTCTGCCTGGTTCATCAGTTTTTGGTATTCTTCATCGCTGATGAGTTCTTTCTTTACCCTTTCCACTTCAGCCAGCATAGATGCTTCCAGGTCTTCCGGCTTAACACCTGCGTTGGTGATGCCATACATGAAGGCAACACCCGGATCTTCATTAGGTATCATGAAGGCACCTACAGCAAGGCCTTTTTGTTGTTTGTCCACTATCTCTTTCTGGAAGCGTGAGCTTTTACCCTGAGACAGCATTTGTGTAAGCAGTTGCAGCGTGTACCAATCGTCTGTACCCATTTTAGGCGTATGGTAGGCTACGATAACAGCAGGTAATTGCACATTGTCGTAAAAATTCACGCGTTTTTCAGCTGTTTGTGCCGGCTCTACTTCTGTAGGGCGGGGAATCGCTTTTGTGCCTTTAGGAATATCGCCAAAGTATTTGGTGATCAGTTCTTTGGTTTTTGTTATGTCCAGGTCGCCACCAATAGCCAATACGGCATTGTTAGGAACATAGAAAGTTTTATAGAAATCCATGAACTCTTCCAGCTTAGACTGGTCTATATATTGCTCTTTACCGATAGGTGACCAGCGGTAAGGGTGCTTTGTATAAGCGTTTTCATACACTACGTTCAGCAACTGGCCGTAAGGCGTGTTGTCGTAGCGCTGTTTCTTTTCTTCTTTTACCACCTTGCGTTGCGTTTCCACGCCTACCATGTCAATTTTAGCCTGTAGCATGCGCTCTGATTCCATCCACAGGGCCAGTTCCAGTTGATTTGAAGGCATTACTTCGTAATAGAAAGTGCGGTCCTGAGAAGTATTGGCATTCAGCTGTCCACCGGCTGCCTGAACCATCTTCATATATTCACCGCGGCCTATATTTTCGCTGCCTTCAAACAGCAGGTGCTCGAAGAAGTGTGCGAAACCGGTACGCTGAGGGTCTTCATTTTTAGAACCTACATGATACATAACAGAAACAGCTACTATAGGTGTAGCGTGGTCTTCGTGAAGGATTACGTGCAACCCGTTCGGCAGATCAAACTCGGTAAACTTAATGTTACCGTCTGCTTTTACATTGGTGCTGAACACAGAAGCGCCCAACAACATGGCATAGAAAGCTTTAAGCTTCATAATAAATAAATTGATTTGTGGCAAAAATACTGGTTAGGTGCTAATGTGTACGTGTTAATTAAAGCAAAGGGCGATAATTTCCCCCGAAATCTCCCCCAAGCAATAGATATTTGCGAAAAATTTGACAAAATGATCAGTACGGTGTTGTTTGATATGGATGGATTGCTTTTTGACACGGAACCGCTGTGGGGCGTAAGTATGCTGCGTGTGGCTGAAAAGCACGGGATACCCATCACGCGCGAACGATTTAAGGATACAAGAGGTTTCCATATATATGAGGTGACGGATTTCTGGTCCGTAAAATATCCGTGGCATGGGAAAAGTGCGCGGGAGGTAGCTGAAGAGATATTAGACGACATCATAACCCTTTCTAAAACACAAGGCAGCATATTGCCCGGTGTAGAGAAAGCGCTCATCATGCTGAAAGAAAACGGGTATAAAATAGGCCTTGCATCATCATCGCCTATACGCATGATAGATGCGCTGGTGACACATTTTGGTATTAAACATTATTTCGATTGCATTACATCGGCCGATGAAGTAGAGCTGGGTAAACCGCATCCCGGTGTGTTTTTACATTGCGCAAAGCAATTAGGTTCAGGTGCTATGGAGTGTGTAGTGCTGGAAGATTCTGTAAACGGTATGATAGCCGGTAAGGCGGCACGCATGAAAGTAGTAGTAGTGCCAGACCCGATACATGCTGATGACCCGCGCTTTTCGCTGGCGGATAAGAAGCTGGCGAGTATGGAGCAGTTTGATATGGAATTGTTGGGGGAATTATAGATGCTATGCGTCTTTATATAATTTGCTACGGTTCTTTTTACTAAGCCATCTTTCTATAAATACCAGCAGCAATAAGATATTGGTGCCAAGGATATAGTTGCTGAACTTTTGAAACTGGAAATTGCTTTGAGCGAAAGCGGCGCTGTAATCGGGCAATGATGCAGATGCGATACATACATATACAACGGAGGTAATGACGCATAGTATAAGCACGGTAACCACCACGCGGATGACCCAGGGGTTTACATAGCGCTTACTCACCTTTGCTACCTCTAAACCATCGATTGCTTCCATCACATTTTTAGAAAAACGCATAGATGGCTGCTCCGTTTCCAGTGCATCTATGATGTTTTTCATATTCTTATCATTATGCTGTGTCATAGCCTTCTTATTAAAGTTACATCAATTGCGATATAATAGTTCCTTCTCCTTCCCGTAGGTAGCAGCTACTATATCTTTCAGCTTTTGGCGGGCACGGTGCAGCTTTACTTTTACATTGCTGGTGCCCAGGTTCATAATGGCCGCTATTTCTTCTACAGACTGCTCAGCGAGGTAATAAAGCGTAATGATCTCCGCATCTTCCGCAGCCAGCTTCTTTATGCAATGATTGACCGCCTGCTTTATATCCCGATGGTTTTCGCTGTGCGTATCGGCAGCACCGCCATGCGCTTCCATGGTTTCTTCATTTGTGAAAACGGTGCCGGGCCTTGTTTTGCGCAGGTGTGATATGGCCGTGGTATGAGCTATGGTATACAGCCATGTGCTGAATTTGCTGATACCTTTGAAACCCGCGAGCGACAGGTAGGCTTTTACAAAAACTTCCTGTGATACATCTTCCGCTTCTTCGCGCACGGGTATCAGCCTGCTGATGATGGTGAATACATAAGACTGGTACCTATCTACCAATATTGCATAGGCTGCTTTATTGCCTTGCAATACCGATTGTACGATATCAGCATCATGTGGTGGTTGCATATAATAGCTATAAGACGCAGAAGCCGCGAATCCGGTTACAAAAAAAGTTTTTTTATCGATATTGTAACCATATTGGTTTGTGCAGCGTCCTATTGATGTAACCAATACGTAACCATTTAAAAGCATAGATATGGAAGCTACAAGGGCCATGATACCGATCATCTTATTTATTTGCATGTCGGCCACACTATTCGGAATATTTTACCTGCGTAACAAAGAACACATGGCGTTGATAGAAAGAGGGATCAACCCAAAGGAAAGTTACAGGCGATTTGGTTCGCTCACTTACCTGAAATACGGGCTGCTGCTGGTGGGTGTAGGCTTGGGATTATTAATAGCCTATTTGATAGATGAAAGCTTGCCTACGAAAGGGCTTCATATGGGCCCGCAAAGACCGGCACTTTATTTTTCTTTGATAGGTATTTGTGGCGGTGTAGGGCTAATCGTATCATACTTTATAGAAAGGAAAGAAATGAAAAAGCACAATACAGACTAAGTATATTTTAAAAAGCGCCCGATGTCTATCGGGCGCTTCCTTATTATTCATCCTTTTTCAGAAATTCATCTGTAAAATGTCGCACACCCTTTTCCTGTGCAAATTTACCGTCGTTGTAATCTTTCGATTTGTTTTTGGGAATAGAAAGGCTTTTCCACTCTGATGTGTGATAGACCTTGGCGATATACACAATTTGCCCTACATGGTAAGCATAATGGGCTATCTGCCTGTTAATAGCTTCCAGTATGGTATGCCCCTCGTTGCGGATGTAAATGATACGCTCCAGGTCGTCATCTGTAATACTGTTCAGCGCATTGAACAGGCATTGCCAGCCTTCTTCCCAGCGTTTCATGATATCTTCGCGTGTCTTCACATCATTCTCAAACTCAGCATCGCGTTCGCGCCAGGGCTTTTCGCCATCGGTGGTCAGGAAATCTGTCCAGCGGCTCAGCATATTGCCCCACATATGTTTTACAATTACGGCAATGCTATTGCTATCCGGATTGGGGTAGAGGAACAGCCTCTTGTTTTCTAATTGTTCCATGGCGCCTTCCCCCAGCTTTTTATACATCTGGAATTGGCGAACGGCGCTTTTTAAATATGGTATAGCCATAAAAAACTATTTACAAGGATTATTGTTGTCCCCGTATATAACGGGGCGGTTTATTTCCATCAGCCTTTCGGGCAGTGCTATTTCTTTGAACCCATATTGTGCATACAACTGGTGAGCATCCAGCGTGGCCAGCATTACGCGGCGCAGGCCTTTTACCCAATCCCGTTCCAGCAATACTTCCATCATCTTTTTACTAAGCCCTTTGCCACGATGCGCTTCCTCGACATATACATCGGCCAGGTAGGCAAATGTGGTATGATCGGTAATAAGGCGGGCATAGCCAACTTGCTGCCCGTCTTTCAAAACGCCGATGCAGTACGAATGATCGAATGCGCGCTTTACAAGATCGAACGGTATATTCTTCGACCAGTAAGATTCTGTAGAAAGCCAACGATGAATAGTTTCCGGCTGCATCTGTGTTTTGTCGGTAGTGATGGTATAACCATCGTGTATGATGCTGATAGGTTCCATAATATATTAAATGATATAGTTCCAATTGTGTGTATCAGGAGCTATGCCTTTTCGGATATTTAGCAGGTCTTTCTGCAACTGATACATCAACGCATCTTCGCCTATGTAGCAAGTATATTCTTTACCAGCCGCAGCTATCACTTCGATAGGTGCTATCACGGCTGCCGTGCCTGCACCAAATGCTTCTACACGCTTGCCACTTTCCAGTGCTTCTATGATCTCTTTGTAACGAACCGGCCTTTCTTCCGTCGCAATTCCTTTTTCTTTTGCTAAAGTTAATAAAGAATCGCGTGTTACACCATCCAGGATGCTGCCTGATAATGGTGGTGTTATCAGCTTGCCATCTATGCAGAACATAATATTCATGGTGCCCGATTCTTCGAAGAACTCATGCGTTTTGCTATCGGTCCAAAGCACCTGGTCGTAACCGGCTTCGCGTGCCAGTTGTGTAGGATAGAAGGAACCCCCATAGTTGCCACCGCATTTGGCAAAGCCTGTGCCGCCATCTGCAGCGCGTACATATTTATCTTCCACCTTTACTTTTAGCGGTTTAGCATAGTATTGGTAGGCAGGTGTGCATACAATCATGAACAGGTATTCATCGGATATTTTTACACCCAGCCGGCTTTCAGTGGCTATCATAAACGGGCGGATGTATAAAGAACCGTCCATTTCAGTAGGTACCCAACTGCCATCGAGCTGCACCAGTTGATGGAGTGCTTCCATAAACAGGCTTTTAGGTACCTGCGGCATACACATCCGCTCCAGTGATTTATTGAAGCGTTGGTAATGCTTCTCCGGCCTGAAGATATTGATATGCCCATCGTTCATCGCAAATGCCTTCATGCCCTCAAATACCGTTTGGCCATAATGCAGGCATAAAGCTATGGGGCTCATGGTAAGATCGGCAAAGGGTACGATGCGGCTGTTCTGCCACCGGCCATCGCGGTATTCGGAAACAAACATGTGCTCCGTAGGTTGCTGGCCAAATGGGATAGACTTGGTGTCTTTAACAGCCCTTTCAGGTTGCGCTGAAATCGAGATTGTGTACTCCATAATAAAGGTTTTTATTATTATTCTACTTCAGGAATGGTTTGCAATGCTGCTTTCTCTTCCTGTTTTTCTTTATGTTGTTTGCGATAACCCTGGTTGACCATAAACACACCTAGCATTATGGTAACAAAAGATAGCGCAGTAAACCATGTTAGTTGCTCATTGAGTAACAGATAGCCGAGTATGACAGCTACCAGCGGGTTGACATAAGCATAGAGCGAAACGATGCCAACAGGTAATTCTTTCAGCGTGTACATATAAGCTGTGTAGGCCATTACAGAGCCAAACACTATAAGATATGCCAGCGACCAGATAACATCCGGATGAAAGAGTTCCATTTTGCTATAGTCATCGGCCATGGGACTGATGATATACAGGAAAGCTCCACCTATCAATAATTGCAGACCGGAATTGAAGATGGGGTTTACTTTGGAACTACCTTTCTTATTATATACACTACCTATGGCCCAACTGGTAGTGGCTACAAATATGCAAGCGATGCCGGATAAATAAGAAGGATTGCTGAAATCGGAAATGTTATCCTTGAATATAAGTCCAACACCGGTGAAGCCGATAAGCATACCCACTGCAATAGGCAGGTTTATCTTTTCTCTTTTTGATGAAGACAGGTTGATGATGACAGTGACAATAGGCATCAGAGAGCATATCAATGCAGCTACGCCGCTAGGCACATAACGTTCGCCCCAGGAAACCAGGCCATTGCCTAATGTAATGAGCAGGAAACCAACGATACCCTGATGGATGATGTTTTTTCGTGACAGATCGACCTTACGGCTTATCATAAGGCCGATGGCCATAATGATGACGGCAGAAACCGTTTGCCGTATAGCTGCAAATAAAAATGCAGGGTAGTGCATGACAGCTACCCTAAGTGCTAAGTAAGTAGTGCCCCAAACAATGCATATAAAAATGAGTGCGAGGTATGCCTTGGTGTGATTCTTCATATTGGTGTGGTGCCAAGTTCTTTAAATAGATCCATTGCAAAAATGAGAGTATTGGTGGAAACAAAACAGATACAATTTTTGTAATTTCGACCATAACAGTTTGAAATGGTATGAAGAAATTGTTAAAAGGAAAGGCAGAGCACTTGTACCTGCATGTATCTGAAAATATAGAACGGCAAATAATGGATAAGGTGCTGAATATAGGTGATAAGTTGCCATCGGTGCGCATCCTGAGCAAGCAACATGGTATTAGTGTGAGCACTACGCTGCAGGCCTATTACCATCTGGAAGGGAAAGGTTTGATTGAGTCGCGGCCGCAGAGTGGGTATTATGTATGCTACAATCCATCACGTTTTCCGAAGCCGCTGGAGAAGAGTAACCCTGCGCTAACGCTGAAGAATAAGAATGTGGAAGCCATTATATCGGAAGTGTATGATGATTTTGTGATGCCGGGCGTTACGAAGTTTTCATTGGGCGTGCCGGCACCTGAGATATTGCCATTAGCTAAGCTGAATAAGGCAATGGTGCAGGCATTGCGTGAGTTACCTGCCAATGGTACATCTTACGAGCATGTGCAGGGTAATACTTTATTGCGCACCCAGGTAGCACAGTGGACAAGGCAGTGGGGCAGTGAGATAACGGCCGATGATATTGTATCTACGGCGGGTTGTATGAATGCGATTTCCTATTGCCTGATGGCGATAACTAAGCCGGGAGATACCATAGCCGTAGAAAGCCCGGTGTATTTTGGTACGTTGCGCTTTGCACAGAGCATAGGTATAAAGGTGATAGAGCTACCAACAGACCCGCATACGGGTGTAGACCCGGATGATGTAAAACGTGCGCTGCAAAAGCATAATGTAAAGGCCTGCTTCTTTGTAACCAACTTCAGCAACCCGCTGGGGTACTGCATGCCCGATGAGCAAAAGGAAGCATTGGTAAAGCTGCTATCTATACATGGTGTGCCGTTGATAGAAGACGACCTGTATGGCGATATATACTTTGGCCAGCAAAGGCCGCGGCCATGCAAGAGCTTTGATGAAGAGGGCAATGTGCTGTGGTGCAGCTCTGTATCTAAAACACTGGCACCGGGGTATAGGGTCGGATGGGTAGCGGCATCGGACAAGTATAAGGAAAAGATAAAGCGGCTGAAGCTGTACCACAGCATTACATCGCCCACCATGCAGCAGGCGGCTATCGCCAATTTCCTGGCTACGGGCAGGTATGAGCACCACCTGCGCAAGCTGAGGCAAACACTGCATGCTAACTGCCTGCATTTTACCCGCGCCATTGGCGATTACTTCCCGGAAAGCACGAAGCTGAGTAATCCTAAAGGTGGCTTTATATTGTGGCTGGAACTGGATAAGCATATAGACACCTACCAACTGTATCAAGAGGCGATGCTGCACAAAATAAGTATTGCCCCCGGTAGTATGTTTACCCTGCAAGACCGCTACCGCAACTGTATGCGCCTGAGCTATGGCATGCAATGGACACCGCAGGTGGAAAGGGCTTTGAAAAAACTGGGTAGCCTAGTGAAGGAAATGAGCTAAAAGAAATAAGCGATTCAATGGAATCGCTTATTTCTTTTTCTTCCCTTGTGGTTGTTCTTTTTTCTTTACTGCCACCCACTCGTCCAGCGTTACATTGAAAGGCATCTGCCCAATAGTAACAATAGCTTTCTTGCCACGTATCTCGGTTAGTTTACCTACCTGGTGGTTGTCTTTATTACGCACCATGTCTCCCGGTTTGGGTTCACCACCCACTACATCATAGTTCTTATCCGCTTTCTTGGCCATGGCAGTATTGGCAGCTACTTGCCTGCGTTTGAAGAGCACATTTTCGGCGGCCGTTATTACTTCGCCTTTATTGTCGGCTTTTTTCCAATCGTGGATGATCTGTTTGAACTTGCGTTCCATATCGCGCAGGTAATCGAGCTCTTCCTTCTTTATCTTGTTTTGCAACTTCAGTGTATTGTACTGCTGCTCTTTGGCTTCTTTATCTATCAGGCGTTCAAAGTCTTTTTCCAGCTCCTTGTTTTTCTTCAGCAGCTTGTCCAGTTCTTTCTCTTTGTTGGCCAGCTTTTGCGATTGCTGCTCTGTTTGGTGCAGCATCTTATCCAGCTTGAAATGGCCACGCTCTGTCAGTTGCCTTGCCCGGTCTATAATAGGCTGTGGCAGCCCGCTGCGTTGTGCAATGGCAAAGGTGTATGAGCTACCCGGCTTGCCGATGGTGAGCTGGTATAAAGGCTCCAGCTTGTCCTCATCAAAAGCCATAGCACCGTTCAGGATGCCTTGTACTTTACCCGCCATCACTTTCAGGTTGAGGTAGTGGGTGGTAATGATGCCGAGGGCATGCCTGCGAGCCAGCTCTTCCACAATGGCCTCGGCAAAAGCACCACCCAGGTTAGGGTCGGAACCACTACCCAGTTCGTCTATGAAGAACAGCGTTTTACCATTGGCAAAGTCCATGAAATACTTCATATCGCGCAGGTGGGCGCTGTAAGTACTCAATTCGTGCTCTATACTTTGCGTGTCGCCGATGTGTATCATCATCTGCTTGAAGATGCCTATCTCGGAATCGGGCGATGCGGGTATCAACAAACCAGCTTGTGTCATCAGTTGTAGCAAGCCCACTGTTTTCATCGATACTGTTTTACCACCGGCATTTGGGCCGCTTATTATCAGTATGCGCTTGTTTTTATCCAGCTGTATATACAGGGGTATGGTGGGTTTGCCTTCCCTGTTATTGTGCAGCAACAGTAACGGGTGCTGTGCTTTTATGAGGTCTACATGCGGGTGTGGGCTCAACCGTGGCATTTCTGCCTGCATATCCATGGCCAGCATGGCCTTGGCACGAATGAAATCGTAGAGCCCGCTCAGGTGATAATATGAATCTAACTGTGGATGCCAGCCGGAAAGGATAGCCGTTGTTTGAGCCAGTATACGCTGTATCTCGCGTGTCTCGGCCCTTTCCAGCGATGCTACTTCGTTGTTCAGTTCAATGGTTTCCTCCGGCTCAATGAAAACCGTACGTTGCGAATCACTTTCACCGTGATGGATACCTTTTACAATGCGCTTATGCTCGGCAAAAACAGCTACCACGCGCCTGCCATTCAGAAAGCCTTCGGCAATATCGGCCAGGTAGCCTTGTTTGTTCAACTTACGTAGTACACTTTCAAACATCTTGCGCAATTCCTGCCTTGAACTGGTCAGTTCGGCACGGATGCTCATCAGCTCGCGCGAAGCATTGTCGCGCACATTGCCCATTTCGTCAATTACCGAACTGATGGTTTCGTTTATCTTTTTCTCATATTCTATCTTCTCGGTAAGTGCCTGCAGGTTAGGGAACAGCTTATCGTGGTTCTTAAACCAGTTGAGCATATCGCGTACAGATAATGCTAACTGCTGCAGCCATAATAACTGCTCGCTGGCCAACACGGCACCGGATATGGATAATAGTTTTAATTCCTTTTCTATGTTGCGCGTAAAATCGTTAGGGAAGTAATCGCCACTCATCAGTATCGATTTGAATTCCCTTGTCTGCATCAGTGCCTTTTCTACATATTCTATACGTGTATGAAAACGTAAAGTGTCCACGCGTTCGCGCGCAGCATCTGTACGGCATTTTAGTTTCAGTAACTGGGCCACCTTGTTAAACTCCAAAGCTTCTGCGGCGTGCGCAGGGTATAATAGCATCATGTCTTAATTCCTGTCTGTGGTGCAAAGGTACATATATGGCTTATTTTTAGGATTTAGGCAACATAAATTCCGTTATATTGCGTATCAGGGTATTTTATGAACAATTATGATTTGCTCATATCGCGGTTAGATGCATTTATACGTAAGTATTATGCTAACCAATTGTTGAGGGGGGCGCTGATATTATCTACCTGTGTTATTGCCTATATACTTATAGCTACCATTGGTGAATATTACTTCTACCTGCCGGCATGGCTGAAGGTGGGTATTGTGTCTGCATTTGTTTTATGTGGTATTTCTGCATTGGTGTGGTTTATCATACTGCCATTGCTGCATATGCGTAAGCTCGGTAATGTCATTTCGCATGAGCAGGCTGCGGGCATCATCGGCACACATTTTCCCGAAGTAAGCGATAAATTGCTGAACATCCTGCAACTGAACCGACAGCATGATGGCTATACCAGCCGCGACCTGATAGCCGCCAGTATAGACCAGAAGGCGGCACAAATATCTGTAGTGCCATTTACCGGCGCAGTCGATCTTTCCAAAAACAAAAAATACCTGCCATACCTGCTACCCGTGCTGCTGGCGGGTGTGTTTCTTTTAGTGGCTGCGCCAAATGTATTTAAAGATGGGTCGGAGCGATTGTTGCAACCTACCAAAACATTTGAAAAGCCGGCGCCGTTTCGCTTCGTGGTAAAAAATGCCAGCCTGCAGGCGGTGCGTAATGCTGACTTTACCCTGCAGGTAACCATGGAAGGTGATGCACTGCCCGCAGAAGTATATGTAGCGCTGGGCGATGACAGGCTACCTATGCAGTCAGCAGGAAAGCATACGTATGAATATACATTCCGCAATGTGACGGATGCGGTACCATTTAAGTTATATGCCGCAGGTTTCTATTCTAAGCCATATACCATTGCGGTAGCGCAAAAGCCGGTATTGAAAGCTTTTAATGTAAAACTGAATTACCCCGATTATACCGGCAGGAAAGATGAACAAAGAAATAGCCTTGGTGATATGACCTTACCGGAAGGAACAGTGGTAAGCTGGGCATTTGTAGCCGAACATACGGATGAGGCCACTATAAAGTTTGGCGATGGCCAGCCGATACTATTACCTAAACAGGTAAATATTTTCGGTTCGCAGTTCCGGTTTATGAATGATACGAGTTATACACTGGCATTGAAGAATAATAAGACGGTCACTGTAGATAGCTATAAATACACGGTAAAAGTTGTTGCAGACCAATACCCGGTCATACAATTACAGGAGTTTAGAGATACGGTATCGGGCAAGCAGATATTACTGAGCGGCACAGCGGGTGACGATTACAGTGTTACGAAAGTGCTCTTTCATTACCAGCTCACCAATGCGCAGAACCAGGTGCTATCAGCGAAGGCTGTGCCATTGCAGGTGTCTCAAGGCGGTCTTACAGCCTTCCAGCACTATTTCGATATCAGCGTTTTCAACCTGCAACCGGGGCAAAAGGTGAACTATTATATAGAGGCCTGGGATAATGATAGCGTACATGGCAGTAAAGCAACACGTAGCGAGGTAATGGCGTACCATATGTATAATCCCGAGCAACTGGACTCTGCCATACAGGAAAATGCCAACCAGATAAATTCAGGTCTCAGTAGCAGTTCTGACCAAACTGAAAAACTGCAGAATGAATATAAAGACCTGCAGAGCAAACTGCTGAGCAATACCGATATGGGCTGGGAGCAGAAGCAGAACATGCAAGACCTGGCCAAGATGCAGGACAACCTGAAAAACCAGCTGGAAAACGTAAAGAAACGACTGGACGAGCAGGTGCAGCAAAGTGCCCAGAAACAATATAGCGAAGACCTGAAAGATAAACAGCAGGAACTGCAAAAGCAGATGGACAACCTGCTGGATAATGAACTGAAAGAACAGATGAAGAAGCTGCAGGAACTGATGCAGAAGCTGAACAAGGAAAATGCTTTTGAGGTGATGAAGCAGTTGGAGCAGGAAAATAAGCTCTTTAACATGGACCTGCAGCGTATGCAGGAACTAATGAAGCAGCTGGAAATGCAGATGCGCATGGAAGACCTTGCCAATAAAATGGAAGACCTTGCCAACAAGCAAAACAACCTGAAAGACCAGACGGATAAGAACAAGAAGAGCGGCGAACAACTAAGCAAAGAACAGGAGGGTTTGAAGAAAGAACTGGATGAAGCCATGAACAAGGATGTGAAGGAGATGGAAAAGATGAACGAAGGGATGGATAAGAAGCAGGATATGCAGGACATGGCAAAACAGGGTAGTGATGCGCAGCAAAACATGCAGGATAGCAAGCAGCAACTGGATAAAGGGCAGAGCAAGCAATCGAGCCAGTCGCAGAGCAAAGCGGCGCAAAACCTGCAAAGTATGGCCCAGAGCCTGCGCCAGGCTGCCAATGGAATGGATATACAAATGATCCAGAAAGATATAAGGACGGTGCGACAGATATTGACTAACCTAGTGCGCCTTTCTTTCGACCAGGAGCAGTTGATGAATAAAGTAAAGGTTACCCCTGTAACCACGCAAGGACATGTTGTTAATCAGCAGGAACAAAAGAGGTTGCATAGCAATTCGCGCATGATACGCGATAGCCTTTTTGAATTAAGTAAGAAATCGGCAAAACTATCGGCGCAAGTAAATAAGGAAACTACGCAGCTGGAGCGGAACATGAGTGCCGCGACAGAAAACCTGGGCAACAGGCGCATTTCAGATGCATTGATCAGCCAGCAGTATGCGATGACGCATACCAATAACCTGGCATTGATGCTGAATGAAATGCTATCGAACCTGATGCAGGCACAAAGCCAGGCCCAGAGCCAGAACAAGGGCCAGTGTAATAATCCCGGTGGTATGACACCTAAACAAGGTAGCGGCAAACAAATGAGCGATATCATCACCAGGCAAAAAGAACTGGGCAATGCGATGCAACAAATGCAAAATGCCAAGCAACAGCGCGATGGTGAGAATAAAGGCAGTGAACAAGGTAAAGAACAAAAGCCCGGGCAGAGTAATAAAACGCAGGGAGAAGGTGAATATGGTGATGCAGAGCAACTGGCACGCATGGCCCAGCAGCAAGCAGCTATCAGGAGGCAACTGCAGGAGCTGAACAGCCTGCTGAATAGCAAGGGCATGGGCAATGCGAAAGAGCTGAAAGAAATACAAGAGAGAATGGACAAGGTGGAAACAGACCTGGTGAATAAACGCATGACCAATGAAATGGTGCTACGCCAGCGTGAAATATTGACCAGGCTGCTGGAGGCAGAAAAATCTATGCGCGAGCAGGAGCAGGATAATAAGCGTGCATCAAAGAATCCTGAGAATATCAGCAGGCCTGTGCCGCCTGAGCTGCAGAAGTATATGAATGAGCGCAAACAACTTTTAGAGCAGTATAAAACAGTTCCCGCACAGTTGAAACCATATTACAAGAATATGGTACAACGCTATTACCAAATGATAGGCTCCGGTAAATAAATACATCATTGTTCAGTTTTCAATTTCTGATTTTTTACACTTTTGTGTAAAAGGAAAATAGCATTTACACTTATTTCTAAGTGTTTGTTTTTTAGTTTTTTGTAAACGTTGAGTGGCACGCTTTTTGAACACATTAAAAAAGAAGTTCAAATTTTAATGCATCTAAATTGTAGACGCGGAAAAATGTGTTTAACTTTCATATATAGTAGTTCTTTAACCAAAAATGAGTGCCTATGATATTCTCACGAACTTACCGGTACCAGTCCAATATGCGTCCAGATGATATTAAAGGGCGCTTGGTTGGCAAGCATGTCAAAGTACATAATATGGACTTTGAAGTTTTCGAAAATGATCGCGTTATCAGAATTATCCCTCATGCAGAGCAGGATAACGAAATCAAAACTTTACCTATAACACATGTTGAATTTAATGGCAAAGGGGATAAAACCCAGATTGTTATTAATTCAAAAATGCGCAAAATCGATTCAGGTGGTCCTTTATTGATTGTTGTGTTTTGTTTCTTCCTGTTTGTTGCAGCCGCGGTTACCCTTATTTCCGGTGCTGAGTATATGAACTATACATATACTTTTGCCGGTATCGGGTTAGTGATATTCCTGATATTCTGGTTGCGGATGGAAAGAGGATATTTTGATTATGTGCGCAAGATCCGCGATTACATTAAAAAGCAAAGTGTAGCCTAAGGCTAAAAATAAAAGCGTAGCAGAGGCTACGCTTTTATTTTATGTACTTTTTTCAGGCCATAGTTATTCTATATATGGCTTCAGCGAATCTATCGGCGTATCTCCCGTAAATATCTTGATGAGCTTCCTGTCTTTATCATAGATGTTTATCTGCGGAAGCATCTGGTATGTAAAAGTCTTGTCGATAAACTGTGACTGGTCAAGCCCTACCTTAATGGATGGGTATTGAGAAACCTTGGTAACACTATCGAAAAATTCCATATAGGCTTCCATTGTACTTACAGCCATTAGCAACAATTGCGATTTCTTGAACAGGAACAGGTTTTGTTCCAGCATCCTTGTTGCATCCTGGCAATGCTCGCATGTGGGGTTGAACATGAGCACAAATAAGTTTGATTTATTAGATAAGTCTTTAGCTGTAATTATTTGCTTCGTAACCGTTTTGCCTTTAACCACCTGTACTTTCAAAGGTGGCATGGGTGCGCCAATTTCTTTGTAGTTTATTTTAGCAGTATCTGCAGTCGTTTCAACTGCACTTTGTTCCGTAGCTTTATCTTTTTTCTTTTTTTGTCCGAAGGCAATAAGTGCCGTGCTCATAAGGCACGCTACAATCAATAGTTTACGTTGCATAAAGCGAATTTAGGAAAATAGCTTAAAAATGAATTGCTAATATTATGACAGCCATATCACAAACTCCGTTGGCAGAAAGAATGCGTCCGTTAAGCCTTGAAGACTACATAGGGCAGGAGCATTTAGTAGGAAAGGGAAAAGTGCTGGAGCAGATGATACACAACCGCAAAGCGCATTCCATCATATTCTGGGGGCCTCCGGGTGTAGGCAAGACCACACTGGCACAAATCATTGCACATGCTATGGATATGACTTTCTTCACCCTTAGCGCCATAGATAGCGGGGTGAAAGAAGTAAGGGCTGTGATAGAAACGGCCCGTAAGGCCGGTCACGCACTGTTGTTTATAGATGAGATACACCGCTTTAATAAAGCCCAGCAGGATAGCCTGCTGGGCGCTGTAGAAAAGGGTATCATTACTTTAATAGGTGCTACCACCGAAAATCCGTCTTTTGAGGTGATAGGTGCGCTTTTAAGCCGTTGCCAGGTATATGTATTGCAGCCGCTTTCTGAAGATAATCTGAAAGAAATGGTGTTGCAGGCCATTGCTAAAGACAAGTGGCTTCAGGAGCAACAGGTAAAGGTATTGGAGTGGGAAGCCCTGCTACAATTAAGTGGTGGTGACGGCAGGCGTTTACTAAACCTGCTGGAGCTGGTGGTGGCTTCTATGCCCGAAGGCGAAAAGCAACTTACCAATGCGGTGGTGCAAGACATTGTACAGCGAAAAATGGCTTTGTATGACAAAACAGGTGAGCAACATTATGATATAATATCGGCATTTATAAAATCGGTACGTGGCAGTGACCCCAATGCGGCAGTATATTACCTGGCGCGGATGATAGAAGGTGGGGAAGACCCCAAGTTTATAGCACGCCGCATGGTGATACTGGCCAGCGAGGACATAGGGAATGCCAACCCTAATGCCTTGCTGCTAGCTACTACCACCTTCCAGGCGGTGGAAATGATAGGCTACCCCGAATGTCGCATTATATTATCGCAGTGTGCTACTTACCTTGCCTCATCTGCCAAGAGCAATGCCAGTTATATGGCTATCAATAAAGCTCAGTCACTGGTAAGCCAGACGGGCGATTTGCCGGTGCCGTTGCAGATACGTAATGCGCCAACTAACCTGATGAAAAAGCTGGACTATGGCAAGGGCTATCAATATGCGCATGACTTTCCGGGAAATTTTGTGGAGCAGGAATTTCTGCCCGACAAGATAGCCGGCACTAAGCTGTATGACCCCGGTAATAATGCTACAGAAGCACGCCTGCGCGATTACCTGCGTCATTGCTGGAAAGAGAAGTATGGTTATTAAAGTTTAGAAGACTAAGAAAAGTAACGTAATCAAGATGATAGCTAATATGATTTTCCCAATGGTATTGGCCTTTATGATATTCGACATATCATAACTAGAACCCCGATTCTTATCATAGTATCCTACTTCTTTCAGTATTTCTAAAGCTTTCTGCGCATGTTGCTCTTCTACTTGCAGTTTCATGCCCCCAATTGCAATGTCATATAGCGGATTTGCCTGTAATGTATGTTCATCCTTTACAAAACACGGGATTCCTTCATTTTCCAAGCTACCCTTGGTTATATAAAGATCAGGTGCATTGGTAAAGGTTGCTACTGTTACAAGTTTCATAGTATAAAGTTACTGTAATGAGCTAATGATTGGTTGTGTACGATTTTTGTATGTAAATAGCTGAAGCTCAAATACCCGCTACAAACCATTAGAAAATGCCTTTCCATATTATTGTTGCTGTATGCTACAGTATCTTCTGCACAGCAGAAGCCGGATAGCCTTGTGTTGGATAGTATAAGAATAGGGAAAAAGGATAGCTGGTTGAATAAAGCGTTAAAGCAAGGTATTAATGCCATTAAAACTACCCCGGCCGATACGCCCCGGAGATCTATAAAGAGTGAGGATATCTACAAAAAGTACCGCGATAAGTATATCCGTCGTGTCATAGTAAAGCAGCTGAAGTTTGAAGAACGGGTAACGGATACCACTCGCCAGTTTGCCTATTTTGGTACCCAACTGATGAATAATACCCACGTTACCACAAAAGAATGGGTGATAAAGGATAACCTGTTTACAAAAGAAGGGGATAGGGTAGACCCTTATAAAGTAGCGGATAATGAACGCTACCTGCGTACCATACCTTTTATACAGGATGCGCGCATCTATTTACAACAAGTGCCGGGGTATGAAGATTCTGTAGATATGATAGTAGTGACCCGCGATATCTATAGCATTGGTGGGAAGGTGAATATTGGCAACCCAAAGCATATGCGGGTGACGGTAGCTGAAAATAACCTCTTGGGCATGGGCCAAAGGCTGGAATTAACTGGGCTCCTGGACCAGGACCGGCAGCCAAAGGCGGGCTACGAGGTAGGATACAGAAAGGTGAATGTAGCCGGGACATTTATAGACGCACAGGTGGGGTATTCAGTTATTTATCCCAACAGGTATGATGATAAGGAGGAGGAAAATACTGTATATCTGCTGGTGGAGAAGCCATTGGTTTCGCCGTATATGCGTACGGCCGGAGGGCTGACATTGGCGCACCGGCAATCGGAAAACAGATATGCGCGTGTGCGGCCTGATAGCCAGTATTACAATTACACCGGCCATACCATAGATGGCTGGGTGGGGTATAACATTGCCAGCAGGAAACTGCTGGCCAGCCAGGTGCGCGACCGGCGCTTTGTAGCCATCCGCTACGGGCAAACCTATTTTGATGAAGTGCCATTGCAGGTGGGCAGCGCTATCGATTTGCTTTTCAATGATGTACAACTGGCATTGGTGTCATTTACTTTTTTCAGGCAGGACTTTTATAAAACCAATTACGTCTATGGTTTTGGTGTAACGGAAGACATACCGTATGGTTATAATATTACAGCAACCGGTGGATGGTACCGCCAGTTACAACTAAACAGGCCATATGTGGGTATCAAAGCCGATAGGTACGTAGTTTCATCCAGGCAAGACTTTATTCGCTATTTTTTTAGGGCAGGCAGTTATTTTAATCATGGGTTGGAAGATGCAGGTTTTATGGTAGGTGGGAGTTGGTTTAGCCGGCTTTGGGAATGGAAACGCTATAAAATGCGCCAGTATATCTCGGCAAGCTATACTAAGCTGTTCGATATGGTAACCAGCGAGCCTTTGAGGCTGGATAACCCTTTCGGGTTGCAATATTTCAATTCCCCGCTTATCATAGGGCAGCAGCGTATTAGTGCGAATGTAGAAAGCACGGTATTCCTGAATTATAAGTTCCTCGGGTTCCGATTTGCCCCGTTTGTCAATTTCAATGCCTCGCTGATTACCCCTGTGGCCCAGCCATTCTCCAAATCGGAACTGCACAATGGTATAGGGGCCGGGGTACGCACCCGCAATGAGAACCTGGTGTTTGGCACTATAGAATTACGGGCCATATATTTTCCGCGAAAAGTGGAGGCGACTCCATCATTTAGGGTAACTTTGACAACTGAACTGAAGTACCGGTATTCCAATAAATACGTTTCACAGCCCGACATCATCCGGTGGAATATGGATGACACTCAATAGGGGCCATACTTTCAGAAGACAAGTTAGATTTCAAGAAAATTTAAAAATTCTTTTAAAATATTTTGTCTGTTTCAAATAACACATTACCTTTGCAGTCCCAAATTTTACGGGTTAGAAGATATTTATAAGTATGTCACAGCGTATCAGAATAAAGCTGAAATCTTACGACCATAGCCTGGTTGATAAGTCTGCAGAGAAAATCGTTAAAACTGTGCGCAATACAGGAGCAGTGGTTACAGGCCCTATTCCTTTGCCTACAGAGAAGAAGATCTTTACAGTATTGCGCTCACCGCACGTTAACAAGAAATCGCGTGAGCAGTTCCAACTTTGCACGCACAAGCGTTTGTTGGATATCTATACTTCTTCTTCCCGTACAGTGGACGCGCTTTCGAAGCTAGACCTGCCAAGCGGCGTAGAGGTAGAAATAAAAGCTTGATAGAAAAAGCTTTTTAGTTCTTTAAAAATATTAGGAAAAACGGCTAATCCCGGGCCACACCATTTCAGGAGCAACCGGGCGCTTAGCTAAACATAATAAGACATGAAAGGTATTATTGGTAAAAAAATCGGCATGACCAGTGTATTTGAGCCGAATGGAAAGCAGACAGCCTGCACCATTATCGAAGCTGGTCCTTGTGTGGTTACTCAAAAGAAAACCGTGGATACCGACGGTTATAATGCGCTGCAAATCGCATTCGGCGAGGCTAAGGAGAAAAATACTCCGAAAGCGCTGCTTAATCACTTCGCTAAGGCAAATACAATGCCTAAGGCAATCGTAAAAGAACTTCGTAATTGTTCCATTGATAAACAAGTAGGTGAAAACCTGACCTGTGAAATTTTCGCTGAAGGCGAAAAGGTAAGTGTAATAGGCACTACAAAAGGTAAAGGTTTTCAGGGTGTTGTAAAACGCCATGGTTTTGGTGGTGTGGGTGAATCTACCCACGGCCAGCACGATCGTCAACGTGCGCCGGGTTCTATCGGTGGTTCATCATACCCTAGCCGCGTATTTAAAGGTATGCGCATGGCAGGCCGTATGGGCGGCGACCAGGTAAAGGTTAAAGCCCTGCGTGTAGTAAAAGTGTTCCCAGAACAAAACTACATACTGGTTAGTGGTTCTGTACCGGGTCACAATGGTTCAATTGTTTTAATTCAGAATTAATTTAAGTCATGCAAGTTGACGTTTTAAATAGCAAAGGTGAAAAGACCGGCCGCGTTGTAGAATTGCCGGAGGATATATTCAATATCGAACCAAACGATCATTGCATATACCTGGCGGTAAAACAATACCTGGCTGCTCAGCGCCAGGGTACGCACAAAACCAAAACACGTGCTGAAGTGCATGGTGCTTCTAAAAAGCTGCACCGTCAAAAAGGTACGGGTGGTTCTCGTAAAGGTAACCTGCGTAACCCCTTGTATAAAGGTGGTGGTACCGTAAATGGTCCTATCCCTCACCTGTATGGTTTCAAACTGAACCGTAAAGTGAAGGATCTGGCTAAGATATCTGCACTGTCTCACAAGGCTCGTGAAAACAAGATAGTGATAGTAGAAGACCTGAACCTGCAGGCGCCTAAAACGAAGGAACTGGCCGGCATACTGGGTAAATTGAATGGCAACCAAAAGTCACTGTTCATCATGCCTGAGTACAATGCTAACCTGTACCTGAGCGCCCGCAACCTGGAAAGGAACAAAACTGTAGTGCTGAGCGATATGAGTACTTACGACCTGGTTAACTCTCAGGTGCTGATATTCACAGAGTCTGCTGCTAAACTGTTCACTGAAATAGAGGCTGCTGAAGAAGCATAATGAGTGGTAGGAATACCGCCCGATAAAAAATAAATAAAAATTGTCTTTAGGCTTTGAATACTAAAGACTATAGACTAAAAAAATAAAACAATGAAACTCGCTGACGTTTTGGTTAGGCCGGTAATCACCGAGAAAGTAAACACCCAGATGGAAAAATCTGGCCGCTATACTTTCGTGGTTGATAAAAAAGCCAACAAACTGGAGATCAAGAAGGCTGTAGAGGAATTTTACGGTGTGAAGGTAGCTGATGTGAATACGATCGTGGTTCCTGGTAAAGCTAAAAACCGTTTTACTAAAGCCGGATTTATAAGTGGTGTTAAATCATCATACAAAAAAGCAACAGTAACGCTTGCAGAAGGAGATTCAATTGATTTGTTCTCAATGTAAGATTGATAAAGAATTTAGAAAATGGCATTACGTAAATATAAACCGGTAACAGCCGGCACACGTTGGAGAATCGGTAACGCTTATGCAGAGGTTACCACTAATCAGCCTGAAAAGAGCCTGTTAGAGCCTCAGAAATCAACTGCTGGCCGTAACGCTCAGGGTCGCCGTTCTATGCGCTACATGGGTGGTGGCAATAAAAAGATGTATCGTATCGTAGATTTCAAACGCGATAAGAAAGACATCCCCGCTACTGTTAAAACCATAGAGTACGATCCGAACCGTTCTGCATTCATCGCACTGCTTAGCTATGCTGATGGTGAAAAACGCTATATCATAGCTCCGCAAGGACTGGAAGTAGGTGCCACTGTTCAAAGCGGTGACAACATAGCGCCGGAAGTAGGTAATGCGTTATTGCTGAAAAACATGCCACTGGGTACAGTAGTGCACAATATAGAAATGCAGCCAGGCCGTGGCGGTGCTATGGCTCGCTCTGCAGGTACTTATGCACAACTGAATGCGAAAGAGGAAAAATATTGCGTACTGAAAATGCCAAGTGGTGAGCTGCGCAAAGTGCTGAGCACTTGTATGGCTACTGTAGGTACCGTATCAAACAGCGACCATGGTCTGCAATCAATGGGTAAAGCAGGTCGCAACCGTTGGAAAGGTATCAAGCCACGCAACCGTGGTGTTGCCATGAACCCTGTAGATCACCCAATGGGTGGTGGTGAAGGTCGTTCTTCTGGTGGTCACCCGCGTAGCCGTACCGGTAAGTACGCTAAGGGTGAAAGCACAAGGAGCACTACTAAGGGTAGCAACAAGCTGATCATCCAGCGCCGCAACGGTAAAAAACTTTCAGGTAAATACAAAAAATAACAGAGGCAACTCTGAAATATAAAAATAACGAAGAATGGCTCGTTCAATTAAAAAAGGACCTTACGTAGATGCAAAGCTGGACAAGAAAGTATCAGCTCTGAACGAAGGTAAAGCGAAGAGGGGTGTTGTAAAAACATGGAGTCGTCGCTCTACTATCACTCCTGATTTCGTAGGCCACACGTTCGCAGTACATAACGGTAACAAATTCATACCTGTTTATGTAACGGAATTCATGGTTGGCCACAAACTGGGTGAGTTTGCACCTACCCGCAACTTTAAAGGCCATAGTGGTAGTAAATAATTAAATAATAAACATCTGGTACTACCTTCTGGAGTGCCGCATAAGAAATAATAAATAAAATGGAAGCTGTAGCTCGTTTACGTAACTATCCTACATCGCCCCGCAAGATGCGCCTGCTGGCTGATCTGGTACGTGGCATGGATGTAGAAAAAGCGCTGAATACTTTAAAATTTAGCACTAAGCATCCTTCAGTGCCGCTGGAAAAGCTGTTGCTTAGCGCAATTGCCAACTGGAGTGTAAAAAATGAAGGTGTAGACGTAGCAGGTGCAAACCTGTATGTAAAAACGATATTCGTAGATGGTGGCCGCACCCTGAAACGTATGAACCCTGCCCCGCAAGGTCGTGCATACAGGCTGCGCAAACGTAGCAACCATGTTACCGTTATTGTGGATAGCCGTAACGCTGTAAAAGAAAACGCATAATCAATACATTCAACCATTATAATAATATAAAGAATGGGTCAAAAAACTAATCCTATAGGTAACAGGTTGGGCATCGTCCGCGGATGGGACTCAATGTGGTTTGGCGAGAAAAAGGATTTCGGTCAGAAACTGGTAGAAGACCATAAAATCCGTACTTACCTGAATGCTCGTATCAACAAAGGCGGTATCTCCCGCATTGTTATTGAGCGTACACTGGGTAAACTGATCGTTACGATCCACACTTCTAAGCCTGGTATCATCATAGGTAAGGGTGGTGCAGAAGTTGATCGCATCAAAGAAGAGCTGAAGAAACTGACGAGCAAAGATGATGTGCAGATCAACATTATGGAGATTCGCCGTCCTGAGCTGGATGCAAACATCGTAGGTGAAACTATCGCCCGCCAGCTGGAAAGCCGCGTTAGCTACAAGCGTGCCGTTAAAATGGCAATCTCTACAGCTATGCGTATGGGTGCAGAAGGTATCAAAATAAAAGTAGGTGGCCGTTTGGGCGGTGCTGAAATCGCACGTTCTGAAGAATTCAAACAAGGCCGAACACCATTGCATACTTACCGTATGGATATAGACTATGCTTCTGTATTCGCACTGACAGTATATGGTAAAATAGGTATCAAAGTTTGGATATGTAAAGGTGAAGTACTGGGCAAGCGTGACCTGAACCCTAACTTCTCTGCTGGTTCTGACAGCCGTGGAAACGCGGGTGGCCGTCCTGAAGGTGGTGAGCGTCGTGGTGGTGGTGACCGCCGCGGTGGTGGCGAAGGCCGTGGTGAGCGTCGCGGTGGCGGCGGTGGTGACCGTCGTGGTGGTGGACGCCGTTAATAATAAATTTTGTAGAGCAACTTTTTAAAATATTGTAACAATGTTACAACCTAAAAAAACGAAACATCGTAAAGCGCACAAAGGCAGGATCAAGGGTAATGCTCAGCGTGGTGCAACTGTAGCTTTTGGTTCTTTTGGCCTTAAAGCTCTGGAGCCAAAGTGGATTACGAACCGCCAGATAGAAGCTGCCCGCCAGGCAATGACGCGCCACATGAAGCGTGAAGGTAATGTGTGGATCCGTATTTTCCCTGATAAACCAATAACTCGTAAGCCACTTGAAGTGCGTATGGGTAAAGGTAAAGGTAACTTGGAATTCTGGGCTGCTGTAGTGCATCCGGGCCGCATCATGTTTGAACTGGATGGTGTGCCTATGCAAGTGGCTAAAGAAGCGCTGGAACTGGCTGCACAAAAACTTCCTATCAAAACGAAGTTTGTTGTACGCAGGGATTATGCAGGCGCATAATATTTAGACTAGTAAGCTTTATTAAAATATAAATTGTCTTTTGTAGAAAGACTAAAACAATAATAAAATGGCAAAAGCAAAAAAAGCGAAGAACGTGGATGATTACCGTTCTCTGGATGCCCAGGGGTTGGAGTCCAGGATAGGGGATGAGCAACTGCGCCTGAAAAAATTACAATTCAGCCATGCAGTAAATCCGATAGAAAATCCGCTTACCATCCGTCAGCTTCGCCGCACCATTGCGCGTCTGAAAACAGAGCAGCGTAAAAGAGCATTAGGTTTCTAATTAATTTTTATAGATGTCAACAATGACTGAAAGAAAACGTAGAAAAACCCGTATCGGGATAGTGAGCAGCAACAAGATGGAAAAAACCATTACTGTAGCTGTAGAGCGTAAAGTGAAGCACCCGATATACGGTAAGTTCGTTAAGAAAACGACCAAATTCCACGCGCAGGATGATAACAACACAGCCGGCATAGGTGATGTGGTGCGTATTATGGAAACTCGTCCGCTGAGCAAGACTAAACGCTGGAGGATGGTAGAAATTATTGAAAAAGCTAAGTAATCTTATTTAAAGATGATACAACAAGAATCCCGGCTTAATGTAGCCGACAACAGTGGTGCGAAGGAAGTACTTTGTATCCGTGTGTTGGGTAATTCGGGCCAAGACTATGCCGGTATCGGAGATAAAATAGTAGTTACCGTAAAGGATGCACTGCCAGGCGGTGGTATCAAAAAAGGTACTGTATCTAAAGCCGTTATCGTGCGTACCAAGAAGAAACTGCGTCGTAAAGATGGTTCGTACATCAACTTTGACGATAATGCTGTAGTACTGCTGAACAACTCTGATGAGCCACGCGGTACCCGTATATTCGGACCAGTTGCCCGCGAACTGCGCGATAAAGGTTATATGAAAATAGTTTCATTAGCGCCTGAAGTATTGTAAAATTTGTTGTACCTTTGCCGCCCGTTTGGGCCGGTACGGGCTTCAACGCTAAAATATAATATTGTGAAACAAAGATTTCAACCAAAATTCAACATCAAAAAAGGTGATAACGTGGTAGTAGTTGCCGGCGATGATAAAGACCGTAGCAAACCACGCAAGGTGTTGGCTGTTTATCCTCAAAAAAGCCGTGTGCTTATTGAAGGCGTAAACATGGTAACGAAGCATCTGAAGCCTAGTGCTCAGAACCCTCAAGGGGGTATCGTACAGGAAGAGGCTGCTATCCACATCTCTAACGTAATGTTGTGGGATGCTAAGCAAAAAGCACCGGTACGCATCAAACGCGAGCGTAAAGAAGGAAGTTTTGTACGTGTATCTAAAAAAACAGGGGAGGAAATTAAATAATGGCAACGACAACATATATCCCTCGTTTACAGAAAAAATATAAAGAGGAAGTAGTACCTGCTTTGATGAAAAAGTTTGGTTACTCAACTGTAATGCAGTGTCCTCGCCTGGTTAAAATATGTTTGAACCAGGGTGTTAAAGGTTCTGTAGCTGACAAGAAACTGATAGATGATGCAGTAACGGAAATGACAAATATTTCTGGTCAGAAAGCTGTACCTACACTGTCTAAAAAAGACATCTCTAACTTTAAGCTGCGTAAAGCAATGCCTATTGGCTGCCGCGTTACACTGCGTAGTGTTAATATGTTTGAATTCCTGGATCGTATGATCTCTATCACGCTGCCACGTGTACGTGACTTTAAAGGTATCAACGATAAATCTTTCGATGGCCGTGGTAACTACACAATGGGTGTTACAGAGCAGATCATCTTTCCTGAGATCAACATCGATAAAGTAACACGCATCAGCGGTATGGACATCACTTTTGTGACTACTGCCCGCACTAATGAAGAAGCATATGAACTGCTGAAAGAGCTGGGTATGCCATTCAAAAACATTAAGAAAGATAATAACTAAGATATAAATGGCAAGAGAATCAGTAAAAGCCCGCCAACGCAAACGCGAAGCAATGGTAGCCAAGTTCGCTGAAAAGCGTGCTGCCCTGAAAGCTGCAGGTGACTATGCTGCTTTGGATAAGCTTCCAAAGAATTCATCAGCTGTGCGTTTGAAAAACCGCTGCCAGCTTACAGGTCGTCCCAAAGGCTACATGCGTCACTTCGGCATCTGCCGCGTGATATTCCGCGAAATGGCGTTGGATGGCAAAATACCAGGTGTACGTAAAGCAAGCTGGTAATTATAACGTATCCAGGTCGGGTAGAGTAGCATCATCCGAAACCGGGCACAATTTAAAACTTTACAAAATTTTAAAATTAAAATGGTAACAGATCCTATAGCAGACTTCCTTACCCGTATCCGTAACGCACAAATGGCGCGTCACCGCATCGTGGAAATTCCTGCTTCGAATGTTAAAAAACGTATCACAGAGATCCTTTACGAAAAAGGTTACATCCTGAAATACAAATTCGAAGACGATAACAAACAAGGTATCATCAAAATAGCATTGAAATACGATGCTAATACGAAAGAGCCTGCTATTCGTTCTTTAGAGCGCATTAGCCGTCCGGGCCTGCGTCAATACGCAAAACCCAGCGAAATACAACGTGTAATGAATGGTCTGGGTATCGCTATCGTTTCTACATCTAAAGGTGTAATGACAGATAAAGAAGCGCGTACACAGAATGTGGGTGGCGAAGTAATGTGTAACATTTATTAATAAATTGATAATCACCGAGGCACTGATACATTAAGCCGGTTCCTATACAGGCTGATCGGTTGGTGCTTCAAGTTTAAAATAAACATTTTACAATGTCTCGTATAGGTAAAAAGCCGATAACTGTAGTAAAGGGTGTTACTGTTACTGTAACGCCAGCTAACGAAGTAGTATTCAAAGGTCCTAAAGGTGAGCTGAAGCAAACTATCGACCGCGATATTAAAGTAGAAGTGGTGAATGATGAAGTTGTTATCACACGTCCTACAGATCAGATACGCCACCGCGCACTGCATGGCTTATATCGTGCACTGCTGGCTAATATGATGACTGGTGTTTCTGAAGGTTTCAAGAAAGAACTGGAACTGGTGGGTGTGGGTTATCGTGCAGCTATCGCTGGTCAACAACTGGATATGGCACTGGGCTTCTCTCACAATATCATTTTCGACCTGCCAACTGAAATCAAAGCTACAACAGTAGCTGAAAAAGGTCAGAACCCAAGGATCATCCTGGAATCGACTGATAAACAACTGCTGGGTGCAGTAGCTGCTAAAATTCGCAGCCTGCGCAAACCAGAACCTTACAAAGGTAAAGGTGTTCGCTTTGCAGGTGAGATTGTTCGCCGTAAAGCTGGTAAAGCAGCCGGTAAATAATAAAACTGATTATCATCCTGTAGTGTACAGGATGATAATTACTTATATCAATTTTGTAAAAACTCCGGTAGCCATATTGCAGTTAGCAGCATGAGCCCGTAAAAACTAAGATAAAATGTCACTGGATCCAAAAGTAATCCGTCGTCAGAAATTGCGTTGGCGCATACGTGCCAAAGTAACAGGCACATCTCAAAAGCCTCGTCTTTCTGTATTCCGCAGCAATAAGGATATCTACGCACAACTGATAGATGATGCAACAGGTACTACGTTGGCTGCTGCAAGTTCTCGTCAGAAAGATATCGCTGCGCAAAAAGTAACTAAATCAGAGAAATCTGTACTGGTTGGTAAAGCGATAGCTGAAAAAGCTAAATCACTGGGCATTGAAACATGTGTGTTCGATCGTGGTGGTTACCTGTATCATGGCCGTGTTAAGTCTGTAGCAGATGGTGCACGCGAAGGCGGAATGAAACTTTAATCACAACATTAATTAACTTTTTTCTTTACAATATATAATGGCGAAGACACAATTAAATCGCGTAAAAGCCGGAGACCTGGAACTGCATGAAAAGGTTGTGGCAATCAACCGTGTGGTAAAAACCACTAAAGGTGGCCGCGCTTTCAGCTTTTCTGCATTGGTGGTAGTAGGTAATGGCCAGGGTGTGGTAGGCCACGGCTTGGGTAAAGCCAAAGAAGTACAGGAAGCTATTACTAAAGGTATAGACGACGCTAAGAAAAACCTGATAAAAGTGCCGGTAATGAACGGTACAATACCTCACGAGCAGTTTGCTAAAGAAGGTGCTGCAAAAGTACTTATCAAACCAGCAGCTCACGGTACGGGTGTGATAGCAGGTGGTAGCATGCGTGCTGTACTGGAAGCAGCAGGTGTTACAGACGTACTGTCTAAATCACTGGGTTCTGCAAATCCGCACAACGTGGTAAAAGCTACTTTCGTTGCACTGGGTTCTCTGCGTGAGCCGGTACAGGTTGCTAAACAACGCAACATCAACCTGAAGAAGGTATTTAACGGTTAATAACCGGGCCCTTCGGGCGTTTGAAATTGAATTTTAACTCTTGAATTATAATAGCGTCATGGCTAAAATTAAAATTACACAGATAAAGAGCGGTATTGACCGTCCTGAGCGCCAAAAGCGTACGCTGATAGCTCTGGGTCTGCGCAAGATGCATGCTACTGTAGAAGTTGAAGAAACTCCTCAGATAAAAGGCATGGTACAAGCTGTTCATCACCTGGTGAAAGTGGAAGAAGTAAAAGCTTAATTATTAACCTGATTTGCGAGCGGTTATACCATTCCGCGCAAGTTCAAAAATCGTAAACTATGCAATTGCATAACTTAAAACCTGCAGAAGGTTCAGTTCAAAAAGTAAAACGTATCGGTCGTGGTGAAGGTAGTGGACACGGTGGTACCTCTACTCGTGGTAATAAAGGTCAGCAAGCACGTACCGGTTATCAATCTAAAAAAGGACACGAAGGTGGCCAGATGCCTATCCAGCGTCGTATGCCTAAACGTGGTTTCAAAAATAACAACCGTGTTGACTATAAAGTGTTCAACATCGGTCAGTTAGACTACCTGATAGAAAAATACAGCCTGTCAGAGTTTTCTTTGGACCTGCTTTACATCAATGGTCTTATCAGCCGCACAGATGCAGTTAAGATATTGGGTAACGGCGAAGTAAAAGCTAAACTGGCTTTCAAGGTAAACGCCATCAGCGAAAAAGCCAAGCAAGCTATCGAAGCAGCTGGCGGCTCCGTAGAACTGGTTTAATCTAATAATATTTCGGAAAGACGCATTTGGTAAAATGCGTCTTTTATCGTTTATTCGCATTTCACATTTTTTTGACTAATTACAGACCCAGTGAAGAAACTAATTGACACGCTTAAGAATATCTGGAGTATAGACGAACTCCGTAAGCGCATCCTATTCACATTGATGCTGGTTTTGGTATATCGTGCAGGCTGTTACATAACACTGCCGGGTATCAATCCTAATATGCTGGTGCTTGAGGGCAGCCAGGAAGGCCTGCTTGGCCTGTTCAACATGTTTGCAGGTGGTGCGTTTAGCCGCGCCTCTGTATTCGCGTTAGGTGTTATGCCTTATATCTCTGCATCTATCTTCATGCAGCTGGCCGGCATCGTTGTGCCACAGATTGCTAAGATGCAACGTGAGGATAGCGGCCGCCGTAAAATAAATCAGTACACACGTTACCTTACCGTATTGGTTACTGTGTTCCAGGCAAGTGCTTATGTAGCTTACCTGCGTACACAAAGCGGTACTGCTATCGTTCCTGAATTCTCTGCATTCCTGTTCTGGCTTTCTACTGTTGTAGTACTTACTGCAGGTACATTGTTTGTAATGTGGATGGGTGAAAAGATAACTGATAAAGGTATTGGTAATGGTACATCCCTTATCATCATGGTTGGTATCCTTGCTCGTCTGCCTCACTCACTGGGCCAGGAGTTTGATGCTAAAAACCTTGGTGGTGGCGGTGGTCTGCTGATATTCCTGATAGAGATCGCAGTATTCATCGCTGTGGTAGTAGGCCTTATCCTGCTGACACAAGGTATCCGTAAAATACCGCTGAACTATGCACGTCGCATCATAGGTAGCAATAACGCTGCACGTGAAGTAGCAGGTGGTTCACGCGATTTCATACCGCTGAAAGTAAACTCTGCGGGTGTTATGCCTATCATCTTTGCCCAGGCTATCATGTTCATCCCGGCTACTATTGCCGGTTTCTCTAACAATGAAACAGCAGCTGGTTTCGTACGTGCTATGTCTGATCACACATCACTGTGGTATAACGTGATATATGCTGTATTGGTAATCGCATTTACCTATTTCTATACAGCACTTATCTTCAACCCAACAGAGATGGCCGATAACCTGAAACGTAACAACAGCTTTATCCCTGGTGTAAAACCGGGTGAGCCTACAGCAGATTATATTGCTACTATTATGGACCGTATCACCCTGCCGGGTGCTGTGTTCCTGGCGGTAGCAGGTATCCTGCCTGGTATTGCTGCATTGTTGGGTGTTACCAGCGGGTTCTCTACATTCTTCGGCGGTACGTCTATGCTGATAGGTGTTGGTGTTATCCTTGATACACTGCAACAAATAGAAAGCCACCTGCTGATGCGCCAATACGATGGCCTGATGAAAACAGGACGTATCACTGGCCGTCAGAGTGCAGGTGCTGCTGTATAATATTGAATTTCTGAGTAATGATACATATTAGAAGTAAAGAAGAAATTGAGCTGATCAGAAAAAGTGCTTTAACAGTCACTGCCACCTTAACACAGGTGGCAAACTTTTTAAAGCCCGGCATCACCACTTTATCTATTGATAAAATGGCCGAGGCCTTTATACGCGACAATGGTGGCGTACCTTCTTTCAAAGGGTATGGGCCGGCGTCTTTGCCATTCCCGGCCTCGTTGTGCATTTCGGTAAACGAGGTGGTTGTGCATGGTTTCCCTAGCAATTATGAGCTGAAAGACGGTGATATTATATCTGTTGACTGCGGTGTATACATGAACGGATATCACGGTGACCATGCCTATACGTTTGCTATTGGCGAGGTGAAGCCTGAAGTATTGAAACTGATGCGCATCACTAAAGAAGCGCTAATGAATGCAGTGTACCAGGCACGTGAAAATAACAGGGTAGGCGATATCTCTTTTGCTGTTGAAGACCTTACCGGCCGTCAGAATGGTTATGGTGTGGTGCGCGAACTGGTGGGCCACGGTGTAGGAAAGAAACTGCATGAAGACCCGCAGGTGCCTAACTACGGCCGCCGCGGCGATGGTAAACGCCTGAAGCAAGGTATGGTATTGGCTATCGAGCCAATGATAAATCTGGGCACGAAAGATGTGCTGACATTAGAAGACGGCTGGACGGTCGTTACTGCCGATGGCAAGCCTTCTGTACACTATGAGCATACTACATTGGTTGGGAAGAACAGGGGCGAAGCACTTTCAAACTTTGCACCTATTGAAGCTGCTGAACGTGCCAATCCTGAGTTGAACACCGGGCACCTGGTAGACCTGCCGGTTACTGCTTAGATTATAATACTAGTAGTAGATTTCAAGATCTTCATCATTATTTTTTCATCTGTACTTAATTCAATACTGTCGTCGCAAGCGGCAGTATTTTTTTGTTCCAGCAATGTGTGGAGTGTATTGTTAGTATAGTGGTCTATCACTACAGGATGCACATAATATTTCTTACACACAGCACGTGTATTGCCCAGCTTTTCGGCAACCATATCCAGCACTTCTACTATAGCTTTCTTAGTTGCCGTAATGCCATCTACTGTTCCCTTTTCTTTAAAGGCTTCGATAGCTTGTAGCGTTCCTGCCCATGTCCGGAAATCTTTGGCTGTGAAATCGCCTCCACTGATGGTTTTAATGTAACTGTTTACCATGCCCGAATCCACCGCCTTTCGTTTGCCGTTATCATCATAATACTGGAATAATTCTTTACCCGGTATATCCCTGCATTGCTGAACGATACGAGCAAGTTTTTTACTTTTCAGGTTTATTTTGTGGTAAACACCTTTCTTACCTTTAAACTCAAACTTTACCTCATTGCCATTTATCTGCACATGTTTATCCTTCATGGTGGTCAGCCCGAAAGAACCATAGAGCTTTTCATATTCATTGCTGCCAATGCGTATGCAAGTGCATTGCAACAGTGCAATGATGGTAGCCATTATTTTCTCATGCGGTAGCCCCGGTAATGCCATGTGTTTTTCCAGTTGCTTCCTGATGGTGGGTAATGCTTTCCCAAATTCATACAAATGAGAAAATTTGGTTTGGTTACGCAGCGTTGTCCATAGCGTATGATACTTGTATTGCTTACGTCCCATGGCGTCTGTACCTGTTACCTGCAGGTGGCTATTGGCTATCGGGCTGATCCATACATTTTGCCATGCCGGTGGTATCACCAGTTTCTTTATCCTGTCCAGCGTTTCTTTATCCTTTATAGTCTTGCCGTTGTAGGAGTAAGTCCAGCCGCCATTCTTTTGTTTGCGGCTGATGCCTGCTATCGTATCAGTGGTATATACCAGGTCTATAGCCGCCGCACTCTTAGCGGTATCCATATGCAATTTATCCAGCTTCTTACGGGTAAATTTTATCTCGGTTGGGTTCGATATTCGAATTGCTGCTGTTGCCACGATATACTGAAAATAAAAACCGTGCCTGCAATACTACAGGCACGGTTCCAAATAGTTATACATTGTATTAAGCTGGTGTTTGTGGCACAGCCTTCTTTTTTCTCGTTACCAGTATCAATATACCGGCTATTACCAGCACAGTAGAAATGATCTCGGCCTGTGTCGGGTGCAGGAAACCCCAGTCGTATTTATAGTTCACACGTATTTTTTCTATAAAGAAACGCTCCAGCCCGTTGAAGATAAGGTAGGTGCCAAACATCTGCCACGCATACTTCAATCGTGTGCGTATAGCCCACAGGAAGGCAAATATCAGCATGCAGGCTACAAACTCATAGAGTGGGGTAGGGAATACCCCTGCAGGCAAAACAGCACAGTAATTATCCATGCATCCGGCTATCTGCACACCTTCATTGTTTACATTATGCGGATAATTCATGGCAAACATCCATTCGGGCAGCCAACTGGGGGCAGGCGCTGTGATATGCGGCACATTAGCAAGGCTGCCGAAATCACGAACAAAATATTGGTGCGCCGTTTTCAAGGTGTTTTGAAATTCACCCGCAGCGGCCAGTCGTAATGAACCATCCGGGTCTGTAACATAGGCACTGTTAAAAATACCCCAGTCGCCATCACCTGCAAACTGGCAGCCCAGCCTGCCTATACCGTAGGCTAGTATCAGGCCCGGTGCGGCAGCATCACATAGGTGTTTGAAGGGGATATTGTTCTTACGTGCATAATACATCAAGGCTACTGTAGCCACTATCAAACCACCATAAAAGGTAAGGCCCGATGAGGATAGCAGGCTCTCCATAGGGTTTTGTATAAAGTCATCCCAGGTTTCAAAGGCATTGAATATTTTGGCGCCCGCAAGCCCGCCCACAGCAGCTATCATCACTATCTCGCTGATGCGCTGATGTGGGTGTATCACTACTTTTCTTGTTTGCGGCTCCGGTAGTTGCTGTTTTTTCTTTTCAGCATATTTTAAGTATACCAATACGGCAGCACCAATTATGCCTACAAACAGGCTTCCTTTCAGGGAGAATAAATACCCCATCGGGTCGGGGGCTACTTCTGCTGCATTGCCCAGCATGCCGCCTGCTTTAAAACCCAGTACAAACCCCAGGATGCCCGAAATGACCAACTCATTTATAGTTACAGGTTTGCCTATTGTTTCTTCTGTATAGGTGGGCTGTATCAGGCCTTGTTGCTCTTTGCGTTTCAGCTCTTGCACTATGGTCCAGGCTGCAGCCAGGAAGGCAATGGCTACCATCAGGCCAAAGGTCTTGAATATGCTGAGCCATTCAGGCATCTCGGCACCTGTCAGGCTTTCTAATAAATGTTGAAAATCCGGGTACATACGGCAGCGAAATTAGGCTATTAACTGACTTATCAAAAGGATAATTGTTAAATCAGCCTGAAGCTTACATGCCTGCTATGATAGCAAGTGTTTTTCTTATCATATCATCTACAGCTACGTCCATATCATGTATAGCCTGTGTTGTAATGCGGTTATTGGTTACCGTGCTGATGGAAACACACTGATGGCCTAGTATTTTCCCCAATCCATACAGGCCAGATGTTTCCATTTCAAAATTCAACACCTGCATATCACGGCTATTGAATGTAGCCAGTGCATCTACCAGGTGCGGGAATGCAGGTTGTGCCCGCAAGGCACGCCCTTGTGGTGCAAAGAACCCGGGGCTGGTTATGGTAATACCATGATGGAAATCTTTACCGAAGTATTTCCGTAACTGTATGCTGGCCTCAGCTATGTAGGGGGTGATAATGCTGTTTACAAGCCTTGTGTGCAGTGAAAATTCATGCAGTATATATTGTTCGTCGGTATTATTGGGTAGCTTATAGTAATGCATCAGGTTGTCCAGCCCTATGGCATAGGCCGATAAAACAAGTTCTCCCGGCTGTATGTTTTTATGCAGGGCACCGCAGGTACCAAGGCGTATTATTTTCAGTTGCTTTGTTTGTAGCTTTATTTTTCGTGTGCTAAGGTCAATATTAGTTAATGCATCTATCTCATTCAGTACAATGTCTATGTTGTCTGTACCAATACCGGTACTGATAACACTAATGCGTTTGGCACCTATATAACCGGTATGCGTTACAAATTCCCTGTGAGAAACTGTACACTCTATCTTGTCAAAGTATTTGGATACTGCTTGCACTCTTGCTGGGTCTCCAACAGTGATGATGATATCTGCAAGCTGCGCCGGTACAAGGTTTAAATGATATACAGCGCCTTTGTTTGTAAGCAGCAATTCTGATGCTTCAATGCCATGAAATGGTAAAGCATTCATACTTTATTTTTTAGTACTTGTAAAGAAACGATTTTTTACTACATTTGCAATCCACTCAGCGGTCACATGGCCGAGCGGTTAGGCAGAGCTCTGCAAAAGCTCGTACAGCAGTTCGAATCTGCTTGTGACCTCCAAAAAATAAAAGCCTTCTCTATAGAGAAGGCTTTTATTTTTTAATACTCTTTTTAGTTGGAATAATATTGGCCCAATGCATTATTCAGATTTCTGGCATACGGCCTGTAATACGTGCTTTTAGATGTTTCGTTGTAATAATAATCCTTCACGCTTTTTTTACTTTTTTTCTTAGAAGGTATCGTACCTGTTCTGTGCGGTTGAGCGGTAAGTATATTTTGAAAACGGTGTGTAAGCATTACCAAACGTTTTTGCCCGCTTCCCAATGGCGCATAAGCAGCATCGTAAGGGTCCTTGTCATCCCCTTCCGACCGGTAATCAGATGTTGTCAGTACATGGTACCCGAAGTAAACAATATTATAGTTTGTATCTGCTGCATTTTTCATGGGGCTTGCAACCGGTTTCATATCCTTATCCAGCACTACACCTTCCAGGGCGCCGTCCTGCACTTGTTTGGCAGTACTGTCGAAAAAATAGTACACAGGGCAAAAATCAAAGTTGTCTGAAAAGTCCATCACCATGCGTTTAGAAACTTCTGCTGCATCCTTCCGGGTATTTTCTGCACTTTTTATATTTCCCTTCCTGGTATAGGCTTCTGCCAGTTGTTTATTGGTAGGCAATTGTACCAGTATGAATTCCGGCGCTGTGCTTGCAGTCCTGTTTTTAAATACTTGTGCGTTGATGTCATTCCATGCTGTAAGACACAAAACCAGTGCTATTATTCTTCTCATCGTTACAGGTATTTTTATTGATTTGTATATAAAAACAACCCGGTCTTAAAGACCGGGGTTGTTTACTGGTTGTTGAGGTTGTTGCATTTGCTGCAAACTTGGCATCTGGCTCGCAGCTTTGTTTATAATGAAGTTGAGCCTGTCTTGTATTTCTTTGGCTGTTTTTGCATCACCGGCATTCTGTGCTACGTTCGATAGTATGTTCATGATCGTAGCATCTCGTTTCACTTCATTGGTCATATTATCTCTCAGGCTTTCTTTTACAGATAAGATGTAGTTGATGTCATCTTCACAGTTCTTCACGATCTTCAACGCCAGCTCGCGGCCTTTAGTCTTCTCGCCTATATTATAGTAAGCCATAGCTATATAATAAGCCGTAGCATCATAATAGTAAGATTTCTGTGAAATATTCGCCATCACTTTATCCAGCAGGGCTACACCTTCCTGGTTACGTCCCGACCAGCCCAGTTCTGTAGCTATCCTGGCACCGTTGATGCGGTAGGTAGCAAACATGATACGGTTCTTCTCATCAAAATAAACATCATTGCGTTGGCCATTACCCCATTTAAAGGTATTCATAAACAGGTTGTAGCTCTTATCCAGGTCTACAGAACCCATGTCCTGTTGCCTTGCTTTCAATGAATCGTTCAGGCGGTAAGGCAGCACGCGGTATACCACACCTTCCAGGCGCATATAATCGTCCATACCTTCGTAGTTATCGCCCGGCAGGCCACTGCCAAAATATACAGGGCGTTTCCAGCCATCGGCAGCTATAGCGGCCAGGATGTTCAACGCAGCCAGGTCATCTTTATAAGCTACATCTTTAGGGAAAACGAACTTCATATCATTGATGATATTATTGGTGTCGGCAGCTTTTATCCAGCCTCTTTTCACCATTTCATCTTTGCTCATGCTTGGCAGGTAAAACTTCTTACTGGGGTAAAAGTTCTCTGCTTCGCCACTCATAGATTGCAGTTTGGCATTCGGGTCATCGCTGATCATGAATTTACAAATGTCCATCAGGCTCAGGAATTTGTCCTGGGGCACTTGTGGGCTGTTATAATATTGCAAATAGTTCCTGCGGTCTCCCAGGTAATGTTCACGTTTCCATACCATAGGTACGGCATCAGCGTCATTTATCTTGCGGTTCAGTTGGTCTATATACCAGTCTATACCTAGCAGGCTCATGTTGACGATGCGTATGTCCGTACGTACGCCTTCTATCTCCTGCAGGTACCACAGCGGGTACGTATCGTTATCACCAAAGGTGAACAGGATGGCATTTTTCTCGCAAGACATCAGGGCATTGTAGGCCGATGATTGTGCCAGCTTTTTCTTAGAGCGGTTGTGGTCATCCCAGCCTTCCTTGGCCATAATGGTTGGTACGGCCAGCAGGCACAGTGCAATGGTTACATAAGCACCGGCAGCGCTTTTTACAGCTTTTTGCAGCCAGTCGTTCACCATCATTACGCCAAGGCCTATCCATATGGCAAATGCATACATAGACCCCACAAAGGCGTAGTCGCGCTCACGTGGTTGCAGCGGTGGCATATTCAGGTATATGGCAATGGCGATACCTGTAAAGAAGAACAAGGTTAATACAGTAGTACCATCTTTCTTATCGCGGTTGAATTGGTAGATCAAACCAAGTATACCCAGTATAAATGGCAGCATATAGTACTGGTTGCGGGCAGGGTTATTCTTAATGCCGTCCGATCCCAGGTCCATATCACCGCGTCCCATCATTTTATCTATCGGTTTGATGCCCGTTATCCAGTTACCGTTGCGCGCCATACCATTGCTCATACCTTGCAGGTCGTTCTGGCGGCCGCTGTAGTTCCACATAAAGTAGCGCCACCACATCCAGTTAATGTGATAACCGAAGAAGAAGCTGAAGTTATCAGATGTCGTCGGCGACTCTCCCGGGGTCAGGCCCAGGTAGTCGCGGTAGTACTGCACGTGGCTTGGGTCGTTATTATCCCATATACGCGGGAAGAAACGCTTGTCGGCGCCATCATACACTTGTTCTAGTTTCTTACCTACTATTTCGTAGTGGTCTTTACCGTCTTTTTCAGAACGGGCATATTGATGTCCTTTCGATCTGTATTCGATAGGCCTTGAATCAAAGTCCTGGCCAAACAGCAATGGCTGGCTGCCAAACTGCTCACGTTGCAGGTAAGAGGTAAGGCTGATAGCATTGTCCGGGTTGGTCATGTCTATCGGCGTTTCTGCACGAGAACGTATCAAAGGTGCCAGGTAGCTGGAAAAACCAATGATGATGAAAGTGATACACAGGATGCCGGTATGCACCAGGTACCAGTTCTTTTTCTTTGCCCATATCAGCAGCCATACTAATGCCGCTACCAGTATCACGATGAAAGTAAGCGCACCGGAATCGAATGGCATACCCAGGCTGTTTACAAACAGCAGGTCGAACTTGGAAGCCAGTATCGGCAAGCCTTGCAGCACGCCAAACTGTACGAAAGCCAGTGCTACGCAGCCCAGTATAAAGGCTATGATACCACCCCTTGTAGTTGCTTCATAACGCTTGAAGTAGTACACCATACCTACTGCCGGTATAGCCAGCAGGTTCAGCAAGTGTATACCTACCGAAAGGCCCATCATATAAGAGATGAACACCAGCCAGCGGTCTGCATATTTGGTATTGGCCACATGTTCCCATTTCAGGATGGCCCAGAATACTACGGCTGTAAAGAAAGAGGATGTGGCATATACCTCGGCTTCCACGGCAGAGAACCAGAAGGTATCAGAGAAAGTATAAGCCAGCGCACCTACGATGCCCGAACCCATTATCAGCGTGGTTTGCAGGCCGGTAGGTTCAGTGTCGCCACCACTGGTCAGTTTTTTGGCAAAGTGTGTAATGGTCCAGAACAGGAACAGGATGGTCAGTCCGCTCGCTATGGCCGACCACGCATTCATAAAAATAGCCACGCGGCTTACATCGCCACCGGCCATCAACGCAAACATGCGTTGTATCATCATAAATAATGGGGCACCGGGAGAGTGGCCTACTTCTATTTTATAGGCACAAGATAAAAACTCACCACAATCCCAGAAGCTGGTCGTAGGTTCCATAGTGGATAAGTAAACCAGGGTAGCAATAATACCCACGGCCCAACCAACTATGTTGTTGATTTTGCGAAAATTCATGCAAGCGATTGTTTTGACAGGCAACAAAAATAGAAAAATACACGTATGCACCTAATAGGCACCATGGAATTAACATATTTATATGTTACTGTTTTGTATGTATTGCTTTCGGTTAAACAATACCGCCGGTTTATAATCAAACTAACAGGTGGCTGGAATTTTTCAACCTGTCGGTCGGTATGATCTGTGCCAGCTGTATATCCGGCAGGTTTCGCAATAGTTGCATAATGGTGGCAGCCTGGCTTTCCGGTGCGCCGCATTCTATCATCCACAGGTAGTCCAGTTGTTTCACTTCGGGCAGCAATACCTGTTTGTCGCTTTTCAACCGGTATATGGCATAGCGGCCGCCATTCAGCGGCAGGCAATATTCAAAGAAATGAAAATGATAAGGCTCGCCGCCTACTTTTATCATCGGGTCGCTTTCCGGCCGGCGCACAAAGTCCAGGTTCATCTTCCGGTTTAGCTGCTGGCAAAAGCGGTGGGGTGAAAGCGCACATACAATGCCTATCAATGCGGTATCGGAGAAAAAGCTTTCCTCCATCGCAGCCATATCCAATACCAGCTTTGCAGCCATGCGCGCAATAATTATTTAGTACCCCAAATTTCGGGCAACTTTGTATATTTCCAAATAAACATACATATCTATGATTGGCTTGATTGCTTTAGGGGTGCTCATTATCCTGCTTTTGTTCTGTTTGGTAACGGTGCAGCAGGGTACGGTTGCGGTCATTACCATCTTTGGTAAATTCCAACGCATATTGCGTCCGGGGCTCAACTTCCGTATTCCCATCATCGAGCAGATATTCAAACGCATATCTTATCAAAACCGCTCGATAGAACTGAAATTCCAGGCTATTACGCAAGACCAGGCCAATGTCAACTTCTCGGCCATGCTGCTGTATTCGGTGCTGAATGAAGAGGCGGAAACCATCAAGAATGTAGCATTTAAGTTTATAGACGAGCGCAGCTTTATGCAGGCCCTGGTACGCAGTGTAGAAGGGGCAGTACGTGCATATGTGGCTACCAAAAAGCAATCGGAGATACTCCAGTTGCGTACCGAAATTATCTTTCACGTAAAAGAACAACTGGATAAGCAACTGGAAGAGTGGGGCTACCACCTGCTCGACCTCCAGTTGAACGACATAGCATTTGATGAGGCCATTATGCGCTCTATGGCACAGGTGGTGGCATCTAACAATCTGAAGGCCGCCGCCGAAAATGAAGGCCAGGCGTTGCTGATAACGAAAACCAAGGCGGCAGAGGCCGATGGTAACGCCATTAAAATATCTGCTGAGGCCGAAAGGCAGGCAGCCCAATTGCGTGGTCAGGGCGTCGCCCTTTTCAGGGAAGAAGTAGCACGGGGTATGGCACATGCAGCCAAAGAAATGCAGAATGCCAATCTCGATGCATCTTTTATCCTCTTCTCTATGTGGACCGATGCCATAAAGCATTTTGCTGAAAACGGCAATGGTAATACCATCTTCCTCGATGGGTCTACCGATAACCTGCAGCGTACTATGCAGCAAATGATGGCCATCAACCAACAATCTTCCATTGTGAGGCCGGGCAGTGATAATAAGTAAAAAATTAAAATTGCTTACACGTACCTTTGCGTTTTGATGCGCATTTTTTTGCCCGCGAGAAATGCAGTTTGATTATTCAACTTATCCACTAATTTTGGGCGCGAAATTTTTTTTATGATCGACGTTTTGCTTGGTTTGCAATGGGGGGATGAAGGCAAGGGTAAAATAGTAGACTACCTGGCTGCCAATTATGATATTATTGCACGTTTTCAGGGTGGCCCGAATGCTGGCCACACACTGTATGTAGACGGCAAGAAAGTGGTATTGCATACCATTCCTTCCGGTGTGTTTCACGGCCACTGCCTCAACCTGATAGGCAATGGTGTGGTGATAGACCCGGTAACACTTCAAAAAGAAATAAACAATATCATAGCCCTGCAGCCCGATGTGCTGCAGCGTCTTTTCGTTTCGCAGCGCGCACACCTCATAGTGCCTACGCACCGTGCGCTCGATGCTGCTTCAGAAGCTGCCAAAGGTTCTGAAAAAATAGGCTCTACACTGAAAGGCATAGGCCCTGCTTATATGGATAAAACAGGCCGCAATGGCTTGCGTGTAGGCGATATACTCAGCAAAGATTTCATGCAGCGCTACAACAGGCTGAAGGAGAAACACCTGCAAATGTTGAAGCAATATGACCACCAGGTAGACTGGCAGGAGTGGGAAGAACAATTTATGGCTGCAGTAGAATATATGCGTACCCTGCAGATAGTAAATGCAGAATACTGGCTGGATAACCACCTGAAAGATGGTAAAAAAGTATTGGCAGAAGGCGCGCAGGGCAGTATGCTGGATATAGATTTCGGTACCTATCCGTTCGTTACTTCTTCTAATACCATCACCGCAGGTGTTTGCAATGGTTTGGGTGTGGCCCCTTCGCGTATAGGCGAGGTGTATGGCATTACCAAAGCATACTGCACACGTGTAGGCGGTGGCCCGTTCCCTACCGAACTGCTGGATGAAACCGGCGATGCACTGCGTAAAGCCGGTAATGAATTTGGCGCTACCACAGGCCGCCCGCGCCGCTGTGGCTGGATAGACCTGGTAGCCCTGCGCTATGCTGTAATGCTTAGCGGTGTTACCAAACTGATTGTTACCAAAGCCGACGTGATGGATGGCTTCAACCCGGTTAAAATAGCCGTAGGCTATAAGGTAGATGGCGTAGAAACCAAAGAAATGCCATACGACCTTTGCAGCGTTACCATCGAGCCGGTTTACCATACGTTCCCCGGCTGGGAAAAACCAATAAGCTCTTGCACCAACTACGATGAAACACCTCAGGTATTTAAGGATTATTGCCGCTTTGTAGAGGACTACCTCGGCACACGTATCGCATTCGTTTCCAACGGTACGGGCCGCGACCAATTGCTGCAAATTCCTTAATAAAAAAATTATGTATTCGTATCTGAAAAAAAATTTGGGAATTTCGATAAACAATTAAAATTTTACGTCATCAACGGTATGAGTGCTATGAAATCAGATTCAAGCAAAAAAGGAACAACTAACAAGAGCGCAGCGCCTGCAAGCAAAGCTGCAGCAAAGAAAGCATCATCTAAACCTATCAAGAAATCTGAAGAGGAAGATGACGACGATGAACTGGATGAAGAACTGGATGAGCAGCCGAAAAAGAAAACGGCCGCTAAGAAAACAACAGCCAGCAAATCTAAAAGCCGCGATGACGATGATGACGACGATGATGATGATGACGATCTGGAAGATGACGATGATGATTTCGGTAAAGACGACGAAGATGATTACGACATAGAAAAAGAGTTTGAGGAGTTTGATATGCCAAAGTCAAAAGGTAAAGCAGGTGGCAAAAAATCATCAAAAGATGATGATTTTGATGTAGACGATGATTTCAAAGACCTGGGCTTCTTTAACGACGGTGGCGATGGTTTTGATGACGATGACGATGATTTCTAATCTTCAATCGTAGCGCTTGCAAAGACAAAAAGCTACATTTTCCCTGCAAAAGGGCGAATACGGAATACTAAAACAGAAAATGCTGAATTGGACGCAACAGTTCAGCATTTTTCTTTTTTTAGATAGCAATGGCTATGACGATCGCTATGGCCATTATGAATGCCTTATGGCAGCCGGCAGCCATGCCACCTGCACGGGCCTTGATGCCATACAGCATTGGCACGATACGAATAAAGACTGGCTCTTCGGCCACATTTGTTACGATTATAAGAATGAACTGGAAGCCAAGTGCTCATCACGGCACCCTATAGCTACAGGCTGGGGCGATGATCCGCTGCATTTCTTTCAGCCATCTGTAGTTTGTTATATCGGCAAGGATAAAACGACGCTTACTATCGAATCACTGAGTGACACACCTGAAACGATATACACAGCTATTTTATCGGCAAATGAAACAGTGGCTGCTGCACTTCCCAAATTGCAGTTTCAGCAAGTAATAGATAAGCAAACCTATCTTACAACTATCGATGCTTTGCGCAGGCATATAGCCGATGGCGATTGTTACGAAATTAATTTCTGCAATGAAGGCATTTGTAACGATGCGGACGTACAGCCGTTAGCCGTGTTCAATGCGCTCAATGCGATTTCACCGGCACCGTTTGCCGCTTTTTACCGCTCCGGCAATAGGTATATGATGTGTGCCAGCCCCGAAAGATATATCATGCGCAACGGCAGCACTATCCTGTCGCAGCCTATAAAAGGCACTATGCGCAGGGGCGAGGACGCTATTAGCGATGATGCTGCTAAAAACAGCCTGTACAATAGCAGTAAAGACCGTGCGGAAAATGTGATGATAGTGGACCTGGTGCGGAACGACCTGGCACGTAGCTGTAAAGTGGGTACAGTGTCTGTCGATGAACTGTTTGGCATCTACAGCTTTCCGCAGGTGCACCAGATGATATCTACCATCAGCGGCACGCTGGATGCGGCAACACCGTTTACCAATGCTATCAGGTACAGTTTCCCGATGGGTAGCATGACGGGCGCACCAAAAATAAAAGTGATGGAACTGATAGACCGCTATGAGCATAGCCGTCGCGAATTATTTGCAGGTACAGTAGGGTATATCTCCCCACTGGGCGATTTCGATTTCAATGTCATCATCCGGAGCCTGTATTACAATACAAAACTCAAAAGACTGTCGTATCAAACGGGTGGGGCCATCACATATGATAGTACCGCCGTGCAGGAATGGGAAGAAATGCGCCTGAAAGCCTGGGCGCTGGAGCGTATTTTTGATTAATATCTATTGTAGCCTGCAGGTTTCCGAATCTGGTCCTACAGGGTCTTTGTAGCATTGTTCCTTCGCTGCTTCGCGGTTCGAATGGTTTATCTGGTATTGATAGCTACCGCCACCAATGCCACCCGAGCATTCACAGATGAAACTTTCCTTTTGGCAGGAAGAGAAGTAGAATACCGTTAGTAAAGCGCTTGTTAATAAAACGGCAGTTCTTCTCATAGCAGCAGTTCTCATATACTTTTGCAGAACAAATAATATGCCGCTTTCCTCTATGTTCGCAAAACGAAGGCTTTGGCAGCATATTTGTACTTTAATCGGCTAATCCTCTATATGTTATGAAAAAATATGTACCCATCCTTTTGATGCCCGTGCTGCTGGCATTGGGCTGCAAGAAAAATGACGACCTGGAAAGTGATAAAAATTACTATCAGCTGTACGAGGTAGAGTATAATAAAGTGAATGCTGAAACGAGGGCATACGCCACATTCCGGGAAAACGACGCTACCGGCCGTAAGGTAGAACTGAAAGGTGCTGCAAATGTAAAAGCCAATACTAAAATAGCTAATACGACCACTGAAGACATTACCCGCTATTATTGGGATTTGCCGGGCACATCAGATGTAAATTTCATACTTACCAAAAACTATGGCGGTACCATTAGCAATACGGTACGCCGTGCTGAAATAGGTGATATAAATATTACAACGGTATATCCTGAATTTGTACCAAAATCAGAAGGCTTAGGTTTCAAATGGGCTGGCGACCCGTTGCAGGAAAACGAGAAACTGGTTGCCACCATTATATCGGGCGCTAACCTGGTAAGGGAAACCAAGGAGTTTATGGGCGATAGCGTTTACTTTACCCCTTACGAGCTTAGCGAAATATCGCCTGAATGGGTAACGGTGCAATTAAAGCGCATCAAAGAACTGCCACTGGAAAATAAAGACCATGGCAAAGATGGCAAAATGAAAGTAACGCTGGTTACGTATACATATACTACACTGCAATAAGCTGTTCTTGTCTTTTTGAAAGTGCCGCAAATCTATATTTTGCGGCACTTTATTATTTTAATAAATGTGTAAAATGTGGTAAATTTGTAGTGTAAGTTCTTTGAGGATATTTGGTTTCTTTCTGGCTGGAGTAAAAAAGACAAAAGAAGAAAAATCACGACAAGCCACAACAACTTCTAAGGTTCAGATTTTTGAGAAACACAACATTTCACAACAAAACACAACATTTCATTCAAAATGTTCCAAAATCAAAACTCTGAAATCGGAACAAACTGGAACAATTATGAAAATGTGTATATGTTGACGGTTTTTATTCAGGTTTTGTGGATAACCATAACGGGTTAGCCCGCCGCTTTTTCGTTATTTTGTATGTCCCGTTCGGGGTATTTTAATCAGGCAAATTCAGAGAGGTACAGGGTGAAGTTTTCGCATTTACACAACCATACGCAGTTTTCTTTGTTAGACGGTGCATCGTCCATCGGCAGGCTATACGATAAGGCCGCAAAAGACGAGATGCCCGCCATGGCTATTACCGACCACGGCAATATGTTTGGCGTGTTCCAGTTTGTAGCCGAGGCATGGAAGAAGACCAAGGTGGTGGGCACTACGCCCGAGGGTAAAGACATACTGGAGCCGGTAGTAAAGCCCGTTGTTGGCTGCGAGTTCTACCTGGTAGAAAACAGGTTGAAACGCCAGTTCTCCCGCGATGAGAAAGATGCCCGGTATCACCAGCTGTTCCTGGCCAAGAATGAAGTAGGCTACCGCAACCTGGTAAAACTTTGCTCGCTGGGCTATATGGAGGGCCTGTATGGTAAATACCCGCGTATCGATAAGGAGCTGGTATTACAGTATCACGAGGGGCTGATAGCCACTACCTGTTGCCTGGGGGCACAGGTGCCGCGCACCATACTCCGTAAGGGAGAAGAAGAAGGGGAGAAGGTGTTTAAATGGTGGCTCGACCTGTTTGGCGAAGACTACTATGTGGAAATGCAGCGTCACGATATACCGGAGCAGATAAAGGTGAATGAAGTGTTGCTGAAGTTTGCCCGAAAGTATAATGTGCCTATCATCGCATCGAATGATTCGCACTATGTGGAACAGGAAGACGCCAACGCGCACGATATCCTGCTTTGCATCAATACCGGAGAAAAGCAAACTACGCCTACCAATAAAGAGTTTTCTGACGATGATGAAGCAAAGCCGAAGGATACCCGCTTTGCTTTCTATAACGATCAGTTCTATTTCAAGACTACTGAAGAGATGACAAAACTCTTCAGCGATATACCGGAGGCAATAGATAATACAGGGCTGATAGTAGATAAGATAAAACCTATGAAGCTGGAGCGCGAGATATTGCTGCCTCACTTCAAGGTGCCGCCGGAGTTTCATGATGACCAGGATGCCTACCTGGAACACCTGACATGGGAAGGTGCGAAACGCAGGTATGTAGATATAACACCCGAAATAGACGAGCGCCTGCGCTTTGAGCTGTTTACCATCAAAACGATGGGTTTCGCGGGTTACTTCCTCATAGTGTCCGACTTCATTAAGGCCGGCCGCGATCTTGGGGTATTCGTAGGGCCGGGCCGTGGTTCGGCAGCGGGTTCGGTGGTGGCCTATTGCATCGGCATTACCAATATCGACCCTATTAAATATAAACTCCTGTTCGAGCGTTTCCTGAACCCGGAACGTAAGAGCATGCCCGATATAGATACCGACTTTGACGACGTAGGCCGCCAGAAGGTGATAGACTACGTGGTGAACAAGTATGGTAAAAACCAGGTGGCGCACATTGTTACCTATGGTACCATGGCTGCCAAAATGAGTATCAAAGACGTAGCCCGTGCGCTCGACCTGCCCTTGCCCGATTCCAATGCACTGGCAAAGCTGGTGCCGGAACGCCCGGGTATAGAGCTAAAGCGTATACTGCATGCGCCTATAAAAGGCGAGAAGAGCCTGGAAAGTAAAGAAGGCTTGGGTGGCGAAGAGATAGAGAACGTAAATAAGATACGCGAGATATACGCGAGCAAAACCCTGCACGGCGATGTACTACGCTCTGCCGAAAAGCTGGAAGGTTCGGTTCGTAACACAGGTATCCACGCAGCGGGTATCATCATTGCCCCTAAAGACCTTACAGAACTGATACCCGTATCGTCTGTAAAGGATGTAGAGCTTTTGATAACCCAGTTTGAGGGTAACGTCATAGAAAATGCCGGTGTTATCAAGATGGACTTTTTGGGATTAAAAACCCTTACCATCATCAAAGATGCACTGGAGCTTATAAGGCGCAACTATGGGCTGGAAATAGATATCGACAGCATTCCGTTGGATGATACGAAGACTTACGAATTGTACCAGCGGGGTGAAACCAATGCCACGTTTCAGTTTGAAAGTCCGGGTATGCAGAAGTACCTGCGTGAGCTGAAGCCCGATAAGTTTGATGACCTTATTGCGATGAACGCCCTGTACCGCCCGGGACCGCTCGAGTACATCCCCAACTTCATCAAGCGTAAGCATGGTGAGGAAGAGATAGTATATGACCTGCCCGATATGCAGGAGTACCTGGAAGAAACTTACGGTATCACGGTGTATCAGGAACAGGTGATGCTGCTATCGCAGAAACTGGCAGGTTTTAGCAAAGGCGATGCCGACGTACTGCGTAAGGCGATGGGTAAAAAGCAGATCGCCGTACTGAACAAAATGAAAAGCCAGTTTATTGAAGGGGCTACTAAAAAAGGCCATCCTGAAGATAAACTGAACAAGATATGGACCGACTGGGAAGCCTTTGCCCAATACGCGTTCAATAAATCGCACTCTACCTGTTATGCATTCGTAGCATACCAGACAGCGTACCTGAAGGCACACTACCCGGCCGAGTTTATGGCGGCTGTACTCAATAACCAGGGCAATATCGATAAGATAAAGTTCTACATGGAAGAGTGCCAGCGTATGGGGCTTGCAGTATTGGGGCCTGATGTGAACGAGAGCCTGAAAGGCTTTTCAGTAAACAAAGAGAGCGTCATACGCTTTGGTATGAATGCCATTAAAGGCGTAGGTGAAGCGGCAGTAGAAGATGTTATAGCAGAGCGTGAAGCGAATGGGCCCTACACTACAGTGTTCGATTTTATATCGCGCGTGAATCAACGTACGGTAAACAAGAAATCACTGGAAAGCCTAGTGCTGGCAGGTGCCATGGATGGTTTTAAAGAGATGCATCGCGCACAGTACTTTTTCGCTCCGCCTACCGACCCTGTAACGGGTATGGAACGCCTGGTGCGCTTTGGCAACCAGGTACAGGCCAGCAGCTCTATGGCCAGCAATAGCCTTTTTGGCGATGCTGTGATGCCGGACATTAAACCACCGGCCATACCGGAATGTGATACCTGGACATTGCCCGAACTGCTGGACAGGGAGAAAGAAGTGATAGGCATCTATCTCAGTGCTCACCCGCTGGATGGATACAAGTTTGAAATAGATAACTACAACTTCACCCCGATAAACGAGATAGAGAATAATAAGGGCAGAACGGTGCGTATAGCCGGCTTCATTACCGATGCCGCGCATATGACTACCAAGAAGGGTAGCAAGTTTGGCAAGATGGTCATCAACGACTATACCGGCAATCAGGAAATAGTATTCTGGGAGAAAAATTATGTAGAGTATGCCAAGTATGTAGATAACGGGCAAAAGCTGATGATAACCGGTGTGTACCAGGAGCACAGGTTCAGGCCGGGCGTAATGGAGTTCCAGGTGCAGGGTATAGTACTGCTGGATGAAGTGCGCAAGATAATGACCCGCAAGCTGCACCTGCAGATGCCACTGGAAGCTATAACGCACGATGTCGTAATGTTCCTGCACGATAACTTTAAGAAGCACCCGGGCAATACAGATGTACAGTTACAGGTGATAGATGAAGAAGACGGCAGAACATCGAAACTGAAAACATCGGGCCGCATTGATATTAACGATGAACTGCTCCAGTTTTTGGCTGCCAATGATAAGCTGAAATACTCGGTAGAGCTAAAGAACAATTAGTTATAACAAGTATAAGCGTATAGGTATGTAGGTAGTCTATAGTGGTATTTTGCCCCTCTATGCTGCTAAGTCAGATATTGATAGTAAATTTGTAGATAATTTTAAATTTAAAACATAATAAAAATGGCAGCTGTATTCACTGATGCAAATTTTGATGCTGAAGTATTAAACGCAGATAAACTGAGTGTAATAGATTTCTGGGCACCATGGTGCGGTCCTTGTTTGGCCCTGGGCCCAACCATTGAAGCCCTGGCTAAAGAGTATGATGGTAAAGTGAATGTAGGTAAAGTGAACGTGGATGAGAACCCTAACCTTTCTATCAACTACGGTATCACCAGTATACCAGCAGTGCTGTTCATCAAAAATGGCCAGGTAGTAGATAAGCAAGTGGGCGCTGCACCTAAAGGTGTATTCGACAAGAAAATACAACAACACCTGTAGTTACTTACCGGTGATGAAATAAGTGAAAAGCCCCGTATAGCGGGGCTTTTTATAATGTTATGCAGTGCGTTCTCTTCTGCTACATCTTCCATCTCCATGCTTTGCCCTGTACTGCTACCAGGAAGTGCCGAGGTAATAATTGTATACCGGCTCTTGGGTAGTGGCCGGTTTGCTGCATAACTCTAAGGCAATAGTAAAGATGGCATATAAGACGAAATACCACAGTCGCATAAGTCGTAATGATTATACGGCAAAACTATCGACACGCAACTGGCAGGAAATTGACTTGGGTTAAGAAATAGGTGGTGTATTATCTATAGAGGCCATTTGCGCAAGCTGCTGAGGTCAGCGGGTGTGTGTAGCGGCAGTTCATTTTTGCTACATGTTATCAATGCGTTTATTCATTACTGCAAACCACAGGGGAGGCAACATAGCCAGTATCATACTGCCGGGGTAGCCGGTAGGCAGTTGTGGCGAATGGTCGTGGTGGCGTAGTAACTGGTATTTGCGGCTGGCCAGGTAATGATGGTCGCTATGGCGGCTCAGTTCGAAAAGCATGATGCGGCCAATAGTGTGGTTGCTGTTCCAGCTATGTTTGGGCATAGCCCGCTCATATTTTCCATTGCCTGTTTCTTTTCGCTTCAGGCCGTAGTGTTCTATATAATTCACGGTTTCCAGCAGTAGTATGCCAATGAGTGCGGAGATAAGAAAATAGCTCAACACAGTCCAACCGAAATACAAACCGATGCCTAGGCAAAAAGCCAGCTCGATAAGTTGGTAATGCAGCATTTCGTTTTGCAAAAAGCTCTTGCCTTTCTTGCGTTGCTCTTCAAAGGCTATCTTCCATGCTTTGATATATACGCCGCTGATGCTGCGTGCCCAGAAGAAATACAAAGGTTCGTTTCTGTTAGCGCTGCTGGCATCTTGGGGTGTGCCTACATGTTTATGATGCCCGCGGTTGTGCTCGATGAAAAAATGCATGTACAAAGACGTAAGCAGTAGCATGCGTGCCAAAGTCTGTTCTGTTTCATTTACCCGGTGCCCTAATTCATGGCCAACATTGATGCCCATGATGCCACATATCAGCCCCATAGACAGGATGCGCCCGATGCGGTCGATAGTGGTAAGTGCCGCATCAGTAATGCCCGAAAGAAAAAAATAAAGGGCAGTGTATTGAAGCGGGACAACCATGTATAGCAACCAATCGTAAGCCTTGTCGTGTTTGGCCATTTCTTCCTCGTCGGTGGTCAGGTTTCGTTCGCTAGGTTTTATAAACAGTTCCAGTATAGGTATGATAACGAAGGCTATCAGTACTGGTATCCAAACCACCCAGCCCGTGTGTGTAAAGCTGCGCCATGCACCTGAATAGAGCAGCAGTGGTATGGCATATTTCAGAACACGGGCTTTCATACGCCGAAAATTAATAAAAAGCCCCGGTACAAAACCGGGGCTGGTATAAATTTAGCTTCAAGCTTTTAGTCTTTAAGGCTGCAGGTAACCTTGTATGTATACGAAATGCCTCCGAAGTCCACTTTCGATTCTGTTTCATTCGATTGGCACTTGCTTTCAGCCGTTTTCTTTTTCTCCTTATACTGAATATTGAAAGAACTATCTACGGTAGCAAAGCTCGGTACCGTATAGTTAGCGTTGCAGGCGCAGGTATAGTCTTTCTTGCAGGATGCAAATGCAAGGATGGCGATAGTAGCAATTAAAAAAGTGTTTTTCATAAGCGGGTGAATTAATATATGGCTGTAAAATAATGTAGCCTATTGATTGTATCAATAGGCTACATTATAAGTCTGTATATGAAAGACTACTCAATACCGCAGTAGTGTTGTACCACTGCCATACGGCCCAGGTAATCTTCTTCTGTTTCGTAATACTTGCAATCGTTTTTGGCATTATCTTCCGTAGTAGCCGTAATGTTATTGCGAGATGTAGTAGTGGCTTCTACTTTGCCATTCACTACATATTTAATATCGCAAGAGCAGGTATAATCTTTCTGGCAAGAAGTGAGACCTGCAACAGCTAAAAGGGCAAATACGGAAAGTGTATATATTTTTTTCACAAGCACTTTGTTTTAAGATGTAGTAAAAGTATCTATACGAATTTAAAAAAGCAATAGTAATAATCAGGCATTTGCAAAGCGCACTGCCCTTATCATACGGCGCGAACGTCTTTGCGCCCTTTTTTCCTGCAGGTCGGCAACGGCCCATATGGCAGCAGGCAGCCAGCCTATAAGCGTGAGCTGCAATAGAAGGCAGATGATACCACGCAAAGGCCTGAGGCGCAGAAAGAAAGAGAGCCAGGGAACTAAAACTGCTATCAATAACATATCGTAAAAATAAGGTAAATAGAGACACATACAACTTTCGGCATCAGCATAAATTCATTAATTTCGCATCCCTATACAGGATTAAAATTATGTTTGAAAATCTTAGCGAACGGCTCGAAAGCGCGTTCAAGCAGCTGAAAGGTGAAGGCCGTATCTCGGATATTAACGTAGCTACTACCGTTAAAGAAATACGCCGTGCATTGGTAGATGCCGACGTGAACTATAAAATTGCCAAAGAATTTACCGATAAGGTAAAAGATAAAGCGATGGGCGAAAAGGTGTTGACATCCGTATCGCCCGGCCAGTTGATGGTGAAAATAGTGAAGGATGAGCTGGCAGAGCTGATGGGTGGTACAGAGGTGGAAATAGACCTGAATAATAAGCCTACTGTCATACTGATAGCCGGTTTGCAGGGTTCGGGTAAAACCACCTTCAGCGGTAAGCTGGCCAACTTCCTGAAAACCAAGAAAGGCCGTAATCCGCTGCTGGTAGCTGCAGATATCTATCGCCCCGCGGCGATAGACCAGTTGAAAGTGCTGGGTGAGCAGATTAAAGTGCCTGTTTATAACGAGCCGGATAATAAAGATGCGGTATCGATAGCGCTGAATGCCATAGCTGAAGCTAAAAAGAACGGGAATAATGTAGTAATCATAGATACGGCAGGACGCCTGGCTATAGACGAAGTGATGATGGCCGAGGTGGCAAACGTGAAAGCCGCTGTGCAGCCACATGAGATACTGTTTGTAGTAGACTCGATGACGGGCCAGGATGCGGTAAATACTGCCAAAGCCTTTAACGACCGCCTGAATTTTACCGGTGTGGTGCTGACCAAACTGGATGGTGATACCCGTGGTGGTGCCGCACTGTCTATCAAATACACGGTAGATAAGCCCATCAAATTTGTGAGCATGGGCGAAAAGCTGGATACGCTGGATGTGTTTTATCCCGAGCGTATGGCACAGCGTATACTGGGGATGGGTGACATTACCTCGCTGGTAGAGCGTGCACAGGCACAGTTTGACGAAGCACAGGCCAAAAAGCTGGAGAAAAAGATACGTGCCAATAAGTTTGATTTCGAAGACTTTAAAGAGCAGTTGAACCAAATCAAAAAAATGGGTAATATCAAGGACCTGCTGGCCATGATACCCGGGGTAGGTAAGGCTATTAAAGATATTGATATATCAGACGACGCATTTAAAGGTATAGAAGCCATCATCAATTCGATGACCCCATATGAGCGTAATAATCCGGATGCTATTGATACCAGCCGCCGTAAGCGTATAGCCAAAGGTTGTGGTAAAGATATAGCCGATGTGAATGCATTTATGAAGCAATTCGACCAGATGCGCCAGATGATGGGGCAGATGAATAAAATGCGTGGTATGATGCCCGGCGGCATGATGCCGGGAGGTATGCCTTTTGGTAAGCGGTAAATGAAATGTGCTAATTAAAACTATGTGTTTTTTAACCGTATTTTAAACCGTGAATTTTGCATTTTTCATTTTTAGGTGTACTTTCGCAGTCCTTAAAATTTATTGTTTAACACAAATAATTTCTATTATTTATGTCAGTTAAGATCCGTCTTCAACGTCATGGCTCAAAAAAACGCCCGTTCTATTTCATCGTAGCCGCTAACAGCGCCGCTCCACGTGATGGTAAATTCATCGAGAAAATAGGAACTTACAATCCATTGACTGTGCCAGCAACCGTTCGCCTGAACCGTGAGCGTGCACTGCACTGGATGCAAAATGGTGCGCAACCAACAAATACTTGCCGCCGTATTCTGTCTTTCAAAGGTGTACTGTACCTGAAACACCTGATGCGTGGTGTAAGCCTTGGCCTGTTTGATGAAAAAGCAGCCTGGGAGAAATTTGAAGCATGGAATGGCGAACACGAGCAACTGGTAGCTAAACGCGAAGAAGCGCACCGCCAGCACAAAGCAGACAAACGTAACGCTGTTGTTACAGAATCGGTACGTAAAGTAGAAGAGAAAATGGCTGCTAAAGCTGCTGCACAAGTAGCAGAAGCTGAGCAGGATGGTGCTGAAGAAGATGCTGCCGCTGCTGAAACTACAGAAAATCAGGAAGGATAATTTAATCTTTGAATGATATTTGATACGCCCTGCATGCAGGGCGTATTTTTTTGTATTTATATATGCCTGCAACCTGCGCCGGATAGTTTTTTCAAGCAGTTTAATTTATATTTACCCGCCATAAATTTCAGCACCGATATTGCTAACTATGAATGATGTAAAAGAGGCCATCAACCTATCCCTTGTAATACCTTGTTACAACGAAACGGGCAGGATTGAATTGCTCTATAACGGACTGGAAAGTTTTGTAAAGCAATGGCCTGCGCAGTTTGAAATTGTGATAGTGAATGATGGCAGTAAGGACGATACATGGCAAAAACTGCAGGCTCATTCCTTTTATAAGCAGCATGCGGGTAATATTAAACTCATTAACCAGGAGAATACCGGTAAGGGTGGTGCTTTAAAGCACGGAGTAGCACAGGCGAGCGGGGATTTTATATTGACACTGGACGCGGACATGGCTGCACAGCCAACAGAGGTAGTAAAGTGGATGAATATGCTGGGCTGGAAACCCGACGAAAGGACGATATACATAGGGTCTCGTGAACACAAGGAATCCACCATCATCAATGAAGCTTTTAAAAGGAAACTGGCGGGAAATGTATTTAACCTCATCGTGCGTTCGCTGACACCACTCAAGGTAAATGATTCGCAATGCGGATTTAAGCTATATAGCAACCGTGTAGGCAAACAGCTTTTTAGTGAGTTGGAAACCAATGGCTGGGCGCATGATGTAGAGCTACTGTATCGCGGGCAAATGCATGGTATGGCCATCAAAGAGATGCCACTGACCTGGGAGGCTATAGAAGGTAGCAAAATTCGACTGCTAAAAGACTCTATAGCTATGTTTAATGAAATACTGAATATCTCTAAGAAAATAAAACGCACTAAGCAATAGTTGTCATGGATGCTCTCAACAACCTGAACTTTAAGAAAATCACATTGATAACCCTGGGCGTGATGCTACTGGTGATGCTGTGGGTGAGTAAAGACTATGGCATTAGCGGTGATGAATATACCCAAAATACATACGGGGAGCATGTGTATAATTACTATGCAACCTTTGGTAAAGACAAGGGTGCGCTGACATTTAAGAACGTATATAACTACGGCGGCTTTTTCGACCTGTTGTGCGTGGCTGTAAATAAAGTATTGCCTACAGACGAGTATAATACCCGTCACTTTATTACGGCTATCTTCGGCTTCCTGGCTATTGTGTTTGCCGTATTGCTGGCAAAATTTTATAAAGGTTGGGGTGCGGCATTTCTCACAGCTTTGTTCATGTTCTTTACGCCGCGTTTTTTTGGCGAATCGATGTATAACCCAAAGGATATACCATTTGCCTTAGGAATGGTGATGGGTGTATATTTTATATGCCGCTTTGTGGCTGCTTTTCCTAAGCCTAGTTGGAAAGATGCTTTGTGGGTGGCCTTGTCTATTGGCTTTGCCATAGGTATACGTGTAGGTGGGCTGCTATTGATACCATTCCTGTTTGTGGCAATAGGTATAGAGTATGTGTTTGACTGGCGGAAGCATTATGAATTGTTTGGTGCGGAAATCAAACGCTTAGCTATTTATACCGTTGGTATCTGCATTGTAGGTTATTTTTCGGGGCTCATCTTTTGGCCATTTGCATTGGAAAGTCCGCTGCAAAACCCGTTTACCGCCTTATCTGAAATGTCGAATTTCTCTGTTGGTATCCGTATGCTTTTTGGCGATAAGCATATAGTGAGCCAGAATGTAACCAGTGGATATATACCTACCTGGATAGGGTTGACAACGCCTATCATTATATTGTTAGGTATACTGCTATCGCCATGGTTGTTTGTGTCTAAACAATACAAATTTCACAAATTATTGTTCTTGTTTTTTGTAGCACTTTTCCCCTGGCTCTACATTGTGTACAAACATTCGCCGCTGTACGACGGCTGGAGGCACTTACTATTTATATACCCTATGCTGGTGGTGATAAGCGCGCTTACATTTACATCGGCCATAGAATATATGCAGAATAAGAGTGTGAAATATGTTATAGCCGGACTGATAACGATAGGGTTGATACTACCCGCAAGGTGGAGCATCGCCAACCATCCTAACCAGGTAGTATATTTCAATGAACTGGCTGGTGGCATAGACGGTGCGTATGGCTACTATGAAACCGACTATTACATGAACAGCATCAAGCAGGCATTTTATAAGCTGGCAAAGGAGAAGGACCTGTATAATACTAAGGATAGCGTTATCATCGTTACCAACTGTATAGAACCAATGTGGCAATATGTAGCCTCGCTGAAAAATCCCAGAGTGGTAGCAGACTATGTAAGGTACCGTGAGCGGGAAACGAAACCCTATACTTATGGTATTTTCTTCTCAAGGTTTATCGACCGCCAGTTGCTGCAAAACGGATACTTTCCACCGGCTAATACTATCATTACCATAAAAGCAGATAATACGCCACTGGCCGTTGTTACCAAAGCAGACCCTGAGCAGAATGCGTATAAAGCTAACCAGTATTTTGAAGCTAAAGACTACGCAAATGCTGTAGTATATTATCAAAAGGCACTGGCTAAGGATGCAAAGAATGAAACCTTATATCTGAATTATGCGATAGCACTTGCCAGCACCGGGCACATGAACGAGGCAATTAATATAACCAATGAATACCTGAAGATGGTACCAGAGGATATGAATGGCTACCAGATATTAGTGCAGCTGTATAAAGCCATAGGTGATATGCAAAGTGCGCAAAGGGCAATGACCACTGCACAAAGCATTATGCAAGAACAAGAGGGAGAATAATGGAAGCAGGCAACGCATCGGCGCCCGCTATAACAAGGCGGCATTTTCACACGTTTGATGCGCTGCGGTTCTTTGCTTTTTTCAAGGTCTTTTTACTTCACCTGCCTATTGCAGCCTTCCCGTGGTTTAGCTTTTTTAGCGCCGGGGGAGGCATTGGTGTTCAGTTTTTTTTCGTTTTAAGCGGCTTCCTCATTACTTATATCATTTACGAAGAGAAGCAGCGTACGGGCACACTGAACCTGCGCAATTTTTTTATCCGGCGTATACTGCGCATATGGCCACTGTATTACCTGATGGTAGCGGTAGCATTTGCAACGCCGTACCTGCTGTCTAAAGCAGGCATTTCCGCATCCGGCGAGGGGTATGAACCTACATGGTGGGTGTCTGTACTGTTCCTGGAAAATTACAAAATGATCTTTACGGGCAGCACGCCTAATGTATCACCGTTAACAGTGATGTGGTCGTTGTGTATTGAGGAACATTTTTATATTGTATGGGGTATATTACTGTACCGGTTGCGCGTAGATGCATTGCCTAAGCTTATAGGTATTTGCATTGTGGTAGCTATTATAGCAAGGGCTGCATTTGCATATTATCACCTGTCATCCAACGATATATTTACTAATATAGATCTGTTTGCCCTCGGTGCCATACCCGCTTATTTATTGGTTCGATACCCTGAAAAACTGGAAGCATATGTGCTGCAAATAGCTTTATGGAAGAAGCAGTTGTTCACTGCCGGGCTTGTGGTGGTAGTGCTCATTGCATCGCAAACCACCAGCGAGATATTATACATATGGCTAACTACAGTATTGGGGGCCTTATTTGCAATATTGATAATGCTGACGATACCGGCGGACTCCCGGTTCCGGATAAGCGATAAAAATGTATTGAGCAGGATGGGGGTATATACTTACGGGCTGTACCTGTATCATACACCGGTGATAAACCTGCTGAGGGTAATATGGGGGAAAGTAGGGTTGAGCCTTGATGAATGGAAAGGTGCTGCTCTTTTTGCTATAGCAGCATTGATGGTTACACTATTGTGTAGTATACTTTCTTACTATGCTTTTGAAAGGCAATTCCTGAAACTGAAACGATTTTTCAGGTAGTTAGTTGTTGATGACTATAAACAATCCGACAACTATGTAAATGCATATCAAAGTAATGGTCATCCATTTTTTTGGTTGATTTTCTTTCAGGGGCAGTTTGTAAGACATTGTCATAGATTTTTTCAGGGCTAACAATTATTGTGCTCGTCTTCTGTTTTAACATAACGTTGGCAATATTGAAATATTGTATTGGCAACGAAATAATTTTTGGACTGTACCTATATCAATCCAAATATTGAGCCAAAATAAGCGCCGTAGGCTACGGTTTTGTCATCCAGGTTTCAATTGTTGCCTGGTTGAGCGAGAGGTAGTTGGTTTCGGCTTCCACCCACCCATTATTTACAAAATAGATAACCGGCCAGCTATAACCTACCAGGTCTGTAAATGTTTGTCCGTCAAGGCGGGTATAAGGAATGTTTTGTGCGTTTGTCTTTTTCCAGAAATCGGGTAGGTATTTGTCATTGCCAGCCAATACCATAAATATGGGCAGTGAAGGATTTTTTTCCTTCATTACGTGCATTTTATATGCGGCCATTTTGCAATGCGGGCATTTCAGACTGAAGAATGCAATGATGTGCTTGCCTTTGCGCAAATCTATAGCCGGGGCATCTTTTTTGCCTGCAGCATAGAAAGATGACATATCGAGTTGAAAATGCCCTTTGTTAAGCCACTGAGGCTGACTATCGGGCAGCGGATAGTAAATAAACGGTGTAGCCACCAACCCTATGCAAATAAGAGGTATGGCAATCTTAGCATACCTGAAATCAAGGCCACGATGGTAGCGTATAATAAGCACGATAACTAACGCAAGAACCGCATTTTTGATAAGTGATGTAGAAGGACTCATCCAGATAGCATCGCCGAAACAACCACAGTTGATATCGTTGCCGGCATATATCCAGAGATATACCAGGTAAATGCTGAAAATAGCCAGTAGCGCCAATGCCAGCTTAAGTATCCATTTATTTTTGCCAAAAAGATGTAATGTGATGAGTATGCCCAGCGCGGCTTCCAGCCCTATCAAAGCACGGGCACCCAAAGCAGATAACAACCAGGGTAGTTTCACATATTCAACTATAGAATACTGGAAGCTTTCAAAGCTTTCGAGCGAGTATATTTTGGTATAGGCAGAGTAAATGAAAACCAGGCCGGTAAGTATAGTGGCGGCTATCAGCAGTACTTTGGAAACTATCTTCATCTGGAAAAACGGGGTAATAAAAAAGCCCGGAATTACCGGGCTTTAAAACTAATATAATTCGTTCAAAAAACTTAAGCTAAAGCGTTCAGCTTTTTAGTGATACCTGATTTCAGGTTACCGGCTTTGTTTTTGTGTATAACGTTGCGTTTTGCCAGCTTATCTATCAGAGATACAACTTTAGGCAGTTCCTGAGTAGCTGTTGCTTTATCAGTAATGGCTAAAAGCTTGCGAATAGCGTTACGAGTCGTTTTGCCGTAGTAACGGTTACGATCGCGACGTTTTTCACTCTGACGGATATCCTTCTTGGTTGCTTTATGATTTGCCATTTAAATTTACAATTTGAGTTTGCAAAGGTAAACAATAAATATTTACTACAAAATTTATTTTCCCGAAAAATTACATGTTTTGAGCGCTAAATACCTGTTTAGACCTTTTGTAGAGCGATTCCTTCATTTCTACAAACATATCCAGTTTGTCTTTAGGCAGGCGCAGTTTATATGTTTCTGCTGAATAGGTGTTGTATTCAAACAGTTCATAGTCGGGGTTCCACTTATCCATAGTATTACGGTCCATTTTCAGCTCATGCACCATCAGGTCCATGCTTAGAGGTTCATTCAATACTACGATAGCCATGTTTTTTAACTCTTCATCAGTGAAACGTGGCTTTTTAGGTTTTATAGATGCCATGCCTGTAGAGTCGGTATTGATCTCAAAATCTTCAGGAAGCGTATTGCCGATGAACTTGCCCATTTTCTCGAAAATGGTAGCTGTAGCAATGAAAGCCAGTACGTGGCCCTGGGTTTCGCGGGGTAAATATTTTTTAATCTCCCAGAAATTATTACTGCCTGTACGCGCCATGGCACGTTTTACCGGGGTAGGGCCGCTATTGTAAGCTGCTACTACCAGCAGCCAATCGTTCAGGTCATCGTAAAGCGTGGTAAGATATTTAGCTGCCGCGTTGGTAGATTTATACCAATCTTTACGGTCATCGCGCTTTTTATTTACCGTTAAGCCCATCAGGCGGGCAGTAGGTGCCATGAATTGCCAGGGGCCGACAGCGCCTACTTTAGATACTGCATTATTATTAAGTGCAGATTCTATTACCGCAAGGTATTTCAGTTCTTTGGGTATCTCATGTTTTTGCAGCACATTATCCATCAATGGAAACTGCTTGTTGCTGCGGCCTTGTACCACATTCAGCGTCCTGTTGTGCGTAGTAAGGTATTTTTCCACGTATTGCGTTACATACTCAGACATCGGTCCATAGTATCCCTTTTCGTGCGCCAGCGGCACAGGCTTGAATACACGTGGCTTAGCTTCTACAGCTTTGGGCATAACAACGGCTATGGGAAGGGCGGGAGCCGTTGTAACTGCTTTTTTACGTATAATGATGGTGTCTTTTTTCGCTACCGGGTGAGAGGAGCGGACTTTTACCATCTGCGCATGCAGTAGTGAAGGGGATAGGGTAACCAATAATACGAACAAAAAACGTTTGTATTGCATGTATTTATCGTTTTTAAGCGGTTAAACCATGCAACCCATATAGGGAAGCTTAAACTATAATCTTAAAATTCTGAAGGGGGTAGCTAAACAAGCTTATTCAGCTTTGCTTTCGCCTTTTTTCATACCCGCTTCTATTTCGTTCTTAACGCCTTCTTTAGCGTCGTTGAACTCGCGGATACCCTTACCAATGCCACGTGCAAGCTCAGGGATTTTTCGGCCACCAAAGAAGATGATGACTACCAATAATATGATGATCCACTCACCACCACTAGGCATAGACCACAACATCTGTGGATTAATCGATAATAAAGACATAATCAGTTTTATTTGTAATAAGGTGACTATCCTGCAAAAATAGGGTTAATTAATCATTAAGCTGTGTTAATTCCCAGGTTAACCCCTGTCTTGCAGTTTCCAAGATATATGATTGGTTCGAAAAATCATATTTTATAATAGCGAAAAATATGTGATTACTGTCCGTCCAGTTGTTCTTTCAGTTGTTTTGTCATACCGCCGGTATATGTGCGCCATTTTTCTATAACTTGTTGCATATCATCCGGTAATGCAGAGTCGAACATTACTTTTTCACGTGTACGGGGATGGGTAAAGCCCAGCTCTTTGGCATGTAAAGCATGGCGCGGAAGAATTTTAAAGCAGTTTTCCACAAATTGCTTGTATTTGGTAAAAACGGTTCCTTTTACAATGTGTGCCCCGCCATACGTAGCATCGTTAAACAGCGGATGGCCTTTATGTTTCATATGCACACGTATCTGATGGGTGCGGCCGGTTTCCAGGCGCAGTTCTACTAGGGTTACATAATTGAAGCGCTCCAAAACTTTGTAGTGTGTGATAGCCTCTTTACCATGCTCGCCATCGGGGAAGGCATCCATTATTTTGCGGAAGCGCAGGTTGCGGCCTACGTGTGCCACGATAGTGCCTTCGTCTTCTTCTATATTGCCCCATACCAGTGCTATATAGCGGCGGTGTACAGTGTGCTTTTTGAATTGTGCAGCAAGGTCGGTCATAGCCTTTTCTGTCTTGGCTATTACTACAAGGCCGCTGGTATCCTTATCTATACGGTGTACCAGGCCTACACGAGGCAGGGCATCCGTGTCTATATCTTCAGATTTCAGGTAGTAGGCCAGGCCATTTACCAGTGTACCACTATAATTGCCGCAACCGGGATGCACCACCATGCCTGCAGGCTTATTGATGATCATCACATCGTCATCTTCATAAAAGATGTTCAGATCCATCTGCTCAGGTATTACCTCAAGCGATTCCGGGCGGCGGGTATCGAATACCACTATTTCATCGCCCCCCTTCACCTTATAGTTCGATTTGACAGTTTCTCCGTTTACCAATATCAAACCTTCATCCAGTGCCTGCTGCAGTTTATTGCGCGTAGCACCTTCTATGCGGTTCATCAGGAACTTGTCTATACGTAAAGGTTCCTGGCGTTTATCTGTCTTTATACGCAGGCGCTCGATAGGCTCGGCATTGCTACCTTCCAGTTCGCCTTGTTCCGGTTCTTCATCGTCCCAAACCTCTTCTATATCGTTATCTACTGCCATGTATGATGCTTGAAAAATGCAAAGTTACTGACTTAGCCAGTCTTTAATGTCTTTTGGGTCCAGTTGAAAATAATTGCTCTTATATTCTACCTGCCCGTTGTTTACCCAATATATAGCGGGCACGCCGTCGCCTGCCATATCTATAAAGGCGTTCATGTCTTTGTATAGCAGGTATGGTATGTTGGTTGCCTTTGTTTCCTTCAGGAAGGGCTGGATATTGTAGGCATCGCCCGAAAGCACTATGTAAATGGGCAGGGTAGGGTCCTGGCGTTTTAATACGTGCAGCAGGTAAGCAGCCTTCTTGCAATGCGGGCAGGTAAGGCTCATGTAGGCTATAATATGTTTGCCCTCGCGCAGCTCTACATCCGGTTTGTTATACTTGTCTTTGTACAGCAGGTGCAATGGTAAAGGCTGGCTGATGCGCTGTGGCTTATGATCGGTATTGAGCGGCACAACTACAAAAGTGGTAACCATAGCTACCATGCCGATAACCGCAGCAAGCCATTCCTGGCCTTTGTAAGGCTTTATAGGGTAGATGAACATCAGTAGTATGGTAGTACCCATCATAATGATGTTCTTAATAATAGCTTGCACCGGTTTCATTTCAAACTGTTCGCCAAAGCAGCCGCAGTTGCCTTCGTTCCCCTGTTGCACAACCAATACAATAAGATAAATGGTGAATATCACCAGCATGGCCAGCGTGATGGGGTAGGTGACCTGTTTTAAATAAATATGGAATACGAGAAAAGCGCCAATCAGTAATTCTATACCAATGAATATATGGGCAATGACCGATGCCAGTGCCATGTTGCCAATACCCATATCTATGAAGCTCCACTCAAAGGCTTCCATATCTATAAGCTTGGTAATTGCTGAAAAGAAAAATACTGCTGCTAAAGCCAGCAGCAGTATCAATCCGGAAATACGTTTTATGTAGAAAGATGTTTTATTATCCTGACCTGTGATTGCCATAAACTATGCTAATAGCGCCAAAAATAGCGAATACAGGCAAATGTGCTTAATAGAGGTCGCAGGTTTCAACTGCTTTTATGCCATCGCGCTCGCTGGTAGCTGAGTTGGCCTGGCAGGTACTCTTTGCTTTCTTCTTAGTATCGTTGATATTATACTGGTGTACGGTCGTATCAGGTAAGCCCGGTTGGCCGGTATAGGAAATGGTACATTCACAAATATATTCGCGAACACAGGAGCTGAGGCCCATTACTGTAAACAGTGCAACAACCAGCAAAGCACCGGAGCGTAGTTTCATGTATAATGCTATTTAACGGTTGAAGATAGAAGGAAAAATTGAAAACTACAACAATAGGTAAAATGAAAAAGAGGGCTGATTTAATAAATATTTATGGAATAGCACGTCAGGTTTTGGTATAACTTTATTGTAAGATAGCTGAGCGATACAATTAAGAACATGACATTTCCGCATCAACCCGCCCTCGAAAACCTGGAACTGCTGGCTAAGCAGGTGGTGGAGGGTTTTATAATAGGATTGCATAAAAGCCCCTTTCATGGTTTTTCGGTAGAGTTTGCAGAGCACAGGTTGTATAACCAGGGAGATGCCTTGCGGCATATAGACTGGCGGGTGTATGGACGCACCGATAAACTGTTTGTAAAAAAGTATGAAGAAGAAACCAACCTGCGCTGCTGTATGGTGGTAGATACTTCTTCATCCATGCACTACCCGCAGCAGGAAGGGAAGATGAGCAAATTGGAATTTGCCTGCCTTTCGGCAGCAGGGTTGCTGCAGCTTACTAAACGGCAACTGGATGCTGCGGCACTGGCCCTGTTTAGCAAAGACTTGTACTATCTGTCGGACTGCCGCTCGGCGCACAGCCACTATAGGGTATTGACGCATGAGCTGCAAAAAGTACTGGCGCAGCCGCAGGAAAACCAGCCGACCAATGCTGCCGCCGCGCTGCACCAGGTGGCAGAACAAATGCATAAGCGGTCGCTGATAGTGGTGTTTAGCGATATGATGGATGACGCGGAGCATATGGATAGCCTGTTTTCGGCATTGCAACACCTGAAGTACAATAAACATGAGGTGATACTGTTTCATATAATGGATGGCGATAAAGAGGTGGCTTTCGATTTTGAAAACCGGCCCTACGAGTTTGTGGATATGGAAACGGGGGAGAAGATAAAATTGCAGCCGCACCAGGTAAAGGAACAGTATCTGGAGCGTATGACGGCCTTCAGGCAAGAGATAGAAAATAAGTGCCACCAATACCAGATAGATCTGGTGCCGGTGGACCTTTCCAGGCCAGTGGACCAGGTATTGCACGCCTTTCTGCTGAAAAGAAATAAAATGCTATAATTATCAGGAAAAAAAGCTACCTTTGCACCCCATTGAAGTTTTTTGACAGGAGATGTGGCCTGCTGCAAGGCTAAATAATTGGAACTCAATTTATTTGGATTTCTGCAGTACGGTATAGGTGAATCAAAATTTAAACTGATACACTAAGATGAAACACAACCGGGAATTTGAGATAGCATGGCAGGGGTTGAAACCCGGTGTTCATACCTATCAATATGATTTGAATGACAGGTTCATACAAGAGGCGGGTAAAACCGATGCCGATTTTAAGGACCTCGATGCACAGGTAACATTGCGTTTCGATAAAAAGAACAATTTCTTTCTGTGTCATTTTGATGTTGATGGAAGTGTTACCGTACCTTGCGACAGGTGTGGTGAAGATTTTAAACTGAGGCTGTGGGATGAGTTTGACCTTGTTATCAAACTTACCGATAGTGAAGAGGCTGATGAGATAGAAGATGATGCGGATGTGGTTTTTATACCGCGTAACGAAACAGTGTTAGACATCAGCGGGTGGTTGTATGAATTTGTAATGTTAAGTATACCATTACAACGCGTGCACCCCGATAAAGAAAATGGTGAACCAGGTTGCAACCCGGAAATCATAAAGCTGCTAAACCAGCTTTCGGACCCCGGCGAAGAACCAAAGAACGATATCTGGAAAGGCCTTGACGCCCTGAAGGAACAAAAAGAAAATAAACGTAAAACGAAATAAAATCTAAATAAGATGCCTAATCCTAAAAGACGTCACTCACAACAGCGCGGTGCTAAACGCCGTACTCACTACAAAGCTGTGGCTGCTACATGGAGTGTTGATGCCGTAACCGGCGAAAGCCACCTGCGTCACCGCGCTCACTGGGTAGAAGGTAAACTGTACTACCGTGGCCGTGTTGTAGTTGATAAAGCACCTGCTGCTGCAGCTGAGGGTGAATAAAAATTAATAACCAGTAAGTATATACTACCCGGATGAAGATAGGGTTTGACATCATGGGGGGCGATTATGCGCCTTCGGAAGCTATAAAAGGTGTTCAACTTTACTTTCAGCAAGAAACAGATACGTCTGTACACCTCTTGCTGATAGGTGATGCCGAATCTGCATCTCCTTACCTTTCATTGCTGGAGCCGTACAAAGAGCGCTATACTTTAGTAAATGCGCCCGAAGTAATAGGCATGCATGAACATCCGACAAAAGCATTGAAAGAGAAGCCAAACTCCAGCATAGCGATGGGGTTTGGCATGCTCATGTCCCAAAAATCAGATGCTTTCATCAGCGCCGGCAATACGGGTGCCATGATGGTAGGTGCTATGTACACTGTAAAGACTATTGACGGCATTATACGGCCTACAATAGCATCGCCTATACCACGTTCCGACGGCAAGTTCAACCTGCTGCTGGATGTTGGTATCAATGCAGACTGCAAGCCGGAACACTTGGTGCAATTTGCCGAAATGGGCTCATTGTACGTACAGAATGTTTTTGGTGTTGATAATCCTAAAGTAGGATTGCTGAACCTGGGCGAAGAAGAGGGTAAAGGAAACCTGCTGGCGCAAGCCACATACCCATTGCTGAAAGAGCATAAAGACATCAACTTCTACGGCAACATAGAGGGTAGGGATATCTTTCATAACAAGGCAGACGTGATCGTTTGCGAAGGCTTTGTAGGAAATGTGGTCCTGAAATCAGCCGAATCTATCTACAACATCTTTCACGAAGAAAGGAACGTACGCGATAGCCTGCTGGATAACTACAATTTTGAGATATATGGCGGTACGCCTATACTGGGTGTAAATGCCCCTGTGGTAATAGGGCATGGTATATCTCACGCGCTTGCATTTAAGAATATGATAGATGTAACCCGCAAGATTGTAAGTTCTAACCTGGTAGGTGCGTTCAAATCTCATTTTGCACAACCGGTAGCTTAAGTTATCTGTAAGCTTCATTCCTGTATCTTTATACCTCGGCAACAGGGTATATGGAAACTATTTATTGCATCAGCGGCTTAGGAGCAGACGAAAGCGTTTTTCAACGCACAAAAATTAAAGGTGCACAACTAAAGCATATTTCCTGGCCTCCTTTCGATCCTGGCGATGATATGGAAAGCTATTCGCTGAAGGTATCTGCATTAATACCGGGCGATAACCCTACAATACTCGGCCTTTCTTTTGGCGGCATGCTAACGGTGGAAATAGCCAAGCGCCGGAAGGTAAAGAAGGCCATCATTGTATCCAGCGCTAAAAGCTTTGTTGAAGTACCTCATTTCAGCAAGTTGGTTCAGATGATCATAACATCTCTCGCGGTGCCAGCTTTTTTCTTTAAAATGCCTAATGCTGCACTTTTCAAGCTATTTGGTGCAAGCACGGAAAATGAAAAGCAGATGCTATCTGCTGTGCTCAAAAAGTCTGACGGGCAATTTATGCGCTGGGCTATGAAAGCAGTAACCCTATGGCATAATACAACGTACCCGCCGGATATTGTGCACATACATGGCACAGATGATAAGATCATTCCGCCTGTAGCTGTGAAGCCAACGCATTGGATAGAAGGAGGTAGCCACATCATGATATATAACAAAGCAGCAGAGGTAAACCGCATTATAGAAAAAGAACTGCATGGCAATCATTTATAAATACCTGGATACACCATTAGGCAGCATGATGGCTGCAGCTACCGATGAGGGCATATGCCTGTTCGATTTTGAATACAGGCGCATGCTTTCTACTATTCAAAAGCGCATACAGGATGCATTAAACATGGATTATGAAGAAGGGGAACATCCTTATTTTGAAGTATTGGAAACGCAGGTAAAAGAATACTTTGACGGCAATAGAAAGGAATTTGATTTGCCGTTGCACTTAATAGGCACGGAATTTCAAAAAAAGGTATGGCGTGGCTTGCTGGACATAAAGTATGGCGAAACACGTTCTTATAAAAAGCAGTCAATGTACCTGGGCGATGTAAAGGCAATACGTGCTGTAGGCACGGCGAACGGGCAGAATGGTATTGCTATAATAGTACCCTGCCACAGGGTGATAGGCGAGAATGGCAGCCTGATAGGCTATGGCGGCGGATTGCCTAAAAAGAAATGGCTGCTGGAACATGAGGCAAAGCACACCTATGGAGATGTGCAATTGCCTTTGTTCTGATGTTATGTGTTAATCGTTGCCTTTTGCTATATCGAATATCTCTTCTACACTTAGATAAAAACCTACCGTAAACCGCGCGGGGCTGTAATCCCAATACACGTTATTGACGTTTTGTGACAGCACGCCCTGGAATTGCACCTTCGCAAATTTGTAACCGGCACGCACTGTAATAGCAGGCTCCAGAAAGCCATAACTATATGCATCCATGCGCATGCCACGTTGGTCTATCAGGTTTTGGTTTTTCAGGTATACATCATCGTGTCCATTCGCATCAAAGTCGCGGTATTTCACATTGCTGTAGCGAAGATTGAAAGCAACATCTACCCAAGGGGTGCGCATACCTATACCCGGCTGTAAAAAGAAACGGTTTACTTTCATATCCACATCGCTGCGGATATTGCCAACACCGCCACCGCCGTAAAAGTCTACTACCATCTTTACTTTCTTTTTGCCTGCGGCATAGTAGCCGCCGATGCCGGCTTCAAAAAGGTTGGCATGGGCATCAACGTGTCCATTTACATAGTCATAATTATCGGGTCGGTAATTGTAAGTACTATAATTGGCTATAATGCCCAGGTAGTTAATGGGTGAATAAGAGCCCTGTACATCAAAGAAATTGCTCACGCCGGTATTGTCGCCGCTGCCAATGCTGCCAGCCAGGTTCAGGTGGCCCTGGTTGCCCCCGGTAAAGAGTGGGGCGTTTACACCGTTCGGTTTGTAATAATACCTGCTGCATGAAGTAACGGTAAGCGCAGAAAGTAATAATGCAGTAGCTGCCAGAGGGCGTAAACTGATATTCATGAAGTGTGTTTTGGTTAAGTGTTAAAGTATCTAAAATTGTGCCAAGTATCAAATGGTCATGTATTAATTATCCCCCTCTTTTTGTAAATTTGTAAGGACTACAGGCTGGGTTATCGCTACTGTGAAAGCAGTGGAGGAAAGTCCGGACAGTATAGAGCAGCGCACCACCTAACGGGTGGGGTTGGGCGAAAGCCCGATACAGAGAGTGCCACAGAAAATAACCGCCGCCGGAAACGGAGGTAAGGGTGAAAATGTAGGGTAAGAGCCTACGCGGGCAGTAAGTAATTACAGCACGGGGTAAACCTTGCGCACTGAAATACCAAATAGGCGTACGATAGAGGGCTGCTCGCCCGATGTACGTGGGTTGGTAGCTACAGGTGATGTGTGAGCAGCATCGCAGATAAATGATAACCGTCCCGTAGACCATACGGGAAACAGAATCCGGCTTATAGGTTTGTAGTTGTTTTGGTTAAATGAAGAGGATGTCGGTTTTGTCCCGGTATCCTCTTTTTATTTTATTATCACATATTTATCATGCCAACAGAGCGGTATGAACGCATTATATTTGCAGTCTTCATAGTACAGGAAAGTAATGGAATTAAGTAAGAATTTTCAGCATACAGATTCGGAAAAACATTGGTACGAACACTGGAACAAATCAGGATATTTTCATTCTACGCCGGATGGCCGTCCGTCGTACACCATCGTCATGCCGCCACCCAATGTAACCGGCGTGCTGCACATGGGCCATGCGCTTAACAATACGGTACAGGACATACTGGTGCGCCGCGCTAAGATGCAGGGCTATAATACTTGCTGGGTGCCGGGTACCGACCACGCATCTATTGCCACAGAGGCAAAGGTGGTGGGTATGCTGCGCGAAAAGGGTATTGACAAGAAAAGCATCAGCCGTGATGAATTTCTGAAATATGCCTGGGAGTGGAAAGAAAAATATGGAGGTATCATCCTGCAGCAGCTCAAAAAAATGGGCTACTCGTTGGACTGGGAGCGTACGGCTTTTACCATGGATGAAAACTATTATGCGGCAGTTATACGGGTATTCAACGACCTGTATAATAAGGGCCGTATATACCGTGGCGTGAAGATGATAAACTGGGACCCTAAGGCTAAAACAGCACTTAGTGATGAAGAAGTTATCTTCAAACAAACCAACTCAAAACTGTATCACGTACGCTACAAGCTGGATACGGATAATGAGGAATATATAACGATTGCGACCGTACGGCCTGAAACCATTTTGGGCGACACTGCGATATGTGTGCATCCTGATGACCCACGCTATGCGCACCTGAAAGGGAAATATGCATTTGTACCGCTCATCAATCGCCGCATACCTATCATATTCGATGATTACATTGATATGGAATTTGGTACCGGTGCACTGAAAGTAACACCGGCGCACGACATCAACGACTACAACCTGGGGCAAAAACATAAACTGCAGATAGTAGATACGCTGAATGAAGATGGAACCATGAGTGAGGCGGCACAGTTGTATATAGGCGAAGACCGCTTTGCAGTACGTAAGAAGATAGTAGAAGACCTGAAAGCATCGGGCAACTTTGTAAAAGAAGAAGACTATAGCAACCAGGTAGGCCATAGCGAACGTTCGGACGCAGTAATAGAGCCACGCCTGAGCATGCAATGGTGGTGCAATATGCAGGAAATGGCGAAGCCTGCACTGGATAATGTGATGAATGATAACATTCAGCTGTATCCCGGGAAGTATAAGAACCTGTACCGCCACTGGATGGAGAACATCAAAGACTGGTGTATAAGCCGCCAGCTGTGGTGGGGACAACGCATACCGGCATGGTATGATGCAGAGGGTAATATATATGTTGCCGAAACCGAAGAGGCGGCACATGAGCAATATAAAGCACAACAGCCTGAACTGCATGCTGCAAATCCACTGTTGAAACAGGATGAAGATGTGCTCGATACATGGTTTAGCAGTTGGCTGTGGCCCATGGAAGTATTTAACTGGAACAAAGCACCGGACAATGCTGAACTAAAATATTATTATCCTACCAGCACACTGGTAACAGGCCCGGATATTATCTTCTTCTGGGTAGCGCGCATGGTAATGGCGGGGTATGAATACCAAGGCAAAGCGCCTTTTGAAAAGGTATACTTTACAGGTATCGTACGCGATAAGCTGGGCAGGAAGATGAGTAAATCGCTGGGCAACTCGCCGGACTTGCTGCAACTGGTAGAAGACTTTGGTGCCGATACCGTACGCTTTGGGGTGATGATATCTTCACCTGCCGGTAATGACCTGTTGTTTGACGAAGCGCAACTGGAACAAGGCCGAAACTTCTGCAATAAAATGTGGAATGCGCTGAAACTTGTGAAAAGTTGGGAAGGCCGCGTGGCAGATAATGTGAGCGATGCAGAAGTACGCTTTGCTATAGACTGGATGGAAAACAGGCTGGCGCAAGTAGCACAGGAAGTAGCAGAGTTGATGAAAGACTTTCGCCTGAGCGAAGGATTGAAAACCATCTATTCGCTGGTATGGAACGATTTCTGCTCTTGGTACCTGGAATGGGTGAAACCGGGCTTTGAGCAACCTATGTCGCAGCATGTATATGAGCGTACTGTAGCCATATATGAGCAACTGGTACAACTGCTGCATCCGTACATGCCGTTCATTACAGAAGAGATATATCACCAATTAAAAGAAAGAACTGCGGGTGATGATCTTATTATAAAGATTTTGCCGGCTTATGATAACAATGATGCTGCGATATTGAAACAAGGTGCTTTCCTGCAAGAACTGATAACTGCTATACGCGATGCACGTAACAAAAACCAGTTGAAGCCTAAAGACCCGATAAAACTGTGGATAGATACGCAGCACCATGCATTGTATGAGCAAACGCAAGACATACTGCGCAGACAAGTAAATGCAGAGCAGATTGGTTTTACAGAGGAAGCAAAACAAGGCACCATATCGATAGTGGTGCAAACAGATAAGCTATATATAGAAACTGCTGCCGAAAATATTAACGTAGATGCACAGCGGGAACAAATGCAAAAAGAGCTGGACTACCTGAAGGGCTTCCTGCAGAGTGTAGACAAGAAGCTGAGCAATGAACGCTTTGTACAAAATGCTAAACCGGAAGTAGTTGATATAGAAAAGAAAAAGAAGCAAGACGCGGAAGCTAAAATAAAAGCTATTGAAGAAAGCCTGAGTTTACTATAACTTTAGTGTTATGAAGCAGCTTACAACCAAGATACTATTAGCAGTGGCATGTGTGGCAATGGCAGTACCTATAGGTGCGCAGCAGAAAGATAAAACCAAACCCGCTGCTACCGATAAAAAGCAAAAGCCTAAACCCAAGCCCATACCGGTATACCTGGGCCGAAGTGATATGTTTGAGGGCCGTATCTCCAAAGATGTTTTTGATTCATTGGTAAAGCAAGGGCTGACAGCAAAGGATAGTGCAGGTAAAATATATACGGTAACAGGTTTTGCGTTTAATTATGCAGAGCGCAACCTATATGAAGATTCGGTTGGTAATCCATTATTGCTTACAGATTACCTGTCTGAATATTGTTTTGGAGATACACTTACCCCTTTTCTAAAGGCTAATATACCGGAACGTTCTAAAGCCGGCGATACGGTGTACTTCGACCAGGTAATGGTAAAGGCTCCCGAGGGTTATGCAGCGCATGGCCGGCCAATGAAGTTTGTAATAACGAGATAAATAAAAAAGCAGCCTTAAGGCTGCTTTTTTTAATGGTTTTATAAGATATGGTACAAACGTATTTGTCTAACTTGTATGTCTATAGAATAAAATAAACCTATGAAACACCTTTTCCTATTTGCAGGTTGCATACTACTTGCATTTTCATCTTTGGGCAATCGCACTTTCGATAAGCTTTCGGAAGTAAATAAATGCTGGCAACAGCAAACTGATGTTGGGTTATTAAATTATCCCCCATATGCTGATATGGGTGAACCCGAGTGGATACGTTTGCATTTAACATTAGTAGAACAGACACTCCGTTGCAGGAATGTTGATAACCTGAGCCAATTACAAAAGACAAACAGGTTAAAGGCACTGGATCATCTGCATGAGTATTGGTTGGCAGGCCGTTATCCTCAAAATGAAAAATATGACTATCGTACCCCGATATTTATTGATGATCATGATAACTTCTGTGCGGTAGGATACCTTGTAAAGGCTACAGGTTTTGAAGCGGTATCGCGGAAAATTGCAGCTAATACCAACCTGGCTTATGTACATGATATGCAATATCCCGAACTTTTTTCCTGGGCAGAAGCATATGGATTTACTATAGATGAATTGGCATGGATACAGCCGGGTTATAGCGGTAATAACATTTGCACAATGGTAGGTAAAGGTGTAAGTGGGGTGGTGCATGAACTCAATGTGGATGGAATTGCTAATAGGTTATACGTTGGTGGGGAATTTAAATATGCAGATAGTTCTTTGCCTGCCAACAATATAGCTTACATCACACAGGCATCTGCTACTTACACATGGCATACTTTAGGAGCCGGTGTAAAGGGAACTGTCAAAGCTATTCAGGTTTTTAATGGACAGGTATTTGTGGCTGGTAACATAGATTCGGCCGGTGATACGAAAGTTGAAAATGTGGCCTATTGGGATGGCTCGGAATGGTATAAAGCCGGATGTATCAATGGGACAATTAATGACTTAGTTGTTTATCACAATGACTTATACGCTGCTGGCAGTTTCGGCACGTGTGGTGGTGGCGCAAATATCAATTTTGCAAAATGGGATGGCATCAATTGGGTCGCCATTCCCGGTATGTCTGGTAATATAAATACGGTAGAGGTGTATCATGATGATCTTTTGCTAGGAGGTAGTTTTTCCTATAATGGTAATAGTGTCAATGTGATTAGCTGGAATGATGTAACAGGACTCAATGCTTTTTCAAATGCGATACAAAATGAGGTGAATGATTTTGAGATATATGACGACTCTGTTTTTGCTTTCTGTAGCAAAACAGTAGCAACAGACTCTATGCTTGTACATAAGCTATATGGAAATGTATGGCGGGGACATTATAAAAGCAGGTTTTATGCAAATGGTATACAAAGCTTTAAAGCGGCCTGTGTTAATTATCCGGCTTTTTTAGCAGTTGGTAACTTTCATACCCCTGTATGGCCACCAACGCCTATGAGTACTTCCTATTTTAATTGTACACCTATATACGTTCCGGGACATATGCAATATGCCTACGACTATTTTAATATGGATAGTACTATAAATAAAATGGTACTGTTTAACGGCAATATTTTTGTAGGAGGTGTGCTTCAGCCCTTTAACGGGATAGCTCGTCGCAGTAGCCATTATGCTGTAAGAGCAAATATTGGCGGCTTTATAGATGCTTGTGAAGAAACAGGAGGTGTTTTGACGGCAAAGCCAATATTTGGCTATCCACCATTAGAATATCTATGGTCAAATGGTGATACGACACAATCTATACAAAATCTGGAAGCTGGGCAATATTGGGTAGCCATAAAAGATGCTACAGGAAAAATTGATACCGCTACGATGAGTATAAGGCATAGGAATATTGATACAACTGTTTTAGTTTCAGTTGAAGAATTGACTACCAAATGGGCAGGTAAAACCTATCAATGGATAAATTGTGATAACGATAGCTTACTGATAGGAGAAATATACCAAAAATTTCAACCTAAGACTTCAGGAAATTATGCGGTAATTATTGGCAATGGTTTATGCTTTGATACTTCTGCGTGCTATGCCATATCCTTAAATGTCGAGGACGTAAAACAATCTTTATTTACAATATATCCCAATCCTACAACTAATAATGTCATATTAAACTTTGGTGCCAAAGTAATGAGCGGGCATATCACTATCTCTGATATTACTGGCAAAGCAGTTTTGAATCAAAAAATAACTACAAGTAATAGGTCAGAAATAGATGTGAGCAGGCTACATGCTGGATTATATACTATTTCCGTTTCAGATGATGATGGGAATGTAGTTAATCAAAAGCTTACTAAGCTTTAAGTAAAAAGGGTGGCTATGCCACCCTTTATTAATTCACCAGCAACAGATTCACACTGCGCTGTAGTATGTTGAATGCTATTTCGGCCATCAGGTTTTCTTTGTCAAGAGTAGGGTTTACCTCTGTCACTTCAAAGCAGCATATTTTATGGTTTTGCATAAACGATGCCACCAGGTCTTCGGCTTCCCTTTCTTTCAGGCCATTGCTTACCGGTGTGCCGGTGCCGCGCGATATGGAACTATCCATACTGTCTACATCAAAAGAAACATAAATGTCATCGCAGGCGCTGAGATGCAACAATGCCTGGCGTACTACATGCTCTACACCTTTACGACGCACTTCTTGTACCGATATTACTTTTATGTTGTGTTTCTTTATCAGGTATTCTTCTTCCTTCTCAAAGTCGCGCAGGGCTATATATACCAGGTCTTCAGGCTGTATCTTCGGTTGTATCTTGCCGATGTTCTTCAGCTTGTTCCATAAGTCGATGGTCTGAGGGTCGGGGGAGTGTACTTTGCTTTCAGCATTATCATAACCTAAAGCCGTAGCCAATGGCATGCCATGCATATTGCCCGATGGTGTAGTATATGGTGTATGAATATCAGCATGTGCATCTATCCATATTACACCCAGCCTGCGTTTGGGGTTGGCCATTTTTATACCGGCTATCGTACCACCTGCAGTGCTGTGGTCGCCTGCTAATACCAACGGGAAAAGGCCAGATTTCAAGGTTTCGCTTACAGACTGAGATAGACGGTCGTACATGTTATAGATACCTTGAATTCGCTTGGCATAGGGCGATGTGACAGGCTCATACAGTAGCTTGTTTTCGGTTTCTATCTGCTCGGTAGGGAAGTTTACGAAAAAGCTGCTCATAAAGTCGAGAGCGGCTATTTTGATAGCATCCACCCCAAGGCTCGCACCACGGGTTCCTGCTCCTATTTCCGACCTCACTTCTATGATTTTTATATTCCGCATAGGCTTCAAAGATATTAAAAGCCCTGTGGATGCCCAAAAGGGGACTGTTTAGAACGGATAACCTATGGCGAAGTTCAATACTACTTCGCGTTTCCACCATTCGTTATACAGCGGATCTACCTGGTTTATTACCCAGCCCGACTTGCCATAAAATTTATAATCGGCAGGTTGTGCTACATTATCAAAATAGGCAGGTTTCTTAATAGGGAATGCGGCATCCAGCCGCACCAGGAAGAAGCCTGCAATATCAAAACGGATACCTGTGCCGGTACTGATAGCAACATCCTGACCGAGGCGACTGAATTTGAATTCGCCATTCGGGTATTTCTCTGCCTTTTGAGCCAGCCATATATTGCCCGCATCTGCAAACAGGGCTCCATTCATTTGTATGGCGCCGGAAAACAGTTTCACAATATCGAAACGATATTCGGCAGTCATTTCCAGTTTTATATCACCTATGCGATCTACGATATTACTGGCCGATACAGGTGCAGGGTCGTAATAACTACCGGGGCCTAAGGTGCGGATACGATAACCGCGGATGCTATACGCGCCACCCACAAAATACTGTTTGATATACGGCAGCGTGGTAGACTGATCATACGGGATGCCTACGCCTGCCTGAAAACGCAAGCCCAACAAGGAATGCCTGCGATGGAAAAAGCGTTGCGCATCCAGGTCGTATTTCATGTATTGGGAATAGCTGCTATCAAATTTTGGTATCAGTTGGTTCAGGCCTTTCATCAAACCGCCGGCCTCCTCTGCACTGATGCGGATATAGTTATAGTTTTTACCGTTTTTACGTTCCCGGTCTGAAAATGTAAAGGCAATATTTTCGCCTTCTATAAAAGTAGGTTTATAACTGTTCCGTAAAAATTCGTTGGAATCGAGCCGGGCCTGGAATTGTGGCGATATAGAGGGCAGGCGTATGATGTTGACAAACGCCGGTGAAATTTCCCATGTTTTTGTCTTTGTTTCTTTCCACCTGTATTGCAGGCTGGTATTGGTGTTGATGAGCGTAAAGAAATTGACCCTGTCGAGCAGGTTGATACCAAAACCAATAACCGTACGTGGTGCATTGTTAACACTTACCTTGTTCTGCCTGATGGGAAACAGGAACTTAGGGAAATCGATGCTGGCATTGAAGCCGATGCTTTTAGTAAGTAGTTTAAAGTGATCGAAGAAGCCATTGCCTATGGAATCGTACAATGATTCGATGCCACCTGTTACAGACATGCTAAGTAGGTTGGCACCCCGCCACAAGTTGCGGTTGCGGAAGCTAAGTGTAAGGTTGGTGCCTGCCGTATAGGTAGTTGCATTAGAAAATTCCCAACTGGTGCCGTAATCCAGCTTGTCGTTTGGTGTTAGAATTACAGATGAGCTTAGCCAATCACCTTCGCGCGTAGAATCTTCCCGATAGCTGATGCGTACGGATTGGAATATACCCAGTTCGTTTAGCTTACTCAATGTCTGGTCATATTCCGATTGCGAATAGTAGTGCCCGGGCTCTATGAACAACTGCTTACGCACTACATTTTCGCGCACATAATAGTTGTGATACTTGAAGGTGACACCCTGTGATTCTTTTATAAGCATATTGACCGTATCCCGGAAGTCGCGGTTCGTCTTGAAATCGGGGAACACGCGGATGCGGCTGATGCCAAAGCGGCGATAGGCCTGGCGGGCACTATCGTCAGCCCGTACAATCAGTTTTATGTCCAGTGTGGGTTTTTTTGCGTTTTTCTGCAGGGCAATGAAGTTGATAGCGCTTTCAAAGGGGTTTTCAATGTCTTTGAAATACTGCTTATTCATGGTATCCAGTTCAAAGCTAATATTATCATTAGTAAAATAATAATAGCCATAATCGCGCATCAGATTGGTGATGCGGCTTTTTTCAAGCTCCAGCAGGTCGTATGAAAAATCGGCACCTGTTTTAAGATGGGTATGGGTATATGCTTTCGTAATAACGTCTAATGCCGTATTATCATCAATGTCGAACAGCACCTTATTGATAAGATAATTGCCACCTGTTTCTACGGTATAGGTCACGTGTGCTTTCCTTCCTCTGTAAATGGTTGTATCGGTAACCTTCGCATAAAAGAAGCCTTTATTGAACATATACGACCGCATGTTAAGAGCCGAACGTCGCTTCTGCGTACTATCGTATATAACCGGTGCCTCTACGGTTTTTGATTTTAGCTGAAAATTGGTAGGGTCTTCCTGGTATTTTTTATAACGGGTATTGTATAAGTACACTTTGTAAGGAAAAAGGCCCAACACGTATTTATTGGGTTTCTGGCTGGCAAGGCGCTCCATATTATCGCGCAGTTCACCTTTCTGGGTTAGCGGTACATCGGTTTTCAGCTTGATGGTGTTAGAGCGCAGCAGATACTTACCTTCAGGCACATGTTTGGTGGCATTACAGCCTGTGGCCAGAATAATAATCATTGCCCCGATTGCTATTGTAAGAAAATCCGTAATCCTGCGATTCATGTTTCAGTTGGGACAATTAATTAGTTTTGCCTGCATATGCTAACCAAGGCGCAAAATAAATATATTCGGTCATTATCGCAGCAAAAATACCGTAAAGAACACCGTGCATATGTAGTAGAGGGCGACAAAGTAGCGGGGGAATGGCTGGATAGCAAGGCCGATATTAAAATGGTGGTAGCACTGCCGGAATGGATTGTTGCGAACAGTAATAAGTTAGCAAAGCATCCGCAGGCAGAGCTCATAGGGGTAGAACTTCACCAATTGGAAGCGGTGTCGGGTTTGCAAACGCCCAATAATGTGCTGCTGGTAGTAGGTATGGAAGATAAAAAGCTGTCTTTACCTGTTGATGAATGGTGCATAGCGGTAGAGAACCTGCAAGACCCCGGTAATATGGGTACCATCATCCGCATAGCCGATTGGTTTGGTATCCGGCATGTAGTAGCATCGCCCGGCAGTGCCGATTTTTATAATCCTAAAGTAATACAGGCGGCTATGGGCGGACACCTGCGCGTGCAACTGCATGAGGCAGAGCTGGACGTATTTCTGTCTGCTACCAAAATGCCGGTATTGGCAGCGGTTTTGGGCGGCGATAATGTGTATGAACTGAAAGGGCTGGATAATGGGGTGATACTGATAGGCAACGAATCGAAAGGGCTGTCGCAGGGATTGATAGATAAAGCAACCCATAAAATAACGATACCGCGCAAGGGTGGGGCAGAGTCGTTGAATGCGGCGGTGTCAGCAGGTATTCTTTGTGCCTTGTTAATACAGGGTTAAAACTAATAATGGCCGGCAAGCTTATTGAGTTTGGCATATCTATTGGGACTCAAACAAGTATATTTTCACCATAACATGGTAACTATGAAAAAGATATTCCTTACATGTATTGCGGTTATAGGGGCTGTGGCAATAGCCATTGCGCAACAAAAACAGCGAAGTGTAATAAGAGTAGCTTTAAGCGACGATTCACGATTGGCTATATCTATAGATGACCGTTATTACGATAAACAAGGGCGTTCCCTTACTATAGGCGATTTGCCCGCAGGCCGCCACAGGCTGAAGATATATAGCTTTGTGCCGTATAAAAACAGGAAGGGCGGCAGGGCGCGCACGCTGTATTCAGGGATGATAACGATTTCAGAAGGCACTATTACCTACCTGACGTATGATATAAATAGCGATAAACTACGTGCCAAAACAGAATACCTCGAAACTAATAATTGGAAGAATGAAAGTGATGCTACCCACCCAATGCCACCCCGCGATCATGCATACAGCAATCAACTGAACGGACAAGATATCACTGCCCTGAAAGCTACAGTTGACGAGCGTATTACGGACACGGATAAACAGAAACTGGTACAGTCGGTATTAGAAGGGCGTAGCTATACAACAGAACAAGTACGCACCATCATTTCGTGGTTCAACTTTGAAAGTACAAAGCTGGATGTAGCCAAATGGGCCTATAAAGGTGTAAGTGATAAACAAAACTATTGGAAAGTAGAAAGCGACTTTACTTACAGCAGCAGCAAGGACGAGTTTAATACTTACATCAGCTCTCAGAAATAATAACCTTTTTCTTATCCGGCTGGCTTAGGTTGTATATTTTATTGAATACTGCCGATGTAATGCTGGCGATGATAATGCCAAGCAGGCCGCCGCAAGTCACATCGAGCGGAAAGTGTACGCCTACATACACCTGCGAATAAGATACCAGTATAGCCCATGCCAGCGCCATATACCACACGCCTTTTACATGGCGCTGCAATGTAATGGCTGAGAAAACCCCAAGCGAAAAGTGGTTGGCAGCATGCGATGACGGAAAGCTGTACCCACCGCCGCAAGGCACTATGTTATGTACCAGTTGTGACAGATAAGGGTTATTGCAGGGACGTATGCGATGAAAATAAGGCTTCATGATAGATGCGCTGATATAATCGCTTAACGAAAAGGTAAGCAGGAAAAATACACACCACATCCAGCCGCGGCGGCCAAAATTTATGGTCATGAACAATAGCAGGAACAGGTAAAGCGGCGCCCAGGTCCATTGGTTGCGCAGGTAAGGAACAATGGCATCCAGCACGTCATTGTGCCATACGGTATTCATATAATACCATATTTCATAATCCCACTTTACTATTGTATCCCAGATGCCCAAGGTTTACTTTTTATATATCATAATCATACGGGGCGATTGCTGCGCATCATAACTATTGAGCTGGTAATCGCCAAAGGTAGCCTGCAAGGTAAGGCCGGCTTTCTGAAATATTTCTTCAAAATCCTGCAATGAAAAAGCGGCTACGCTTTCGCAGTAATGACGTGGCTTATTATCCGCATCCAGGAAGTTGATGTCTTTTATAATGTGGTTTCGCTCCAGCCTTTTCGTAATGTTGAAGGTATAGCTGCCACGTACTACGGTAGCGCTGGGTACCAGGTTGGCTATTACCTGTTCCCTGTTCAGGTAGTCCACTACTAATGTGCCGTCTTTTTTCAAGCCTGCGGCAAATGCTTTGGCAGCCATCAGGTGGTCGCGATCGTGCGCAAAGTAGCCGAAGCTGGTAAAGAAATTGAAAGCGTAATCGAAGTAATTGATATAAAACGGGAATCGCATATCGTGCACAAAAAAGTGCAGATTGTCTGTCTCATTAGCCTTAGCATGCTCTATGCTCAGGTGCGACAGGTCTATACCCGTTACGTCATAATTATGTTCAGCCAGTTGCACGGCATAACGTCCATCGCCACAGGCAATATCTACCACACAGCAACCGGCTGGTGGCTGCAGGTATTGCAGCAGGTTTTCTATAAAAGCCTGTGCTTCCTGCTCATCGCGGTGCTGATACAATATTTTGTAATATGGGGAGCCAAACCAACTTTCAAACCAATCTGCCTGCTGCATAATTTCTGCTATACGTTCATACAAAAGTAAGTTCCAATCCTGACCTTTGGAACAGAATTATAGGATGCCTTAATTTTGCGCAGTTTTTTTGTCTGTTATGGTAAGAATAGTATCTGAAAATAAGTGGAAGAAGCTGATCATCATAGGCGATAGGGTACTTGTAAAACCCGCCAAGCCGGAAGAACGTACCAGCAGCGGCCTTTATCTGCCACCCGGTGTGCACGAAAAAGAAAAAGTGCAGCAAGGGTATATTATCAAAACCGGCCCCGGATATCCCATACCTGCTGTGCAGGAAGAGGGGGAGATATGGAAAGAACCGCAGGAAAAAGTAAAATATATTCCCTTGCAGGCGCAGGAAGGTGATCTGGCTATTTTCCTGGTAAACGGGTGTACGGAAGTAATGTACGAAGGCGAAAAATACTATATAGTTCCGCAGCATAGCATATTGATGCTGGAGCGCGAGGAGGATTTGTAGCCTTTGGCCATTAATGCTACCTTTGCACCTTGTTTTAAAGAGATTCATGAAAAGTACACTTCGCCGTTTTATAGTTTTCAACCGCTTGCCTATCGCAGTGGCTATGATCGCATTAGGTCTGTTATTAGGTTTCAAAGATTGGGGAGGCGGATGGTACACCGCATGGATACCGTTCCTGGTGGCTATCATCATGGTAGCGGCCCACTACCTGATAGGCCCTATGACACTGATACAGGCATATGTAGAGAATGGCGATATGGAAGGTGCGCAAAAGTTGCTGGACAGGGTTAAGAAGCCGGAATGGCTATATAAGCCGGTTCGTTCTTCTTATTACATGCTGCGTGCTAACTTCAGCAGTATGGGTGAAAACCTGGACCAGGCAGAAGAAGACCTGAAGCGTGGCCTCGCTGCCGGTATGCCTGAAAAAGAATACGAAGGCACAGCATATCTTCAGTTAGGCTCTATCTCGTATAAAAAAGGTAATACCAAAGAAGCACTGGAAAACCTGCGTAAGGCAGTGAAAATAGGCCTGCCTGACGAGGATAGCAAAGCAACGGCCTTCCTGCAGATAAGCAGTATATACCTGAGCAGGCGCGACTTTAAGAGTGCCAAAATGTACTTTAGCAAGGCGAAGAGTTGTAAACCTACTAATGAGCAGGTAGTAAGCCAGCTGAAAGAAATGAGCAAATACATGGCAAGGATACCGGGATAATATCTTTCTTAATGATATTCTTACAAAACTGCCGTAGCAATAGCTACGGCAGTTTTTGTTTATATTCGATAGTGTTATGGTACGAGTAGAAACAAACCGGTTGCTTTTGCGTGATCTGGAACCAATGGATGCAGAAGATATCTTCCGCATGGATAGTGATGCAGATGTGCATCGCTACATCGGCAATCGGCCATTGCAGCACATAGAAGAGGCTATACGGGTAGTGGAGATCATCAGGAAACAATATGTGGATTATGGTATAGGCCGATGGGCTGTGATAGAAAAAACAAAAGGTGATTTCATTGGCTGGGGTGGATTGAAATGGATGGACTTTGAAGCCAATGGCCATATTCATTATTACGATGTAGGATATCGCTTTATGCCCCAGTATTGGGGAAGGGGTTACGCTACAGAAGTGGCAACTGCCGCTGTGGCTTATGGGCTGAACAGCCTCAAAACAACCAAGATCAACGGTATGGCGCATGTAGATAACATCGCATCGCGAAAAGTACTGGAAAAGATAGGCTTGCAATTCAGTGGCCTATTCGACTATGAAGACGAGCCCCATGCGCGGTACGCCTATCCGCCGCGTGGATAAGGTTTATTTATTGCCATATGAGCATAGATATGCGATAGTCCCGTAATTTTGCAGCGATCAAGTTCCCCCATACTGTATGCAAAAGTCATTGTTTGCCTTTTTGTGCCTGTTATTAGCAGCTAATAGTTCATTTGCGCGCCTGTTGGATAAGCCCGTTTTCGGGGGTATGTATTTTCAATGGGGCTACAACCGCGACTGGTATAGCAAGAGCGACCTCCACTTCAAAAACGGTAATAAGTACGACTTTACCATCTATGACGCGAAAGCAAAAGACAAGCCCGATTTTTCCGGCTTCTGGAGCAACCCTATAGATATCACGATTCCTCAAAACTCTTACCGGATAGGTGTGTACCTGAATAAGAAGCATACACATGCCATAGAGATAAATTATGACCATGCTAAATACGTGGTAACTGATAACCAGTATCTGCGTATAAAAGGGCAGCTGAATGGGGAAGCCATAGATAAAGTAGATACCATTCGTCCGTACTTTATGCACCTGGAGCATACCAACGGTGCTAACTTTTATCATATCAATTACGTAGGCCAGCATGCGTTGCTTACGCATAAAAAGAAGGGTTACACAAGGGCATCTGTAATATGGAAGGCCGGGGCTGGTATTGTAGTGCCCAAGTCAGACATCATATTACAGGGCAAAAGGCTCGATAATAAGTTTCACGTAGCGGGCTATATCCTGGGCCTGGAAGGCGGCCTGCGTTATTACCCATTCCGCAATTTCTTCCTGGAAGCTACAGTTAAGGGCGGCCATGCCAACTATGTGAATGTACTGACCGTAGGCGATGGTGGTAAAATAAGCCACAAATTCAACTATGCCGAAGTGATAGGCCTGATAGGCTACGATATCAACTTTCAAAAAAGGAAGAAAAAAGATAAAGAAACGGTAAAATAGTATCACCCCTTGGGGGGTAGCTGCGCGCTTGCATTTAGCGTATATTTGCAGTGGTTTTTGATGAAAAGGATAACTCATATAGCGCTTAGTGTATGGCTCGCCATACTGCTGCTATTTGGCGGCACTGCCAAAGAGTTCATCCACCTTTTTACCGACCATACAGATACGGTTTGCACACACAGCCACAATGGTGGTTTTGTGATAGAAAGTGAACACCATCACTGTAGCTTCCTGGGCGATTCGCTTCCGGCGTTTATTAACGATTTTCAGCAGATAAGGTTCGTATATATACCAAAGGTATATGCATCTTATCATACGGTTCCCTTTCATAGCTATATAGGTGCTACAACACCTACTGCATTCCTGCGTGGCCCGCCTGCCACATCACTTTCCTAAGTTTATATAAACTCATGCCATAGGGCATAAGAGTATTTTTTTACTATTAATACAAGAGCGATATGTATCGTTCCTTAGCTGCCATAGTAGTAGTATGGCTATGCTGTAGTATGCCGCTGTTTGCACAGCAGGATAGTTGCGGCTATACAATAAAATGCCTGGTGGTGGAAAGCCATAGCGGCCGCCCGTTGTTTCCGGTATCTATTTACATAGATGAAATGCATCGTGAATTTGAAGCCGATGAAGACGGCAGGTTTACGATAGATAAGGCATGTGCAGGTGTGTATCACATACACTTTCATGCTGCCGGGTATGAGCACCTGGTGCAGCAACTGCATGTGACGGCGAATGCTACCTTAAAGTTTAAACTGGCACATACCGCCAATATGCTGGATGAAGTAGTAGTAACCGATGAGCATACACATACCATCATTCAAAGCAAAGACCAGCTAAAGCAAAGTGATATAGCCGCCAATAGCGGCAAAACACTGGGCGACATGCTGCAGGCGGTAAATGGGGTTTCTGTTATTTCAAACGGGGCTACTATAGCCAAGCCGGTGATACACGGGCTGCATAGCAACCGCATTGTACTGCTGAATAATGGCATCCGCCAGGAAGACCAGCAGTGGGGCGGTGAGCACGCACCGAATATCGACCCGTTTCTTGCTAATAACATCACCGTGCTGAAAGGCGCCGCCAGTGTGCGCTATGGTACCGATGCCATAGGTGGCGTAGTGTTGGTAGAGCCTGCTGCCGTACGCACCAATGCGGGCTGGGATGGTGAGGTGAACCTTGCCGGCTTTAGCAACAACCGTATGGGTGTAGCATCGGCCATGCTGCAGCACGGCTTTAAAGCGGTGCCGGGCCTGGGCATCCGCGTGCAGGGTACGTTTAAGAAAGGGGGCAACTATCGCATACCCGGCTATTGGGTAGCCAACACAGGTGTGGAAGAGAATAACTTTTCGGGTGCTATAGCTTACAAGAAGCTGCATTATGGCGCAGAGGTATTCTATAGCAGGTTCAATGCCAGCCTGGGCATTTATCGTGGTTCGCATACAGGTAATGAAAAAGACCTGATGGCAGCCATCAAGAGCCCGGTGCCACTGGTGCAGTCGGGCTTTAGCTATGATATAGATAGGCCCATGCAACACGTAACGCACGACCTTGTAAAAGCCAAGCTGTATGCTGATAGCAAAATAGGCCACTGGGACCTGGTATATGCCTACCAGCATAACTACAGGCAGGAATATGATGTGATGCGGGTAAACAGCGATAAGGCACAACTGAACCTTACGCTGAATACTCAAACACTGAACCTGAACCTGGAGCATAAGTTGGGGCATGATATAACCGGTCAGGCGGGTATAGATGGTATATACCAGGAAAACTTTTTCCAGACAGGTGATAGGCTGTTTATACCCAACTATCGTTCTGCTGGTGCGGCTGCCTACCTGATAGAACGCTACCGAAAGAACGACTGGATGCTGGAAGGTGGTGTGCGCTTCGACTATCGCAACTATGATGTGTATAATCCCGAAGGGCAAAATCAGCAGGTAGTGAATTATCTGTTTGATTATAACAGCATGTCGGGCACACTGGCATTCCGCCAGCAGTTGAAGCCCGGATGGCATTGGAGTGCCACCTTGTCGAATGCATGGCGTGCACCACAGGCCAGTGAGCTTTTCAGCGCCGGCCTGCATCATGGTGCAGCACGCATAGAGATAGGGGATAAAACCCTGAAGCCCGAGCGTTCATATAACCTGAACCTGGAAACCGATTTCAACATCAACCAGAAACTATCGGCAGATGTGTCGCTATACAGCCAGTATATCAATGACTACATATACCTGGAGCCCGGTGCAGATATACTTACCATCCGTGGGTATTTTAAAACCTTCAGCTACAGGCAAACCAATGCATGGCTGAATGGTGCTGATGTTTCGCTGCAATACAAATTCAACGACCATTTAAAGGTACACGCCAAAGGCTCTACCGTGCTTGCAAGGAATGTATCGAAGAACGACTGGCTGATACTGATGCCTGCTGATAGGGTGTCGTTAGGCATTAAGTACACAACGAACATCAGCAAAACGTTGCAGGATTGCTACATCAGCCTGGATGGGCGATATGTGTTTGAGCAAAAAAGGATACCATCTGATTTTGATTCTATAGATTATCCGCGTCCACCTGCTGCTTACCTGCTGGCCGATGCTGAAATAGGTGCCACACTACAGCTGCGTAAGCAACCGCTGTATGTAAGCCTTGGGGTTACCAACCTGTTCAATACCCGTTACCGCGATTACCTGGATGCATTCCGGTATTTTATAGACCAGCCGGGCCGCAATATAGTATTGCGTGTACGGTTGCCTTTTAATTTTTAATAACAATTTCAAATCAATTTAAAGACTTTAATAATGAAAAATACATTCGTAAAAATTGCTTCCCTTACTGCACTGTCTGCAATCCTGTTCACTGCCTGTAAAAAAGATAAAGTGGAAACACCCGCGCCCGTAGAGCAGGAACTGATAACAACCATCAAGCTGAATGTAACGGGAGATGGCGGCTTTAATAAAACATTCACCTATAAAGTAGAGAATGGTTTTGGTAGCACTACGCAAGGCAACATTACAAAGGATGATGTGGTACTGGCACCCGGTAAAACATACAATGTATCGGTGGAGCTGCTGAATGAAAAAGTTTCGCCAGTTGAGAACCTCACAGAGGAAGTAGTGGGCGAAAGTGATGAGCACCTGTTTCTCTTTCAATCAAGCCCTGCTACAGGTAATGGGGCTATCAGCTTTAGTGATGGTAGTAAAGACGGTAATGGAAGCCCGTTCAATCAAACTATAAAATTCAATACGGCCACTGCAGGTAATGGCGCACTGACGCTTACGCTGAAACACCAGCCTACCAACAAAGCAGCTACTATACCCGAGGCTGCCGGTGGCGAAACGGATGTGGAAGCTACCTTCGCAGTGAAGCTGCAGTAAAATCTGGCAACATTTTTGTGGTTTAAAATAAATGCTAAAGGCTTGTAAATTTTAATTTGCAAGCCTTTATTTTAATTGGGGATTATTGTAAATTTAGTTACTAAAGAAATCTGGTGTATGATGGCAACCCTAATAACAAAAGAGGAAATACCGCAATACAAAATTGTTCCTGCTTTTGTAGATAATACCGACCACTGGCAAAAAGAATTGCAATATGCTACACGCCTGGGAAATGAATTCAAAGGCAAAACAAGTATAACTTTTGAAACCACACAGGGCCCGCGAACGGTAAGTACCACGGTATGGTCCGTCACGGATAATTACCTCCAGTTGAAAGGTGGTATGAATATACCCCTGAATAGCGTCATAGACGTGCATTTCTGATCCTGCTTCATTATTGTTGCTGAATGCAACTAGTTTTATTAATTTTGCATCTTTATAATGCGTTAATTAATAACAACTACGTTATTGTTCACGTATTAAAACGTCAGAACCCCTAAACGTTTTATAACTAATGGAGAAACAGGAAATAATAGATCGCATAAAAGCATTTATGGTGGAAGATTTTGAAGTAGAAGCAACAGCGATAACACCTGATGCCGACCTGAAAGCTACCCTGGATCTTGACAGCCTTGATTATATCGACCTTGTAGTGGTGATAGAGCAGAACTTCGGTTTTAAAGTAAAGCCGGAAGATTTCCAGCAAATGCACACTATTCAGGATTTCTACGATTACGTTTCCAATCGTTTGCAAGCAGCCTAGCACATGCCTGATAATGCTAAATGGGAGGGCCGCTCCCGCGGCACACCATTAGGATACAGGATATTTGTAGGCTTATTGAAATTTGGAGGGCTCAAAGCTGCATATGCTTTGCTGCCCTTTGTTACGTATTACTACCGCCTGTTTATGAAGCGGGCCACACGTCCGCTTTACTATCTATATACACAGCGGCTGGGTTATAGTGCCGCAGAGGCAGCGGGGCTTATAAAAAAGAACCTCATCATCTTCGGGCAAACGCTGATAGACAAAATAGCTGTGCTGTCGGGCGTAGGGGGGCAGCTAACCTTTACGCATGAAGGGGTAGAGAATATAGAGCAACTGGTAAAAGACGGCAAAGGCGGTGTGCTGGTAAGTGCCCACCTGGGCAACTGGGAAGTGGCCGGGCATATGCTGGAACGGGTAGAAGCACCCATCAATATTGTGATGTATGATGGCGAGGGCGAACAGCTAAAAGCCTACATGGAGCAGTTTGATAAAAAACGTTCCTTCAATATTATTTTCATAAAAGAAGACCAGTCGCATATATATGAAATGTCGGCAGCGCTGAACCGGAATGAACTGATATGCCTGCATGCCGACCGGTTCCGCCCCGGCAACCGCACCATGACGCATGCTTTCCTGGGAGAAGAAGCGCTTTTTCCCGCCGGGCCTTTTATACTGGCTTCAAAACTGAAAGCACCTGTATGCTTTGTTTTTGCTTTTAAAGAAACTAATTTTCACTATCATTTCTATGCATTTCCGGGTAAAACGTATGAAGGCCGTGGTACTACAGGCATGGAACGTATGCTGGGCGATTACGTAGTTCTACTTGAAAAAATGCTGAAGAAATACCCGCACCAATGGTTTAATTATTACGATTTTTGGAAAAAATGAATGCACCCGATATTATAAACCTGATACCTCAACGTCCGCCTTTTGTAATGATAGGACAATTGCTGAAAGCAGACGAAAAAGTATCGAGCACAAGCTTTGAAATACCGGAAGGCCACCTGTTTGTAGAAAATGGTGTGTTTACCGAACCGGGGCTGGTAGAGAACATGGCACAGACAGCAGCGGCAGGCACCGGTTACAGGGCGCAGCAGGAAGGTAAAGAGCCTGTTGTAGGTTTTATAGGTGCACTGAAAAACCTGAACATAATGGCATTGCCAAAGGTAGGCGATACCATTATTACAGAAGTGACTTTTATGAACCAGGTGATGAATGTGCATATCGTACAGGGTAGGGTGTATCTCAATGAAACAGAAATAGCCAACTGTGAACTGAAAATATTTTTACAAGAATCTTAAAACATACACTTATGAAAAAGTTATTACTGTACATGGCAGCCCTGCTGATAACTGTAAACACAAGCGCACAAAACAAGGCTGATATATTTGACGAAAGCCAGTCCATAACCTGGCTTGGCCTCGACTTTACGCAGGTGAAATTTATAGGCAATGCTGCCCAGTGGCAGGATGCCGGCGAGATCACCAATAGCCAGATGCGCGATAAATATTTCCCCGCTTGGAACAATCTGTTTGTAAACGAGAAGGACAAATATAAAGTAGCTGATGCAGTAAGGCGTACAGAGGTAGACTATGCTATTGATGTAACGGAGAAAGCAAACAACGCTATAAAAGGTAATTTCTTTGAAAGCGATGCGAATATGTATCAACTGCTGGACGAACAAAAAGTAGCGGCCCTTGTTAAGAAATATGATTTCAAAGGCAAGAGCGGCATCGGGTTTATGTTCTTTGTAGAAGGATTGAGCAAAGGCAAGGAAGAAGGCTCTATGTGGGCTACCTTTGTAGATATGAAATCGAAGACCGTATTGCTTACGAAACGTGTAACGGGTAAAAGCGGTGGTTTTGGTTTCCGTAACTATTGGGCCAAAACATTTGCAAATGGCCTGAAGGCGGTGAAGAGCGACTGGAAAAGTTGGAAGAAATAAAGAAGCATAATAAAGAGCATTGGTGCAGAAAAGACTAACCCATACTACAGAACTGGAAGTGAAATTCAGCGAGGCCGACCCGCTGGGTATCGTATGGCATGGCCACTTCATCCGCTATTTTGAAGATGGCAGGGAAGCCTTTGGCGAAGCCTTCGGAATAAAATACCTTGATTTTTACAGAAGCAATATAGTGGTGCCGGTTGTGAAGATAGATTGCGATTACAAGCGCATCCTTCGCTATGGCCACCGCATAAGGTTGGAGACGACCTATATCGATTCGCCTGCGGCAAAGCTGCTGTTTGAATATGCGATATACGATGCTAAGACAAATGAACTGGTCGCCAGTGGCAAATCTATGCAGGTATTTATGCAACGTGAAAGCCTGGAACTGATGTGGACGCTACCACAGTTTATGATAGACTGGAAACAAAAATGGCTGAAGGATTAGGATGAAAGCAAAGGTGTATGCGATAGCAACGAATATAACATCTGCATTGGGGCTGGATGCCAAAGCCCACTGGGCAGCCGTATCGGCAGGCAGGGTAGGTGTGGCAGAACATACGGACGCTACCTATAGCAATGCACCTTTTTGGGCATCGCGCATAGATGCGGCTATGTGGCAACGCATACAGGCGGAGGTGAAATCAGCCCAGGTACTTTCTCCTTTCGAGCAGCTATGTATATTTTCTGCAAAGCAGGCTTTGCGCTCTATAGAGCAGCAACTGGATGCAAAGGATACCATCATCATACTATCTACTACCAAAGGCAATATAGAATGGCTGGAGCAGGCGCCTGATGAAAGACTGCTGCTGAGCACCAGCGCTAACATCATAGCCAAAGAACTGGGCTATGAAACACAAAAGCCAATGGTCATATCGCATGCCTGTGTATCGGGCGTATTGGCTACGGTATATGCGCAACGCATGCTGCAGGCAGGCAGGTATAAGCATGCTATTATAATAGGTTGCGACAGGTTCTCTAAGTTCGTGCTGAATGGTTTCCAGTCTTTTCACGCCATAGATAATAAAGCCTGCCGCCCGTTTGATGCGGAAAGGCATGGTATTAATCTTGGTGAAGCAGGTGCTACTGTTATACTGACTACACAACCTGAGGAAGCACCATTGGCAACTATCTTAGGTGGGTCCTCCAGCAATGATGCCAATCACATCTCCGGCCCATCGCGCACAGGAGAAGAATTAGCGCTTGCTATTAACAATGCATTGAGCGAAGCAGGTGTGAGAGCTATAGATATCAATATGGTATCTGCACACGGCACGGCTACTTTGTACAATGATGAAATGGAATCTAAAGCCATTGGGGTGACCGGTATGCAAGATGTGCCGCTTCACAGTATGAAGGGCTATTGCGGGCATACGCTGGGTGCAGCAGGTGTGCTGGAAAGCGCCATGATAATAGAAAGCCTGCAACATCAGCAATTGATACCTTCTGCAGGGTATGAAAGCCTGGGTGTGCCCGTAGCTATAAACGTAACCACCACACAGCAACCTGCTGATATTAAGTATGTATTGAAAATGGCCTCCGGATTTGGCGGCAGCAATGCCACTGCCGTGTGGGGCAGGGTATAATTATTCCAATGTTGCGTTACCGTCTATAAATTTCAGGTTGTACTTAAACTGGTTCAGCCGCCATCCATTTGCTGTTTTCACAGCTTTCAGGTCGTAGCTGCCAACGAATGAGCGGGTGGTGCCTTTGGTAGCACTGGTCTTTAAGTGATAAGCCACAGCGTATGCAAATATGTCGGCATTATCTCCGTCGATGGTTGTAAGATAATGGCCTGCCTGGTGATGCACACTGTCCAACCCTGTAAAGCCATCAGCCCACATGCTGCAAAGGTCTTTCGCTTTCATTGTCTTTGGTTCACCGCCACCTGCCGATACCATGTCTACCCATACATCTTCCGTAAATACCTCGTTTAGCAGGTCTACCCAACGATGGTAATCGGTGTACATGAATAATTTATTGGCTAATTCAGTTAGTTCTATTTTATCCATGATATGTTTTTTTGTAGTAGCTATTTTTTGTTCATCGCATTGATAGCAACCCACGTGAAAAGGCCTACGCCTGTTTTCATCGCCTCTTCATCTATATCAAAGCCTGCATTGTGCACGGGCTTGGTAAATTGCTCGTTGTTCTTGTTAGTGCCAATACGGAAGAAGCACCCCGGCATATCCAGTGTGTAGAAGCTGAAATCTTCGGCTGCCATACGCATATCTAATGTGTGTACATTTTCACCACCTACATAGTCACGCGCCCAGCTTTCGGCATGCATGGTTAGTGCAGGGTCATTATATAGTGATGGATACCCCGCTGGTATCTCTACCGTAGCCTTTGCACCGTATGCGTGGCAGGTTTCTTCTATGATGTCTTTTATCCACTTATGGGCTTCATAGCGCCATTTCTCATCCATGGTGCGGAAGGTGCCTAGTATCTCTACTTTATCGGGTATCACATTGGTAGCAAAGCCACCCGCTATTTTACCAAAGGTGAGCACAGATGGTATTAGTGGATTGCCTTTACGTGCTATTACCTGTTGCAGTCCCGTTATGACTTGTGCCGCAGCAGCAATAGGATCTACCGTTTGATGGGGCAGGGCAGCGTGGCCGCCTTTGCCTTCTATAGTTATGTATATCTCATCGGCACTGGCCATATACTGGCCCGCACGAAAACCTGCCGTACCTGATGGTAAATGCGGGTACACGTGTAATGCGAAGATGGCTTCCGGCTTCGGGTTTTCCAGCGCGCCTGCGGCAATCATCAGGCTGGCTCCACCGGGGTGCTTCTCTTCACCGGGTTGAAAGATCAGCTTGATGGTACCTTCAAATTCATCCTTCAACTCGTGCAGTATTTTGGCTGCACCCAGCAGGCAACTGCTGTGTACATCATGGCCACAGGCGTGCATCACGCCATCGTTCTTGCTACGGTAGGGTGTGTCATTGGCTTCATGTATGGGCAATGCATCCATATCGGCACGCAATGCTATGCAGTGTTTTTCAGGGTTCCTACCTTCTATTAAGGCTACGATGCCTGTGCCTGCTACGCCCGTTTGGTGTTTGATGCCCCATGCGGTGAGCTTGCCCGATATGAATTCGGCAGTTTTATATTCTTCAAAAGAAAGCTCCGGATGGGAGTGGATATGATGACGGATGGCCTGAACTTCAGGATAGTATTGCTCAGCTTTTTCGCGGATGCGGTTAATCATCTTTCAATGTATTTATTACAACAATATCCGGCACTATCATGCAGGGGTTGTATAATGTGCTTACTTCGTTATATAGCTTCTGTGCTTCTGCACGCGTACGGAAATCACCGGCTTTTACACGGAATTGCGGTTGTACATAAGTAAGGTAAGTTCGCACACCGGGAAAGCGGCGCATAAAATCTACCTTTATCTGGTTGGCCTTGTTACGGTCATTGCCATTGTATATCTGCACACGAAAGCCTTGCCCGGAGCGTATTACCCCCAGCTGCACATTGCGATATTTCTTCAGCAACACATCCAGCCGCGGGTCGGCATGTACGGTTACGCCTGTGCTTTGCCCGTTAGTAGGACGGTGATCTTCTGATACAGCTATCTGCGCATGTATGCTTTGGGTAAAGGACAATAAAATAACAAGCAGTATGTACCGGGTATATCTCATGTTGCAGTTGCTAAACTAAGCTTCTTTGCTCTCTTTTACTATAGCCAGGCCGGCAGAACAGCCTATGCGCGTAGCGCCTGCGTCTACCAGTTCTTTGGCAAATGCAAAGGTACGAATACCTCCCGAAGCTTTTATAGCTATGGATGCAGGCAGGTGGCTGCGCATCAGTTTTACAGCATGTACAGAAGCACTTGTTTCCGCATAGCCGGTAGATGTTTTCATAAAGTCTATATGCACAGGTGCATACAGTTGGCAACACTTTATAATTTCATCATCGGTTAGCACGCCGCTTTCTATAATTATTTTAATGGCCTTGCCTGTTTCATGTACCCTTTCCGTACACGCAGCTACTTCTTTATGCAGGTAGTCCCAGTTTTGCTCTTTTACGGCTGCTATGTTGTGCACCATGTCTATTTCATCCGCACCGGCTGCCAGGGCTTCGTCTATTTCCTGCAGTTTCGATGCTATGGTACTATAGCCCATGGGGAAACCCGTGACGGTAGCCACTTTTACAGCGCTGCCTTCCAGTATCGTTTTTGCCTGTGCTACAAAATATGGGGGAACGCAAACGGCTGCGAAATGATGCATTAGTGCATCCTCACACAGCCGTTTTATATCACCACTGGTAGTGGTTGGTTTTAGTATCGTATGATCGATGTACGATGCAATCTCCTGCATTACAGGCTTTTTACTATTTCCCTTGCAAACTCACTTGTTTTCAGCAAAGTAGCATCGTTCATCAGGTTGTAGAAGTCTATCGTTACGCGCTTGCGCATGATGGTAGTACGTAGTGCTTCCAGTATGCAATTGGCTGCTTCTTTCCAGCCCATATATTCCAGCATCATCACACCACTCAGCAGCAGCGAAGATGGGTTCATGGTATCTGTATTGGCAAAGCGTGGTGCCGTACCGTGTGTAGCTTCAAACACCGCATAGCCTGTTTTGTAGTTGATGTTGGCACCCGGTGCGATACCTATGCCACCTACAGCCGCAGCCAACGCATCAGATATATAGTCGCCATTCAGATTCAGCGTAGCTACTACTGAATAGTCTTTAGGGGCCAGTAGTATTTGCTGCAGGAAGTTATCGGCTATCACATCTTTTATGATAAGCTTACCGGCAGCCTGTGCTTTCTTCATTTCCTCGTTAGCTGTATCTTCACCGTGTTCTTTCTTCGCCTTTTCCCATTGCTCCCAGGTGTACACTTTATCGCCAAACTCGCGTTCTGCCAGTTCATAGCCCCACATTTTAAAGCCACCTTCGGTAAACTTCATGATGTTGCCTTTGTGTACCAGTGCCACAGATGGTTTGTTGTGCTCAAGAGCATACAGTATAGCTGCACGTACAAGGCGCTCGCTACCATCTTTAGATACCGGTTTTATACCAAATGAAGATGATTCCGGGAAACGTATTTTTTTACTTGCGCCCATTTCATTGGTAAGGAAATCGAGCATTTTCTTAGCCTCCGGCGTACCTTCTTTAAATTCGATACCTGCGTAGATGTCTTCGGTATTCTCACGGAAGATAACCATATCTACATTTTCCGGGTGGCGTACCGGTGAAGGCACACCCTGGAACCACTGCACCGGGCGCAGGCACACATACAGGTCCAGCTCTTGGCGCATAGCCACGTTCAGCGAACGGATGCCACCACCTACTGGTGTCGTCAATGGCCCCTTTATAGATACGATATATTCTTTAGCAGCTTCCAGTGTTTCAGCAGGCAGCCATTCACCTGTCTGGTTAAAGGCTTTCTCACCGGCCAGTATTTCTTTCCACTCTATTTTGCGTTTGCCACCATAGCATTTTTCCACCGCAGCATCCAGCACTAAACGGCTGGCGCTCCAAACATCTGGGCCTATACCATCACCTTCTATAAATGGTATAATAGGATTTTCCGGCACGTTCAACAGGCCATCAGCGCCCATTGTTATTTTTTGTGGAGTCATTGTTTAAGTCTTTCAGTTACGCGCGCGAAGCTAAGGCAAGAATGCCAAAGAAGGAAAAGATGAGGCGTTAAACTTTATGAAACGACTTACATTGAAAGAATTGCAATGTTTACTCCCTGCCTTTTTCCAGCATAAAACCGAAAGAGGAGCCGACGCCCAGTGCACTGCGCACCGTTACGGTCTGCCCATGTGCTTCTATGATGTGTTTTACAATGGCAAGGCCCAGGCCCGTGCCACCAATTTCACGGCTACGGCTGCGGTCGGCACGGTAGAAGCGCTCGAAGATGCGCGGCAGGTGTTCTTCTGCTATGCCCGGCCCGTCATCCGATATTTCAACATATACATGGTTTTCATCTACCTCATAGAAACCGGCAGTGATAGTGCCGCCTTCATTGCCATATTTAATGCTGTTCTCTACCAGGTTTACCAGCACCTGTTTTATTTTAGGCTTGTCGGCATACACTTCCAGCGTACGTTCGGTACCTTTCTTCAGCAGCAGTTGTATGTTTTTATCCTTTGCTTTCAGCGATAATTCTTCATACACGTCTTTCACCAGGTCTTGTATGCTGAAAGACTCTTGTATGATGGGGATGCGGCCGGATTCCAGTTTAGATATCTCATCCAGGTCATCCAGCAGCCGTACCAGCCTATCAATGCCTTTTGTGGCATTTTGTAAAAACTTACGATTCACATTCGGGTCATCCAGTGCACCGTTAAGAAGCGTATCAACATAGCCTTGTACGGTGAATACCGGTGTGCGCAGTTCATGTGCCAGGTTCATCAGGAACTCTTTACGGAACTGCTCATTGGCGCGCAGCATTTCTATCTCATCTTTCTTTTGGGTAGCCCAGCGCTGCACATCTTCACTTACTTCTTCAATAGACTTTTGCGGCAATATGTTGTTGTAGAAAAACTCTTCCTTTTTGCTGGCCTTTATCTGGTAGATGAATTTATATATCAGCTTTATCTTCCGGTAGATGAAGCGCTGAAGGGTATAGTAGTATAGCCAATATACAATGATGAAAGTAACTACGAATACGATGAGCGGCATATACCACTCGGCACGTACTAAAAGACTTAAGAGGGCATTAGCTGTGGCTATTATCAGCGCTGTAATAGACGACAAAAGCCGCGGAGACAGATTTTTGGTATTGAGCACTGATGACATAGCAGTCTAAACTACGCCATTTCAAACTTATAACCTACGCCTTTTACAGTTGTTATAAGGTCTATGCCTATCTTCTGGCGTATTTTACGGATGTGCACGTCTATGGTGCGGTCGCCAACTATCACATCGGTACCCCATACGCGTTGCAGTATTTCATTGCGCAGAAATACGCGGCCGGGTTTTGATGCCAACAGGGATAGCAACTCAAATTCTTTTTTGGCAAGAATGATCTCGTTGCCTTTGTAGGTAACGGTAAACTTGGTCTTGTTTATCTCCAGGTCGCCGAAGCTCAGTTTCTGGTCTTGCTCATCATCCTTGCGGAAACGGCGCAGAGCCGTGCGGATGCGGGTAGCCAGCAGTTCAGGTTTTATAGGCTTGGCGATGTAGTCATCAGCGCCAATTTTCAAACCTTCTATTTCCGATTTTTCGTCGCTGAGTGCTGTCAGGAAGATGATGGCAGTTTCTTCAAACTCCGGCATCTGGCGTAGCTCTTTTATCGTTTGCAGCCCATCTTTATTAGGCATCATGATATCGAGCAGTATCAGGTCGGGATGAAAGTCTTTTGCTTTTCTGATGGCTTCTACACCATCCCTTGCAGTAGATATCAGGTAACCTTTTCCTTTCAGGTTATAGCTGATGAATTCAACTATATCCGGTTCGTCATCGACAATTAGTATCTTGCCAGGTAATACTTCCATATGGTCTTCTAAATCCGGCACAATATTAAAGCTATGGTTGTGAACTAAAAAGGAATGCTGCATTATGTAATTGTTAACAATGATACATAATGCAGCATTCCTGCTGTATGCTATAAAGATAGCTATTTTTTGTTAGCGCAATGTAACATTGCCACCACCAATTTTATAGCCATCGTTATAGAGTTCTATGTTGTAAGTGCCTTTCTTAAAATCATTATCCTGGTTCCAGTCAACGATCACATTTTTAACCGGCTGGTTCGTTTGCAGGTCTACTTGTTTCACCAGCGTGTAGTTCAGCGGGCGGCCTTCAGCATCGGTAGTTACGCCGGAACCATAAGCTGCATTACTCAGCAATTGGCCTTCAGGGCTGCTGATGCGCAGGTGCACATCTTTCTTGCCGCTTTCTGCTATGCGGTTCTCATCTATGTCAAACATGATACGCATTACATCTGTTCTACCTGCCTTGCTGGTTTCTTTTTCTTTCTTGCCGCCCCTGCGTATGTCTATTGGCGTCATGCGTATGTTTGATGCGTGTAATACGGCGCCCATGCGCACTTTTTGTTGCAGGCCCACATTCTGCGTTACAGCAGAATCACGTTCTTTTGTTATGATCGTGTTGGTATTGGTAAGGTTGGTATTTTCTGCTTCCAGTAGTGCTATACGTTCTTCGTAAGTTTTCGTTTTTTCATTCAGTTCAGCTATCAGCCTTTTAGCTTTGCCCAGATCGGCAGCTGTAGCATTCTTGTTTTTAACAATGCCGTCTATCTGTTTACGCAGCTTAGCTATTTCACCATTCTGGTCGGTAATGACACTGTCCATTTGGGTGTTCTTGGAAACGAGCTCATCCAGGCGGGCCAATGCGGCGTTATATTCGCCTTCTACAGCCTTGCGCGATGAATCTGATTCATTGAACTGAGTAGTAGTCGCGTCCAACTGGGAAGACATTTTGCTTCGGCTGCTGAACAGGTAGATATTGGTACCTAGCAATACGGCTATGATGCCTACATACAGCCATGTATTGTTTTTTTTGGGTGGCTGAGGTTGAACGGGTTTTAGCGGTGTGCCTTGCGGCGTTGGATTTGCTTGTTCTTGACTCATATGTTATTGATATTGGTTAGTTTATTACTTTCGATAACAAATATAATTATCGTTTTTGATGGATTACTTAAAACACATCCTGTTTGTCGATATAGAAACCGTGCCATTAATGCCTGATTATCATTCTTTAACAGAACGTTTGCAAATGGAGTGGGACAAAAAAGCGCGGTTTTTAAAGAGCAGCCAGGTTGAAAATGCAGAGCCATCCATGCTTTTTTCTGAACGCGCCGGTATCTTTTCTGAATTTGCCAAGGTGGTATGCATTGTGGTGGGCAGCCTGCAGCAAAACGGGGAAGTGTGGAAGCTGAGGTTAAAATCGGTAGCAAATGAAAATGAATCTACATTATTGCGCGATTTTGTAGAACTGTTGGGCAAAGTATTGCAATTCTATCCGAATACTGTTTTCTGCGGCCACAATATCAAGGAGTTTGATATCCCCTTCCTTTGCCGCAGGATGATCATTAACGGCATCGCGCTGCCTGAAATGATGCAGCTAAGCGGCAAAAAGCCATGGGAAGTGAATCATATTGACACGATGGATATGTGGCGCTTTGGCGATTATAAGCATTTTACTTCATTGTCTTTGCTGGCAGAAGTATTAGGGATACCTTCGCCCAAAGATGATATGGATGGCAGCATGGTGGCCGATGTTTTCTGGAAAGAGAAAGACCTGCCGCGTATAGCCAAGTATTGTATGCAGGATGTATTGACCACCGCGAAAGTGTACCTGCACTTGAAAGGCTTGCCACACATCCATCCCGAACCGGTATACGTGACAGAATAATATTATGACGGCAGAATTCAAGAAGCTGGTACAATCGTTAGAGGCAAAGCAATATGCACCTGTTTACCTGGTAGATGGCGAAGAGCCGTATTACCTGGATATGATAACGCAGTATTTTGAGGAAAAGATATTGCAGTCCCATGAAAAGGACTTTAACCTGATGGTGCTGTATGGTAAAGATGTAGAGTGGAGTGATGTAGTGAATGCCTGCCGCAGGTTTCCCATGTTTGCCGAAAGGCAGGTAGTGATATTGAAAGATGCTGCCCAGATGCGTTCGCTGAACGAACTGGCAGGCTATATAGCCAATCCTTCGCCTACTACTATTTTCCTGATAGAACACCGCTTTAAGAAGGCCGATGGCCGTAGCAAAATGCTGAAAGATGTGAAGGCGAAAGGTGTGCACTTTACATCGGAGAAAGTGAAGGATGATAATATGCCGGGCTGGATACAAGGATATGGACGGGAAATAGGCTTTACAGTCGGCGAGCGGGAATCGCAAATACTGGCCACATACCTGGGCAACGACTTGCAGAAGATTGCCAATGAAATAGAGAAGGTGCGCATCAACGTGCCTAATGAACCTGCTTTAACAGCAGAAATGATACAGAAATACATCGGCATCAGCCGTGAGTATAATGTGTTTGAATTTCCCGAAGCGCTTACATCTGGCGATAAGGATAAGTTGTATCGTATGCTGGCTTATTTTGTAGCCAATCCTAAATCGGCACCGATGGTACTGATGATAGGATCGTTTTATAGTCATTTCAATAAACTATACCAGGCCAATTTTCTGCATCAGAAAACAGAAAAGGAAATAAATGCAGTATTAGGGTGGGGTGGACGTAAGATACTGGAGATAGCGCGCCACTGGCCTTTGCACAAAGTAGAGTACTGCATGATGCTACTGGGCGAATACAGTGCACGTGCCGTAGGTATAGATAGCAATGTAGCGGACACAGAGCTGCTAAAAGAAATGGTAGGCAAAATGGAGGCTGCTTAAAGCAGGGCGTGCATGGCTGCTGCTTTATCTTTTTGCAGTTGATCCTTCAATGCATCCAGCGATGGGAATTTCACCTCATCGCGCAAGCGTTGCACAAATATGATCTCTACCGTTTCATCATAAATATCCTCACTAAAGTCGAACAGGTGTGCTTCTATGTGCAGTGTCAATTCATTGCTCACGGTAGGGCGGTTGCCTATGTTCAGCATACCATTATAGCCTTGATCTTTCCATTGTAGCTGTATGGCATACACACCCTTTTCTGGTATCAGTTGGTCAGCATCCAGTGGTTGCACATTAGCGGTGGGGAAGCCTATGGTCCTGCCAAGCCTGGCTCCCGGTATTACAGTTCCCGTAATGCTGTAATGCCTGCCCAGCATTTGAGTTGCTTCACTTACGTGGCCTGCCTGTATGGCATTGCGTATTTTGGTAGAGCTTACAGCAGCTTCTTCTATCAACTGTGCCGGTATCTCATATACGGTATACCCATGTGTGGCAGCGTGCTTTTTCAGAAGGCTTATGTCTCCCGCGCGGTCGTGCCCAAAGCGGTGATCGTAACCAATAACAATGGCTTGGGGTTTGAATTTAGCTACTAGAAAATCTTTGATGTACGCTTCAGCAGACAGGTCTGCAAAAGCTTGGGTAAAGGGGGCAACAACTACATGGTCTACGCCTTCATTCAATACAAGTTGCAGTTTCTGTTCCAGCGGGGTTAGTATTTTCAATGGTTGGTCAGGTGCTATCAGTTTGCGTGGGTGTGGTTCAAAGGTGATGAGGATGCTTTCGCCACCGGCTTCTTTTGCATGCTTTACTATTTGCTGCAAAATAACTTTATGTCCCATGTGCACACCATCGAAGGTGCCTATAGTAATGACTGCATCTTTGAATGCAGGTAGTGTATCGGTATTGTAGAAAATGGCCATTTGCGTCGCAAAGGTAGCAAGTTAGGAAAAACAAAAGAGCCTCCATAAAGAGGCCCTTTCTGTATTATTTTATACTCATCAGTATCTCGTAAAATTTGTAGCAATCCTCATAAGTATTATACAGAGGCACAGGTGCTACGCGTATCACATTCGGTTCTCTCCAGTCGGCTATCACACCATTAGCGGTCAGTGTTTCAAACACTTCCTTGCCTCTTTCGCCAAACAGCATGGAAAGCTGGCAACCACGGCGGTGGGCATCTGTTGGGGTGATGATCTCGAAAGGTAAATGTGTTATTTGCCTTAACAGCCATTCCAGGTAGGCTGTCAGGCGTTCACTTTTTTCACGCAGTGCTTTCATGCCGGCCTTATCGTATATATCCAGCGATGCGTTGTGCGCTACCATGTTGAATACCGGCGCATTGCTCATTTGCCAGCTGCCGGCATTGTTCTGCGGTATAAAACCCTTTTCCATTTTGAAGCGGGTACTTTCGCTATTGCCCCACCAGCCACCCAGGCGGAATATTTTCGGATTGCTATAATGATGCTCATGCACATAGATGCCGCCTACGCCGCCGGGACCGGAGTTCAGGTATTTATAAGAGCACCAGCATGCAAAGTCAATATTCCAGTCGTGTAGCTGCAGCGGTACGTTACCTACCGCATGCGCCAGGTCGTAACCCGCATAAGCACCTACGCGGTGTGCGGCCTGTGTTATTTTTGCCAGGTCGAAGAACTGGCCGGTGTAATAGTTTACGCCACCCAGCATTACCAATGCAAGGCTCTCGCCTGCATCTTCTATTGCTTGTAGTATGTCTTGCTCTTCTATGATGTGTTCACCCTGGCGAGGTGCTATTTCTATAATAGCATCTGCAGGGTCGTAGCCATGCATGCGCACTTGTGTTTCCACAGCATATTGGTCGGAAGGGAATGCACTTGCTTCCATCAATATCTTATAGCGCTTACCCTGCGGCCTGTAGAAGGATATCATCAGCAGGTGCAGGTTTACCGTCAGCGTGTTGGTAGCTACTACCTCATCTGGTTTTGCACCTACTATCTTAGATAGCCTTTCATTAAACAATTTGTGGTACGAAAACCAGGGGTTACGTGCCTGGAAGTGTCCTTCTACACCATACTTCGCCCAGTCTTCCAGTTCCTGCTCCATCAGGTAGGCCACACTCTTAGGTTGAAGCCTAATGAGTTTCCACAAAAATAATATACATCCCGTCCTTCGTGTTGGGGAATGCGGAAACGCTCACGAAAAGGATAAAGTATATCTACTTCATCCTGCTCCCGGGCATAAGTTAATGTGGCTTCAAAACCTTGCATCTCTCGTAATTGGATTTGTGCGCAAAAATAACTTTTGCAATTTAAAAAGCGTTAAAACGGCGAATAAACTTTGCAGGCTTGGCACGGTTTATATAAATGCATATTTCTGAGACCAAAATTTATTATATGAAAAAGTTTTTGTTACTGTCAGCATTGTTTATCGGAACATTATTTACACAACAGGCGAGCGCACAGGCAGGTTCTGCCGGTTTAGGCCTTCGTGCTACGCCGGATGGCGGTGGTTTTACAGCCAAGCTATTTATGAATAAATTCCTGGCTTTTGAAGGTCAGCTGAATGCCGGTGGCATCATGGGGCTGGAAGGCGAAAGTTTCAATGCAGTGGGCTTGCTGGAGTTTCATATTATACTGCCCGATCCCTCCTGGCGCATTTTCATGGGTGGCGGCTTGCACGGCGGTGTTTGGGACCGTGGCTGGCGCTATGTGGATGACGAACGCAGGTGGATGGACGACAACCGTGCTATATTCGGCGTATCCGGCATAGGTGGGGTTGAATATGTATTCAAAAAGATACCACTGGGCCTGAGTGCCGATATTAAGCCCGCTATCAACTTTGTGAGCGAAGTAGATTTCTTCCCGCACAATATGTTTGGCCTTAGTGCCAGGTTCTATATGGGACGACGCATATAATATTCACCTTCATTAGATACCCGTTAACCGACGGGCAAAAGACGCTGACCGATGGTAGCGTCTTTTGTATATTAAGAAACACTACTTTTGGCTAAAATTATCAACAATGAAAAAAGGTTCCCTTCTATTAATGGTTTTACTGGGCTTACTGCTTATTGGCGGTTGCATGACCTGCAATGTGCAGAAGTCGCTGGTGACCCTGGATGAAAATTCTAAAAGTAAGTGGGGAGAGGTACAAAACCAATACCAACGCCGTGCCGACCTGATACCCAACCTGGTAAATACGGTAAAAGGCGCTGCCAACTTTGAACAGAAGACCCTGACGGATGTGATCAATGCACGCGCAAAGGCTACATCTATACAAGTGAATCCCGACAACCTTACACCTGAGAAGCTGCGCGAGTTTCAAAGTGCGCAGGGTGAGCTGAGCCAGGCATTGGGCAGGCTGATGGTGGTATCGGAAGCGTATCCTGAACTGAAAGCTAACCAGAACTTCCTGGCCCTGCAAGACCAACTGGAAGGCACTGAAAACCGTATAACAGTAGCCCGTAAGAACTTTAACGATGCGGTGCAGGAGTATAATACCAAGCTGCGCATCTTCCCCAATAATATATTTGGTGGCATAATGGGCTTCACTGCCAAAGGCATGTTTGAAGCAGATGCTTCGGCACAGAAAGCACCACAGGTACAGTTTTAACTTAAAGGAACGGCAAAGCATGTTCTCACTATTCAAAAAGAAGCCACTACTGGGCCCTGCACAGCAGGAGCAGGTAGTGGCTTGCATACGCAATGCTGAAAACAAGACCACGGGCGAAGTGCGCGTGTATGTAGAAAGCAAATGCAGCTACGTAGATGCTATGGACCGTGCCTGGGAGCTATTTGCCCTGCTGGGAATGGCCGAAACAGAGAGGCGCAATGCCGTGCTGGTGTACCTGGCTATAGATGACCACCAGTATGCCATAGCCGGTGATAAAGAGATATATGAGAAGGCAGGCGGCCCTGTATTTTGGGAGGCTGCAGCCCAGCACCTGAAAGATCACCTGAAGCGTGGTGAGATAGCCACAGGGCTTTGTACCTGTGTAAATGAGCTGGGTGATGCCCTTGCTATGCACTTCCCTTACGACCCTACGATTACTAAGAATGAATTGCCCGACGAAATAGTATTTGGTAAATGACCAGACAGCTTCCTGCTTTCCTGACGAGATGTATAGCCATCATGCTGGCTGTATTTATAGCCATGCCCGCATTTGCAGGTGACGAGGACTTTCCGCCAAGGCCTAACCCGCCAAGGCTGGTAAACGACATGGCAGGTATGCTGGATGCCAGCCAGCGCGAAATGCTGGAAGCCAAGCTGCTGGAATACGAGAAGACCTCATCTACCCAGATAACCATCGTGACCCTGACCAGTATAGGCAGCTACGAACCATCCCAATATGGTGTAGAGCTGTTTAACCGCTGGGGCGTAGGACAGAAGGGTAAAGACAATGGTGTGCTGATACTGGCATCGAAAGAAGACCGTAAGATAAACATCACAACAGGCTATGGACTGGAAGGGGCTTTGCCCGATGCAGTGGCCGGACGCATCATCCGTAATGAGATGGCGCCTTCCTTTAAGGCAGGTAACTACTACGATGGCTTTAGCAAAGCTGCCGATGCCGTGATAGCTGCGACTAAGGGCGAGTATACCAATGATGACAAAGAACGTAAGCGGGGCGGCAGCCCATCGGCCATAGTGATAGTACTGCTGATAATAGGTGTGTACGTAGTGCTATGGATACTGAGCAAGATAGGCGGCGGCGGTGGCGGCAGCTATATGAGCGGCCGTGGAT
>CABHOP010000016.1 GCA_902168085.1 uncultured Bacteroides sp.
GGGATGCTGGGGCTGTGGGAGGTGATACCGGCAATCGGTTTTTCTTTTATCTCCGGCCCGTTCATCGACCGAAGGGAAAAAAGGAATATGCTTTTAAGCTGCATAATCGGGTATTTGTTTCTATCTGGCTTCTTTGTACTACTTTCTACCGTGTGGTTTCAGCAAAAGGCGGGAATAAATGGCACTGTATGGCTGATATATGCGGGTATATTTATAAACGGTGCCATCAGGGCATTTCTTAGCCCTTCAAACTTTGCACTGCTGGGTATGATAGTACCGCGTAAATTATATGCCAATGCCACTACATGGAGCAGTACGGCATGGCAAACAGGCGCAGTAATCGGCCCACTACTGGGTGGTGCTATGATAGCATTAACCGGCTTTGAGATAGGGCTAAGCAGCATTTTCGTCCTCCAATTGGTTGCCCTGGTTTCCTTATTGCAAATACCGGCCCAGGAAGTCATCAACAAAGCCAAAGAACCGATATTTAAAAGCCTGAAAGAAGGCATCCGGTTTGTGTTCAAAACACAAGCTATATTGGCTGCGCTTTCGTTAGATATGTTTGCCGTACTATTCGGCGGTGCTGTAGCCTTGCTGCCGGTATATGCTGATGACATACTAAAAGTAGGCGAAGTAGGTTACGGATGGCTGCGGGCTGCGCCTGCTATTGGTGCCATCATTTGCCTGTTTACCTTATCTTTTGCACCATTGAAGACCAATCCTGGCTTAAAGCTACTAGGTAGTATTGCCGCATTTGGTATTACCACCATTATATTCGGTATTTCTACCAGCTTTGTACTTTCTTTTATTATGCTGCTGCTGGGTGGCTTGTTCGATAGCATTAGTGTGGTAATACGCGGCACTATACTTCAATTATATACACCGGATGAAATGCGCGGGCGTGTAGCTTCAGTAAATACCATGTTCATCAGTTCATCAAACGAACTGGGCGCATTGGAAAGTGGCGCGACTGCCAAATGGATGGGAACAGTACCTGCCGTGATATTTGGCGGAGTGATGACCTTGCTTGTAGTAGGCGTAACCTATGCCAAAGCTCCCATACTAAAAGTACTGAAGCTGGATCCTAACGAAGTAGATAAAAGCTGATATGTTTCAGACGCAGTGCCCTTTTCTCTATAAGATGCCAGGAACCGTATGCGAATAGCAACGATATTGGAATGCTGCTAATAGCAAGCCATAATTGGTTGAACGAGAAGAAGTACATCAGTGTTTGCTGTATCACGAACGCATAGATATATACACCGTAAGACAAATCGCCTATCCGCTTACTGATGTCGCATATCACAGGTGTGCATTTGATACCCGTACCTATGACTAATAGCGGCAGGGAAATGTAATGCAGTACATTGAAATGAAACGGGGCAAAAAGTGAAATGATTGTGATGGCTGCGCTGGCTATCCATAATACACTATGATAGCGCACCCGGGTATCATAACGGACAGCGGCCAATAAAGCCCCTGCAAAAAAATGACAACTAAAATTCAGCAAATAGTCCGACCGGAGGATGGACTCACGTGTACCCAATGCATCAGCATAAAAACTATTTAGGATGAATAGTAATGCATACACAAAGCTCAAAAGCACTATTATAAGTGTATTACGGCTACGCAACAGGAACAATACAGACAAAACAATGTATAAACTGAACTCATAGGCCAGCGTCCATAATGAACCATTGATAGCCGTATTATAAGGTACCGTAGTAAATGCGCCCTCTATACCATATTGAATAAAATACAACGAAAGATTTCTTGGTACATAGGAATATACCTCTGCATTGCACCAATAGGAAACAGCAGGATTATCATAACACATTGGCGCTATGATAAGCACCGTGAACAATAACACAACAATCAAGGCAGGGAATAAACGTATGATACGCTTCCAGTAATAATCTATAACATTCTTACTGCGCTGCAGGCTTTGAAACACCAGGTAGCCACTGATAATAAAGAAACCCTGCAAACCTATATTGGACAACTGCGCCTGCCCGTAACTGTATTGGCATAATATATCACATTCCTTTACACCAGATAGCGGGTATGAATGCGTAATGACCACAAACAGGGCAAACAGCAGCCTTAGAAAGTCGAAATTGTTCCTGTGCGTTGCAGCGGACATACTATCCTTTTTTACTTTGAAGGATAGAACATAAAATATACCGCACCGATTATTAGCGCAAAAGCTACAGCATAATTCCATTTAAAGGGTTCCTTCAAAAAGAAAATGGCAAAAGCGCAAAATACCGCCAGTGATATAACCTCCTGAATCGTTTTTAGCTGAAAAGGCGTATATCCTTCTTTCTGGCCAAAACGGTTGTTTGCAGGTACCATAAACAGGTATTCAAAAAAAGCGATGCCCCAACTGATGAGTATTAGTTTTAACAACGGTGTATCGGCAGTGCCTTTTTTCAGATGGCCATACCAGGCATAGGTCATAAAACAATTGGATATCAACAGGCAAACTATCGTGCGCATACATAGTATTGTATCCCAAAAGTATTCTAATAGAAATAAAAAAAGCACCGGTTATTATGCCGGTGCCTTATTCATTGCCCTTTCGTCTTATGCTTCATTCTTAGATTCATTCCTTGCTACCACCACTCCGTCAAACACGTCTATCAGTACGGGCTTTGATTTATCTATATCGCCTGCTATTATTTTTTTACTCAGCAGGTTTATGATATCTTTTTGTATCACACGTTTCAGCGGGCGTGCACCATATTGCGGGTCGAAACCACGCTGGGTAATATAATCGAGCGCATAGTCTGAAAACTGTAGGTCTATACCCTGCTGCGCCAGTTGTTTTTGCAATTGCTCCAGCTGTATGCGTATGATACCTTTTATCTCCTTCCTCATCAATGGGCGGAACATTACTATGTCATCTACACGGTTCAGGAACTCAGGGCGCATCGATTGTTTTAGCAGGTCCATTACCTGTTCTTTGGTCGCATCCACCACTTCGTTTATATCCCTGCCTTCCAGGTCGGCGAAGTTTTCCTGTATGATGTGGCTACCCATATTACTAGTCATAATGATGATGGTATTCTTAAAATTCACCACGCGGCCCTTGTTATCGGTCAGGCGTCCATCATCCAGCACCTGCAGCAGTATGTTGAACGTATCGGGATGCGCTTTCTCTATCTCATCCAGCAATACCACGCTGTATGGTTTGCGGCGTACGGCTTCTGTCAGTTGACCACCTTCATCGTAACCTACATATCCGGGAGGCGCACCAACCAGCCTGCTTACCGCATGCTTTTCCTGGTACTCGCTCATATCTATACGGGTCATCATACTATCATCGTCAAACAGTACTTCTGCCAGTGCTTTGGCCAGTTCGGTCTTACCCACACCTGTTGTACCCAGGAAGATGAAAGAGCCTATGGGCCTGCGCGGGTCGTGCAGCCCCGCCCTGCCACGGCGGATGGCATCTGCCACCACCTCTATCGCCTCGTCCTGTCCTACTACCCTTTTATGGAGTTCTTCTTCCAGGTTCAGCAGTTTTTCACGTTCGCTTTGCAGCATACGTTGCACGGGTATACCGGTGGCTTTGGCTACGTTCTCGGCTATATCTTCTGCATCCACTTCTTCTTTCAGCAGGCGTTTTTGCTGTCCTTCGTTGCTTTTCAGCTCTTCAGACAGGCGCTGTACGGTTGCTTCTTCTTCTTTTATCTTGCCATAGCGTATCTCTGCCACCTTACCATAGTCGCCGTCACGTTCTGCTTTTTCAGCTTCCAGTTTCAGTGCCTCTATGTTCGATTTTGATTTGTTTATCTTATCTACCAGTTCCTTTTCTTCCATCCACTTGGCCTTCAGCGTATCGCGCTGCACGGTAAGCAGGGATATATCCTGTCCCAGTTCTTTTAGCTTAGGCTCATCATTCTCGCGCTTGATAGCTTCGCGCTCAATTTCCAACTGGCGGATACGGCGCTCCAGTTCGTCCAGTTCTTCGGGCATCGAGTTCATTTCCAACTTCAGCTTGGCTGCACTTTCATCTATCAGGTCTATTGCCTTATCGGGCAGGAACCTGTCCGTAATATACCTGTGCGATAATTCTACCGCCGCTATAATAGCCTCGTCTTTGATGCGCACTTTGTGGTGGCTTTCGTATTTATCTTTCAGTCCCCGCAGGATGGAAATAGCATCTTCCGGCGTTGGCTCATCTACTATCACCTTCTGGAAACGACGTTCCAGCGCTTTATCTTTCTCAAAGTATTTCTGGTATTCGTTCAGCGTTGTAGCACCTATCGCGCGCAGTTCACCACGGGCAAGAGCTGGTTTCAGTATGTTGGCAGCGTCCATAGCGCCTTCCATAGCCCCTGCACCTACCAGCGTATGTATCTCGTCTATAAACAGTATCACTTCCCCATCGCTTTCGGCTACTTCTTTTACTACGCCTTTCAGCCTTTCTTCAAATTCACCTCGATATTTGGCACCTGCCATAAGGCCACCCATATCCAGTGCGAAGATTATTTTTGATTTCAGGTTATCGGGCACATCACCATTTATGATGCGGTGCGCCAACCCCTCTACGATGGCTGTTTTACCTACACCGGGCTCACCCACCAGTATGGGGTTATTCTTGCTCCTGCGCGAAAGTATGTGCAGGGTACGCCGTATCTCCTCATCCCGGCCAATAACCGGGTCTAGCTTACCATTACGGGCAAGGTCATTCAGATTTTTGGCATAGCGTTGCAGGGAATTATACTGCTGTTCCGAGGTTTGGGAACTGACCGTGCTACCCTTTCTAAGGTCTTTAATAGCGGCTATCAATCCTTTTTCGGTAAGACCGGCATCTTTCAGGGTTTTCGATGTTTCATCATTTACCTGTAGCAATGCTATAAGCAAGTGTTCCTGTGTTACAAATTCATCCTTAAACTCCTTCAGCACATTAGCGGTACGCAGAATGGCATTATTCAGTTCGCGGCTCACACTTTGCGCCGGTTCACCATTTTGTATAGTAGGTATGCGTTTTATCTGTTCATCCAGCTTCGTTTGCAGAAAGCTGATGTTCACATTGTTCTTTTTCAGCAGGTGTGTTGTAGGCCCTTCCGTATCATCGAGCAAAGCCTGCAGCATATGTGCCGTTTCAATATTGAGGCTTTGGTTGTTGAATGCCAGTTGCTGTGCATGTTGCAGCATTTCCTGGGCTTTTATGGTAAAGTTATTCAAGTTCATATTCTGTTCTTGTTGTTATGGATATAGCCATAAAAAACGTTCCAATATGAAAATCGGTGTTGCTATGGCAGTTTATAGCTTATAGATGCGACAAGCTGTCTTATCTATTGAGAATCAACTGAAAATATTACAGTTTAAAATTTAACAAAGCTGACCGTTTGACGGCTTTTAGTGTTATATAGGCCACACACCGTAACTTTGCCCAATGGCAAATAATAAGAACAGGCGCGCGCTGAAAAGAATGAAAGTAAGACCAGCAGTACTGCCAACCATACTAGACCAGAGCACATTCGACAAAAACATAATTGACATAATACTAAACACCCTTTACAATAACTCCCATACAGATGCTATGCACCTGGAAAATGAGATATACAAACCTAATAATGTCAACCTTTCTCCCAAAGAAACGGAACGTATATGGGAGATATTAAAAGCATCGGGCTGGGTAACGCCCGTTATTGGATTTGGCAATTCGGGGAAGATTGAAATGACACGTGAAGGTTACCAGCTAATGGCCCAATACGGCAGCTACAAGAGCTACCTGAATGCCCTGCAGGCCCCGCAACAGCAGCAAACTTTCATTGTGCCCTTTCAATTGGGGACCGGCGAAACAGAAGAACCGGAAGTAAAAAACCCATCCACCCCGAAACGCACCAAGGGAAAACGATAGTTAAAATCTGTAAAGGTTATATAACGTCCTGGTATTTACCATATTTTTGTCATATGCGCTACCTTTTCACGCTTTCACTATTATTTATTACAGCAATATCGCATGCACAAACCACATCATCTGCAGATGAGGTGTGGAGCCTGCAGCGCTCGGTCAAATATGCACTTGACCATAATATATCCATTCAGCAAAATGTACTGACTGAAAGACTGGCAAAGCTGACATTGCTGCAAAGCCAGTTATCTCAGCTACCTAATGTAAATGGGTCGGGGTCTTACGGACGTAGTTTTGGTCGCTCTATCGACCCGACAACAAACCAATTCGTACCCGGCAGCAGCTACGATTTCATTAGCCTTAGTGCCAATGCCGATGTGCTGCTGTTTGGATGGTTTCAGAAACGCAATAATATTTCAGGCAGTAAATTCAGCCTGCTGGCTGCACGTGCCGACCTTGACCAGCTGAAAGACGATGTATCGCTCAATGTAGCCACGGGCTACCTTAGGGCATTGCTGGCGCATGAGCAGGTTTTGGTGAGCGAAAAGCAGGTAGAACTTTCCAAGGCTCAACTGGACCAAACCAGGCGCTTTGCAGAAGCCGGCCGCCTGCCGGAACTGAATGTAGCCCAACTGGAATCGCAACTGGCTAATGACAGTGCCAACCTGATAACAGCCATATCAGATTATACGGCATCGTTATTAGATATTAAAGCACTGCTCAACCTTGACTTTGGCATTACCTACAACCTGCAGATACCGGATATTAAAGTAGATGAGCAGATAGCTGTTTCAGCTATGACGCCCGAAGATATTTATGTAGAAGCATCGAAGCATTTAGGCACCATACGCAGCAGCATGTATAAATTGCAGGCATCCCAAAAAAGGCTGGCCGCTGCGAAGGGGGCCCTATGGCCTCAATTGAGCCTTGGGGCGCAGCTGGGGTCAAACTGGTCCAGCACGGTGAAAGACTACACAGGGTTCAACATCACCGGTGCTGCCCCTACGGGTGCCTTCGTACCGGTGCTGGATACCGTACTGCAAGTATATCAGCCTACGGGCACCTATACTACCAAAGATGTACCTGTGGGCAAACAACTGGATAATAACTTCAGGCAAACGGTGGCCTTATCTATCAATATACCCATCTTCAATGCATGGCAGTCATCTTATAATGTAAAGCAGGCACGCATCAATATGCTGACCAGCGAGCTAAACAAATATCAGGCAGAACTGAAGCTGAAACAAGACGTGTATAAAGCATACAATGATGCCCGCAATTCGATACAAAAATATTATGCTGCAGAACGGGCTGCTACCGCAGCGCAGCGCGCTTTCGATTTTGCACAGAAACGATACGACCTGGGGCTTACCAATACCGTAGACTACCTGGTAACACAGAATACACTTTATACCGCATCATCCAACCTTGCAAGGGCCAAATACGACCTCATTTTTAAATTAAAAGTGATAGATTACTACCTGGGGAAGGAACTGAAACTCTGATAGCACATGACAGAAAAACTGAAAGAGGTATTATTACAGGCCACCAAAGAAGCAGGCGCTATCATACAGCAATACTTCCAGGGTAGCTTTCAGGTAGATAATAAAGAAGGTATTAACAATCTTGTTACAGAAGTTGATAACCATTCTGAAAAACGCATCATTGAGATCATAAGAGAACACTTTCCGGATCATAGCATCATTAGCGAGGAAGCAGGTGAACTGATACAGGATTCACCCTACCAATGGATAATAGATCCCATAGATGGCACGGTGAATTTTGCTCATGGCATACCTATATGTTGTGTAAGCATCGGTTTGAAGTTTGGAAATGACTTACTGCTGGGTACGGTCTATAACCCAATGATGAATGAGCTGTTCTTTGCTGAAAAAGGCAAAGGTGCTTATCTCAACGACCGTAAAATAAGTGTATCGCAGAAAACAGATTTCAGGAAAGCATGCCTGGTAACAGGCTTCCCTTATAAATGGCCTAACAGTACTGAACATCCTATTCGCGTGTTCGAACGCTTTATACTGGAAGGTTTGCCCGTAAGGCGCCTGGGTTCTGCCGCCATAGACCTTTGCTGGGTAGCCTGTGGCCGTTTCGATGGTTTCTGGGAATACAACCTCAGCTCATGGGATGTAGCAGCCGGGTACCTGATAGTGCAGGAAGCCGGTGGTGTCATCACTAATTTTGATGGCGAACCATACAGCGTTTTCGATAAGCAAACATTGGCTACCAATGGGCATATCCACGAGAATATGCTGCAACTGATAAGGAATAAATCTTAATACAATACTGATATATATACATAATGGACGAACAACGGACAGACATAGCATCACTGGGAGAATTTGGATTGATAGACCACCTGACGAGGAATAACGAAACCCGCCAGGCAGGCACACACTTAGGTGTGGGCGACGATGCAGCTGTGATAGATAGCTTTGGTAAACAAACGGTCATTTCAACCGATATGCTGGTAGAGGGTATCCATTTCGACCTGATGTATACCCCACTGAAGCATTTGGGCTATAAAGCTGTAGCTGTGAACCTTTCGGATATTTGTGCCATGTTTGCTACGCCTACACATATTACCGTAAGCATCGGCATATCTAATCGTTTTTCGGTAGAAGCACTTGATGAACTGTATGAAGGTATCTACGCAGCCTGCGAACGTTACAACGTGGACCTGGTAGGTGGTGATACCTGCAGTTCGCAGAAAGGGCTCATTATCAGCATCACTGCTATAGGCGAGGTGGAAACCGGCAAATATGTAACCCGCAGTGGTGCCCAAAAAGGGGACTTGCTTTGTGTATCTGGCGACCTGGGTGGCGCTTATATAGGCCTGCAGCTATTAGAACGTGAAAAACGCATCTTCCTGGAAAGCCCCGGTGTGCAACCTGATTTGCAGAACAAAGCCTATACCGTAGGTCGCATATTAAAGCCCGAGCCACGTGCCGACATTGTAACCTGGCTGCAGGAAAAGGGCATTACCCCCACCAGCATGATAGATGTAAGCGATGGGCTGAGTTCTGAAATATTGCACATTTGCAAGCAGTCAAATAAAGGCTGTGTGCTATATGAAGAGAAAATACCCATACACAGCGAAACCAAAGAAATGGCGCTGGAGTTCAACGTCGCCCCATCTACCTGCGCATTAAGCGGCGGCGAGGACTATGAATTGCTCTTTACCATAAAACAGGAAGACTACGAAAAAATAACCATCAGCGAGCAGATAAGTGTAATAGGCTACATGACAGATGCCGATGAAGGCACCATACTGCATACCAAGGGTGGAAACACCCACAAACTGGTAGCACAGGGGTGGACGGCTTTTAACGGATAAAAAATGTTTACAAGCCCTTTACATCGTAAATTATTTTTGTATTTTGGCATAAATAAAGATTTTCTACAGCATGAAGTTTTGGAAGCATACCCTAATATCTGCCATCGCGTTTGTTGGCGTATCATCTTCAGTACTGTACACATCTTGTACAGAAGATAGCTGCAAAACCCTGATATGCAGGAATGGGGCTACATGTGCAGACGGCCAGTGTAAATGCCCTACTGGCTTTGAAGGCACCCAATGCGAGAAGCGTGCTGCAGACAGGTACGTAGGATTCTATGTAGGCCAATTGAATATTGACAATCAGCCACCGGTAGCAGACTCTGCCCGTATTTGGGTTGTAAATTATCCCGGCACTGTAGCCTTTGAAAGATTTACCCGTGAGCATGATGTCCTTATTGGTAACGTTTCACCTGTAGATGGCAAAATATACATTAACGATGGCCAGTTTGGTGGCCGTACCATTACTATTTCGGTTATCGACAAAAAGATCTACTTCACATCTTTAGAAAAGCCTAATGGCGAACTGCAAACTATCAACTTTGTAGGCACACGCAGAGACTAATATCTAATTTGTTATACAATATGTAAAACCGGGTAAATAATACCCGGTTTTGCTTTTATCGTTCGTTATCAAACATCAAAATCTGTAGATTTGCCCGTATGTCAATCAGTGTAGCAGGGCTCACCAAAGTGTATGGTACCCAAAAGGCAGTAGATAACATTAGCTTCGAACTAAAGAAAGGCGAAATAGTTGGTTTCCTGGGTCCAAACGGTGCCGGAAAATCCACCACTATGAAGATGATAACAGGCTACCTGCCTGCTACGTCAGGCGCTGTGAAAGTTTCAGGTTTTGATGTAGCTACACAACCACTGGATGTAAAACGCTCTGTAGGCTACCTACCCGAAGCCAACCCGCTATACTATGATATGTATGTGCGGGAGTTCCTTGAATTCAGCGCAGGCATACATAAACTTTCCAATGCTAAACAGCGCATTGAGCAAATGATAGACATTACCGGCCTGGGCAAAGAAGCGCATAAAAAAATAGGCATGCTATCGAAAGGCTACAAGCAACGTGTGGGCCTGGCACAAGCTATGCTGCACGATCCGCAGGTGCTGATATTAGATGAACCAACATCGGGCCTGGACCCTAACCAACTGGCAGAGATACGCGACCTGATATTGCGCATAGGTAAAGAAAAAACGGTATTACTTTCCACACACATCATGCAGGAAGTACAGGCTATGTGCAGCCGTGTCATTATCATAAATAACGGCAAAATCGTTGCTGACGACAGCATAGATAAAATACAACAAGTTAACAGCACTCAAGGCATACTTTTAGTATCCTTTGAAACAGCGGTAGATACCACTCTTTTCCAAAAGCTTAGAAATCTGAAACAGTACGAAGCTATCGGTCAGAACAAATATAAAATGACAACTGACAAACCAGAGGAGCTGCGCAAGGAAGTAATGCAACTGGCACTGAACCACGATATCAATATCAGTTCGCTACAGGCCGAAACACAATCGCTGGAAGACGTATTCCGCTCGCTAACGGTAAAAAACTAAACTAGCTTATGCAACGTGTACAAACGCTGATACAGAAAATATCGGAACTTGCAAGCAGGCAAAACCCTGACCTGATAGAAGTAGACCTGATGATGGACTATACCCGCGTATTGTATGCCGACCTTGCCGAATGGCGCAATCGCCTGGTATTTACCAACCAGGTGCCACAGCCGGAAACAACGCCTCCTGCCAACGTACCGCCAGTGCAGGAAACAGTACCGGAAGCAACGCAGGAAATTATTCAGGAACCTGTAGTACCGCCCGTTACGCCAATAGTACAACAGCAGGAAACTGCCACCATACCGCAACAGGAAATGGTAGCTGTAATAAAAGACGATGCCCCGCATGAAACCCATGTATCGGAAGCACGGCATGAGGCATTAGCGCAAAGTACCGTAGCATCTGAAACAGCCTATGCTTCCCGTATTCCTGTCGAAAGCATACAAAGCATGATAGGCATCAACGATAAATACCAGTTTATAAGTGAGCTGTTCGGCAATAATAAAGATGACTATGATGCGGTGATAGAAGAGCTGGAAACTTTTGAAAACTATCCGCAGGCTCTAAGTTGGCTCAATACCTATACCGGCAACAGGTATAACTGGGACTATGAACACGAAACCGTTCAGTCGTTCCTCAGTATTATTGAACGTTATTATTTTTCCCGATAATTTATTCGAAGAAGAACTCTTCCGACTTACGTTTGAAAATGGGTATATACCATCCACCACGTATGCCGAATAGTATATCTATGCGCTGCTTGTCATCCGGGCGCATTACATCATACAGGTAATCTCTGCGGCCTTGGGTAAAACCTGCTGTTATATCCAACCCTATATGAAAGTTGATAAGCCCGTCGTTGGCAAAATAAGTATAGGCAATGTACTCCTCTATAAAAATACCATTGGTAAGTCTGTCGTAGCCTTTACGATTCTCTTTGTTTATTTGTACAATGTCGGCACTGCGTTCAAAGATGTTTATCTTATGCTGCATAAAGCCTACAGTAGTTAGCGCCAGCAAGCCATTATCGCTGCTCTTTTTGCCAAAGTTGAATATCTTACCTGCCTGCACCCCTATCATGTAGCCACGCTCAAAAGTACCTACGCCCTTACGGTAACCATTCTGGTCTAATAAAAAACCATTGGCATCCTTCAGGTTTATCATCAGGCTGTCTTCTTTTATCTTATTGCCTACAATGAAGTCTATCTTAGGGCCAAACATCCAGTTGCTGGTTGTTTTATACATCACCCCACCGCCAAGCCTGTAACTTGTTCCAAAACGTTTGGCCATATCTCCACCCGGCTGGTCCAGTCCTGCATTGATGGCAAAAACCACGCCTTTACGCGCAGGTTTTTTTTCAGTAGTACCAAAAAGGTCTTCCTGTGCATAGCCACCTGATATACAAACTGCAGTAGTAAGAAGCGAAAGGATGATTTTTTTCATTATACCTGCCAGATAAATTAGATGCCGTGAAGATAACGCAAATACTTCGTTCCAACTGTTACAGAAGCGATAAAAACATTCGCGTGACAGATTTATTGTTTTGACGAATAAAGCCTAAAGCGTAGGTTTGCAGCCGTAAAATACACATATGTTCAACTTACAGATGGTTGACTTAAAACGTCAATATGCAAAGATAAAAACCGAGGTAGATGCCGCTATACAAAATGTGCTGGATAGCACTGCCTTCATAGGCGGTCCCGATGTGCAGGAGTTTGGCAAAGAACTGGCACAATACCTGGGCGTAAAACATGTAATACCCTGTGCTAATGGAACGGATGCCTTGCAGATAGCTCTGATGGCGCTGGACCTGAAGCCCGGCGATGAGGTTATCACCACATCTTTCACCTATATAGCTACAGTAGAAGTAGTAGCCCTGCTGCGCCTGAAGCCTGTGTTTGTAGATGTAGATGCCGATACCTTTACCATGAACATTGATGCGCTACGCAAAGCTATTACTCCGAATACCAAAGCCATCATACCCGTGCACCTGTATGGGCAGGCTGCCAATATGGAGCCTGTATTGGCTATAGCAAAAGAACACAACATACCTGTAATAGAAGATAACGCGCAAGCTATTGGTGGCAGCTACACCTTTGCCGATGGCACGAAGAAGAAAACAGGTACTATGGGATTGATGGGTACTACCTCTTTCTTCCCTAGTAAGAACCTGGGCTGCTATGGCGATGGTGGCGCTATGTTTACCAACGATGATGCACTGGCTGAAAAACTGAAAATGATAGCCAACCACGGGCAGAAGGTACGCTATTATCACGAAATGGTAGGCTGCAACAGCAGGCTCGATAGCATACAGGCAGCCGTGTTGCGTATCAAACTGAAACACCTGGACGAGTACTGCGATGCCCGTCGTGCTGTGGCCGACTATTATGATAATGCCTTTGCCGGAAACGAACACCTTATTACCCCGCATCGCCCTGCATACAGCCATCACGTGTTTCACCAATATACACTACAAGTAAAAGGCATCAACCGCGATGCACTGGCTGCTGCACTTACAGAACGTAAAATACCCAACATGCTGTATTATCCGGTGCCTTGTCATAAGCAGAATATGCTGAAGGAGTTTGGCGGTGCCGACTTTGTATTGCCGGTAACAGATATGCTGCAGGACTGTGTAATATCACTGCCTATACATACAGAACTGACGGAAGCAGAACTGAAACACATTACCACCAACGTACTGGAAGCAATAGCACAACTGGCTAAATAATGAACGTAATAAAAACACCCATTGAAGGACTGCTGATACTGGAACCCCGTGTCTTTAACGATGACCGAGGCTATTTCTTTGAAAGCTATAATGCCCGCACATTTGAGGCTGCTACGGGTACAGTCTACAACTTTATACAAGACAACCAGGCACGCTCTACAAAGAATGTATTGCGTGGACTGCATTATCAGAATGCCCCTACCGCGCAAACCAAACTGATACGTGCACTGGAAGGTACGATATGGGATGTGGTGGTAGACCTGCGTTCAGGCAGCGCTACCTTTGGACAGTGGTTTGGCGTAGAGCTATCGGCAGAAAACAAAAGACAGTTCCTGATACCACGAGGATTTGCACATGGCTATTCGGTACTAAGCGAAACCGCCGAAGTATTTTACAAATGCGATAACTTTTACGATAAAGGTGCTGAAGGTGGCGTAAACTATGCCGACCCTGCACTGGCTATAGACTGGAAGATAGACCTGAAAGAGGCTATTGTATCAGAAAAAGATATAGCACAGCCTTTGCTGAAAGACGCGAATTATCATTTTTAAAAGGTATACTGTATGAATGCATCCCTTGCTGAAAAGCAGGGGATTTTTTCTTTATAGCCATTATAAATTTTCAAATAGCTACTTCGATAAAACCAATATTTAAATTATACCGAACGGTATATTTTTACATCGTAATGCATACAGCTGGTGCATTGCAATATCAAAACTTAATAATCTTAAAAACAAGAAAAATGAATACTACAAACAATACAGTACTGATAACAGGTGGCAGCGCAGGCATAAGCTTTGAAATAGCCAGGCAATTTGCTGCACGTGGTAATAAAGTAATAATAGCTGGTCGTAACGCAGAACGCCTGCAAAAAGCAGCGTCACAAATACCCGGAGTAACAGGAATACAGGCAGATGTTACGAATAAAGAGGACGTAGCCCGACTGGTAAGCACCATCAAAACCCAACACCCGGATCTAAACCTGCTCATAAACAATGCAGGGAGTGCCTTTGTATATACACTGGATGGTGAAAACAATGCTTATAGCAAAGCAACAGCAGAAATGGACACCAACTATTTATCTATTGTGAACCTTACAGAACAATTGCTACCCATATTACGCACTAGCCCGGATGCTGCCGTGGTAAATGTTTCGTCTATCGTAGCCTTTGCACCTTCTGCAGTTTTGCCTACCTATACTGCCAGCAAAGCAGCACTGCATGCTTATACAAAAACACTGCGTTATACATTAAGAGGTACGAATGTAAAAGTGTTCGAACTGATGCCACCGCTGGTAGATACCGAGTTTTCTACTGAAATAGGTAGACACAATGGTATAAAGCCATCTGTGGTAGCTAATGATTTGCTGAAAGCCTTAGAAACAGATAACTATGAGATACATGTGGGTGATACTGCTGCCATCTACCAGTTGTCTTTAAAGTCGCCGCAGGAAGCTTTGTTAGCGATGAATAACAGGTAAATGAGCAAGAAGAGCAGGCTTGTATGGCCTGTTCTTCTTATATTGTATCAGTTGTTGGCTACCTGTTCCCAAACAATAAACTGCCTATCCTTACCATAGTGCTACCCTCTTCTATAGCCAGCTTGTAATCGCCACTCATGCCCATGCTGCAGGTATTGAAGTGAGGGTTTGCCATAAAGTAAGATTGCTGCACCAGCTTGAAGGTATTGTGCAGCCTGGCAAACTCGGCACGTACCTTAGCCTCGTCATCACTAAAAGTAGCCATACCCATCAGGCCGCATATCTCTAGGTTTTGCAGTTGTGCTTTCTGTGCTTCGTAATAGTCCAGCAGTTCTATAATGCCCGTTTCATTGAGGCCGTGTTTGGTTTCCTCATCGGCAATGTGTAGTTGCAGCAATACTTTAATGGTACGATTGTGCCTGGCTGCCTGTTTATTTATTTCTTGCAGCAGTTTAAAGCTATCTACTGCATGTATCATATGCACATAGGGTGCAATGTACTTCACCTTATTGCTTTGCAGGTGGCCTATATAATGCCAGCGTATATCGGCAGGCAATACGGGTTGTTTTTCTGCCAGTTCCTGCACATAGTTTTCACCAAAGTCGCGCTGGCCAAGGTCATATAGTGCTTGTATATCGCTCACCGGTTTGGTTTTCGATACCGCCACCAGTATTACGTTCTTATCCTTTAGTTCTGCTGAAATAGCCTGCCATGCGGCTGTATTTACCATACTTAGTACTGCTCCTGTTCGTTAGGGAAATCTTTGCTCTTCACATCGCTGATGTAGTGCTCGGTGGCTTTCTTCATCTCGTCATACAGGTTGAGGTACCTGCGCAGGAAGCGTGGCGAGAAAGACTTGGTGATGCCCAGCATATCGTGCATTACCAATACTTGTCCATCTACATGCATACCGGCACCTATACCTATCACGGGTATCTTCAGTGCTTCGGCTACGCGCTTGCCCAGTGTGGCGGGTATCTTTTCCAGCACCAGTGCAAAGCAGCCTGCCTCTTCCAGCAGTAGTGCATTCTTCACCAATTGTTCAGCCTCGGCTTCTTCTTTGGCACGCACGGTATAGGTACCAAATTTATATATCGATTGTGGTGTAAGCCCCAGGTGGCCCATAACAGGCACACCCGCACTTATAATGCGCTTTACAGATTCTATTACCTCCTCGCCACCTTCCAACTTTATAGCATGCCCACCCGATTCTTTCATAATGCGGATGGCAGAATTCAGCGCTTCTTTGCTATTGCCCTGGTAACTACCAAAAGGCATATCTACCACCACCAGGCAGCGGTCTACCGCACGCACTACACTTTGGGCGTGGTATATCATCTGGTCGAGCGTGATGGGGAGCGTGGTTTCGTGGCCCGCCATTACGTTGGATGCACTATCGCCCACCAGCAATACATCTATACCGGCATCATCAAAAATGCGCGCCATAGAGAAATCGTAAGCCGTCAGCATGCTTATCTTTTCCCCTTTCTGCTTCATTACCTGCAGCGTATTGGTGGTTATCTTGGAAACTTTTCCCTGTGTAGACATATCAGAGATTCCCGAGGGAGCTTTTTAGCTATGCCATTAAGACATAACAAGGTTAAATTAATTTGAGTAGTCAAAGATAGGCATACTATTTATAATAGCGATTGCATCTGTTGATAGCACTATTTCTGTGTATTTGTTTCTATCGCTTTCTCTCTGAACCAATGTTCTACCCACCGTTGCACCTGCGGGCCCAGGTATAGCACAGCGGGTACAGCTATTGCGTAGGCTATGGCCCATGAGCGCATCCATATCAGCATAAAACTTTTAGTGTAACCTACATTAACAGATACCAGTGTGAACGATATGATACAGGTAGTGATGATACCCATTACTAATGCAAATGCTATTCGCTTCTTCATGTTTATACCGATTGGTATATTGTTGGTTAAAAAAATTACTGGTTCATTTCATTATCTATCATTGCATCTATCCTATCCAACGCAGTGTATAGCAACTGCTGATTGCTCATTATCTTCGATAGCATCACCCCGCCTTCCAGGATCATAATGATGCTATGTGCATAATATTCGGCCTGTATATCCTCTTTAAAAGTTCCTTCCTGCACACCTGCTTCTATAATACCTGCCAGCGAGCGTATCCAGCTTTTTATGCTTTGCTGCACCGGTTTTTTCAGGAACGATACATTATCATCTGCTTCTATAGATGCATTCAGCACCGGGCAGCCACCACGCTCAAATATCTTCTTCCAGTTATCGCGGTAGTATTGGGTAAAGGCTCTCAGTTTATCATAGGCATTGGTATGCCCGGAATACACGGCCTCCAAACGTTTTTGCATAGCCTCATAGTTGTGCTTATACACCGCTATGGCCAGTTGGTCTTTATCTTCAAAGTTGCCGTAGATGGCACCCTTAGTGAGCCCTGTAGCTTCCAGTATATCCGACAATGAAGTAGCCACATACCCCTTGGTATTAAAAATCGGTGCCGATTTCTCAATGATGAATGCGGTGGTTCTTTCTGCCTTCGACATACGTTGCACTGCGAAGATACTAAGAATATACCAAAAGGTATATTTAGCACATCTAAATTAACCACAAGGATATTCAGTATTATTTCACAATGTATAATGTGAGTGTAGTCCTACCGTCATCCGATGGCAGGTGGCTGCCATAAAATGCGTCTGTTTTATCACGAAGGTTTACTTCCCATGCTTCGCATCTACCTTCTATACTACCGGCAATTTTATTGAACGCAGTCATCATTTTATTACCCAGTATTACGCTTTTCACTTTCACCGGTGTGCGATATATCATCAATACCTGCTTAACAGGACAATTATCAACTATAGCTGCGCCTAGTTGTGCTTTCTGTGTTTCAGTTATTTCCTGCCCTTCTTCCACCCCACTCAGGTCAAACGGTATATAATCGCCACGCAAAATGCTATCTACCTGCATGTGCAGATCATAATAACGGGAGTTGCCCGCTATCTTGCTCCATTGTTTTACACTTACCTCCCCTGCATCATGCTGCTTTTCCATGGCTTCTTTATACAGGTAGTAATGTTTTATATCACGCGCAGCAATAGCACCTGCATACAACCCACCATCCGCCAGCTTTGGCCAACCATTCCTTGATACATATGCAGACAAGAAAACAAAGTGCTGTGTATCCGCATGGTTAATGCGCTTTTCTACTTGTGCTATAAACGTATTGAAACCTGCATCCCTGTATTTAGCAGATGTTTTATAGGCACTATCCCGCTGGGTTCTTAATGCCTGTATAATAGTGTACTGCCGTTGGAAACTATCATGTGTTGCTGAAAAATTTGCATTGTTGAACCTTGCTATATATGCTTCCCTATCTTTTGCGGATATATTATATTTAGCCAGCCTTGTTTTGATATTGTTTGCAGTATATCCTAGAAACACAAGATGGTAAGGGCTCACCATCATCAGGTATTTACCTGTATTCACACTGTCTTTTAGTTTAGAAAAACTATCGGCAAGTTGCAGGTATCTGAAGGTAGAGCTTTCCTGCTCGGTAGCGGGTATTACTATTTTATCTGCATATGCCCGCGGACTGAATTCTGTTGATTTCTTATCGCGCCTTATGTATAGCGACTGCATTTTATTGATGGCTGCTACGGTTAGTTTGCTATCATATATTGCACTCAGTTGTTTAGCATAACTTTCCAGCGATGTTGTAAACCCTGCCTGCTGCCTGCGTCGTGCTACCTGTGCAGCATCTTTTACAGGCCATATATAGGTTTTATGGTAAATGCTATCCTTAGCTTCGTCATACATCCTTACCCCACAACCCTGTGTACCGTATAGTTGTGGTTTATTTTGCTGCATCAACAGGCGGTCTTCCATCATTGCTACCAAGTACATAGGCAATTCACCTTTGGCACCTGCGCCTTTTATCATAGGGAAGTAGGTAGCTATTTTATCAGAATGTTGTATCACATACCATGCGGCTTCATTGGTTGGTTCGCCCACAAGAGTTTTACCGGGATAGCCATGTTCTTTTATCACTTGCTCTACAAACACAAGATTTTGCTTGTCGATACTGGATTGCCTGAACATTAGTAAGTGTTCTAATTGTGCAGGTGTGGTCTTATTTTCCTTGGCTAATGAATCTACCGTTGCAGCACTCATATCTGCTACCGATATACTCCTGTACAATTGGTCTATCTGCATAATGCTATCCAATTGCCTTTTGAGCACTACATTTTGCGCAGTGGCTGTATGCGTAAAGAGAAAACTACAGATGATACATAACAGGCGACGCATAGGATACAGGTATACATTTAAATATACCCTAATAACACAAGCATTGCAATACGACTATATAAATATATTCGCTGCCATCGTCCATGCCTTGTCGAAGGCTTCCCTGTTTAGCTTCAGGGGTATGTTGTTGGCATCTGCCCATAGTACGATGTTCTCTGTAGCTATATTGCCTACCAGTTCGTCTTTGGCCATGGGGCAGCCCCCTATGCCTTTCATGGCGCTATCGTAGCGGTAGCAGCCATTATCCCACGCGGTTTGTATCTTTTCCTGCCAGGTGGTGGCGGTGCTGTGGAAGTGCGCACCTATGGTCACGTCTTTAAATTCGGGAACAAGGTGTTTGTAGATGTACTCTATATTATCGGGCTGGGCTACGCCTACGGTATCGGCCATGGCTATGGTTTTAATGCCCATAGCGGCCAGCTTACCTACCCAGTTGATGGCTACTTCTGCACTATACTCATCGCCATAAGGATTACCAAAACCCATAGAGATATACACAACCAGCTCTTTACCATGCTGCACACATAGCTGCTGCATTTCTTCCACCTGCTTTAGCGATTCGGCAATGGTTTTATTAGTATTGCGCAGTTGGAAGGTTTCGGAGATAGAGAACGGGAAACCCAGGTAATGTATCTGCTCATACCCCACCGCCTCTTCGGCACCACGGGTATTGGCTACTATGGCCAGCAGCTTTGTGTTCACACCATCCAGTTGCAATTGCGGTATCACTTCTTTAGTATCTGCCAGTTGCGGTATGGCCTTGGCCGATACGAACGAGCCGAAGTCCAGCACATCAAAGCCTACTTTCAGCAGAGCATTCAGGTAGTCGACCTTGGATTGTGTAGGGATAAAATGCTGCCAGCCTTGCATGGCATCGCGCGGACATTCTACTAAGGTGATGCTTTGTTGCATATGTATAGTGTGAAATGGAGTGTAAAGATACTAAGCAATACCGTACGGTATATTATAGCTATACCTATACTGCTATTGCTGAATCAAATGGAGGAAACGCTCCAACCCCTTCTTCTTCTCCTCATCCAGCAAGTAATGAATATCTGATGTGTAGTATTGCTTCAGGTCGTAATACGGGAATGGGGTTTCGGCCACTACGGTGTCTATATGCTTCAAGCCCTCTGCATTGGCGGCATTGAAGGCAGCAAGGAAATCGGCAGGCAGTGGTTTATTAGCTATCCATGCGGCAAATACGAATGGCAGGCCTGTGTACTCTTTCCACCCACCGGCAAGGTCGTAAACGTATTCAAAATTGGTGAGTTGTTTCAGCGCCCTGTCGCCGATGATAACACCTGCGGTAGTACCGTTGATGTACTCAATATAATTCTCCGTTGCAGGCTTGAACACTACCTCTTTTTTCCAATGCTTTTCAAACAGCAGCTGTGCCAGCCTTACCGATGTGCGGCTTTGGTAATCGAGGTACACGGTTTCTATCTCCTCCATCGGCACCATGCTAAAGATGCACACACTGGCCACATGGCCATCGGCAGCTATACCATAATCGCTTACGATGTGCGCACCGGGTATACCGGGCATAGCAGCCACAGGCATCAGCGCCATATCTATTTTTCCTTCCTGTAAATCCCTGGCAAGATTGGCCGGATAATCGAGCAGCAATTCCATATCGTTCATCACCGGGCTACGCTCTATACCGTATAGCAATGGTTTGGTATTCAGATAACTTACTCCTGCAACTTTTATTTTGGCGCTCAACACTCTATTTTTAGGGCGTAAAGATAGCAAAGGCTTAGGATAGATGTCGCAACACTTAATTATTTATACAGACGGAGCAGCAAGAGGCAACCCCGGCCCCGGTGGCTATGGCATAGTGATGCAATGGGGAGAGAAGATGAAGGAAATGTCGCAGGGGTTCAGGCGCACTACCAACAACCGTATGGAACTGATGGCCGTGGTAGAAGCCCTGAAAAGCCTGAAACGCGACGGGCTGGATGTGGTGATATACAGCGATAGCAGCTACGTGGTAAACTCGGTAGAAAAAGGGTGGGTATTTGGCTGGGTAAAGAAGGGCTTTGCGGGCAAAAAGAATGCCGACCTGTGGCAGGAATACCTGAAGTATCATAACAGGCACCGGGTAAAATTTGTATGGGTAAAAGGCCATGCCGATAACCCATGGAACAACCGCTGCGACCAACTGGCCACCGCCGCCGCCGATAGCGGTAAATGGCTGGTAGACCACGGGTATGAAAGCGGGAATGGATAGGTGGTGCTATTGTGCCATCTGTAGTGTAAATGAAATGGGGATAGAATTATCTATTTGTCTGCAAAAACCTTTATCAAGGTCTCTGTTATCAAATCTTGACCCTTGTTTTTAGCTACAAGTAAGCTACAACAAAAGAATGTCATTTTTTCAACCAATTCAATAGGTTCTTTTTCTTCATTGGGTTGGATTCCACTTAGAGTTCTAATATGTTTTAAATAATCTTGACTTAGTTCAAATTCCAAATTATGAGCAAATTTATTTCTGATTCTATTTAACTCTAACAATCCACTACTAATAAAATCACCTGGGAACTGGTCTTGTGGTAACAAGTTTACTAATTGAGCAAACGATAGTCTCAGATTCTCTATTTTTATAGATGGGTAGAGATGTTTAAGATAATCCGTTAAGTAATTTTCAAGAATTAAATGGCACTTTAGAACGCGACCTAAAACATCATGATTTTGTTGAGCTAGTATAGTATATCTTTTAACTCTATCACTGGAGTCCTTCTCTATTTCTTCAATAAATGGTTCTATTAGATTAAAAGCTTTAGCAAGTTTCTCATTTCCATTCAACACACTTTTTAGGTATTCTTTTATAGACATCATACGCAATTATTATATCCTATTCCAAATATCTGATACATTAGTTTGAATTGGTTGTTGACGGTCATAATAAACGTTTACAACACCTAAAAAAGCTGGCCTAAATATATCCTTTTTGCTTATTCCCTTTTGTATATCGTCATAAATATTACTTCTGTAGTCTAAATCTTGCCCCCATAAAATCCTCGACATCAAAAACATTGAAAATGGGAATGAAATTCTTAACATCCTTTTATTCTCATTTCCCAATTGAGGTAATAGCTGTTTAGCAGCGTTTGTCGATGTAACCCACATATAACTATCCCAATCTATTGTCCTTGGAAACTTCAAAGGTATTCTAGGGTTATAATGGGTATAAAGTAATAATTGGGAGTGAGGCGCCTCGTTGTTTATATTTGTTATTTGCATTGAATGAAGAGCTTGGAAGTTATTATTCTCGTAACTTCTTTTTGCTTCCAAGCATGCAACCCCTTTTAAAATGGCGCCATCAGAAAATTGAATATTGACCAATAAAGCTATATCACCATACTTAGTCTCTTGTATTCCGCTATTCTTAAAGGATTCCCAGTTAACTACTTTTGACCAACCTGGAAAGTCGACCTTCTTATTATTGAAAAGGCATTGCATTCTTTCCATTAGAGTGTAAGAAATATGGTTTTCATCCCAAGATCTTGAAACTGTTGTCTGTACAATTTCCTTAATAATAGTTTCTATTTCATAAACTAAGGGGTGTATTGAATCCTGAATTGTTGAACGTGAGAATTTTCTAAAAAAATGCTTAACAGAAAACATAGTGATAATTTAAATAATAAATTCTCATCTAAGATATATTATTGATATAAAAGCTACTTCTTTTTATGCCCTATAATTTCACTTCCATATAAAAATTGGACACTTAGCATTGATAATCAATCAAAATTGTGTTTATATGCCGAGCTATCTGTAAATTTCAGGTAGCTATATACATTTACTTTGAAGGGATACCAGCACAAGCGCCAGTATATAAACCGGGAACATAAACTGGGCAGGAAACACTACGCTCTTATTATCGCACTATTCATTTTTGCAATAGCTTACCATTTTTTTATAGAACCGCTTACAATTGGGTATGATATCAGGCATACGTTATTTATTATCTACCTGCCTGTTGTTAGCGGTGTTGTAGCATTAGGTGTATACAGGCGAAAGTTTCTCCTTACGCAGTTCAGCAGGCATAGTGGTTTCTTGCTAAAAGCTTTTATGATAGTATTCTACCTCGTTCAGGGTATCATCTTTTCTTATGTCAGTTTTGGGCAGGTGGCAAAGATGGCTTGGGATGCCGCCAACTACATCGTATCGGGAAAACAAGCCCCACAGCTTGTTTATTGCAACGTAGAGCGGTTTTGGGCACACAGGAATAGTAAGGTTGAATTTACATTCAACAACAGATATGAACATCTGAATGTTCCTTACCGCCACCTGAAACCATATGCAGATAAAGACCCTAAAGATTATCAGTTGGAGGTACGTGCAAGACAAGGTGTATGGGGATATTATATAGTAGAGCACTGGGCATTGGTAAAAAAATAGACTGTCCCATTTGTCCAGTCCCGCACAATTCCATTGTTCCATCCCCCTCACATAGTCTACCTGGGATAGACTGGGAATAGCATTGCAACATACTCTCACAAAAAACTTGTTCACCTCTTCCCTTTTCTTTAATTTTCTGATGAAGAAAACCTGATTCACCATTAGGGAAAGATTTGGCTGTACAAGGAAAGCACCCTTTGGGCTAAACTGTAAAAACATGAAAACGCTGCACTACATCTGCCTCTTTGCTGACTGGTATTCTTCTGTATTTATTATCACTCAGTTTTAAAACACCAAAAATTTCATCAACATGAAACATGTATCATTTGTAAAAACAACCTTTCTTGTATTAGCACTACTGGCAGGCACAGCTGCTACTGCACGCACTGCCGCAGGCCTGATGAGCGGATGGTGCGGTGCCCACACCCGTTGCAATTGCCTGTATAACTATGGCGACTGCGGATGGTGTGTTACAGACGCGGCCTATAGCGGCGCCAGCAATGAAATGCCGGTAACCATTACCATCACCGCCGATAACAACCTGCTGGTAACATATGAAAGAGCACTGACCAGCGCTGATGATGCCACGCTGGATATTGAAGATGTGGTAACCCTGCCACAAAGTATATGCACAGAATTAGGTGTGTCTTCTGTAGCGATACAGCCGGGCTCTTGCACCCCTGTATTCACTGCCAACAATCCTAATGGCGTTATCGTTCTCACCGCAATTATCAATTAAAAAAAAACAGGTACGGGGCTGGCTTCACTGGCCGGCCCTTACTTTTTATATATCTCACAATTCTATTTCTAATATGCTACAAAAATCTATACAGTGCCTGCTATGTATGCTGTTATCTACCCACCTGATATTTGCACAATCGGGAAAGCCGCCTGTAAAATACCTCACCGCACAGCAGGTGATAGATATGGCGCAAACACAGGATAAACCGTACCTGTGGGTGGCAGTATATATACCCAAATGCGCACAGGCACACCAGATATTCAGCGATAGGGTGCTGTTTTACAATAAGCATAAAGACAAGCTGAACATGGTGATGGTAAGCGTGGTGAACAGTACCGATAATCAAAACATTTTCAAAAACTATTCAGAAACCTTTCAATACACCGCTCCCTTTTATGCGATAGACAGCAGCTACCAGCAGCAGGGCATTATGCAAACACATATCCAATTCATAAAAGACCTGCGTCAAAAACTGGGCTCGGGCGACGGCTTTGTTGAGAACATCATTATAGACAACAAGGGCAAAATAGTATATGCAGAAGAAGGGAACCTGAACCCTAAAGTGGCAGATAAAGTACTTAAGTAACCCTACTCCCCGCTACCATGCTTGGCATCATACAGCACATTCTCCAGCGTCCACGGTAGTTGCGCCTGTAATGCTTCTTGCCGCACCGGGCATTCGGGTACGGCACAAAGGTGGCATTGGTAGGGCATGCAGGCATCTATGTGTATGAACATTTCTACCTTATTAGCATAGTACTCTTTAATGAGGTTTTCCAGCGCATGTATCTCGCGCTCGGCATCGCGCACCTGGTAATACCATGGCAGGGTCATATGTGCATCTATATGCAGCACATCGCCATACTGTATCACGCGCAGGTTGTGCAGGTCTATCCATTGTGGCTTGCGGTATTGTTGTAGGGTATGGATAACATCGGTCAGTATCTGCTCATCGGCCTCATCCATTATACCCGCCAGCGAGCGGCGCACCAGCTTATACCCCGTTACCAGTATCACTATGCTGAATATCAAAGCCACCACGCTATCCAGCCATTGCCAGCCGGTTACCAGCAGCAATATCAACCCCACTATAATAGCAAACGTAGAATACGCGTCCGATTTCAAATGCTTACCGGCAGACTCTACTATCAGCGAGCGGTGTTTCTTGCCCTCGCGCTCGGCATAGATACCTGCAACATAATTGATGACACCC